>NZ_JPOO01000001.1:0-600000 GCF_000733925.1 Arenibacter algicola
TACCAATTGAAGGTTTCCTGATGATATAACCGTTCTATGTTGCCAGGGAGTTTGGTCTGACCTACCCATAGTTCAAAATTTTGATAAAAATTCCACATGACCACGGCATCCAATATATATTCTTGGAGCGTCACTTGTGTATTGGGAGCCACCATCCCCTAATAATTAGCCCAAATTCAATTTTGTCTAGGCCCGTTAAAAATCTTTTTAAAATTTTTTTAGTGGTACTACCTAAAAGTTGTATCCTTGCGGCAATTTTGGCGCTCCAAGTGCTATCCTTTCCTATTAAATTGAAAAGGCCTTTGCCAAATTCGGGGGAATTGGGTTCCTGAGAATAAGATACAAAAATAGAGCACAATGCAAGCCCTAGGGGCATTTCATTTTCATAATGTATTAGTTTTTGTCGGGTGCAAAGTACCAACACATATGTTAAGTTAATGTTAATCTATAAACAATTTTACTTTAAATGAAAAAAGCTACCTTGGCCAGAGGTAGCTTGAGATTTCAATTACATAGTCGACAAAAACTAATATTTTAAATGAAACCAATTTAGTCTTAAGACAAACGCTAAGATGGGGATAGGGATTGAATTCATTGTAATCTTAAGTTTAATTAATCGTTAAAATTGGGGTTCTGGTTTTGGCAGGCTAAAGGGAAGATGGTTTTATTATGTGTTGAATGTCTAAAAATGTATCTTGCGGCCGTTAAATAAAGACTATGAATTGGGAACAGCTTTTATCCTTAAAGCGCTCTGGGGATACCCACAAAAGAATAAGAAAGGAACAGGATGAAACCCGATTGGGTTTTGAAGTGGATTACGACAGGGTGATATTTTCTGCAGCCTTTAGGAGCTTACAGGACAAGACTCAGGTAATACCCCTTTCCAAAACCGATTTTGTGCACACCCGTCTAACCCATAGTTTGGAGGTCTCGGTGGTAGGTAGAAGCCTTGGAAGGATAGCAGGGAAGAAAATTCTGGAAAAACATCCTCATTTGCGCGAAGTGCACGGCTTTCATTTTAATGATTTTGGAGCTATTGTAGCCGCCGCGGCCTTGGCACATGATATAGGCAACCCACCTTTTGGGCATAGCGGGGAAAAGGCCATTGGGGAATATTTTAAAACAGGCAGGGGCAAACAATTTGAAACAATGTTGACCCAAAAAGAAATCAGGACATCATAGATTTTGAAGGAAATGCCAATGGATAGATTATTAACGGAATCCCGCCAGGGTGTTGAAGGTGGATTGCGACTTAGTTACGCCACTTTGGGCGCTTTTATGAAGTATCCAAAGGAATCCTTGCCCAAAAAACCGACCAAACATATTGCGGACAAGAAATTTGGGTTTTTCCAACAGGATGTGGCTTCTTTTCAGGAGGTGGCCACTGAACTTGGACTGGAATCAAGGGGAAAAGGCAAGGACATTGGTTTTTGCAGACACCCCCTAACTTTCCTAGTAGAGGCGGCTGATGATATCTGTTATACCATTATCGATTTTGAGGACGGAATCAATTTAGGGCTTATTTCAGAGGATTATGCCTTGGAATATCTAATAAAGTTGGTTAAGGACAGTATCAATATTAAAAAATATAATAATCTTGTCTATATGGAGGACCGTCTGAGCTATTTAAGGGCTTTGGCGATCAATACCTTGATATCCGATGCAATTGCTATTTTTATAGAAAATGAGGATGCTATTTTAAAGGGGGAATTTTCGGTTTCCTTGATGGATAAAAGCAAGTTCAAGGCCCAGATCCAAGACATTATTACATTAAGTGTACAGAAGATTTACAGGTCACAAGAAGTATTGGAAAAAGAAATAGCAGGGTACAGGATTATCTCGGACATTTTGGATGTATACAATACGGCATTGATCAGGAATAAGGAAGGGAACAGTTCCAATTATGACCGACTTATGATTTCTACTTTGCCCGAAGCCTATAGGGAAACCAAAGGTTCTACATACGACATACTTTTAAATACCTGCTGCTATGTTGCCAGCTTATCGGATAGTGCCGCAGTACATATCCATAATAAAATTATGGGGAAACAGCTTTAAAAATCATATGTTAAGCCAACCCCCAGCAATTGTTTAAATTGTACTTTACGCTTTCCCGGGGTTGTAATGGTACCGTCTGCAGCTTTTACCTCGTCGAAAATAATGTCGTGGTCATATAGGACATGGGTACCTATGGATGCCTTTACATATTTGTTTACGGTCAGGTCCACGTTTACTTCCCAGTCAATATCTATGTTTCCAAAATTCTTTACATAATCCGAGTATAATTGCAGCCTGTGATTTAATTTCACATTTTCATAAACCATGGTTTCCCAGGTGTTGGACACCAAAAAACCAAACTCCAGATAAACATTTTCGCCCTCTTTTATGATGTTGCCATCGGTATCTATCAGTGCTCTTTGTACCCCAAAGGCGCCGTTGTTGGCCAAGGTTTGGTCTAACACAAAGGTAGATTTGAAGGTAAGCGGGGCTAAACGCAGGTTAAATTTTTTGCCTTCGGGAATATAGGAGGTACCAGCACCCAATAGGGCATACCCAGGCGCCATAAATCTGGAAATGGGTTTGTCCCTATCAGGGTATTTGTAACCATTGGAGAATTGTGTCCTAAATTCTGCGCTGGCGGAATAGTACCAATTACTTATGGTATCCCTTCTAAACGCAAAGGTGGAGGAAAACCGCAATGCATCATCGGATTTTCTTAATTTAAAGCCTTCTTGGGCATTAAGACCATATCGTATGTCCAAATTGTTGTTTAGTTGAACGTATCTAAATTTATAATTTCGTACAAATTTGGCGCTGGCCAGTCCTGAAATGGAATTGTTACCCCCGCATTCCAGTTTACAAAAGCTACCTCGCTAAAATTAAATCCAAGTTTATTCTCCTTTTCCCAAAATGATGGAATTCTAAAACGTCTATATTTTTCTTCAAGTGGCTTGGTGCGTTTAAATGAAACAACTGGATTGGTCAGGTCCGCCCCCCGTGGAATGTACTTTATTTTGTCCTGCAAGGTCCGTATTACTATGGTGTCTATGCGCATGGAATCAACACGCATCGAATCTACCTGGGTGGAATCCGGGGATTGTGGAGCAGGAATGGTATCTTGTGAGAATAAAAAATTAAAATTTAGGAACAGAAGGACAATAATGAAAATTTTACCGTACATGCTAATCAATATTCAAAAGGTTGTTAATATAATTTTTTAAGGTCGATATGTCTATTTTAGATATTTTATGGAGTTCTTCAACGGTTCCCTGCTCTATAAAAACATCTTCAATTCCAAAAATTTTTATTGGGACAAAACTATGGATCTCGTTGGCATATTCCAAAATTGCACTTCCAAATCCCCCCATTTTACAGCCATCCTCAATGGTAATGACGCTTTCATAGGTCAAGAATATTTTCTGTAACATAAGGGTGTCCAAAGGTTTTACAAAACGCATATTGTAATGGCCAATTTGGCCCCTTTCATTCACGTCCTTTAGTAAATCACTAACCATATTCCCAATATGACCGATCGAAAGTACCGCAATTTTCGTTCCTTTTTTTAATTCTTGGGATATTCCAATCGGAATTTTATTGAATTTTTGTTTCCAATCCAATGTCACGCCTCTCCCTCTAGGGTATCTTATGGCAATGGGATGCTCTAAGCCTAGTTGTGCAGTGAACATTATATTCCTTAGTTCAATTTCGTTTAAAGGTGCAAAAATAATGAGATTTGGAATACACCTTAAATATGCCATATCATATATTCCGTGATGGGTGGCACCGTCCTGCCCTACCAGGCCTGCACGATCCAAACAGAAAATAACCGGAAGATTCTGCAGTGCCACATCATGAATGATCTGGTCATAGGCACGTTGTAAAAAGGTAGAGTAGATATTGCAAAATGGGACCAGGCCTTCTGCAGCCATTCCACCGGCCATGGTTACTGCATGTTGCTCTGCAATGCCCACATCAAATGCCCTTTCGGGGAGTTGTTCCATCATGTATTTTAGTGAGCTTCCGGTAGGCATTGCTGGAGTTATTCCCACTATTTTTTCATTGTTTTCGGCCAATTCCACGAGGGTGTGCCCAAATACATCCTGATATTTTGGAGGTTGTATTTCAGAGGTTTTGGGCCAAAGGTCGCCCGTTTCCTTATTAAATTTTCCGGGAGCGTGATATACAACTTGATTCTCCTCGGCTTTTTGGAGCCCTTTGCCCTTAGTGGTTATGATATGGAGCAATTTGGGTCCTTCAATTTCCTTTAGTCTCTTTAGTTCCTTGATCAAGGCCGCCAGATCGTGCCCATCCATGGGGCCTGAATAGTTAAAATTTAGACATTCAAATATGTTTTCGTCTTTGGCAGTACCTTTTTTAACATTGGTAAGGTATTTTTTCAAGGCCCCTACACTGGGATCAATCCCTATGGCGTTGTCATTTAGGATAATAAGGATATTGGCATTGGTGTCCCCTGCATGATTAAGCCCTTCAAAAGCCATACCACTAGCAATGGAAGCATCACCTATTACAGCAATGTGCTGCATATTCTTTATACCCTTTATTTGTGAGGCCAAGGCCATTCCCAGGATTGCCGAAATGGAGGTTGAACTATGTCCGGTGCCAAAGTCGTCATATAGGCTTTCTGAGCGTTTCGGAAATCCGCTTATTCCTCCCAATTGCCTATTGGTGTTGAATATTTCCCTGCGTCCTGTTAGTATTTTATGGCCATAAGCCTGATGGCCAACATCCCATATTAGTTTGTCTTTTGGAGTGTTAAAAACATAGTGAAGGGCGATGGTTAGTTCTACAACGCCTAGACTCGCTCCCAAATGTCCTTCTTTGGTGGCAACGATGTCTATAATAAACTCCCTTAATTCTTGGGCAAGTTGTATTAAATCGACTATTTCCAAGGTTCGAATATCCTTAGGGTCGCTAATATGTTGAAGAATTCCCTTGGGCATACTAAAAAAGTTACGCAAAACTAATGTATTTAAATATTGAATGGCATGTTTTATAGTATAGGATTGGCGGTTTTTCATGATATTTTAATCAAATGGTATTTTTTTTGAACCTTCGCCAATATTGTTTACTATTGTGCCTTAATTGTTAGGTATGATAAACCCGTTTGACGACAACTATTTTATGAAAAAGGCCTTACAAGAGGCAGAAGCTGCTTTTGAAATAGGTGAGGTGCCTGTTGGGGCCGTTATTGTTGTTGAGAACAGGATCATTGCCAGGGCACATAATTTAACCGAGCGTTTAAACGATGTTACGGCACATGCCGAGATGCAGGCCATTACGGCAGCAGCCAATTTTTTGGGGGGCAAATATCTTCACAATTGCACCCTATATGTAACCCTGGAGCCTTGTCAAATGTGTGCAGGTGCTCTGTATTGGAGCCAAATTTCCAAAATTGTCTATGCAGCAAAGGATATGGATAGGGGCTTTGTAACCATGGGAACCAAAATACATCCCAAAACCGAATTGGTGAACGGGGTAATGGAGGAGGAAGCATCGGAAATTTTAAAACGCTTCTTTATTCAGAAGCGCAATTTAAATTAGAAAGCAATCATTTGCATTTACCAAGTACGCAACTTATTAATGGCTTTTGCATCTAATTTTTAGTTCAACAATCTTGGGTAATATGAAAGCATATGGATTAATGCTCTTCTTGGGTTTGATTTTTGTCTTTACTGGATGTTCCACGGATAATGCACATGAAAAGAACGACAAGCTTGGTGGAACTTGGAGCCTGATCAATGTTAGTGGCGGTTTCGCTGGGATTGATGAAGATTTTGAAAAAGGGGCAATTGTTTGGAAATTCGACACCAAAGATGGGACATTGATCGTTGCCAATAATGACGGGTCCAACGCAATACACAATGGCTTGCCAACAGGGACCTACACTTATTCCGTTTTACAGGAGAAAGACCAATTCTATTTGGAGGTTAATGACAAGGAGATTGGGGAGATTGTGATTGACAAATCACAATTGGTGCTGGACCAAAATAGCACTACAATGGGCAATGGAGCCGATGGTTTTGTAATGGTTTTGGTAAGATAGTTAAGGAATTGATAGGTTGGTCAAAAACAAAAACCCCTAGCGGATACCAAGGGTTTACAATTTTTTCAAAATAAAATAGTATTAGCCAATTACTTGCACTTTTGCAGCAACTATACCCTTGCGCCCTTCTTCTTCCTGATATTCTACTTTGTCTCCTTCGTTAAGTTCAGTTCCGTTTAATGCAGTAGCATGAACAAAAATGTCCTTACCCGTGTCATCGTTGGTAATGAAGCCATATCCCTTGGATTCATTAAAAAATTTTACAGTTCCAGTCATTCCAATGAAATTAAAATAATAATCGTTTAGATTACTAATTTATGTTTTTTTGGTCAAAATTGGATATAATCAATTTAAAAAAATATCAAAATTACTGCTTGTCCTTGGTTTCCTTTTCCTTTCCCTGCATTTTTCTAATGTTTTCCTCGGTGAGCATATAATCCTTCATTTTTTTGCCTTTGCTCACCTTGATAAGAAAGAGGGGCATGGCGACCAAAAATATGCCGACTGTACCAAAACCTATGCATTTATTGGATAAGGCCAAGTTTTCTTCACTAATGCTAAAGCCATAAATGATGGAAGCTAAGGAAGCCAATAGAATTAAAGAAATAATATACTTCATTTCTAAGCAGGGTTTATGAGGTTAAATTTATTAATTTTCTTCTGTAAGCGGTCAAGAGCTTGGATTTGGAGATAAAACCAACATACTTTTCATCCTTAATAACGGGCAGGTTCCAAGCACCACTATTTTGAAATTTCTCCATAATATCCGTCATTTTATCCTTGTCCAATTCAATAATTTCAGGGGGGGTGTTCATTATGTCGGCCGCCATCACTTCTTTGTACAATTTCTGATCGAACATAATGGGGCGTATGTCATCCAATAAAATAATCCCCAATAGTGTATTGTCTTCCTTATCAATTACAGGAAATATATTTCTATTGGATTTTACCACCGCTTGGTGTACAATATCCCCTAGGTTCATCTCAGGGTATATAGGCACAAAACTATCCTCAATAACCTTGTCTATATCCATCAAAGTCAAAACGGCATGGTCCTTATCATGTGTAATTAATTCTCCCTTTCTACCCAATTCCATGTTGTAGACAGAGTGTGAGTGTACGTATTTGGTTATGGAAAAGGAGATTGCTGAGGTTATCATTAACGGAATAAACAATTCATACCCCCCTGTAACCTCCGCTATAAGGAATATTGCCGTAAGTGGGGCGTGGAGTACCCCGGCCATTAGACCGGCCATTCCCACTAGTGTAAAATTACTTTCAGAAATTTGGTTTGGGAAGATTCCAACACTGTTAATTGCTTTGGCAATGCAATTGCCCATTATACTTCCCATAAATAGTGTAGGGGCAAAGATACCCCCAACGCCCCCGGCTCCAAAAGTTAGGGCACAGGCAATAATTTTAAAAAAGACCAATCCTGCAAGTAATCCTATTACCAACCAGGCATTTGTTAGGTCCAATTGAAAAATGTTATTTTCCAATACCTTTTCAGGGTTGCCCTTGATGAGGTTGTTGATAACATCAAAACCTTCCCCATATAAAGGAGGGACCAGATATATTAATATTCCAATGGCAATTCCTCCATAGAGCAACCTTTTTACGGGGGAATCTATTTTGTCAAATAGCTTTTGGACCCGTTCATATACTTCTGTAAAATATATGGAAGTTAAGCCCGCAAATAACCCAAGAACTAGGTAAAAGGGAATGTCGGACATTATAAAGTCATCTTCAAGTTTAAAGGGTAAAAGAATATCGTTCCCGAAGAAAAAATAGGAGGTTATAATTCCCGAAAGTGACGCTAAGAGCAAGGGCAACATGGAGGCGATGGTCAGATCCAGGCTAAATACCTCAATAGCAAAAATAATGGCGGCAATAGGGGCTTTAAATATGGAGGACATGGCTCCGGCTGCCGCACAACCTATGAGTAAGTTCCTTGTGGTCTGGTTTACGTGGAACATCCGTGAAATATTGGAGCTTATTGCCGCTCCCGTAGCCACAGTGGGACCCTCCAATCCAACCGAACCTCCAAAACCAACAGTTATTGGTGCTGTAAGTATGGATCCAAACATCTGATATTTCCGCATGATTCCCTTTTTTTTGGAAATCGCAAAAAGGGTGGATGGTATGCCGTGGCTCACCTTGTGCCGGATTATATATTTAATAATCAGGTAAACAGTGGTAAATCCTATAATAGGGAAAACGAAGTAAAAGGCCTGGTGGTAATACCTCACCAAATTGCCTTCCAATAAATGTTGAAAAAAGTGGGTTAAATTTTTAAGTATAACGGCTGCTATCCCAGAGGTAAACCCAACCAAAACACTGAGCAGGTAAATAAATTGCCTTTGGGAAATATGTTTTGCGCGCCAAACCAAAAAGTTGGTAAGCCAAGATTTTTTTAGTGCTGCCATGATTTTGAAAAAATCCTGCCAGGTACTGGACTAGCAGGATTTTAAAGATATGATTATAAATCCAATTTTAGGTGCAGTTCCTTCAACTGCAAACCGTCAATCGGGGCAGGGGCATCGATCATGACATCGCGGCCACTATTATTTTTTGGAAAAGCTATAAAATCGCGAATAGTTTCCTGTCCGCCCAAAATGGCCACCAACCTGTCCAATCCAAATGCCAATCCCCCATGTGGTGGTGCCCCATATTGAAAGGCATCCATTAAAAACCCAAATTGTGCCTTGGCTTCCTCAGGACTAAAACCAAGATGTCTAAACATGGTGGCCTGGATCTGCTTATCGTGAATACGTATGGATCCACCGCCAATTTCGTTGCCATTCAACACCAGATCATAGGCATTGGCCTTTACAGCTCCCGGATCGGTATCCAACAACTCCAATTGTCCAGGTTTGGGAGAGGTAAACGGATGGTGCATGGCATGGTAGTGGCCAGTCTCCTCGTCCAGTTCCAATAATGGAAAATCTATTACCCAGAGAGGAGCAAACTCATCCTTTTTGCGTAGCCCTAAACGTTGGGCAATTTCCATTCTAAGTGCGCTTAACTGTGTCCTTGTTTTATTGGTGTCTCCCGATAGTACGCAAATTAGGTCCCCCGCCTTTGCTCCGGTGGCTTCTGCCCATTTAGCTAAATCTTCCTGATCGTAAAATTTGTCTACCGAAGATTTGAAGGAGCCGTCGTTGTTATATTTGGCATAGACCATTCCTTTGGCCCCTATTTGAGGTCTTCTTACCCAGTCTACCAGTGCGTCAATTTCCTTTCGGGTATAGGCCGCTCCCCCGGGGATTGCAATACCCACCACCAATTCGGCCTCGTTAAATATTGCAAAGTCCTTATGTTGGGCAAGGGCGTTAAGTTCGCCGAATTCCATTCCAAAGCGGATATCCGGTTTATCGTTGCCATATTTTTTCATGGCGTCATCATAAGTCATTCTTGGGAACTTGTCAATAGAGACACCTTTTATTTCTTGTAACAAATGTCTGGTCAGTCCCTCAAAAACATTTAAAATATCTTCCTGTTCCACAAAGGCCATCTCACAGTCGATTTGTGTAAATTCCGGTTGCCGGTCTGCCCTAAGGTCTTCGTCCCTAAAGCATTTAACGATCTGGAAGTACTTGTCCATTCCCCCAACCATCAATAATTGTTTAAATGTTTGGGGAGATTGTGGCAGGGCATAGAACTGGCCTTCGTTCATTCTGCTGGGAACCACAAAATCGCGGGCGCCCTCTGGGGTAGATTTTATCAAATAAGGGGTTTCCACTTCAATAAAACCTTGGTCTGAGAGATATTTTCTAACCTCAATGGCTACTTTATGCCGAAAAATGAGGTTGTTCTTTACAGGATTTCTACGGATGTCCAGATATCGGAATTTCATGCGGATATCTTCGCCCCCATCTGTCTGGTCTTCTATGGTGAAAGGCGGCACCAGGGATTTGTTAAGTATTTTGATCTCAGAGACCAGTACTTCCACATTTCCAGTAGGTATGTTTGGGTTTTTTGAAGTTCTTTCAATTACGGTTCCTTTGACCTGTATCACAAATTCGCGACCCAAGGATTTTGCGACTTCCATAATTTCTTTGGAAGAACGTTCCTCATCAAAAATGAGCTGGGTAATACCATATCGATCCCGAAGATCGGCCCATACCACAAAACCTTTGTCCCTTACTGTTTGTACCCATCCTGACAAGGTTACTTGTGTCTGTTGATGGGTTTCCCGCAATTCACCGCAATTATGACTTCTATACATTTTTTATATCATCTAAGAAAAGGCAAATGTAAGAAGTAATAGGGTAAGCTGAAAAAAATATCCTCAATTGAGAAATTGAAAATTTTGATTACAAAATTTTATCATATTCTAAATTATTTTAGAGAATATTAACATAACTTATTTATTTTAGTATATAATTCTAACGAAACTTAATAATATGAAACAGAAATTAATTAAGAAGAACATGTTCTTATTTTTCTTAATGGCACCTCTGCTATTATTGGCTCAGGATGTTGTTAAGGGAAAGGTAACGGACTCAAGTCTCGGAGATCCACTTCCTGGGGTAAATGTGGTCATTAAAGGAACCACTACGGGGACTACTACGGATTTTGATGGTAATTATGAACTTTCGGTCGATAATTTTCCATCCATTCTTGTGTTTTCCTCCTTGGGGTATGCCTCAAAGGAAATGCAGTTAAGCGGGCCAAGTACTTTAAATGTGGCTTTGGATGAATCTGCAACTGGTTTGGAGGAGGTTGTTGTGACAGGTCTGGCCACCTCGGTAAAACGAAGTAATGCAGCTAATGCTGTTGCTTCGGTATCTGCAGAGGAGCTAACGGGTAGGACGCCGCCACAAACTTTGGATGGTGCCTTGGCCGGGAAATTTGCTGGTGCGCAAATTACAGCTGCATCTGGAGCACCTGGGGGCGGTATGTCCGTAAAATTAAGAGGTGTAACCTCCATTAATGGGCAAGGTCAACCACTGTATATTATAGATGGGGTATATGTGAACAATAATAGCGTATATGCGGGGGGATTAAACGAAATTTCCAATGCTGCAGGTGGAGGGGCTTCATCTACGGATTCACAGGATAATGCATCCAACAGAATTGCGGATATTAATCCAGACGACATTCAAAATATCGAGATTCTTAAGGGTGCTTCTGCCTCCGCAATTTACGGATCTAGGGCAGCGGCCGGTGTAATTATTATCACAACCAAGAAAGGGAAGGCTGGTAAAACAAAAATAAATGTTTCTCAAGCTTTAGGGTGGAATGAGGCCGTAAACCTGCTTGGACAAAGAAATTGGACTGCGGCCTTGGCAGAGAGTGTTTATGGGGAAGGGGCCTTATATACTGCTGCTGAATCTGCGGGAAGACTAAGGGATTATGAGAAGGTGATATATGGGGAAAAGGGTTTTATCACCAATACCAACCTTAGTATTTCAGGTGGGGGCGAAAAGACCTCATTTTTTGGAAGTTTTACCAATAATGAGGAAGATGGAATTGTTAAAAGGACAGGAGCCTCCAAACAATCGCTTAGGTTAAATGTTGACCATAGGATAACAGACGATATTAAATTATCCTTGACCGGAAATTACTTGAAGTCCAGTGCTGATAGGGGATTCTTTAACAATGACAACTCCAATACTACTATAGGAGTTTCCCTTTTGTTTACTAGACCTTGGGACTATTTGCTTCCCGATGCGGATGGTAATTATCCTGACCACCCTGCTAATTCCTCCAATCAAATTCATACGCGTGATGTCATGACAAATAATGAATCTGTAAGCCGTTTAATAGCAGGTGGGGCTTTGGATGTTAATTTATTTAGAAATGAAAATCAAAGTTTGAAAATGATTTTAAAGGCTGGTGTTGATACCTATACCTTAAAAACCACAGTTTTTTTTCCAAGGGAATTGCAGTTTATGAGTCCGGCCGTAGGGGGAGTGGATGGTTTGTCCTCTGACGGTACTACCCAGAATGCCGATGCGAACTTTTCGGGTTTTTTGGT
Organism: Arenibacter algicola; assembly: GCF_000733925.1. Classification (NCBI taxonomy): domain Bacteria; kingdom Pseudomonadati; phylum Bacteroidota; class Flavobacteriia; order Flavobacteriales; family Flavobacteriaceae; genus Arenibacter; species Arenibacter algicola. The sequence goes on from NZ_JPOO01000001.1 coordinate 12,048, forward strand.
ACACAATTTCCGTACAGATAATGAACTTAGTTTTACTACCCAAGCTGGTGTCACCAATGAACAATTTTCCCAAAATACAGTTAGGGTTACTTCTACAGGCTTAATAGCTTCTGAGCAAAATGTGGATCAAGCGGCCAATGTAAAAGTAGATCAATTTAGGTTGGAGCAGGAAGATGCCGGTTTTTTCGTTCAGGAAGAAGTTAATTACCAGGATAAAATTGTGGGAACTCTCGGTATAAGGGGAGATAAATCTTCCAACAATGGCGATGCCAATAAGTTGTTTTACTATCCAAAAGCTTCATTGGCGGCAAATATTCACAACTTCGATTTTTGGAATATTGAGGCAATGAATCAATTGAAATTGAGGGCAGCATACGGGGAAGCAGGTAACTTTGCTCCCAATGGGGCATTATTTACAACGTATATCAACTCTTTAATAAGTGGTAATGTAGGGATTATTACTCCTGCAACCCTTGGAGATCCATCTATACAGCCAGAAAGACAAAAGGAATTTGAAATAGGTCTGGATGCTGGATTTTTTAACAACAAGGTAACCTTGGAATTCACTTGGTATAATAAAAAAGTGGAAGACCTTATTCTCCAAGCGGACAACGAACCATCTTCGGGTTATACCTTCCGTTGGGCCAATGCCGGTGCTCTGGAAAATAAAGGAGCGGAAATAGGTTTAAACGTAAATGCTTTTGATTCTGAAAATTTTTCTTGGGATTCCGGTATAATTTGGTTTAGGAATAGATCCGAAATAACAGAATTAACCGTGGCGTCTTTTGATACCCAAGGTTTTGGTACTGGTTTGGGGACATTTAGGATAGAAGAGGGTAAAAGTGCCACACAGATTGTTGGTAATGACGAAAATGGTAACGTTGTGGCATTAGGAGATGCCGAGCCCGATTTTCAAATGTCCTTCAACAATAATTTCAAATACAAAGATTTTACCTTATCGTTTTTTTGGCATTGGAAGAAAGGGGGAGATAATGTAAACCTTAGTAGGCTGCTCTCGGATTTTGGCAATACTAGTGCCGATTATGATAAGATGAATTTGGACCCATCAGGTACCTTGAATAATGGAGATTATAGAAAAAGTGCATTTGGTGGGGGTTTTGCCGATCCCTTTGTGGAAGATGCATCTTATTTGAAATTAAGGGAGATAGGGTTGTATTATAACCTTCCGGAAAATGCGCTCCAGAAACTTTTTAATGGCAATGTTTCCAATGTAAAAGTTGGACTTTCCGGACACAATATCATCAATATTTTTGATTATAATAGCTATGATCCAGAAGTTTCCAATTTTGGATCGACTGCTGCAGGAATAGGAATTGAGGTAGCACCATTTCCATCGTCCAAACGATTCATGTTTCACTTGTCAATTGGACTTTAATAATTAAAAAAAAATAATATGAAAATCGCAATTAGAATAAAAGTTCTATTTATGACCATGATCGGATTTCTGGTTTTTGGTTGTACTATTGAAGATGGGAAAGATCTGAATGGACCAGAAACAGTATCCATTTCGGACGGAGTTTCCAGACCGGAATTGCCTCAAGTGGTATCTGGAATTTTAGCCGATATGAGAGATCGATTGAATACTCAGGTAGATGTTATTTCTGTAGTAGGAAGGGATTATTGGAGACATCAAAGTTCCGATCCCAGATGGACCGGAGATCTTATGACGGGTGTATTGGATGACAACGCCTTTTATCTTACAACCCCATATGCCGCCAGATATGCGGTGGTAAAGGAATGTAACCTTTTGTTGGAAGGACTGGAGAACACTACAACTGATTTTTCGGAAGCCGAGAAAAGTGCTATTAGGGGATTTGCCAATACCATAAAAGCTCATGAACTGTTGACAGTGTTAAACATGTTATATCAAAATGGTATACGCACTGATGTGGCCGATCCTGATAATTTGGGAGGTTTTGAGGGCTATGATGCCGCACTTAACACCATTTTGGGCTTGTTAAATAGTGCTGCCACTGATTTGGCAACAGGTGGGGATGTATCCCCAAATACTTTGGGTGTGTCCTATTTGGAATTCAATAGGGCATTGACAGCAAGGGTGGCCGCTTATCAAGGAAATAATTCATTGGTATTAAGTGCTCTGGATGATTCTTTCATGGACTTCGCGGGAGACATGTACCTAGGAGCATATTACCAATTTTCGGCAGCGGGTTCGGATGAATTAAATCAATTATTTTTTGCCAAGAATTCCACTGGGGCCAACGCTAGAATAGCGCATCCTGATTTTGTTAATTCCGCTGAGGCAGGGGATAATAGGTTGGATAAGGCAGTTTTAAGAACAGATGGACCTCTGAATATTGGGGGTTTAACTCCTGGCACCCATGATGTATATATTTATGAGTCCAACACGGACCCTGTGGCCATGATCAGAAATGAGGAGTTAATTCTTTTATATGCCGAGGCTAATATGACAGATAACCCAGGAGAAGCTGAAATGGCTATCAATGTGGTGAGAAATGCTGCTGGACTTGGCCCAGTCCTTCCAGGTAGTGTGGATGAGGACAGACTTTTGTATGAAAGGAGATATTCCTTATTTGCAGAGGGTCATCGCTGGATAGATTTAAGAAGGTTTGATAGGCTGGATGAGTTGGTAATAGATAGGGCAGGAGACAATAGGGTGACACAATTTCCTATCCCACAGAATGAAGGTCAATAATTTGGCGATGTAATGTATCAAAATATCGATTAAAACAGAAACTCCCTTTTTTAGGGAGTTTTTTTGTTTTGTAAACCTCTAAAAAACAAGTATTTAATGTTTCAATGTAAATTTAATGTTAACTAAAGGTTTATTTTTCGTAAAATATATGTATCTTTATTTCGTTAAGAGATTATAGATAAACATAAAATCCCAAAAAAATGAAAGGAATAACACTAATTTTTGCACTAATATTTTCAGTTGTAATCAACGCACAAGATATAAAGCCTGTTTTTGAACAAGATGGTGAAATGTTAAAAGCCACCTATTATCATGATAATGGAGTAGTTTCCCAAGAAGGTCAATTTTTAAACGGAAAACTTCATGGAGAATGGAAGATGTTTGCTGAAGATGGGAAGAAAATCGCCATGGGTGAATATACCGAAGGAAAGAAAACAGGAAAATGGTTCTTCTGGGATGCAAAGAAATTAAAAGAAGTAGATTTTGTTGACAGTAAAATCGCCAATGTAACCGAATGGAACAGTATGGGCCAATTAGCGGTGAATAAATAATATTTTTTTTTAGCATTGGAAACCCGGCGTATATCGCCGGGTTTTTTTGTTTTGGATCTTACCGGAATACGTTAACGAGCATATTATTCGTAAAAGGGAAAAGTGTATGGACTATAATTTTGCTTCCAAAATCCAATGTATAGGTATTGCCTTAGGCCTAGTTTTCCTTAATGGCTCCGGAGCCGATAATACCCCGGGTATTTCTCCAACAGGATATTGGAATTGATAGAATAAGTACAGGTATAGTGCAAAAAAAGGAGTCTGTTTTATTAAAACAGGCTCCTTTTGGAATTGGTTGCAAATAACCTAGGCCGCTGCAACTTTCTCAGTTTTTGGCTTACCAATGCCCCTTAGGGCTATTTTCATCCTGTAGGTAATATTAAATAGTACAGGAACAATGATCAACGTTAGGAAGGTGGCTACTATCAATCCAAAGATTACCGTCCAGGCCAATGGTCCCCAAAATACCACGTTGTCCCCACCCACGTATATATGCGGGTTAAATTCCGAAAACAAGGCAAAGAAGTCGATATTTAATCCTATTGCCAAGGGGATCAATCCCAATACGGTGGTAATTGCAGTTAGAAGAACCGGTCTAAGCCTGGCTTTTCCTCCCTTAATGATGGCTTCTGTTGCATCTTCCCTTGTCAATAAGGCTTTGTCATCCATGCCTAGTTTTACCTTCCTACGGTCTATAAGAATCTGGGTATAGTCCAAAAGAACCACCCCATTGTTCACCACGATACCTGCCAAGGAAATTATTCCCATCATCGTCATCATGATGACAAAAGACCAACCTGTAATCATTAGACCTCCAAATACCCCAATAAAACTTAGGAAAATGGCAATCATAATGATCAGTGGCTTGGAAATACCGCCAAACTGAAATATCAATATCAACATAATAAGGCCCAATCCGGTGAAAAATGCGCCTACAAGGAACATCATCTGTTTGTTCTGCTCCTCTATCTGCCCGGTATAGTCAATTTTAATATCGGCAGGAAGGTTTTTAAATTCTTCCATTTCCTTTTGGATCTCGGCAACAATGGCCGCCGCATCCGTAAAACCAGGTTGAAGTCCGGAATATACGGTAACTACACGTTTATTGTCCCTGTGCTTAATGGCACTAAAGGCCGACGTATTTCTTTCGCTGGCCACGGCAGAAATAGGAATTTCCTTGATTTTGCCCGTAGATTGGTCCCTAAAAATGATATTTTGGTTGAAAAGGGCACTTTTATTATATCTTAAATCTTCGCTAAATCGGACATTGATATCGAAATCATCTCCATCTTCCTTAAAAACCCCGGCTTTTTCACCAAATAAGGCCCTGCGCAACTGGTTCCCCACTTGCCCTACAGAAACCCCTAGTTCACCTGCCTTCTTACGGTCTACGGCTACCTGCATGGAAGGCTTGCTTTTGTTTACGTCGATTTTTATTTCTTCTATACCAGCGATATTTTTGGTATTGATGAAGTTTCTAATGTCTTCCGCGGTATTGATCAATTGGTCGTAATCTTTTCCTTCCAATTCAATGTTGATAGGATAACCAGCCGGAGGGCCATTGGCCTCTTTTTCCACCGAAATGGCTACACCGGGATAAACACCGCTTAGTCCGGCCTGAACCTTGGCACGGATGTCCTCCGTGTTTACTCCCCGCCTATATTTAAATTCACTGAAGTTGACAGTAATTTTGCCCTTATGGGGCATTTCGGCAGAAGAACCCCCATCGGCCAATGGGTTACCGGCGCCTTCGCCAACTTGGGATACGGCTGTGGTAACAATAAAGTTGTCCCCGTTGTAGAAATAAGTTTCGTCATTGACAATGCCATAGACCTTTTTTTCTATGTCAAGGGTAATTTCATTGGTCTTTTCTATGGCCGTACCTTCAGGGTATTCTATATAGACATATATTTCATTGGGGATATTGTCCGGGAAGAATTCTATTTTGGTCCTTCCACTGCCTACGGACATACCGAACAGCATAAACACAACAACCAGTAGCATTGCTGTTATTCCAAAATACCAGTATACATTTTTCCCCCTTAAGGCATGTACAAGTCTTTTTTCGTACCAGTTTTCAAAACGGGTCATCGTATTTTTTTGAAAGCGAAGGGCCCATTTTTTCAATACATATTTGTAAATCCAAAACATAGCCGCCGTTAAGATCATTACAGAGCCAAGTCCTCTCATTGCCCCACCGAACAACAGTATCAATAGCCCAAGACCGCCCATAACAATGCTTATGCGAATCAGCTGTTTTCTGGTCAGTTCTTTTTCATCCGTATCCATAAAATTGGAAACCAACATGGAGTTCATAAATATGGCTACAAACAGAGAGGATCCCAATACTACCGACAAGGTAATTGGAAAATAGATCATAAACTGTCCAAATATCCCAGGCCATAGACCTAGCGGAACAAAGGCTGCGACAGTGGTGGCCGTGGAAATAATAATAGGAAAGGCAATTTCACCAATTCCTTTTTTCGCGGCTTCAATTCGCGGCATTCCCTCATCCATTAGACGATACACGTTTTCTACCACTACAATACCATTATCTACCAACATTCCCAGTCCCATGATCATTCCAAATAAAATCATGGTATTAAGTGTGTAGCCCAACCAGGACAGGATCATAAAGGACATAAACATGGACATGGGTATCGCAAAGCCGACAAAAAGGGCGTTGCGGAACCCTAAGAAGAACATTAGGACCCCTACCACCAAAATAATTCCGAAAATAATATTGTTTACCAAGTCATCTACCTGGTTAAGCGTTCTTGTGGAAGAATCGTTGGCAATGGAAATGTGAAGATCGGGAGGGAAATAGTTGGCCTTTGTGGTCTTGACAATTTCCTTGATTTGATCTGATGCCGAAATGGCATTTTGGCCTGCGCGTTTTTTAACATCCAACATCACAACGCTTTCCCCAAATTCCCTGGCATAGGTGGTTTTATCCTTTTCATCAAAATAAATAGAGGCAATATCTTTAAGGTAAACGGCCCCATTCTCGGATTTAACCACAAAATCGTTGAGTTGGCTTGGATTTTCTATCTCCCCTAAAATACGTATGGTACGGCGTTGGCCACCTATCTTTAAATTTCCTGCGGACATGGTCATGTTTCCATTTCCAATAGCCTGCATTACATCGTCAAAACTAACCTTGGCAGCCATCATTTTATAGACATCTACCGCAACCTCCACTTCTTTTTCCTGTGCTCCACGGATGTCGGCCTTCTTTACTTCCGGGAGATTTTCAATCTCGTCCTGCAGGTATTCGGCATACTCCTTTAGTTTTTCTACCGGATAATCCCCGGTAAAATTGATGTTCATAATAGGAACTTCTTCAGAAAAATTTAGATCGAACACATTGGGCTCTACCTTGGCTCCGTTAAAGGTGGGCCAGTCTTCACTAGCTTTTTCACCATCAACCTCATCCTTTACCTTTTGTTTTGCCGCTTCTACGGTAATTTCTTCGTCGAACTCAACCGTGATAATGGAATAATCCTCCTGTGAGGTGGAAATAATTTCCACCACATTGCTAATATTCTTTAATTCATCCTCCAAAGGATCTGTTATCAACCTTTCTATATCCTCCGCCGTATTTCCGGGATAGGGGGTACTTATATAAATCTTGGTCTCTATGATCTCTGGGAAGTCTTCTCTTGGCATGGCCAGATAGGAGGAAAAACCGATCCATAGAAAGATACCGATCATTACATAAATAACCGATGGGTTATCTATTGCCCAGGACGATAAACTAAATTCTTTGTCTGCGTTTTTTTGTAGTTTGCTCATGGACTTTTTAGTTTAAAACTTTCACTTTTTGACCATCCTTTACGCTTCTGGCGCCTTCTTTAATGATGTGATTGCCGCTACTGATTCCAGAAAGAACTTCCACGTAACCATTTTGGGTCTTACCTGTGGTGATGATTTTCTTGGTTACTATGGCCTCGTTTTCGGCGTTAAGTTCCTCGGCTACGTAGGCATACTGCTCTCCATCGGCATTTTCGGAAACGATACTTTGTGGAATAAGAATTGCATTTTCACTGGTGTAATCGTTCAATTGTACCTTGGCGGTCAAGTTGGGCTTAATAGTGCCTGTCTTGTTGGGAACAGGGATTTCTACAGTAAAGGACCTGTTACCAGGATTAATAAAGTTTCCGGTTTGTCTAATATTGGTCATAATACTATCGCCTAGAACAGGGAAATATACTTTGGCTTCCTTGCCATTTTTTATGCTTCCCAAATAGGTTTCAGGTACCTCCACTACGATGTACATGTCCGAGAGGTTCACTATTCGGAAAACTTCGGATCCTGGACCGGGAGCAACCACTGTTCCCTGGTCTTTGATAACATCGTCTATAATTCCGGAAAAAGGCGCCCTAATGGTGGACTTGCCCAATTGACTCTGCATTTGTTTAACCGTATTTTCGGAAGCTTCATAGTTGGTCTTTGCCTGTAAATACTGAATTTCGGAACCTATCTTTTGTTCCCACAATCTTTTTTGACGCTCAAAAGTAGTTTTTGCCAATTGCGCCTGAGTTTTTAATTGCTCCAGTTGGCTGCCCATACCGCCGTCATCTATACTGGCCAAGATTTGACCTTTAGTGACTTCTTGTCCCTCCTTAACATATACTTTGTGCAGGACACCTTGCATTTCCGGATAGATCAATACATTTTGTTTGGTTTTTACGTCTCCCTGTAAGTCCAAGAAATGGTCAAATTTTTTGGGATCGGCTATAATTGTGGTAACTAAGGGAAGGTTTTCATTTCCGCTCATTGATCCAATTACCGAATCCAGTTTTTTCATTTCGGACTCCAATACCTTTTGTTGCTCAAAAAGCTCACTTTTTTTGGTGCGCAGTGCGTTAAGGTCTCCTCCAGATATAAGGTCGTCTACAGTTTTTTGATTATCGCTTCCACAAGAAACCAATAGGGTTCCCAATATGAATATTTGAAGAATTTTGTTCATAGTTATAATTTCTAGGTTGATGTTATAGTTTGCTGTTAAGTACCGTCTCCAAGGTCGTTTTATTGTTTATTACCTCTACCATGGACTGCAGGTATTCCTGCTGTGCATCATAGAGTTGTGTTTGAGCCTGCCTCAGCTCAAAACTGGTGGCAAGTCCTTCGGAGTATTTTATTTCATTTTTCATTTCAATACGTTCGGCCAAGGCCAAATTTTCACTTGCCGTATTGTACTGCTCAATAGAAAAGAGGTAATTGCTCTTGGCGGTTTGGTGTTGTAGGCGAATACTTTGTTCCGTCTCGGATTTCTGTGTTCTTGCCTTTTCAAGCGCAATTTTTGCCCTCGCGGTCTTGGCACTTCTGCCAAGGGAACTAAAAATAGGGATACTAAGGTCAAAACCCAGTATGGAGGAATCAAACCATTCCGCTTCGTTGTTTAAAAAATTAAACCTATCACTATAAGAAGTGCTGCCGTAATTTATAAAGGCATTCAGGGTAGGCAAGGCCAAACTTTTTTGCAGCTTAAGCTCCAATTCCCTTTGCTGGTTTAGGTTGTCCACCATTTTAAAATCTATATTGTTGTCCATGACCAAATCTTCATCCAAAAGATCCAAGCGAATTTGCGCCTGGGCCAAATCGGACAGATTTTCCTTTAGTTGGGTAGGAGCATCTATATCCAGACCCATTATAAGATTTAACATCTGTAGGGTAATGGACTGAAGGCGTAAGGAGTTTTTTAATTGATTTTCTACCGATGATAGGGTAATCTGCAATTGCTCTACGCTTTCCTCATCGCCAAGACCATTTTCGAAAAGCTTTTGGGTTTCAAATAAATTTTTCTCCAAATTGGCCTTGTTCTTTTCCAGTATGGCGATACTTTCCTGGGACAACAATACATTGCCGTAGGCTTCCACTACAGATTTGCGCACGTCCAATTCTGTCTTTTCCTTATTGTTGTTGCTGTAGGCAATAAATGCCTTTGTAGCTTGTATGCCAACGATATAGGAACCGTCAAAAATTTGTTGTTTTAGGGTGGCAGTGGCACTGGCAGTTTGTGGCTGACTAAAGACTATGGGGATAAAGGTTCCCGGTTCCTGCCCTGCCAATTCGCCCGGTAACAGGGAGACAGGCTGCTTTAATTGGTTTTGATAGCTAACGGCACCACTTATTTGGGGCAGGCCGGTGGCAATGGTTTCCCATTTTTGTTTTTGGGCATCCAACAGATCTCTATCTGCATTAATGGCCCCATAATTATTCTCTATGGCGAAATTAATGGCTTCCTCCAGAGTAAAACTATAAGTTTGTTCCTGGGCGTAGGACCAAGTAGCTGTAAATAGCATCAATAGCGCTAAAAAACTGTTTTTCATAAAATTGGCTTTAAGTTTTTTGATAAGGTCATTTAGCTTTAATTTATTCATAAGTTGAATTGATTATATCATTTAGTATCTTTCTACCCTTGGGTGTTACAATTCCGCGTAAATGATATTCAAGAAAATAATCCTGTAATTCTTTTGCAGAGAAATTACCTTGCGGGAAAAAGCGGTCGTCCTTAATACTGGCCACACCGGAAATATAAATCCGAGATACAAATTCCACGTTTAAATTTTCCCTGTAAATCCCCATTTCCAAACCTCTTTTGATATTGTTTACAGTACATTCCTGCATAAGTTCATATTGCTTTTTACTAAGGTTGTCAAATATTTTGGGATAGTATTTTTGCAACTGGTATTGGGGGGAAGATTTTTCATCCTTCAATTGCGAAATAACAAACTTCTTAATGTCGTACAATTCCTCAATAGGATTCTTTCCACTGGAACATATTAAATCTATTCCCAAATTAATCCGATTCAATAGGCCGAAAGTGCATTCCTGTACCAACTTTGTCTTGTTTTCAAAATGGGTGTAGATCGTTTTTTTTGATATCCCCATTTCATTCGCCAAATCATCCATGGTAACACTTTTAAACCCGAGGTTCAAAAACATATCCGTTGCCTTTTCTAAAATTTTTTCCTTCATAGAGTCGGCAAAGATAGTTGCGGAAACTTATAAAACAAAAAAAGTTTCCTAAGTTTTACGTTTTCTTAACATTTTGGTTCAACACTTCTTTTTGCATCTGAATTTGTTTCCCTATGGTAAGTGATTGCTTTTAATGTATTTTTGAAGAAAATTGCCACTATGCATTATATTGAACAGTACAGGTCCCAGTTTTTGGCCCATATGGAGCAGAAAGTGAAAATTAAGGAACCTGTAAATCTTTATGGGCCAATTTCCTATATACTAAATCTAGGGGGGAAACGATTAAGGCCAGTATTGACAATGATGACCACTGATATTTTGGGAGGCGACCATAAAAAAGCTTTGGATGCTGCATTGGCCGTGGAGGTATTTCACAATTTCTCTTTGGTTCATGATGATATTATGGATGAGGCCCCCTTAAGGAGAGGGAAACAGACCTTGCATAAAAAATGGGACCTAAATACCGGAATTTTATCAGGTGATGCAATGTTGATATACAGTTATCAGCTTTTGGAAAGTTACCCTTCCATGACTTTTAAGAAATTGTTGCAGGTGTTTAGCCAAACCGCATTGGAAGTTTGCGAAGGGCAGCAGTACGATGTGGATTTTGAGAGCAGGGAAGATGTTACTATTCCAGAATACCTGATCATGATTCAAAATAAAACTGCGGTATTGGTGGCAGCGGCTATGAAAATGGGAGCTATAATAGCAGACAAACCGGAAGATGTACAAGATTTGATATATGATTTTGGAAGGAATCTAGGTATCGCCTTTCAGTTGCAGGACGATTATTTGGATGCCTTTGGGGATCCCGAGACTTTTGGGAAACAGGTTGGGGGCGATATTATTGAAAACAAAAAAACCTATTTGTACTTGAAAGCCTTGGAAATGGGAACTCCAGAACAGGCTCAGGAGCTGGAGCACCTGTATTCCATTAAGCCCAAAGACGCCAAGGACAAAATAACTACCGTTAAGGAATTATTTGAAGAAACCGGATCAGTTTCCAGAACTATTGAAGAAATAAAACGTTATACCGACAGGGCATTCACAACTTTGGAAATGCTAGATCTGGAACCTGGGAAAAAGGACATATTAAGGCAGTTCGGGACTGCCTTAATGAATCGCGACGTTTAAGGTACCAAAGGGGCTATTCGGGTCTAGTTCAATTCTTTTTCAAGTTGGCCAAAAATTCAATTACATCCCTAATTTCCCTTTTAGACATTATTGTCCCCATAGGAGGCATCCCCGAGGCCATATTTTGTCTTTTGTCTATTCTGGACAAGGCTATTTCCATGGGTTCCGCATCCGAGGTCTTTAGTATTAGCTCATCCTCTGTTTCCTCTTCCAATATTCCTGTAACTGTTTGTCCGTCCTTTAGGGTAACCGTAACCATTCCATATCCTGGCGATAAACGTGCACTAGGATTGATCAAGGCTTCCAGTAGTTGTTCCCTGCTTAAAATGTTACCTATGTTGTCCAAGGCCGGGCCTACAGCTCCACCTGCACCACCAAGGGCATGGCATCTAACGCATTGTCCGGCGGAATTGGTGTTGAAATATTGATAACCTGCCCGACGGTCCCCGCCATTTAAGGTTTCCGTATAGGCAGCCAAACCATCTCCATGGGCTTTTAAAGTACCCAATTGGGAAATTAGCTCCTCGGATTTTGTAGCCTCTACGGCCTCAGTTAAATCCAATATAACCCCGTTGGAAAGCTTTTTGTCATTCCCCTGTTTTATAAGGGAGATTAAAACGTCCTTACTTTTTTCCAAGGGCATTTCGCCTAGGACACTCAACATCTTCTGTTGCTCCACAATAGATCCACTTTTAAAAATAGGTTCCACAATGGCGGGCAGCTTTTCTTTGGAGAGATCCAGCTGGGTTACCAATCCGACGGCCACAGTACGGACACCCCGATCTTTATCCGCCATGCCTATCTTCATGGCCTCTTCTATTTTGGTGTAATTCAAATCCCCTAGCGCAGCTAACATGGCCGAACGTACGTCCGGGGAAGCATGGTTTTTCATAATCTGTGCCAATTGGGCATTATATCCCTCGATCTTCAATGAGCTTATGGCCTTGGCTGCAGCCACCAAAATGTCCGGATTTTTATCTTTTAGGAAGTCGGGAATAAACTTTTCTATTTTTTGCTTTACTACGATGGCATCCCTGTTGATCTCACCCCTGTAACGGCCATCTACCCTATCCAATACGGATGGGGAGGCCCAAGTACCTATGGCGGCCAATGCCTCGCCTCTAAGATTGCTTGAAACGGATTCTCTTTTTGCAAAGTTGATTAGCAGGTCCAGTTCTTTCTCTCCTCCAACCCTCAGAGCGGCATTTATACTCCTGCGCAATAAAGGCTCTGAAGTATATTTTTCCTCTTTCAATAAAGAGGCCAATGCTGGTAGGGCGGGTTCAATGGACCAATCGTCGTTGATGGCCCTTGCTGTCTCGGTTACTATATATTCGTCCTGATCCTGTAAAAATAAAGCCAATTGTTCGCTCTGTAGACGTCTCAACACCAAGACTGCTGCTATGCGCAAACTTCTGTTTTCGCTCTTGGCCAGGGCAACAATTGGGGCAACTTCCCCAATTCTCGACAATGCCAGTACCCCGGCATGTCTTAGGTAAAGGTCTTCGTCATTATTGGTTTCCAACATTTTCAGAAGTGGCTCAATTGCATTTTTGTCCTTAATTCTGCCCAAGGCCTGGGCGGCAAAGAAACGGACCCTTGTATTTTCGTGTCCCAGTAAGGCAATTAAATCTTTTCCTGCATTATTGTATTTTAAATCGCCCAAGGTTTTGGCAGCCTGTGCTACTATTTCAGCGTCACTGTCCTTTAGAAGACCCATTAGTGATTCGGCCCTTTCCAAATTTTTTCTCGCCAATTGGCCAATGCCCCATATGCCATGTACCCGGGCCAATTGATTTTGCTTTTGTCCAATAGCAGCCGTAAAAGCTTTTAGCCCTTTGTTGTCCCTATTGGCCAACTCGAACTGAGCTTTTTGCCGAATACGCATATCCGGATAGGAGAGGAATTGGGTCAGTTTATCCACGCTTTGATCCGTATAATCCAAAGTCATTAGTCGCTCCGTTTCCTTTCTTTCGGCCTCCAGGTCGTTCTTATTGGGGGCCACATCCAGCTTCCAGACCCGACCGTAATTTTTGGTGTCCCATCCATTCATCCAATCGGCAATATACAGTGCGCCATCAGGGGCGAAACGGATGCCCGTTGGTAAAATTCCGCTTAGGATATCCTGTTCACTTTTCAATTCAAAAGAAGCGCCTTTTGGTTTTAGGTCAAAGCTCCATATGTGGGACCTACTTGGATTACCAACAAACTCCACCAGAAAAAATTTGTTTCTCCATTCCTTGCCCAATGCTGTTCCCGGGTTGTATGCCATTCCTGTGGGACCATTGTGAAAGTTCATTATGGGAGGAATAATATAAGCGGCCTGACCCTCCCAATGTGGGACATATAGCTTTTCATCCATCCAAACGTTGTACCCATTGTTTTTTGGGTCGGTGTACTTGCCATATTGCCAATTGGAACGCCATCCGGCGTCCGAGCCCTCTACAATGTATACCAATCGCTCACTCTCCCCACGGTGATCCCCATCATTGTCTGCCGTAATAATATTGCCGTATTCATCAAATACAAATTCGTGGGTGTTACGGACCCCCGCTGCAAAAATTTCAAAATCACTGCCGTCTGGATTGGATCTTACAATAACTCCTTGATTGGGGTATTTATGGTGTGTACCGTCCGCTGTAGTAATATTGGCGCCTATATCGCCTATACCCCAATAAATTCTTCCGTCAGGACCTTCAATGGCCCCCGACATTCCATGACCACCAAAACCTATATGAACCCCATAGCCATGTGAAATGGAGGTTTTATCGCTCATAATACCATCACCATCCTCATCTGTAATTCTCCACATATCCGGGGCAATACCCACGAACATGTCATTTTTCCGAACCAATAATGCCCCGGCCACGTCCGATACTTCATCGTGAAAATCATTAAGGATTCTTGTGGCAACATTGGCCATACCACTGCCATTCTGATCTTCCAGCTTCCAAATTTCTTCTTTTTGAACTGTAAGATCCCTCCAATCATGGATACTATCGTTATTTAAGTCCTTTAGCCATTCATTTTCCGAACTTTTTTCAGTAGCAAAAGTTTCGTGCAAAAAATTTTTCCGATCTTCTACGGATTGCAGGGCAATGGACGGTGTCATCCAATGCCTAAATCCTCTAATATCAAATTCTGAATTTTTTTGGCGATTTGTTCGCGTAAGATAAATATGTCCTTCATCATCCACGGACATGGCCACAGGATCAGGAGCCAAGGAGTCGGAAGCCCATAAGGTAAGCGTTAAGCCTTCGGCCACTTGGGCAGGAACGCTTTCCCTTATTTCCTTAAATCTGGTCCGGGCGGTTGCCGTATCCTCTTTAATAACCAACAAGGGTTCCTGTGGTTGTTTGGGTTTTTTATCGCAGGAAATAGCGAAAATTCCAAAAAGTGAAATTATTAGGGCAATTCTGAGGGAGATATTGTTTCGCATGGTTTTAAATTGGTCTAAAAAGATTAAAATATACATGTATATATCAATATTTTAAAATATTGTTTGTTAAATTAAGAATATCCTACGGATAAAGGCTTGGACAAACTCTTTTTTCGGGCATGCCATAATAATGTTTAGGTCTTGCCTAAATGTAGATTTTTCATCCAAAAAGGCAAAGATTTTTTGTGGGGTACGATTTTTAAACAATTGTCCAAAGATTAATCGGCCCTTCTTGTTATTCCTAAATAGAATATCCAACAATAGAAGGTCATAAAACCAAAAACGATCCTTTTTAAAGAAGGTGTTTAGGGGTCTATTCTCTTTTAGAAAGGGTATTAGGTTCTTTGTTTTTTGGTGTGTCCTCATAAAGGTGTAGCCGGAACTGGGCTTGGCCCATCCGCCGGCAACCCCAATATGCATAAGGTTCTTACTGTTGTGAGTATTGAAATTATAACAGCTCATGGGAATGTTTCCTTTTTCCTTCTCCAATATTTGGTAATGGTTGCAATCCAGATTATCTTTTAGATAGTCTTTTATAGCCTCTTCATATTCTTGGGTAGGTAGCAGGTTTTTGGAGAATAAGGTGTACTCCACCAGGGCCTCCGTTTCAGAAAATGGGAGCACGTACATAAATCTAGTGTTTCCTTTCTGAGGGATGGAAAAATCCATAAAAGTGGCCTGTTGACTATCAAAAACGGGTTTGTCACATTTTATAAACCATCCAATAAAATGTTGCTGTAGGACAGGGTATTTTTTTTGTTGTAAGAGGGGTTTGTAGTCGAATATGCTATTGAAAACCTTTTTGCCGATATAAGTATGGGAATCAGTGTCGACAATTATTTCGTTGTCCCTCTCCTCAATGCGGACAACATTGCCTTCCAAAAATGTGATGTTGTCATGACTATTTATTTTTGTCCGGTAGGCCTGGTAAAAATTTTCTGCCCGGATCATCTTGTAACTGTAAGGGTATATGGGCATACGTTTGGAATAGGTATCATCTGCTACCAAAATATGATCCCAGGTTTTATGTAGAATGGGATCAAATTCACCCTTGCCCTTTTCCCAAAAGCACCAAGTACGATCATTGGGTTTGTCCAGATTCTTGTCCAATAAAAGAATTGATTTTTCCGAAAAGAAACTATCGTTTCCCAGGGCGTTGGCCAACAGCAGACCGGAGGCTCCGGCACCAATAATAATATAATCGTATGTGGCCATGGACATGCTCTCTATTGACGTGGAATATGTTGGGTTAAATAATGATCCAATATCCAAATAGAGGATATTTCCAAAAGTACAAATTCTATTTATAGCGCTTACATTTCCTTGAAAGGTAAAAATTTAGCTGGGCTTAAGGCATATTGTCAAGTATTGAGAGCAATTGTTCTGCATCCAGATATTGGAAATAACGTGCTTGGGCATTAAAATTGGAATCCATGAAAACCATGGCGGGTAGGGTAAAGGGAGTGTTTTTTCTGCTGGCCAAAAGAAGCGGAATGTCGTGCACGGGATTAGGTTTGTTGGCCCTTTTATTGATAAAACTTTGTTGCCCGAAAACTATGGTGTCGGTTGTTTCCACATTCATCTTCACCGCATAAAAGTCCTTGTTGAGTTTACGGACTACCTCAGGGTCTTTGAAAGCTACTTCATCCATTTTTAGGCACGGGGCGCACCAATCGGCATAAAAATCGATAAATACTTTTTTAGGATGGGCCTTAAGGGAATCGTGCAATTGCTCAAAGCTGATCCATTGTATCCCACTTTTAGCTTGGGCATAAATATTACTGTAGCCAAAGTTAAATAGGTAGAGGAGAGTTAAAATGGTCAGCTTATTTTTCATCTCTATTACAATGATTTAATTCTTAATCCAACAAAAACGGTCCTAGGTGCCCCAGGGCCATAGACGTAGTTACTATCCCTGTTTTTGCCCAGATCGAAATCGTTCTGGTAAGCGTTGGTCAAGTTTTTTAGCCCTCCGAAAATCTCCAATCCAGTATCAATATTGGGAAATTCAAAATCGTACCCAAGTCTGATGCTAAGTTCCGTAAAGGAAGAGGAACTGGTATATTCATCCATAGCCTGTCCAGTTCCTTCCCCACTAAAATGGACCAGTTCCATAGGGCCTGTGTAGACTATATTGGCGCTGGCGCTAAATTTTTTGGTGGGCGTATAGGTAAAGGTAGCGTAACCGTATTTATTGGGGGTTCTTAGAAATTCCCTTTTGGCTTCCAGGCCTTCAATATTTTCCACGGCTTCATCAAACTGGCTCGCTTGAAGGGTAAGGCCTGCATCAACTTGAAGCAAATAATCAAAATTAGCCCTTGTTTCCAAGGTAATGCCTTTTACAGTGGCACCGCTACCGTTTCTTTTTTCGAAACGTTCTCCAAATTGGTCTTCTCCCAAGGGAAAGAGATAAAAGGCGTCATTGAGGTGGGTATAAAATCCCTCCAAGGTGAAACCTGCAATAAAATGTTCCCTAGCCTTGTCATAATTCACTGATGCCGTAAAACTGTTGGAGCGTTCTTCCTTTAAATTATCGGAAAGTGATATGCGCGAAATACCACCTCCGGCAAAGGCTATGTGCAAGTCGGTATCAAAAGCCTGGGGTGCTCTAAAACCGGTACCCCAGCCCAGTCTTAATTGTGTCTCCTTCTTCCATTTGTACAGTAGGGAGAGCCTTGGGCTTATGATGGCCTTGTCCAGGAGGTTGTGTTGGTCTATTCTAAACCCTGAAAGAAAATTCAGATCTGGAGTTATGTCCCAATCATTCTGTGCAAATCCCCCAAGGTTTCTTGTGGTCTGATCTATTTTATAATTATAGGCTTCAATTATATCCAATACCTCGTCATATACATACTCGGAACCAAAGGTAAATACGGTCTTGCCCCCCAGAAAGGAATTGAATCTATGGTTGTACTGTACACCCCCCTGATGTGTAGTAACATTGGAAATGCCATAGGGAGGGTTTGAATAGAATTGGCTTAATTGGGGTTCTTCATCAGGGATTATGCCGGTATAATGATCGCGATCGGTATATTGACCGCCGTAATAAAGTATGAGAGCACTTTTTTCTTCATTAAAATTGATTTGATAATCCAAACTGCCCATTAGGACATTATGGGTCCTTTCTTCCGACTGTTGTGCCATATGGGCGGGTTTGTCTACTATTTCTCCCCCATAGCGGTATTCATTAATACTACTTATACTCGCTTCCAGTTTTTGATTTTCTTGTGGTATATAAAAGAAGTTGGTGCCAAAGGAATTATTTTTTAGTTGTGGCAGCTCCGAAAAATTATCGCCGTTGTCATCATAGGTTTCACGGTCCCGCTTACTAACGAAAAATGTGGCGCCGGCATTTTTCTTGGTGTTGACTACAGTGGCATTACCAACAAGAAGGTGGTCGTTGCTATTGTTGCCCATATTTTGATAGGTGTAGGTAAGTGCATAATCATTTTTTCTTGGAATCTTGGTCATCACATTTACTGTTCCGCCAATGGCGCTGGATCCATATAGGGCCGAGACCCCACCGCGGACTATTTCAATACGTTCTATCATATTGGCTGGAATTTGCTCCATGCCATATAAGCCGGTAAGTGGGCTAAATATGGGTCTCCCGTTGATCAATATTTGGGAATATCCTCCTTGGAGCCCATTTATCCGCAATTGGGTATAATTGCAGGTTTGGCAATCGGTTTCAATGCGGAGGCCAGGTTGAAATCTAAGGCCTTCGGACAGGTTGCTTGCCACAACGTTGTCCAATGTCTTACTGTTTATCAAATTTACGATTACGGGAGAGTCTGTCCGTCTTTTGTCGGTTCGGGTACCCGTTACCACCACTTGTTCCAGCCCCATAACATCTTCATCCAGTTGAAAATTTAATTGCAAGGGAAGGGAGTTGTTTAGCGTAACCACTTTTTCCAGGGATTTGTATCCTATGCTCTTACACACCACGGTATAGGTGCCAAAAGGAGCCTCAAGAAGATACTTTCCGGCTTCATCGGTAGTAGTGCCTAGTTGGGTATCCTTGAGTTGTATTGTAGCCCAGGGCAGAACCTCTCCTTGGGACATGACCGTACCTGTTAAGGAGCCTGTTTGTGAATAAAGGTTTAAAAGTGGTAAAAAAAGGATTACCAGCAATGCATTTTTCATCGATTTAAATTAAAATTTAGGCAAATCTAAAAATTTGTTTTTATAAATAAAAATGTATTTTTGTGTAAATAAGTATTTAATGACACGTTCGGAAGAAAATTATATTAAGACTATTTTTCATTTAGGAAGAAAGGGGACGCAGGAAGTAGCCACCAATGCCATTGCTGAATTAATGGAAACCAAACCTTCTTCGGTTACCGATATGATCAAGAGACTGTCCGAGAAGGATCTGGTAAACTACAAGCGCTACCAAGGGGTCTCATTGACTGCCTTGGGCAACAAAACTGCTCTGGGCATTATTAGAAAGCATAGGCTTTGGGAGGTATTCTTGGTGGAGAAGTTGGATTTTTCCTGGGATGAGGTGCACGAAGTAGCGGAACAGTTGGAGCACATAAAAAGTGATAAACTAATAGATAGTCTTGATAGGCTGTTGGCATTTCCAAAGTTTGATCCGCACGGAGATCCCATACCCGACAAGAATGGCGGATTTAAGGAAAGGGACAGGGAGTTGTTGAGTGAAGTCCCCATCAATACGGGAGGAGTATGTGTTGGCGTTAAGGACTCATCCGCAACCTTTTTAAAATTTTTGGATAAGAACGGCATAGCTTTGGGGAACCAGATAAAGGTAATGGAGATAGAGGAGTTCGACGGTTCGTTGAATATTGAGATTGATGGCAGGAAAATGCAAATTTCGCATGTCATTGCTTCCAATCTGTATATTAAAGCCAATGATGAAATATGAGGGAGGTTATTGATTATTTTGAAGCAATAGACCCTATTTTGGCCGCATTTTACGCCACCTTATTTACTTGGGGATTAACAGCTCTGGGAGCTGCCCTGGTCTTCTTTTTTAAGACCATGAACCGTGCGGTGTTGGACGGGATGTTGGGCTTTACCGGAGGTGTCATGGTAGCCGCCAGTTTTTGGAGTCTTTTGGCACCGGGAATAGAAATGAGCCCGGGGGAGGGATTTGTAAAAGTAATTCCGGCTGCAGTTGGATTTTTATTGGGGGCATTATTTCTTTTTGGCTTGGATAAGGTCTTGCCGCATTTGCATATCAATTTTAAGGAAAATGAAAAGGAAGGTATAAAAACACCATGGCATAAAACTACCTTATTGACTTTGGCGATTACCTTGCACAATATTCCAGAGGGACTTGCCGTTGGGGTATTGTTCGGGGGTGTGGCCGCAGGATTTGATGGGGCCACAATTGGAGGGGCCGTGGCTTTGGCCCTGGGAATAGGGCTCCAAAATTTCCCCGAAGGTTTTGCTGTTGCCATGCCATTAAGAAGGCAAGGGATAAGTAGAAGAAAGAGTTTTATGTTTGGTCAGGCCTCGGCTTTGGTAGAACCTATTGCCGCAGTATTGGGGGCTTGGGCAGTTCTTACGTTTCAGCCCATTTTACCCTATGCACTCTCCTTTGCGGCCGGTGCAATGATATTTGTGGTGGTGGAAGAGGTAATTCCGGAGACGCAACAGGATAAGTATACGGACATTGCCACCATGGGATTTATAGGAGGTTTTATAATTATGATGGCATTGGATGTGGGACTTAGCTGAAATGTTCTATTTTTTATAAATTAATCGTATATCTTCACTAATAATATGGGAAAAACTGAAAAAAAGCATTGGTTGCTCAACTTGCTTATTGTGGTCACAATAATTGTTGTGGCCTTGGCTTTTACGGCACATTACAAAAATTGGGTAAAGACGGAGAAGGAGGAGCTGGAAATATTATCCGGAATATATTTCGTAAAAATTCCATATTCTGATATGGATAGTGTTACTATGGTGGAAAAGATACCTTCTATGGAGCGCATCAACGGTTTTTCTGTTAAGGAAAGGGAAAAGGGGGTTTTTAAAGAGGATAGTCTTAGTACGAACAAGGTGTATGTTTATGTAGATAAGCTATCCCAACAAAAGATAAGGTTGGTCTATCAGGATTCCATGAAATTATTTTTGAACATGCCCGATAGTACCGAAACCGAGCTGATGTATCAGTTTTTGTCCAATAAAATTAACCCGCCCAAGGAATAGATGTTACCTTTGGGTTTAGATTTTGCCCTAACCATGAAGAAATATAGTTGGCTATTGTTGTTTGCGTTTCCTTTTTTGGGAATGTCCCAATACAGCCTATCTGTAGAAGTGCAAGGCGTCAAATCCTCTATTGGGAATATAAATATTGCCATTTACAATCGCTCTCAGGGTTTTTTAAAATTCGAGGAAGTTTTCAAGGTAGATCGGATTGCCGCCAAAGAGGCGACCACCAATTTCAAGATTATGGATCTTCCCAACGGGGAATACGCCGTTGCCATTTTTCATGACGAAAACGGTAACGATAAATTGGATACAAATTGGCTGGGAATCCCCAAGGAATCCGTTGCCTTCTCCAACGCCAAGATCAAGGCATTTGGACCTCCCAGTTATAAGGAGTGTGCTTTTAATTTGAACAGGGACTTGGATTTGAAGATGGAGTTTAATTAGGATATATAGTTTTTAACCTTTGTAAAAAATAGTCTTATGGTACTTATAGCTCATGTAATGGGTTCCCTTTACGGACTTTTAGCGGTGGTTTTTGGCGCTTTTGGGGCGCACGCACTAAAAAAGACTTTAAATGAACAGCAGTTAAAGAGTTTTGAAACAGGGGTAAAGTATCAAATGTACCATGCCATTTTGTTGCTGATTTTAGGATTTAATCTTAATCTGGAAACTGCCTTGGAACGTTATATGATTTATAGTTTTATTATCGGGATATTTCTTTTTTCCTTTAGTATTTACGGTCTTTCCATTAGTGCGGCGAAGGGGAAGAAAATAGGGTTTCTAGGGCCAATTACACCACTGGGCGGCTTGTTATTGGTAATAGGATGGGCATTATTGCTCTATTCCTTTATACAAAATTTAGTGTAGTATTTAATCAATCTCCACTTGGGCCGTAAAATCCTTAATGGCCTGATTGGGTTCCAAGATGTTATAGCCCTTCCAAAATTCCGGATCATAATTGGGCATATAGGTGGGAAGTACGGTATTATTTTCCTTAATGGAATTGAATTCTTGTTCCGTAATATCTTCGGTATCGAAAAGGATTAGTTCGTGCTTATTAATACCACTGCTGGCCATATCCAATTTTAAATGAAGTTCATTTTGCTTATTCCTACCTTTTACCCGTTTGTTTAGTTCAATTATCTTTATAGGTCTTTTTATTCCCACCTTTGCACCCATTTCTTCTTCTAAATAGCGCAAATAATAAAATCCATCTTCATTTTTCGAGAAGATCATTTTGCCCTTGTCCAAATATTGGTCCAAGGAAATCCCTAAAAGGTTAAAAGTCCTTAGAGATTTAACGTTCTCATAATCCAAACGCATAATGGCAAAATCATCGGCATTGATATAGAGCCTACCCTTGTAGTCTGCACCCCTTTTGGGCTCAAAATCCAAAATATACACCGCATCATCGTCCCAATATGTAAAATCTATCATTTTAAAAAGGTAGCGGTTATTTTTGTTGATGAAATTGAGGTCGGAATCTTTAAGAAAGAACTGTTTTTCCATAATTTTTCCCAAACTTTCCTTTTTAAAGGAAGCAAAATTCTTCTTGCGGTCTTCTTCCTTTTTTTTCTTTTCTGCCAGTTCTTTTTTTAGGGCCTCGGCATCGGTAGAATCAGTTTTAAAGGTCAAAAATTCGTCCGCGTCCACTTTGGTGCCAAATAGGCCCGATTTAATTTTGAAATAGGAATCGGGCTTTATATTTTTCTTTAGAATGTCATTGAACTTTTCCTCCAAGGAAGTCAGGTCCAGTTCACTTTGCTTATCATAAAGGTCCGAAGCCTTTATCAGGGACAGTTTTTGGTTATCCTTTTCAAAATTGCCATAAAAGTCACCAAGGATCTCAGTGTAGCGACTGGATTTTTTTGGGATGGAATTTAGTACGCTGTCCAAAAATTTCTTGTTGAGAGCCTCTATGGTGGACTCCTTAAAGGTATAGTCCCTTTTAGTGAGGTTTTGATGGTAGGAATCCCGAAAAAACACTCTTTTTTTAGTGATGCTGTTCCCGTAATTTCTGTCGATATTGATTTTGACCTGTTCAATGAGTTCTTCTGCGGAATATTGTTTGTTGCTTACAATAACAGGATTGAGTTCTATGGGCTTTGCACTTAAGAGAATGACATTTTCCTTGAATTCGTTCAATGGCTTGCCCAAGGCCTCGTATCCCATGCATGAAATAAAAAGGGAATCGGTTTCCTTGGTGTTCGAATCCAGGAGTAAACTAAAACGGCCTTCCTCATTGGTAATTACCCCTTTTCTGTTGGATAATTGTACGGTGACGTAGGGGATAGGTTGTTGGGTAGTGGAGTCTTTTACAACAGAGGTGATAACCTGGGCCTGACTGTAGAAAAATCCTAAAACAAATAGAAGGACAGTAATTAAGCGTTTATTCATTACCATACAAGAGGTCTAAATAACACCAAATTAAGGAATTGGATAACTGATAGCAATGGTCTTATGATTATTTTAAGACACTGGAATACTTTTTTCAGCTAACGGCAGTGGTGGTGTGGCAATTATATTGGATGTATGAAAAGATTAATGACAACCGCAATCGCCCTCACCACAACTTTTGGAACTGCGTTTTTTTCCAGCAAACAAAGATTTGGGCAGCAGAAATTTCTTTACCAGATACGCCAAGGCCAAGGCCACGGTGATATAGACCAGAATGTTTTGAAGAATACTCATTGTTACTCGTTTTGGGTGTTTAACAGATAAAAGTTTAACTCCTTCCTATTAGGAATTGGACCTATAGGCCCTAGTATTTTTCTTTCAAAATAACCTTCCCGGTGTCCCGACAGTTACTTTATGATCTGGTAGGCTATCAATGCTACAATATACGCAAAAAGACTCATAAAAACTAGCTGTGCAGCAGGCCATTTCCAAGTGTTGGTCTCCCTTTTTACTATGGCCAATGTACTCATACATTGCATGGCAAAGGCATAGAAAAGCAATAAGGATATCCCCGAGGCCAGATTAAATAATGGTTTTTTTGTTTTGGGATCCATTTCGGCAGCCATTCTGTTCTTTATGGTGTCCTCTTCATCGCTGCCCACACTATATATAGTAGCCAAGGTACCTACAAAAACCTCTCTTGCGGCGAAGGAAGTAAGTACTGCTATACCAATTTTCCAATCATATCCCAAGGGGCGTACAACGGGTTCTATGGCCTTCCCCATATATCCCATATAGGAATTTTCCAGTTTGTAGCTTGCAATTTCCTGGTTCGTGGCCTTTTCGTTTAGAGCCATTTCCTTGGTTTTTAGCGAGTCGCTTATGGCTGCTTGGTCCAAGCTATATACTTTATTGTTAATATTATCCTGTAATGCCAATTTATAACTGGCCATTGTGCTTTCTATATTGGATTTGTTGAAATCTGAAAATCCTTGATTTTGTATCTGTTCAGTAACGATGTTCTCTGCATTTTCAAAATCATCGGAAAAGCCATTGGAGCCCAAAAACCATAGTATTATGGAGATGGCCAATATAATTTTACCGGCACCCAGTACAAAACTTTTAGTCTTTTCCCAAACCGTGTACACCACATTCTTGACGAGTGGTAACTTGTAATTGGGCATTTCCATGACAAAAAAGGTCTTGCTCTTGATCTTCATGATTTTGTTCAAGATCATGGCGGAAAGTATTGCTGCCCCAAACCCCATAAGATAAAGGAGCATTAAGGTCAGTGCCTGATAGCTTAGGCCCAAAAATCTTCCTTCCGGGATTACCAGGGCAATAATGATCAAATAAACCGGTAAACGGGCAGAACAAGTGGTAAAGGGGGTAACCAAAATGGTTATAAGTCGCTCCTTCCAATTTTCAATGGTCCTTGTGGCCATGATGGCAGGAATTGCACAGGCCGTTCCAGAAATTAAGGGCACTACACTTTTGCCGCTTAAACCAAAGGGACGCATTAATTTATCCATTAAAAAAACAACCCGGCTCATATAGCCAGATTCTTCCAAGAGGGCAATGAAAAGGAATAAAAATGCTATTTGGGGAATAAAAATTACGATTCCTCCTATGCCCGCGAGAATTCCTTCCGCTATCAAATTGGTAAATACTCCGGGTGGCAAAGTATCCTTGACCCATTCACTGGCAGAGGCAAAGGATTCATCAATAAAATCCATTGGATAACTGCTCCAGTCGTATATGGCTTGAAAAATAGTCAGCAGGATGACAAAAAAGATAAGGTATCCGAATATTTTATGGGTCAACACCTTGTCCAGGGTAGCTCTGAGTCCCTTGGCAGCATTAATATCTACCTTGTAGGCCTGTTTTAGGATGCCATTTATAAATTGATACCTAAGTATGGTTTCCTTTTGCTGAAGTCGCTTTAATTCGGATTTGGATTTGGTGGCAAAGGAAGCGGCAATGGTAATCGGATTCTTTTCTATGGGCATAAAATTGACATCCTGTGTAATTACCAGCCATAGTTTGTAAAGATCTTCTTTGGGGAAAGTGGCCTTAAGTTTTTCAAAATACTCGGGCGCAATTACCGTAGTGTCTACATTGGGGGTAATGGATAGATTTTTATAATCGGCGATCAATTCCTTGATCCGTTCTATACCCGTACCTTTTCTGGTACTTACCAAGGCAATTTTGGTATCCAGTTTTTCTTCCAACAATTCAATGTCCAATGAGATTCCCGTCCTGGACATACGATCTGCCATATTGATGACCAAGATCACCGGAATTTTAAGATCCTTGATCTGTGTAAAGAGAAGAAGATTTCTTTTAAGGTTTTCAACATCGCTTATGACGACGGCAACATCCGGAAAATCCTTGTCGTTTTTGTTGAGCAAAAGTTCTACCACCACACTCTCGTCCAAGGAAGTGGTATTAAGGCTATAGGTTCCTGGTAAATCCAGAATATGGGCCTTTACGCCCCTGGGCAATTTACAGACCCCTTCTTTTTTTTCAACGGTAATCCCGGGGTAGTTCCCTACTTTTTGTTTTAATCCTGTAAGTTGGTTAAAGACCGAAGTTTTACCGGTATTGGGATTGCCTATAAGCGCAACCTTGATCTGTTTGCTCATAGTGGGGAATCTTCAATAATTTCTAATTCTATTAGGGCGGCCATGGAACGCCTAATGGCGATATGGGTACCGTTAACGTTAATGTAGATAGGATCTTTAAGGGGGGCTACCTGTACCAGTTCTATTTCATTGCCCGGCAAACAACCCAGTTCCAATAGTTTAATGGGAAGAATTCCATCGGTAAATTCTTTGATGATTCCCTTTTGCCCTCGCCTTAAATGTGCTACCGTTGTAATCAATTTTTATTTAGATTGATTTTAATTAAGCACAAAAATAAAAGAAAAAGATGAAGTAAACAGCTAAAACCATAAAAAGTTAACGGTATTAAAAGGGGGTCTGCTTTTGTTTGAAGAAACGATGCCCAAGTTTTGGTTAGGACAAATACGTTTTGATGAATCGGCAAATTGGACCCTCCGTTATTATTTAATATTTTGTATGTCCTGGCAGTGCCTATATTATTGGTCCGTATAGGAAGATTTCAATATTTCAAGATCGCTCAACAGCTTCTCCATTTCTTCGGAGTCAGTGCCGTCATAGAACCCCCTGATCCTTCGTTCCTTATCTACCAGAATAAAGTTTTCGGTATGGATCATATCGTATGGGCCGCCATCGCCATCGGTCTTAACGGCAATATAGGATTTTCTGGCCAGTTCATAGATTTGTTGCTTGTCTCCGGTAACCAAGTTCCATTTACTGTCTTTGACACCTTTTTCCAAAGCGTATTTTTTTAGTTGGGGAACGGAGTCAATGTCCGGGGTAACGGAATGTGAAAGCAACATGACGTTTTCATCGTTCAAAATTTTATCCTGAATGCCGGCCATATTTTTTGTCATTATGGGGCAAATAGTGGGGCAGGTGGTAAAGAAGAAATCGGCAATATAAATTTTGTTCTCGTAGTCTTTTTGGGTCACCAGTTTTCCGTTCTGATTTGTCAATGCAAAATCGGCAATGGTGTGATATTTTTTTACGTGCTGTAGGGTGCTGTCCACCAATTCAAAATTCACCATGGCAGGTTGGTAGACGGGCAAAATTTCTTTAGGTTGCAAGGCATTGTAAAAAAGGGAAATGATTACCGCCGAAACAATCAGAAGTACAAGGCCGAGGAATTTAAATTGGGCAAAAAAAGAACGCATTTTTTTTTGTAAAGGTAAGGTAGACGGTTATATATTTCAAGTAACTAAACGGGGATCGCTACTAAATCTTTCTTAAAAAGACCTATGGGGGGAATAGTTTTTTTTTTAAGACCACGTAATAATGTACTTTTGTGCGTTTTTAAAGTTTAAAAAAATACTTAATGACGTTAGCAATACAGATTGTACAGTTTGTACTCATCATATCCATTTTGGTGATCCTTCATGAAATGGGCCATTTTTTTCCCGCAAAATATTTTAAGACCAAAGTAGAAAAGTTCTATTTGTTTTTTGACGTCAAGTTTTCCTTGTTCAAGAAAAAAATAGGGGATACTGAGTACGGCATTGGTTGGTTGCCATTGGGTGGTTATGTAAAGATAGCCGGAATGATCGATGAGAGTATGGACACCGAGCAATTGAAGCAGGAGCCACAGCCATGGGAATTTCGTTCCAAGCCGGCTTGGCAACGACTTATTATTATGACAGGTGGGGTTATTGTAAACTTTTTGTTGGCTTGGGTGATCTATACTACAATGTTGGCAAGTAATGGTGACACCTATATTCCGTCCGATAATTTAAAATATGGTATTCTGGTGGATTCCATTGGCGAACAGTTGGGGTTGAAGACCGGGGATCAAATTTTGATGGTGGATGATAAGAAGACCAGAAAATTTAACGAGGCCGTTTTGGATATCATTCTTGGGGATGAGGTAACGGTTAAAAGGGATGGTCGTGAAATTACCGTTCCCTTATCAGATGAAGGAAAGGAGACCGTTTTTGCTACCCAGGGTAAGAATTTCTTGGATTACAGAAAAAAAGCGATTATCGCTAATGTGGTTCCCAATTCGGTAGCCGAAAAGGCAGGCCTTTTGGCAGGAGATGAAATTATAGGGGTAAATGGGGAGTCTGCAGAGTTTTGGGATGAATTGGTAGCGAAAATACAGAGCTCTGCCAATCAAGAATTGGATATCAGCGTTTTGAGGAACGGTACTACCGAACATTTGGAATTGACAGTTCCCGATGAAGCCAAAATAGGGATAGAGTTGGATATTACCGATATTAGGGTTACCGATAATTATAGTTTACTTGAAGCCATCCCGGCAGGTTATAAACGTACCATTCAGGTATTGACAGATCAGATACGACAGTTTAAGGTAATCTTCAATACCAAAACAGGCGCCTACAAACAGGTTAAAGGCCCTATTGGAATTGTGGAATTAATGCCGGAAACTTGGAATTGGACCTTCTTTTGGAATTTTATGGCCATGTTCTCGGTGTGGTTGGCCTTTTTAAATATTCTTCCTATACCTGCTTTGGACGGGGGCCATGTAATGTTTTTATTGTACGAGATAATTTCTGGAAGGAAGCCTAGTGAAAAGGTGTTGGAAACAGGTCAAATTATTGGTTTTGTTATACTTATGGGGCTAATGGCAGTGGTATTCGGAAACGATATTTGGAATATCATCAAGAAGTTTTTATAGGGGAAATAAATATTTTTAAAATTTAGTTGCAAAACAGTCAAATTTTGTTTGGCGTATTTGAAAAAACATTTATATTTGCACCCGCTTAGGCGATAAAAATACACTCCTCCTTAGCTCATCCTGATAGCTATCGGGAGGTTAGGGGAAACGTTCTTTAAGAGAAATAGAAAATATTTACACTCCTCCTTAGCTCAGCTGGTTAGAGCATCTGACTGTTAATCAGAGGGTCCTTGGTTCGAGCCCAAGAGGGGGAGCTTAATTAGAATAGGCCTTACGAGAAATCGTGAGGCCTTTTTCTTTTCATGGGGACAACATAGGGACAACATTTTTTTTCCGTTCCATTTCTTCACTTTTGTTTATATTTATTGGTAGGAAGTTTGGATCTCAATGGAAAAATTCATCCAAAATGCCGGTAGGGCACTTGCCAAGGTACGGACCGCCACCAATGATTTTCTGAACGATCGGATCGGTGGCAATAGGAGGAACTTGATTCTTTTCCTAGTTTTCGTATATATCCTATTCATACTTCTTGTTTCGGCCGTCATCAATTTTAGGTCGCTTATCGACCATTATCCCGTATATCTCGGACTATTATTGGCCCTGGTCATGGCCATACTTTGGGTGGCCGTTTTCTATGAGTCCGAATCCCATATGGCCAAGGACGGACATGGATTTACATTGGAACGGTTGAAAAGGTCAAGGATGAGATTCCACCTTTTAGACCTTGATCCTGATGGGAGAAAAGAGCTTGTACGTATTCTCTCAGGTAAGAATGTCAACAATAAGATCAATTTTACCATGGGCAACAAAAGCGGTGAATCCGCAAACCACCGCATTCTATTTGTACTGTTCGATGAGATCATAGTGGGAGGAGTTACCGAGATTACAGGGGAACGGAAACAGGAATTCTTCCAATTTCTGCAAAATTCGTTTCTGATGAACGGGGAACCGATCAATCCTAATACCCTAAAGTCCAGTTTTTCCTCATGGAAGACCGATCAGGAAAAGACAAACTCCAAGAACCAGCGCAAATTGGTAAAACAAATGCTCGGCAAAGCATAATTATAGCAAAATCCTTTCCAAAACCCGATTATCGTATTGACATGTGCATATCTGTTGCCATATGTTTGTCCCGTACAAAAGAGCGATCGGCCGGTTGCACATTCTTCAAAAACCTAAAAATACGATAATGGAAAATCAACAGGATGTGGTAACACTACTTACAGAGATCAAGGGTCTATTGGCCCACAACAAAAAAACGCTCAATGTGGAGGACCTGGCACAATACACGGGCCTTTCCAAGAGCAAGATCTACAAGCTTACCCAACAGAAGCTTATCCCTATGGGCAACAATCCCCATATCAGACAAAAATTCTTCGATAAGGATACTATCGACGCCTGGCTCCTGGGAGAGCCCGACCTTTCCGATGAGACCCTGGAGCACCGTTTCAACGAGTCCCTGTTGAAGAACAGGAGGTAAACGGATGTCCAGAGGCATGGAACCAACGCAAAGAAATTTTCAGGGCATCTGGATACCCAGATCGATCTACCTGAACAAGGAGGCGAACTGGTACGCGAAGATCCTGTTTATGGAGATACATAGCTTTACCGAAAATGGGAAGGAATGCTATATGTCCAACAGGTATATCGCCTCCTTCCTTCACATTTCCGAACGACAGGTCAGCAGGTACATTTCCGAATTGAAATCCCTGGGCTGGATAGAGGAGACCTCCTTCAACGGAAGGAAGCGCTATCTGAGAAGTCTGCTCCGTTTTGGGTTCAAAATTGGCGACTCTGCCCCGACAATGGTGTCCGGGCTGCCTGGACAGAAATGTCGTGGCAGCATGGACAAAAGTGTCAAGTATACTAAACAAGTAACAAAACAAGAAAAAAAAGAATTTACCTTTTTAAAAGAAGGAAATAAAAATAGAAGTCCAATATTGGAATAATCGATATGGAAAAGGGATGGTCGGAACATTTTCGGAGAAAGCAAACGGAACCAAAACCGCTATGCGCCCCAGAGCTTTTTAAAAAAGTTTTTTATAGGGCGGCACAGGAATTTTATGCCCGGATGGATCTCGATTTTGAAGTGGACGGGACCAACAAAAATTTCCTCGGGCATTTCTGCAGGTATTGGAACCGGGACCCCGCATTCGAACTTGTGGAAAATATCTCCCTGAGAAAGGGATTGATGGTCTTCGGTTCCTACGGCACCGGAAAGACATCGAGTTTTAAGATCATCCAGAACATGAGCAAACAATATGGCCTTCGGCCACTTTGGTTCCCCTCCATCAGCGCCCAGGAGGTAGTGGACAAGTACAATGCCGAAAAGAACAAGGACGATATCATTAAATACTATTCCAAGGGAATCTTTTTGTTCGATGACCTGGGATCGGAAACAGTAGCGAACAATGTCTACCAATACGGAAAGGAGGATATATTCGTCAGGATATTGCTCAACCGTTACCGAAATTTTGAGGACCTCGGGACAAAAACGCACATCACTACCAACCTTAACGATTCCCAACTAGAAGACCGTTACGGAAGACAGATCTCGGACCGGTTCGTAAGGATGTTCAACCAGTTAAAGTTGGACGGCCCCAGTCGGAGAAAGTAGCTGGTGAAAAGAAAAACAAAATCTGAGGGTCTATGGAAAAGTACAAGAAGAGTATTCGAAAACCGGTAGCGTAGCGTATAAGGTTTGGAATAGCAAGAGGGTAACACGCCAAGGCGGTGTTACAGTTGGTAAAGGGTTGGTTTTTAGCTTCTTATTTACAAATCAAATTGAAGACGATGTCCTATTCTTACTGTAAATCAACTTGAAGGATCCAAAATCATTGGAGTTTTTACTGTAAATAATATCCTAGTGATGGCTTCTGAAAGCCAGATTACCATTGGATATGGCCCAGAAAACTTCGAAATGCTTATGATGAAGTTGGAAAAGAATTGTTATTGCAAGTCACTATTTGATGATTTGGAAAAACAAATCCAGTCCCTGCGGAAGTTGAAAAACCTTAGTGTTTTTCAACCTCCTCAAGACCGCTCATAAAAACATGGGTCATAGAAAAAATGTCCCATGCTTTTATCTTCGCCAGCGCACGGTCATTTACTTTGGATGAAATTCGAAATAAAAAAATGACATAAGTTTGTGCGCCCTAATCCGATTTTATTTTACGCTTATCTTCCCGAACACTATAAAATCGAATTAGGATCCATGCGCAGTTAAGTTTTGGTAAGATTTGGGGTTGAAAAAAGTTTAACATTGATATTAAAGTAAAGATGGGATAGATTAATACTGGTTTTAAACTTGAATGGTTTTTGTTGGATAATTGGTTCCGAATATGTTCGTTTTTGCTGTACTATACAAAACAATAATAGAAGGTAATGATTTATTAGGGTGGGTCCTTAAAACGCCTATCTACTTGATCAAATACTTAATAATTAGCAATTTCTATTGCCTTTTCCAGAAATTCGTCCCTTTCTTCTTTTATCCCCTTAATCGTTTTATGGACAATGATGTCCGGAATAAAGCCGATCCCGAACAATTGGGAGCCATTGTGTTTTACAACTTTCATACCGGTCCAACTTATTTGATATCCTCCTGACACCTCAAAAGGATTTATGTTTCCATTGGTTCCTGCCGTAGGTTGGCCAATTATTGTAGCAAGATCATAGCCTTGAACATAACCCATGTAACTTTCGGCATAACTTATTGCCGAACCTTGGGTGATAAATATTATTTTTTTATCTCCTAAATAAGGCTTTTTTGCGGTTAAATTCCAACTGAGATTTCCATAACCGATTAAATGTTCCTGATCGGGATAAACTATCTTCGGAATCTGCATCCAAGAAGTGGTGGTGTCATTTTCCTTAAGTAAATGGGATAGAAACTCATGGTTTTTGTTAGGGTAGTACCTTAAATCACATATAATCGATTTAGCTTTTTCCAGTTCAGGTAATAAGCTGTTAATGCAATCCATAGAAATTTTATTGATGTTCAGATAAACAACACTATCGTTTATCTTTTTAAAAAAAGGGGTCGGTCTAGCGGTTGAGAAAGTATAACTATTTCTAACTAGAGGAATTTTCTTGTCATTTACGGTTATTACCATTTCAGAACCCTTTTCTCCTCCAAGACTCGCATATTGTGCCCTGTGGTTCAAGTACCCTGTTGTGCCAGCAGAAATCCGAGAATTTACTTCCTTGAAGTAATCTTTAACGGTTATTCCATCGATGTGCGTTACCACATTCCCTTTTTCTATGGGGATTTTTGAATCTTGGACATCGGTTATAACAAGCTTGCCTTCGATCCATTCCCAAGTAATACCAGGGAAATAAGAGGACGTATTTCCTCTAAAGTTAACATTTATATGTCCATCCTGTAAACGGGACATAAATTTTTGCAAAGTAAACAGATGATCCTTACCTGTTTTATCAGTTAAAGATTTGGATAAGGCTTTTCCCAATTCTTGGTCCCAATCCACATCTACGACTTCCATATATGGGAAAAAATGTTGGAATACATTATAGACGTTGATGACATTTCCCAATCTAAAGGACTCTTGGTTAGGATAGTTATAAATGTTTTGATCCCTATCCCAACTCACGCTCGGGGATTCGTTGCTCGGTTCTTTGGTACCTCCCTCCAACTGCTTTTTTAAATGGGACAATTTTGAAGAATCAACAATGGGGAATGTCCCCCTTTCTCCAGAATATAGTACCAGGGGAATTTGGCAGTAAATGGAAGATGTAATTGGTTTTTCAATTAACTCTCCAAAATTTGGGGTATAATTAAAAATAGGTTGACCTATAGATTTCGTTGTGCCTATAGAGATTATAGGTTTGTTTGTCTCATGGGCATGACCATGTTTTATTGATCCATTGACACGTACACTCTTATATGGATTTGAAGGATAAAAATCGGATTGCATTCCAACACTTACTCCAAAATGTTGCCAAAATGTTGGTTGGTAGCCCTCCAGGTTTTTTGGGGTAATGGTCAATAGATCGTATTTGGATGAAACGGGGTCCTGTGTAAACCGAATGGAAGGTGCAATTGGGAGAAATAGGGCATTTAGCTCCGTCAGTAATTCATCATCAGATTTACATTTTTTTACTTGTTCCGCCCCATAAATAGAAAATGCATTCCAATCTATTGTTGAGGCTTCATCACTGGGATGGAAATATTTTACATATCCATAAACTTTGGCGAAAGCTTTTAGGTATTCTATCTTTCTTTGGTTGATTTGCGATTCAGTATTCGTTGAATAGCCAATAAATAAAAGGAATAAAATGAACGAGAGATTGTTTATCATCATTTATGGTTTACCTGTAATGTAGAGCTATGAATGTACTGACAAAACAAATATAACTAATTACTTAGTTTAAACTAAGTAATACCTCTAGAGGAACTAAGGAAGTATATTTAAACACCTCAATTTTAATAACTTATGTCTCTCATATTACATGTTTCCAATTGTTATTGTAACCCTTCCCTCAATTTTTCCTCTCTATAATAAAGATTGAGGTCGTCCAAAAGTGCCTCCTCCCCTTGCGGCAATAATCTATTGGCAATAGACAGAACTTGACGGATATACTCCTTTTCATATCTGTCGTTGATCTCATCACATAATTCGGGGTCTATTGCCTTTATGGCCAGGTAGAGCATGGCTCGGACGGTCAATACTAGGTCTACATGGTTATCTACATAAAAGAGACTTACCTCAAACTTGTTTTTAAAGAAGGAGTGGGGCTTTAATGTAGGGTGGTGGTCCAGTGCCTGATATTTTAAGCTATTGATCAATTTTTCTTCGTTCGGTTTCATAGTTCATATTTATTCAGATGATTTTGTTTTGGCATTATCCAAACCGTTCAGCTTTTCGGTTACGTAGTCCATAAAATCCATTTGACTATGGGGCAGTATATTCAGGACCAGTTCCAATACCCTGCAAACGCTGTCATGTTTGGTTGCATTTTGATTGTTTGGAGACAATAGCATTCCGTTCCCGTCCAAGGCAAATACACATACTTCCAGAAGGCTCGCTATGTTCAACAGCAGATCATTGTTGTCCTTAACCTCCAAGAATACCTTATGATTTCCTAAGGGATTAGCTGGATCTTGTTTTAAAAGCCCCATAAGATTACGGTGGTGTTTACGAATTTCCTTTAAGGTCTTTAATTTTTTCTTTTTCATAGGCTGTTTTTTAGGGTTGGTTTGAGGTTTCCAAATCGGGGAGTAAATTCCGGATCTTATCAAGGAATTCCATTTCCTCATAGGGTATCATATTGAGTACATACCCGAGTACTTCACGAATGTTCTGTTCGGGTTCTGGAACGACACTATTTGGGGTGCGTTCAGCATCCAATGCCGTGATGCATACCTTTAATAAACTGGAAATCATAAAGGAGGTTTCCAAATAGCCATCGGTGATAAGGTTTACGGTATAGAGTTCTTTTTTGGAGGGGTAGCGCTTTAAGGTATGGAAATGCTCCTTGGCCAATTCGCTTATTTTATCCAAAGTAACATTGTCTTCTAATCCTAGTCTGGCTATATTGGAAGTATCTTCATTAATTAAATTGGATTCTCTGGATGATTCTGGATTCTCCCAATGCTTTCGATATTTTGGATTATTAATGTTTTGTCCTTGTTTACTTATTTTCTTTCCCATAGCTACATTTTTTATTGATTCTCAATGAAGACCCCTTGTCATATTTCTAAACCACCCACCTAATCGTATCTATAATAAATACATTGGTGTAGAAATTCGTTACTAATGTATTTAAAATTAAACCAAATTCAAAACAAAAGTGTAATAATTTTATACATGCGTATATACTTTCTAAATTTATGTAATCAATAATTACATTTTGGATGACAAACTTGGGCTTATACTTAGCTAAGAAATCGATTAATAAGGCGGAGGTTGCCAGAAGAACTGGGTTGAGTAAATCTCGTTTAAGTCAATTAAGTTCTAAAGAATCAACCAAACTTCGCGTGGATGAACTTTATTTGATCGCTTTGGCAATCGATGTAGAACCTAGTGAATTATTAAATGAGGTTTGTAAGGGGCTTAATCTGCCAAAAGAGTAGAGGAACTCTCTGAAGGTTTTCCATATTTTACCCAAGTGAAATTATTGAACTAGTCTTGAACCAGTTCCTGCGGGAGTTCAAAAGCCCATAAGTTTTCCAACCCCCTCGGAACCGCTGATAAAAGCATGGAGCATAGAAAAAATGCCCCATGCCTTTATCCTTGCCAACGCTCGGTTATTGCTATGGATCAAAAAAATGTCGTTCCAAATTTACCTAAGCAAGTGCGCCCTAATTCGATTTTACTAAACGCGTATCTGACCGAATGCTATAAAATCGAATCAGGATCCAGGCGCAGTTAAGTTATGGTAAGATTTGGGCAAGCATTTTATAAATTGTTCGTTTTATTTAGCTTTTACATATTTTTTGTATTTTTGTTAACTCTTTACGTTAATAATATTATTATATTTGTGGAAATTAGCTACAAGTCCAGTAAACTAAAAAAACAATTGACCAGCCCACGTGAACTTGGTAGGAGTTATGGACAATTGGCGCGTAAGATTAACCAGCGACTAAATGACCTTAAATCCGCTGAAACTCTTTCTATAATGCGTCTTTTGCCAGCTGCACATTGCCATGAGTTAAGTGGAATATATAAAGGAGAGCTTGCAGTAAATATTTCCCCAAACTATAGATTAATATTTGAACCAAACCACGACCCAATTCCTGAAAAGGAAGACGGAGGCCTCGATTGGGAGTCCGTTACGAAAATCCAGATTAACAGGATTGAAGATTATCATTAGAATAAAGTCCACCACACAAAAGTCGACCACAGAATGAGTACCACAATTGAACAAGCAAAAGAATTCCTTTCTCCACCAGGAGACACAATTCAAGAAACCATCGACATCATGGGAATGAGCCAAGCAGAGCTTGCGGAACGTATGGGCCGACCTAAAGAAAAAGTGAATGATGTTATTAAAGGGCGAGAACCTATTAGCACTAATACCGCTTTTCAGTTAGAAAAAGTTTTAGGAATACCAGCCAGTTTTTGGTTAAATCGTGAAAAGGAGTACAGACGAGAATTGTTTGAGTTAGAGGAACAAGCTTTTTATGAAGGTTGTATCGGATGGCTTCAAAACTTTCCCATTCCACAAATGAAAAAATTTGGATGGCTGCCCAATACACGAGAAAAGCATGAACAGGTCGTAGCTATGCTGAAATTTTTCGGTGTAGCTACTCCCGATGAATGGACTCGAATTTATGTGCATGAAGAAGTATCAGTAGCTTTTAGGGTTTCCTTGGCAAATACTCAGAATCCACATGCGGTTTCAGCATGGCTGCGTATGGGTGAGCTACAGGCTAAACAATTAAATGTTCTAGAATTTGACAAAAAGCGGTTTAGGGAAAACTTATTTGTTGTAAAAGAACTGGCCTTTGAGCAGCCAGAAGATTTCGATGTTCAACTGCAAAAAATTTGTGCGACATGTGGTGTGGCTTTAGTTTATACACCTAACTTGCCTAAGGCACCTATTAGTGGGGCTACTCGATGGTTTCATAACAAGCCCATTATTCAATTATCTGGAAGGTTTAAAACCGATGATCATTTTTGGTTTACATTTTTTCATGAGGCAGGGCATATAATCCTGCACGGGAAAAAGGATATTTTCCTTGAAAATCTAGAAGGCACAGAAATAGATCAAGAAAAAGAAGATGAGGCCAATACGTTCGCAGCAAAAATGTTAGTGCATCAAATGGCTTTGAAGGCAATATTGAATTCCTTTCCATTAAATGAGCAGAAAATTTTGGAAGTTGCAGATATGTTTGAAATTCCTCCAGGAGTAATCGTGGGAAGATTACAACATATGGGGTATCTTCCTTATCATGAATTCAATAACCTTAAAAGAAAAATTAATTTGTTTAACTATTGATTTCTCATATTGGCACAATTCGAACTGAAATAACCAGGCTTTCTGTAAAAGTTGTACTTTTCATATGACAGTTAAACCTATCTAATTATTATTTTGAACATCAACATAACCAAGCACAGATAAATTGTGCTTATAACAATAATTATATAGTTAAGATTACTCAAAACTAAAGAAACCATTCCAAAATTTCTACACCAATATTTTCATTTAATTGATCGCCATTCAGAATATTCAGCTTTCCCATAGCGCATGTATGGTTGTCATCTCCCTCGAAAGGGATAAATTGGGGTTTTTCGGTTTCCAAGGAGGGATATAACAACAATGCTTTAGTTGAATCCCAATATTCGTTGTACACGTACATCTGTCGCAAATCATTGGTAGAAGGTTTACTACCGCCGATATTCTTCCATTTTGTATCTATTACATAGGTTTTGTCCGACTTTTCAATTACAATATCAGGTCTAATCTTGATGCCCCTCCAAAACGGTTTTGATTCTTGGCCTTTCACAACTATACCTTCTGCCGAAACCGATTTAAGCATTGTCAACACATACTCTTCCCATAAATTGTTCATATCGAAGAGGAGGGCCAGCATATTTTCCTTCCCGCTTGAGATATTTGGTGCGAAATTTAAGATGATTAGCCTAGCAATTTCTATGGCGGTTTTGTACGGTTGGGTCTTTCTGTTGGTTGTAAGTTTCTTAAACGTATTGGCATTTACATTAATCCGGGAAACCTCTGGAAAATTGGCCTGAATGCGTTTAAATTTTGAATACAGATGGGTTCCTGAAGAAAACTGACCAATAATTCCCAAGGCTACCCATAAAATTTGATGGATCTGATGATTATGGTCATAAAC
Organism: Arenibacter algicola; assembly: GCF_000733925.1. Taxonomy (NCBI): domain Bacteria; kingdom Pseudomonadati; phylum Bacteroidota; class Flavobacteriia; order Flavobacteriales; family Flavobacteriaceae; genus Arenibacter; species Arenibacter algicola. Next base: position 50,507 of record NZ_JPOO01000001.1, read on the forward strand.
CTGATGGGAAGTATAGAAGCGTTCCTTGTGAATTAGGTTTTGGTTTATATGTTCCGCAAACTCCAGCTTCCCTTTTAGGGCCTTTACATTACCAACATTGGTCCGATACTGTTTAATTAAGCCCTGCCGCTCCAATAACTGTATCTCATTTAAAAACCATTCAAAATAAATATCCAATAAATGTATATGCTGTTTACTTACGTTGGCTTGGCCCAAATTATTCACTTTTAATCGCTTGGTAGCACGCAGCATGCCTATCAATACAGTTTGCCACAATGCTTCATTGGAAGCACTTCCGTCTATTTTTGGCAAGATCTCAATGGTAAGTCCGTCTATCTGAATAACACCAACATATTGCGAGAATTTAATGCCTTTATGCAGTAAGGTAAAATATTCATTGTCATGAAGCTGGTTAAGCTTCGCTAAGGCGTTGAAGTGTTTTTCTTCAAAAGTTATATCATTATACTGCCGGCCATAGTGCAATGTACTGTGCTCAAAAACCTGTAATATGTTCTGACGCTTACTCATACGAGATACCCAATAAAAGGCCAACGGCCTCTTCTACATCATCAATGTTGGTTATTAGTTCAAAGCTTTGTTCCAATTCCGGCACGGCAATATTATTGTACTTGGGAAAGTAAACTCTTTTAGCTCCCTTTTCTTCCACAAACCCACTACCTAATACCAAAGCAATTTTCTCGTAATCATTATAAAAGTATTCCTGCAATAAGGGAACAATGTTGTTTTTGAATACGTTGGATAGCCCTTCTGCATCACCACTATTCAATTTAATGAAGTACGAATGCCCAATGGTATGATCCCTATCCAATAATGCTTCAATTCGGTCATTGATAGTGGTAAGTACTTGTTCCAGGTTAAAACCATCAAAAGTTATGGTTGACAAAAGTGTTGGGTCTGGCATCACTTCCTCAAACACAAACCTTCTTCTAAGGGCGGTATCCAAAGCTTCCACACTTCTATCGGCTGTGTTCATGGTGCCAATGATATATAGGTTTGAAGGCACCCCAAATTCAGTTTTTGAATAAGGCAATTTTAGTTTTAATTCTTGTGGCTGGTCAATTCTTTTATCGTCTTCTATTAACGTTATGAGCTCTCCAAATATGGCAGAAACATTGCCCCTATTAATTTCATCAATGAAAATGGCATAATCATTATGCGGATCTTGAATGGCCCGTTGACATAATTTCTTAAAAATGCCATCTTTAATTTCGTATTCTAAGGTGGAATTCCCTTCTTCTAGTTTAGGCTTTATACCCTCAACAAAATCTTCATAACCAAAGGATTGATGAAAAGTGACAAACTCATAATTCTTGATTACCGTATCTTCATTTGGTTTGAAATCCCTGATCTCCTCCAATAATTTAATGCCCTCCGGATATAAACTTTCAACTTTATCTTTTACAACATACCATTCAGAATCGGCTTCCTTGCAAAAAAGAGAAGGCTCGCTTCTATCAACGACGTTCACATTGGGACATTCCGGAACTGTGTGTGCCTGCATCCTACTCCATGCGATTGGCCTAATATTCTTTGCATTGGACAGACTTGTTTTAGCCTTTACAATTTCATGTTCCAATAATTCATTTACAGATGTCTTGCCCAGATCGTATAAAGCAATTGCAAAAGTTTGCCACCATGTTAAATCTGCGACTTGATTTATGATGAATTGTTCTTTTGAAATAGAACTTTCACTGATAGTAAATCTCTCGAAATACTTTTCTCTTAATTTGTAGGTTTTGCCAGTACCTGGAGGGCCATACAAAATTGTGTTTAAAACCTTGTTCCGGTTGACCATTGTTATAATTTTACCATATTTTGCTCTAAATGCATTATCAAAAACTGCTTCTTCAAATGCCAAGTCCGTGTGCTTTCTAAATCCTGATTTTGCCGTTCTAGTTAATTCTTGATCAAATCCATCGTAAATAGATTTTAGCTCATCTGGAGAATAATCAGGTCTCTGTGTATAAGTGTAGTAAGGGTGGGGTAGATTGCCTTCAAACTTAATACTATCAGGCCTTATTCTGTCTTTAGATAGTACCCAATATTTACCCTTTTTGTTTGATCTAAATAACGCCCATGAATAGCGTTGTCCAATAATAAAGCTTATTCTATTTCTCTTTGTACTATAATGCAGTCTATTATCTCCCTTTTCAATTTGAAATTTATCGAGTATTTCAAATAAAAATGTAAAATACGCTTTTAGGTCAGCTTCATTGTACTTTGATAGCACTTCTTCAAATGATATACTGTCTTCTCCTTCAACAAGACTAAGAAGTTTTTCAAATTGCTCTTTTGTTGCCCTAAAATTAGTACCACTAATGCCAACATTTAAATTCCTTAATTCAGGGAAATCATCGATCTCTTCTTTTAATATAGGTGTGGCATATAAATTATGGGTAAGTTGAATATCGACTACTAAATTATTCATGTTTTCAACCTTCCATAATTCATCATCCTTTTCAGTAGGGCTTTCATATGGGTTTGAACGTACTTCTGCCAAGCCGTAACACCCAGAATTTTTTCCAGAAATCCAAATAATTACCTTATCTCCTGTTTTAATTGAACTGCTGTGTGAAGAAACGGTAAAAGTTTCTAATAATTCTTCCCCTATCGCCTTTTCCAAATCATACCTATCTGGACTTCCTTGAAACAGCCAGTATTCTGGCCCTTTATAGTCAAAATTTTCCTTTAAAAATTTAATGTAATTGTTTTTGCCCAAAATAGCCTTTGGTATACCGTTGCTGTTTTTAGAGTCGTATTCAATAAAATCGGGGTTTTTAACACGTTCTGTTTTACTCATTAAGAATAAGATGGTGTTAACCAATCCATTAATATTACTTGGGTCTACAAGAAAAAAATCAACATCATCAAAAAAATCATTTATTTCATCAAGCCTGGTTTCTATACTTTTGTTGGTATTGCCAAGATAGGCTCTATAAGACTCATAGGTGTTGGTATTTAACCATTTAGCAAAGTCTTTTCTAACATCAATCAAACCCATCTCGTACTGTTTCCACAACTTATGGCTCCAGGTAAAGTAATCAATTTCTACAGGTTTTAATTTTAAAATCTCTTTATGAAATTTAGAATCTGGGGTTTTATTATCATAATCAATTCCAAGGTTAGAGGCAATAACTCTTAAGGCATCTAACTTAAAAGCATTTAAACAATTGAAATCACCGTATAAAAAAGCGATTTTCCATTTGTAAGCATGACCTAGATCAACTTTATCAATAGCCTCAATAGTATCGCTTTTTGCAGCTTTGGCAATACTAACTATCAAACTTCTGACTGTGTCATATGCTTGCTCTTTGGTGTTACCATATTTGCCATACCAGGAATATTCACCATCAGACATTCGTTTGTTATTATAATTTTCAGATTCTAGATCTTTACGTTTAAAAATCCCAAACTTATATGCCGATCCACCCCAAATACTACCTAAATCGGTAGTTGTAGCTTCCAACCAATAACAAAAAGATGTTTCCTTATCCAGATTGGTGTACTCCTCCAGTGTCATCGTCTTTATCCGCTCTATGGGCCACTCTTTTAAAAATTCTTCTTTAAGCTTGTATAGTTTATCGTACATATCCTTACTTGACTTTTTTACCAACTTATACCCGTTTCGCTCCAATGCCTTAAAGCAATCCGTATCTTCTCCACCCTTAAAATAATTTTCTATTTTTCTGCCAATTGCATGGTAATTGGCATAGGCCATTACTGCTTTTGGCGGGTACTTTTTTTCTTCAAATACTAAGTCATAAGTTGACGAGGGTCCAAATCCTTTAGGAAATCCTTAATTCCTTGTATTATATGATCCTTACTAACCTTGTCGAACATCATCGATTTTCTTTTGATTTTTTAGCGTTAATTATCCTCTTTATTCTCAGTAAGACTATTACCGCATTCAGGACAAAACCTATAATGATTCTCCAATTTTGATTGACAGCTCTGACATAAGATAAAATCATTAATGACAGAGGTATTCTGACCATCGTCATTTTGTATAAATTCAGGTGGAATATCCTTTATAAAATCTGAAGGCGCTCCCTTTTGTGATATTAAATACAAATGATCTTCCGCCCGTGTCAATGCTACATAAAAAAGTCTTCGCTCTTCTTCCAATAAGTGATCATAATCACTTGGTTTTATGACTTGATAAATTTTATCTTGTAACCAAGGGTCTGGGAAGCCTCCTTTATTTGAATGTAATCCCAAAATAAACACTACTTTAGCCTCTAACCCTTTAGCACTATGAATAGTTTTGAATTGAATTTTATGACCACTTTTTTGGAGTGCCTGTTTTAAATCCGAGGCCATTGCCGACCGTCTATAAAGCACCAATATTTCTTCGGGGCTTATACCTTCTTCAACATGTTTTTCAATAGTTTCCCAGATAAATGAATTTGCCTGTCCCTCTTGCTCCTCATAAAAGATTTTAATTTTTTGACCACCACGTTTAACCGCTTTTATTTCTTTTGGTATTTGAAACTTATTTTTTTTAATAGCTTCCGTAGATGCACTTACTATAGGGTCTGTACTTCTATAATTTAAATTGAGTGTTAACAACTGAGAATCTGCAAAATGTTCTCCGAAATTTACTATGTAGTCTATTTCAGACCCTCTAAAACCATAAATACTCTGCCAATCGTCCCCTACACAAAATAATTGTGTTTCCTCTTTTGTAAGCAGATTAAGCAATTTTACCTGTAGGTTGTTTACATCTTGAAATTCGTCTACCAGAATGTATTTATACCTATCCTGATACCTTTCTTTTATATTGGGATACTCCTGCAACAATTGAATACTCTTGGTCAATAAGCCATCGAAATCCAAAAATGATTTATTGGTACAATAGTCATTAAATGCATTGATAATCGGCACTGCAAGTTCATAGAACATACGCACTCTTTCAAAATCACTTTTTGAAGCCTCTTCAATAAGCTGCTCTAAGGGCTTTTCTGAGTTTACAATTTTATTTCTTACCTCATTTACTTCCCTAAAAAACCTTTTTATTTCTTTTCTAAAATTTGAAAACTCTTCCTCATAGTGCAAGACAATTGCAGAACTTAAATCAGTACTAATTCTCCCCTTTATTACGCGATCTAAAACCTTATTGAATATCGCTGAATTATGAGTGGCATCATCATATGTTTTTATACAGGTATTTCCTGCAATCTTCATTTTACCTTCTTTCCAAAAAGAAGGGTAACTTTTATTACTGATATGCTCCAGGTAAATATTTGCTTGAGGGATAAAAAAATCTGGATGAAAGGCAGACCCCTCTACTTTTACCTCTGGTTCATAAACATAGTCTATACTATTACGATATAACCAATCTGCAATATATTGTTCAGATTTAGACCGTACCTTATCACCTCTTAAACTTGTGAAAAACTTGCCTTCTGGCCTAAACTCCTCTTGTTCTTTATGGTGGTGAATGAAGTCTACAAAGTAATCTAAAATGTATCGCTTTAATTTTAAAATGAAATCCTTATTCTTTGATAAGTTTATCGTAACCTTCTCAATGATTTCGCTAACGGTCTCTTCTGCAGTATTACCTATAAATTCGCTATTGCCTTTTTGATCTGCTACTATTTTAAACTTATTATCAAATACATGAACACCGTCAGTTTTTATTATTTGATAACACAGACTATGTATTGTTTTAACGGTTAATCTATTTAACCATGGAAATTTATTTAAAAAGGATTGGCGTTCTTTATATTTTTCTGCAAACGTAATGCCTTTGGTCTTTAAAAATTGCTCGTAATATCCTGATTTGTCGGCTGCCTGAATCATTCTATCTATCATTTCATTCGCCGCATTTTTGGTAAAGGTTACGGCAAGAATATTGTTTGCATTAACAAGTTTATCCTCAATTAGGTAGTTTATTTTGTGAAGTAAGGTTTTCGTTTTCCCTGAGCCTGCACCTGCTAAAACAAGCAGACGATTACACTCAGATACTACAGCTTTGAGTTGTTGGTCGTTTAATCCGGTTAAATCGGTTTTGGTTGTTAGGTTTTTCATTACGTACGCTTAAATAATTTGAGACTTAAAACAAAGTGTTGTCATCTGACACTTCTCTTTTTGCATCATCTACCATATACATAGCTTTACAGTTTGGACAAAAGAGATAATACTCATAATAATAATTTTGACCTGGTTTTATCGTTCTTTTCTTTGGGCTCTTTTTTATCACGGCAGTATTACATTTTCTACATAAATCGCCCTCTTTTTCTATTTTCTGTTCTTGGTACCAGTCTATATGCTCTAAATATTCTAGGTATCCTTCATCCTTTATTTTATGCTCAGCGTTAATACCTTTATTCGCTAGGGCATCACAACGTTCATTCTCTATATGACCCGCATGTCCTTTTACCCAGTTAAAAGTCACTATATGTTTATCTATAACATCCAATAACCTTTCCCATAAGTCTTTATTGAGTACTAAATTGCCTTTTTTTCTAATCCATTTGTTTCGTTCCCAATTTTCTGCCCAGCCTTTTTCTATGCCATCTACCACATATTTAGAATCTGAATACACCGTAACTTTTGCTTTGGTTTTTATTTTTTCTAGACCAAAAATTACCGCCATTAACTCCATTCGGTTATTGGTTGTAAGTTCATAACCTTCAAAGAATTCTTTTTGCCTTCCCTTATAGCTAAGAATTACACCAAAACCACCTTTACCAGGGTTGGGTTCTGCGCCACCATCTGTAAAAAGTTCTATTTCTGGTATTTCTTTATTTTCCAATATTGAATATTTCTTATAAAATCACCACAACTAACTACAAAACACTTTCAACTTTAATCCTAATGAATGTATATTAGCCAAAGTACTTTCTAACGTTAGGGCAGCTTGTTTAGATTCGGCAGGAGGGTTCTTAGACCCTATTTTTTCAAGAAACACATCTCTTTTCATTGTATGCCCCATTACCAACCATACCTCTTTAGATATATTTACGTCCATTTTCTTCTTTACCATATAATTCCAAATTGATTCATGTTTATCAGGATCAATTTCAGGTGGTATGCCATTAGTTCTTATTCTATTAGAAACGATGTATGGCTTTTCCTTATTTGGATTCCAAGGACTAGTCCATGTCCTAACGTTACCAGGTGGAGAATCATCAAATATTGATAACAAATGAGCATTTTTTACAGCTTGATTACAAATTTCACTTATTGCAGATGCACCATAACGTCCGTGACTTGGATTTGGTTTATTCCCTTTACCTTTTACATGTATAAATGCTATTTTTCTATCCGTTACCAAAATAAAATCTGCTGGCTCTGTATTTAAATCAGTACAAATCAATAATTCTTCTTTTTCACCATTTTCCAACATATGATTCTTCAACTCTGATCCCTCTCCTCTCCTAGCGATTAAGGAAAAAATTGAATCATCCTGCCAGGAGTCTCTGGCGGTACCGTTTTTTGTGCCTTTTTCAGAATATATTTTTGATAGAGCATCTATGGAAATCAGCATATTTGGTATAGGCGATACTGTTTGATCAAAATCATTACCAAACTTAAAATGGGGTCTATAAAATCTACCCCCAGAATAAGAAAGCCCTTTTTTCGTTAATATCCTGAAACATTGTCTTCGGTTTAAGACTTTGATTAGGTTTACAACTTTATTTTCAAATTCAGCATTGACAGTTTCAATTGCACCTGAAAGCTCTTTATTTTCTAAAATATATTTATTCCTAGGTGTATCATATTCAATTTCAATAATAAATGGAATATCGTTAATAACTAATTTAAAATTATACTTACCATTAGAATCTTTATTAATTACGGAGAATTTTTCAGGAATAGACAATGGTTCAGTATTAATTTCCTCTTCAGAATCATCGATATTATTGACAACACTAATATCAATTTCTAGTTCAAATAAATCTAGTAAAATACATTCAGGAATAGGGTCTTTTTTATTAGAAACCTCAGTAGAATATCGATTAAAAACATTAGAGGTTTTGAATGATTTTTTCAGTGAATCACATAAATAATCTATCCAATCCAAATACTCTTTGAACTTAACATTTTTACCTTCGCTCTGACTTACTCTTCCTGTACCAAAACCAATGTATGTAGGTATTTGATATTCCTCATCCTTTAGGCTTGGGTCCTTATAGTCTCTATAAACCTTCTTGTCCAGATAATGACCAAATGTTGAGCTTAAAAAATGAGAAAAATCGTTCAAATTAGGTGCTGTATCCTGAATTGATGATGCCATATAAGAATGACTATGTGGTTCTAATGAACCTATATTTGAATTTTTTAATGCAACTCGGCTAAATACAGTATCATCTGTTTGCTTAAAAATTGAACGTAGTTTTGCTGAAGCTAAGCCATAACCTATGCCCAATTTATCTTTACCCATTGGAAGTAATTTTCCAGAGTCATAAAATATTAAAAAGTCTTTTTCTTCTTTAAAAAAACATATTTGATGAGTGATTTCTGGAAAAAAAGAATTGGCTAAAAAAGGTGAATTTTTAACCGTAAAATATAAATAGAGCCCTGAATTTTTACCATAAATATTTTTATAGAAAACATGATCTTTATCTTTTAAGTTATGGTCTAAATATTCATTTATGAATTGAGAAGCATTGAATAGTTTATTCTTTTCAATAAAATTTGCCTTCAACGGTATTAGTACTTGAGTTTTTAAATCATGTTCTGTCCAGTTTACAAACTCTTCTTTGGTTAATTTTATTCTTACTTTTTTATCTATATATTGATGGTCTCCTACTTCATTTGCTACGTCATCCAATATCTGTTCAGCCAATGTTTTTGTGATTTTACCAGTCTTATCTAAATCTATAAAGCCATTCCATTCATTAACATAATCTGCTTCAGTATAGTTATATACATAAGCTATTTCATTATTTTTTCTTGGATTACGAATTATTCTCCCAATTTGTTGAACTAGGGAACGAGTGTTGTTCATTTCATCAATTATAGCTAGACATCTAAACTTACTGCTGTCTATTCCTTCAACCAACTTAAATTGATGCACCCAAATCTCCACATCCTTATCTTCTTGATCTTTAGGGACTGAGTTTAATAAATATGGTTTCAAAGCCTCATTCTTAACTTTAAAATCCTTTTTAAAAGTTTCATGAATTGAAAAAAACTGTCTATTTAGATTTATCAACTCCTTAGAAATTGAAATTATTGATTCAGAACTATCGCATTTGATAATTAATCTGGCATTTTTATGATTCTGTTTAATTAGATCAAAACGGCCTATTGCATCTTTAAGAGTGCTAATGATATTTCCTTTCTTACCGAGATCCTTAACTATCACATTTCGTAAATATTTTTGTTCTTTTAATTCTTCGTAACTTTTTTTGTAGACATAATTATCCCAGTCAATATCAAATTTCTTAAAATCATTACGGAAAGGTGTAGCAGTAAAAATAATCTTGGGAGCATTAAAAGCCCTAATTGTCATACTCCATTTAGGTGCTGGCTCATAATGTCCTTCATCAAATAGAATTAGGTTTACATGTTTAATGAGAATTTTATATAAATCGGGATTAGTATCTCGAACCTTATGTAGCTTTTGAATTGTCCAACAAATAACCGAATCAGACTTAATATTAATTTCCGAAGCTGTATCATCAAACACGGGCTTTTTTGGTTTTGATTTTAAACTTTTAAACTTATTTAAAAACAAATTTCCTGAAAGCTCTTTGAACAATTGATCTACGACCGGTCTTCTTGGAGATAAGACTAAAACACAACCTTTTCTAGGCAAACAACAAGCTAAAGAAGCAATTATTATGGTTTTCCCACTACCTGTAGGTAAAGCGACTAACCCTGATAAATCTGTTTTAGAATTATCATAGTCTAAAATGTATTTATTCATTAAATCAATTCCTTCTAATTGGTAATCTCTTAATTGACCTTCAACCTCTCTAGGTTCCAGAATTGATTTTCTTTTAGTCATTTCCCAAATATTAATTTTAATTTTTAATCTTCCTCAAAAACCTCTTTCATTCAAATCTGTATGTACTAATCCATTTCCTTAATTTCCCCAGCACTAAGCTCATCAAACCTGTTCATTAAATCAAAACTATCTGGCTCAATAGATTTCCAGATTTTGCCTGTATATCTAAAGTTATAGTACAAAGGCTCTTTATCAGTTTGGTTGTTAAATAGTACTACTTCAAGGGTATCCCCACGTTCTAGCTCAATGTTTTTATCGAATGCTTCAGGGGTGTTCAAAGTACCTACCAATAGTTCTGCATTAATTTCGAACATTGGGTGCAGATGACCAGGTAAAACTGGTGACCCCATTACATTTTCATTTTTATCCTTGTTATACCTATGTAAAACCCAATAATGATTAAGTTCTTCAATATCAATATCAGCATCAACGCAGGTACAAAACTTAATTTTATCGGAAATTATACACATACCTCCCTTTTTCCCTCAAAAACCTCCCTTAAACAACTATGCATTAACTTTTCACTATGTTCTTGGCTTTGTTGTAATTCTCGTTCCAAAATATCGCATAATGCCGTTAAGGCATTTACTTTTTGAACTATGACTTTTTGTTCTTCTTTGGGCGGAATTGAAATCAATAAATCTGTTATATCACCCATCTTCATATTAGGTTGCTGACTTTTACCATCAAATTTTGATTTGTAATAATTTAGCACCTTTGGTGATTGAATAAAAGTAAATATATAAGGATGATAAATATTATTTGTCATTGACCTAATTGAAGCAACACGTTGATTTAGTAGAGAGTTATTATATGTCGGTGGACAAATCGATATTTTCAAACCATCTTTTATATAAGGTCTTGTTAATGCTAAGATTAAATCCCCTTCCTTGATTAAATAATTGGGATATAAATCATTAAATCCTTTAGGTAAAAAATCATCTGTTTCAACAAAATTCCGGACACCGGCATTTGTGATTTTAATACATTTCACACCTCCAGTTTCATTAAAATCTCCACTTTTAAAACTAGCTCCAGCAATTATATCTGTAACTATACCTAACCTACACCAAACCCATCCTTCAGGTAATTCATAAGGAATTTCCTCTTGGGTAATTGGTGGTAGTGGCTTTTCCTTTTTTATTTTATGGTCTTTAATGAGTTGTGCTTTCTCTTTTTGGATGCGTTTTAGGAGTTCATTTGCATGATGGGATCCTGAAACTAGTTCAGGATGACTCTCTCGCCAAGATCGTGTCAGTTTTCCTTGAACAGCCAATTGTAAAACCGTTTCTCGTAACTTTTTAATGTTTGAGGTTTCATTAAAGAAAGGTTTAAAATGGTCTTGTAAAAACCTCCATTCTTGGTTTACATTATTGGTGGTGAGCTGCTGTAATGCTGATGTGACAAAATCTTCTTTTAAGCCAATACGCTGTACCGTTAATTGCTCTAATTGTTCTACTTCCTTAAATAGCGTTTCTACTACGTTTACAATTTCTTTTTGTTCTTCTAGTGGTGGAAGAACTGTAATATGTTGATAAAGTTTTGTCTGATTAACAAAAGGGATATTAATACCTCTTACTTGTTCCGATAGCCAATCGATAAAAAATGGAGATTGTAGGTAGTTTAACATCCAATTGGACATATTATTCAAATGAAAATTAAACTTACCCACTCTTTGGTAAATTATACTGGGTCCATCATTTACATCAAGGACAGCTACTTTAAGCTTGTTTTTCAATAATGGTCGATTTAATGCCATTACTAAATCACCTTCATTAATTACTTCTTCAGGATATTTTGAAGCATAATTATCAGGTAAATAGATTGTAGTGTCCCAAGATGTTTGTCCAAAACTAACATTGGCTATTTGAAAAAGTTTTATTCCAGATAAAGAATATTCAGATTTTTTATACCCTTTTCCAGTTGACATACTAAATAAATCTCCCATTCGACACCAAACCCAAGATTTAGGTATTTCATAAGAGGTTTCTTCTTTAGCGATTTTTGGCAAAACTTTCTCTTTTCTTATCTTCTTCTCTTTAACGAGCTTTTCTTTTTCTTTTTTTATTCTATCTAATAATTCCGAAGCAGGTTCAATATCTGAATTTTCTTTTCTCCAATTCGTAGTCAATTTCCCTTGTATTGCCAATTGCAGAATCAACCCTTTTAACACGTAGGCATTTTTAGGATTAACTGTAAGTTCCTTAAAATATTTTAGTAAGTACATATTATTTTAAAGCTTCGGTTAATACATTTACAATCTCCTCTTGAATAGAAGCAATTTTATTTTCGGCTGCTCTAAATTTTTCTAAAAGCACTTCTGGGCTTGCCAAATCATCAACTTCTTGATGTGGGTTTTTAATATCTAAGTTATGACCTCGCTTTTCGATCTCTTCTATAGTCACTTTCCACGCATATTCGCTTTCTTCACGTTTGTTCCACCATTCTTTTTCCAAATCGAACTCGCTGATGTTAATGGGTTTGGTTTTGTTATAACTTTTTACACCATCGGGATAAGGATGTTCAAAATACCACACCTCTTTAGTAGGAGTGCCTTTTTTAAAGAACAATAGATTGGTTTTAATGCCAGTATAAGGGTTAAACACCCCATTAGGCAGACGTACTATAGTATGCAGGTTACAGCGCTCTAATAGCTCTTCTTTAAGTCGAGTTTTCATGCCTTCACCAAACAAGGTGCCATCTGGTAATACTATGGCGCAACGTCCATTATTCTTCAAAAGCTTAATAATTAAGGCTAAGAATAAATCGGCTGTTTCTTTGGTCCTAAACTTTTTTGGGAAGTTGGTTTCCGTACCATCTTCTTCCACACCGCCAAAAGGAGGATTGGTAAGGATAATATCCAGCTTATCTTTGGCGCCCCAATCGGCATAGGGTTTACTTAATAAGTTATCCCTACGCACTGCTGGTAAATCAAAACCATGTAACATTAAATTTGTAGTACACAATAAATGTGGCAGCGGTTTCTTTTCTATTCCTCTAATAGATGTTTGCAGTACATCTCTATCCTTGGGAGTCTTTACTTGCTCCCGCATATGTTCTATGGTACAGGTTAAAAAACCACCAGTACCACAAGCAGGATCGAGTATGCTTTCTCCTAATTGTGGATCAATCATATCTACCATAAACTGCGTAACAGCTCGGGGTGTGTAATACTCCCCTGAAGAACCTGCTGACTGTAACTCCTTTAGAATGGTCTCATATATGTCATTGAACAAATGGCGTTCTGTGGTGCTATTAAAATCTATCTCATTAATAACATTTATAACTTGACGGAAGAGTGTTCCGTTTTTCATGTAGTTATAGGTGTCATCAAATACCGAACGTATAATCTGAGCTTGTGGACTTATCGTTATGTCTAAATCTTTAAGAGCAGGGAAGAGTTCATTATTTATAAACTCCATTAATTCATCACCTGTTTTTCCTTCATCATCCGCTGCCCATTTTTGCCATTTGAATTTCTCAGGAATTGGAGACTCGTAGTTATCTATAGTAATTTCCCATTCTTCTTCTTTATCGGCAAAAATTTTCATGAAAAGCATCCACACCATTTGCGAGATGCGTTGTGCATCCCCATCTACTCCAGTGTCTTTGCGCATAATATCGCGTATGCCTTTTATGTTTGTTGTTATGTTACTCATTTAATATACTATAGTTGTTTTTGTTTGTTAAAATAGAATAAACCAAGCCAGCAGAATTCTGAAATATCATAGCATCATTTACATTAAAATGAATTAATTCCGAACTTCCTTTTCTATATTCAATAGTAATGTTTTTAATAAAGTTGGCACTTTCAGCTTTTAACCTTGATAACTTTAAATTAATTCTACCAGTTTTGATGTAGGTATTAGTTTTAAATTTTGAAATTGAGAAAAAGTCTTGTGATGCAACATGGTTATAAATTTCAACATGCAAACCAATGAAAACTGCTTTTTTTTCATTTATAATATGTAACCGGCCAACAATTTCTTCATCAATATGGCTTTTCGTTTTTATAAAATTCTCTTTAAGTTTTAATAATTCTCCATCGGTATTTGTTAATTCTACTAGATCTAATATTCGAATATCTTCTAATTTTTTAAGTACACGAATTCGATTATTAAGGGTAATGGATAAATATGAGCGAGAACTTATAATACTCATCCAATCGAAATAAAATATTAATCTTTTTAAAACTTTTATTTTAAAACGAAACATATCACTTTGATTAGACTCTGCTGGTGGATCAACCAATAATACTTTTGTATGATTAATGGTATCTACAACGGTAATTAGGCCTATAAGCAAGTCAGTACCTTTTTCATACTTTTTCTTAAATTCTGCGTCTCTTTTCTTTTTTTTTATCTTATTCTTATGACTTGAAACTTTTTCTTTAATCGTATTATCCTCAACAATACTGCCTTTTGACTCAATAACAATCATCTTAGAGAAATCATCAATAACTGCACTATCAAAATCAAAATCTTTATGATTCTGAATATCGATTCTTTGCCAATCCGCCTGAGTAAGACCATAAGCTGAACCCAATACACTTAGAGCCCCTCCACAACCAATTGATTCAGAAACATGGTTTTGCTCATTTACTGTTGAATATTCAGCATAAAAACGTCCTGTTTCCTGATCAAATTGTGTATAAAAATTAACATTCCCATAAAGATCTCCGACATTCCCCTGAATCGAATTAAATGAATTGAGCTTACTTAAACTTGGATTTCTATGATGCATTTGACTATAGGTTTTGAAATCTGAAAAAGGCACAATAACATAACCTTTTTCAACTATTTTTTCTAGTTTTTCAAATTCCCTAGGATAGTTGAGCTTAAGAAGGTCGCGCTCTTCGTCATTATAGAATTCCACGTCTAATCTCATTCCCATTAGGCTCCTACATTATATATTTCATTCTCTAAATCTTTCAAAGCTTGTTCAAAATCTTTTGGTTTTCCAAAGGCCCGTACCAGCTCCACAGGAGAACCCATTTGATTTAAAGGCTTTACTTTAAGAATGGAACCCCGTTCTATGGACACAATGCCTTCTTGTTCATACTTGTCCAATAAGCTATTTAAAACCTTTTGGGCGGTCTCACTATATTTGCCAAAGTAATTGCGCTTACGCACGTTATTAGCCCGTTCCTGCCTGGTTAGAGGTGGTTGGTCGAAGGCAATGTGGCAGATTAGATCAAAGTCATCCAAATCTTTACCAACTTCCTCTCGAAGGGCCTCTAACAATACGCCATATTCGGCCAATTCCCGAATAAGTTCTTCCTTCTTTTCCGATGCATTCCATTTTTGAAGAAAGTCATCCAAAGAGGCGAATTCCTTTTCAATATTCTTTTTAGAATAATCCTTTAAAGATTCCGTAATCAATTTACCATCCTTACCATAATATTGAACGCGCTCATGGATGATGGATACTGGTATTTGGTTAACGTAATACTTTTTTATTTCATTTTCCGCACCATCAATGTCAATATTAGGCTTTGTTGGCTTAAAATTATCGGGTATTTCAGGATCTTCACTACCTGTTTGTGCAGTATCAAATTCATCTGGAGGTACGACAGGTTCCTTAGGTTTAGGCTCATAAATTTGCACTGGGTCGCCATCAAAATCTGGTCGTGCAAAAATATTAGTGGCCTTTCTAAAATCCATAATAGTAAAAAACACTTTTCCTTCAGCTTCCCTAATTCGGGTGCCCCTTCCTATAATTTGCTTAAACTCGGTAACCGATTGAATGTTGGATTCCAAAACAATAAATTTCACCATTTTGGTATCAATACCAGTAGTAAGCATTTTCGAGGTTGTTGCAATTACAGGAAAGCGTTCTTCTACATCGGTAAAATTATCAAGCTCCTGTTTTCCTACTTCATCGTCGCCAGTTATTTTTACGCAGTAATTCCAGTTTTTCGCAACCAAATCTGCATTCTCATTAATAAGTGCCTGGCGCATTCTATTGGCATGGTCAATATCTGTACAGAACACTATAGTTTTGGCAAATCTGTCCGTAGCTTTCAGATACTCTGTAATTTTTTTAGCTACAATTTCCGTTCGTTCATCAATTGCCAAGGTCTTATCGTAATCCTTTAAATTATAAATACGGTCCTTTACCTCATTCCCATACTTGTCCAGTAAGCCTGCAGTAGGTCTCCAACCATCATCAACACTAGTGGTTATTCTTACTACCTTGTAGGGTGCCAAAAACCCATCCTCAATACCTTGCTTTAAGGAATAAGTATAAGCAGGTTCTCCAAAATATTCCATATTGGAAACATCTTTGGTTTCTTTAGGGGTTGCAGTTAATCCAACATGGGTAGCGGATTTAAAATACGTTAAGACATCCCTCCAGGCGGAAGCTTCGGCAGCACTACCTCTGTGGCATTCATCAATCACCACTAAATCAAAAAAATCAGGACTGAACTCTTTATAGGCGTTCTTTTCTTCATCGTTGCTTGTCAATCCCTGATACAATGCAAAATAGATTTGATAGGACTTATCTATCTTCCTATTCTTTATTATCGTCATAATATCATTCCCGAAAGGCGAAAAATCACCATTCTTGGTTTGGGTCAACAAGGCATTCCGATCTGCAAGAAATAAGATTCGTTTCTTAACACCAGTTTTCCATAATCGCCAAATAATATTAAAAGCCGTATATGTTTTCCCTGTACCCGTAGCCATTACCAAAATAATACGATCTTGACCTTTGGCAACCGCTTCTATAGTCCTGTTTACGGCATTTTGTTGATAATACCTAGGAGACATTCCACTGTCATCCACAAAATAATCCGTTTCAATTATTTCTTTGGCCTCAGGGGTCTCAATTTCGGTATATCTCAAATATTTATCCCAAAGTTGTTCTGGGGAAGGAAACTCATCTAAAGATAATTCTTGTTCCAGGACTCCCTCCGTAGTGGTTCTATCATGAAATACAAAAGAATCACCATTGGAAGTAAATACAAATGGGATTTGAAGGATTTCAGAGTATTCCAAGGCCTGCTGCATTCCGGAACCAACAGGTTTTCTGTTGTCCTTGGCTTCAATTATGGCAATCGGAAGGTTGGATTTGTAATAAAGGATGTAATCGGCTCTTTTACTTTTCCCTCTAGTATAGAGTTTCCCTTGAACTATGATACGCCCATCAGTAAAGGACACTTCCTCCCGGACCTGTCGCTTCATACTCCAACCCGCTTTCACCAATGCAGGATTAATATACTTAGAACATATATCCCGTTCAGATAACTCTTTTTTATTCATTAATGGTATTGGCTAGGTTTAAAGTTCAAGATACATTATTTTGTTTGAAAGAAAAATCTAACAAAAGGTCAAGAGAGAAAGGATGTTTTCAACCACTCAAAAGCAGTTTCTTGGTCATATTCAATCTCCGGTCTCAATAATGCCTCCATATCCCCTGTAAAGTTAGGGTCATTTTCCTTTAGTTCCATATTTAATAAAAACTCTTTTTGGCTAGGGGTTCTGCCAACCGAAAAATTCATATATTCTTTAAAGCATTCAAGAATAAGGCCATAGTCTAATTCCAGATGCGATTTAGCAAAGTCCAAATCAAATAAATCCCGGCCTTTACTACGTTGGTATAACGCGCGTAGCTTGGTGCCAAGAAGTTCATTGATGTTATAAGTTCTAATGTTTGCACGCCCTGTAAACCAATCGCTTTTCACTCCAAAAGGAAACTCTACCCATGGCAATACATTAAAATGCTCTTTGCAGTTAATTTCTAATTTGAGGCGTAACCGTATGTCTTCGTATTCCGAAGTAAATCTATAAAACGCTTTTGCTCCATGACCGCTGACTTTGGTATTTCGGGGTTCCTCAAAAAAAGTAATTACCTCCCCGATACGCTCCATAATTGGTTTGATGGGGCCTTCCTTAATTTGAACCAAATCAATATCTTCAGAATATCTAGGTGCGGGGTGGAGGTATAGTTTGTGTAATGCCGTGCCGCCTCTAAAAGCTAAATTCTCTCTAAGATAATCATCGGAAAATAACGCTACCAGGGTTCTGCTAATGACCAAATCTTGTTCTACTTGTGAAAATGATTTCCATGGGGCATGTTCTTGCCAGGCTGCTATGTAGGGTCTTGGAATCATATATCGCTCTCTAGTTTGATGTTTACATCAACTTTCCAAAAATTAGTTACGGCTCCAGCACTTTTTTTGGATGATGGGTTGAGCAAGATGGGATAATATTTTATTTTTTTGAAATATTCAGTAAGTAATTGTACTAATTCCTCATCATCGTTTTCGAATCCATCAATGAAATACCCCAATCTTTGTAAAGTGCTTTTGTGCGGATACCAGGACAATAAATCTGATAAATTGGAGTAGGTGATATTGTCCATAAGCTCTTCTAGGACAGAGAGCATTCTATTCAATCCGCCCAATTTATTTTGATAGTGAATTAGGTCCACAGCGGTCAATACTGGATCTGAAATTTTGAAAATTCCAGCATCCGATTTTTTAGTAAGGATATTTTTTTCAGGCCAATTGGTGGTAGTAAAAAAACGTATATCCAATGCCCCTTTGTTTATGTCCAATAGGGTTGGCTTTGTAGTAATTATATAATCACGCTGAATTTGCTGATGACTTGCACCATGAAATTTTGCTGCGGAGTATAAACCGATATAATAGGGCCTTTCTAAGTATTTAAATAGCTTTTCGCTATATAATTGAATCGGCAGTTTGGACTGTTTCGAGTACCTAGGGGGGATAATTAGAAAAAATTCCCTTCTTAGCGGAATAATATCCCCTTTTTTAGTTAAGTATGATAAATCCGTTGTTAGATCCTCCTTATCTTTCTGGATCACCTCTTGGAGCTCATCCTTGGAAAAGGAGTATTCTTCAAGTGAGAGTTTTTCTTTTATGAAATCGGCGAGATACAATTATAGTAATTTTCCGAGAAAGTTAGTAATAATTACTAATTATCTCGCATTTTTACTAAAGTATTTTTAATTGAGTTGTTGAACTTCAATAATACTTCCAGACCTTTTTCTACAATATCAGTATCTAACTCTTTAAGATTGGCTAGGTAAAGGCCGGAGTCTAATAATCAGAAGTTGTTAATGAAGGGCCTGTGATGGCTATGTATTTAGCCTAAAATCTAAGATTTCAAAAATGTCTTTTAGTTTATAAAATTCCACCGTTTTTCACTTTTGCACTATTTTCATGTAACATGAAAAAGCGAAATAATTGAAAAGTGAACGTTAAGATAAAAGCAATTATAAGTAATATTCAAATGAAACTAGGAAAATTTGCGCCAACACAAAAGAACGTACGCAAATCTTAAATTGGTATGAAAAACATGTGCAATTGCCATTAATTACTTTATGCAATCGTAGGCTTTAAATTGAACTGGCCTTAAACCGCCATATCTAAAGTATCAACAAGGTAGAGTCTATTTTTGGCTAACCCTATACCAAAGCGGAAAGGGATATCAATGAATTGGATTCGGGAAAAGCTAAATGGGAGATAAGGATATCCAAGTCCCTGCGGAAGTTGTAAAACCTGTGGATTTTTCAATCTCCTCAGGACCGCTGATAAAAACATGGCCCTATTACTTCGAAATTACTGAAATTAGATTGTTAAATAATTTATACTGAATGATAATTCATGTATTAAATATAAAATTGAATCTTAATGAATGATAAATCATTCACAAGTTGGCATGCAAATCGTGATTGGCTAATGACATCTGTTTCAACACCTTTTTGTTTGAGGCAATTGGTAAAACTATGCCGGGCAACAGAATTGCTTGCATTTTCAGGTTACAGTGATATGGACTTGAAAATAGCTTGAAGAGATTTTAGTAAAATTGTCCGTGTTCATTCATTTTGACTGTTCATTGTCCATGAACATTATAAAAAAATGAACGGTTATGATGGAATATCGCAAAAAGGATTTCATTTATGAAGTTATTTCAATGCTATTTTTTTCTATTAATTGTTCGCTTTGAAAAGTTAGTGAGTATTTGCATTAGTAAGTTGCTTATTGTAAAAACATAGGATATTTTGCATTAACATTATTCTTATTGCAAATTTTCGCGATATTTTGCAATAGTAAAAAGTACCTGCATCCAATCATTTTAGCTTGTCTTTTCGCTAAACTATTTATTTTGGACTATAACAACACCTCAAGCGCCTTATCCACAATCTCAGTATCCAGTTCTTTTAGATAGGCTTGTGTAACCGCTAAATTCTGATGCCCTAAGGATTCACTAATGACATCGGTAGCCACACCTTTCTGCTTGAGGCAATTGGCAAAACTATGTCGGGCTACATAACTGCTGACATTTTTCGTGATATTACATAGTTTGGCGATCTCTTTGAGCTCCTTATTGTAAATACCGAGCATTTTATGTTTCCTATCAGCAAGTTGGGTGGGGGTATAGTCTTCGCGAAACAATAAGGGGAATACGTATTTGTTGCCATAGCCGTGAACTCGATAATAGTCCAAAATTTTCCGAACTGGGGGCATAATGGCTATGGAGAAGTTTCCTTTGGTCTTCGCTCTAGTGTAATAGATGACGTTAGCCTCAACATCTTTCCATTCCAAGCACATCATATCGGCAAAATTCATTCCTCTGGTATAGAAGCTAAAAACAAAATAGTTCTTACAATCTATTAAGTGCGGATGGTCTGACAAATCTAAATTGATGATGCGCATAATCTCTTCAAAATCCAAAGCACGTTTAAAGCCTTTACCTCTTAAGTTTGATATTTTATAGGTTTTAAAGGGATATAAGCTTTCTTTTATTACACCCCGCTCTATGGCTTTGTTAAACAATGCCCTTATAGCCCTCATTTTTACACCAACGCCACCATCTGTACCACCACGGGACCTAAGAAAGGCATCGTATTTACTTAAAAATGCGGGGTTTACCTCTCTAAAATTTAACTTCTTCATTTTATGAAAAATTTGAACCGAGGTTTTGGCATCTTTGTAGGATTTTGCATTGCCGATGCGTCCAGCAAAGGTCATTTCCTGAATAATCTCATCAAAAAAAGCGAAAACATCATTGCTTACTGGATTAAATGTAACTCTATATCTAGAATCAAATTCCTGTATACTGTAATCGGGATTTTCAATTTCTAAATCAGTTATAATTTGGTAAGCTCTTTCTTTGAACTTAACAAGTAGTCTGTTGAATTGAACATGGTTAGGATTTCTTTTATTGAAACTTCCTGTTGAATCTATCCATTCATCCAATTTTGCATTGAACGGTGTTTTGTAGTGCCTACATTGCCTTTCTTTTGTTACGCGCAAACAGACGGGATAGGTACCATCCGATAACAATTTTTTCTTGAGAACGATTTTAAGTGTAATCATATTTTATAAATTTGGGGACAACATTTAAACTTTAAAACCCTTCTATATCCCATTGCATATGATAGAAATGGGGACAACATAGGGACAACAAATGGGTAATTAAATGTAAAAATTGTATTTCTAAATACAAAACAAATTTTCATAAAACATTGATAATCAATACATAAGTAACTAAATGGCACTACATGAAAACACGTCTTTAGCGCCTGTTAATCAGAGGGTCCTTGGTTCGAGCCCAAGAGGGGGAGCTTTTTATAGAAATCCAATCTATTTGTTTAGGTTGGATTTTTTGTTTTTGGTTAGTAAGCATGGGGACTACCTTGGTTATAGCTATAATGAATTTCAATGCTACCCATTGACCATTTGCATCAACTTCATGCGATTATTAATACCTATTTTACTATAAATCCTGTGCGTATGGTCCTTTACTGTCTGAAGGCTTATGAACAGTTCGTCAGCAATTTGTTGGTTGGTCTTGCCTAAGCAGATTTGCTCAATAATCTCCTTTTCACGCTTCGAGATTTCAAATTTACGGTATATATATTCTTTTTTATCTTGTTTCGGGTTTTGGGCACTCAAAGGGGTAAAAACGAATTGGGAATTGAGCTTCAGATAGAACAAGGGGATAAAATTTGAAATAAAATACACTAATATCAATAGGGCAACTACCCAGGGATTAGTAAAGGCAAAGGGCAATACCGCCACTCTTAATGCGAGTGCCAAAAGCATCAAGAAACCAAAACGGATAACTATTTTTTTATTGGATTGTTTTTGACTTTTTAAAAAGTGCCGGACAATGCCAGCGAATATGAGCATATAGCCTAGTTCCAAACCAAGGAATATGGCCATTTCAGTTTTAATGGCATGTTCTAATATAAAAGCTGGAATGGGATCCACTAAAAAGTATATTACTGTAACTACAGCGATTACAATGGCCAAAAAATAGGCATAGTTACGAAACGCTTTAACCTTTGATTTCTCGCCAACCAGGGAAAACCCCATTTTAACCAACATGTACCAGGAAATAAGCAAAAAGGGTACACCAAGAACAGGTAAAAAATTGGTTACCGTTTTCACGGAATAAGCATCAACCTCAATTGAAGTGAGTATAACCCGCATTATGATCGGTGCCCAAATACCATAAAAGGCAAATGAATAAAATGTGACCAAATAATAAAAGTAGTTGCGATTAAATTCGGTATTGTAAGTGGTAATGAATTGGTGGCCCACCAATATACTTGCCGCTGCAATGGCGGCACAAAAAACAAATACTACTATGAAGGTTAAACTCAGCAACTATATGTATGTTATTGGTTAAAAGTATAAAAATGCAGTTAATACCAACCCCTACCTTAGTAGTGATTTTATTTTCACTACTATAGTTGGTATGAATTTGAATAAGTCGGACTTAAATTTGTATGAATTTAAAATCGACACTTATGGAAATCATCAAAGAAGAAAGAAAACCTGAAGCAACTATTACTGGAAGTTACGGTTATGGTTGGCAGCAGATGTGGAAACATTTTTTGTATTTGTTTTTAGTGTTGATCATTGTAGGTATTGCCGAATCTCCCACTTCCATTGTTCGGGATTCCGATGCCGAGAATTCTCCTGGAATGATAATTTTACAGATTCTGGCAGCGGTTTATTGGTTGTTGGTTTTTTCCGTCGTGAAATACGGTGGCAATTTAATGTACTTACGTGCCATTCGTAATGAAAAATTCGAAATCAGTGAGATGTTCGATGGCTTTAAAAAGAATTACATCAATATCATCCTTGCCAATTTGCTCACCTTTGCGATTATAGGTTTAGGGTTTGTTTTGCTAATTGTACCCGGAATTATTCTGGCCTGTAGGTTAGCATTCGTTTCCTATCTGGTCATGGATAAAAATATGGAACCTGTTGCCGCCATTGAAAAAAGCTGGGAAATGACCAAAGGACATGGTTGGCAAATTTTTGGAATGGGACTGCTTGTAATTCCTATAGTTATAGGTGGACTCATCTGTTTTATTGTGGGTATTGTATTTTCCATTATTTGGATTTCCGCTGCTTTTGCCTCAATGTACCATGCCATTGACCTTGAAGAAATGAAAGAATTGAATGATGAATTCGTTGATGGGTAAAAACCTACCCTGCCCGATGGGATCTAGAAGTAATATTTTGGTTATGAAGTTTTTGAAAGGAAACATGGAAACCCTCTTGGTCTTTTTATATGGAGGAATTCACCACCAAAAGAAACCATAACAAGGGTAATGTAGCGTTAACAATGATGGAAGTTTTTTTATCCGCTTGGCTTGGAAAGGTATACCCTGAGCCGAGTCGAAGGGAGCCCAAGAGGGGAGCAAAAGTGGAAATCCAACTTATGAAAATAGGTTGGATTTTTTTATTTAATACATGTTCTACAGTATCCAATTGCATTATATCTACTAATGGTACTTTTTAACAAAAAGTCAACTTGCCTAGTTATTGAGGAATAAAAGGTTAGCTAATAGGCTACCGCCTCAAATCTCGAGGGATCCTTTTTTTGAGCTAGGATAATAATTAAATTTATATCGTTACCAGACTAGTTCTTTTAGATAATTCAATGTCTCGCTTGTATCATGTTATCATTATGTTATATCCGATCTTTTCGAGGGCACTGGGTTAATTTATTCAAATGGCTGTCCAAAAAAAATGTTATATTTAAGTCTAATAATTAAATATTACAATGGGAAAATTTGAAATTAAGAAAGACAAATCCGGACAGTTTCGGTTTAATTTAAAGGCATCCAACGGACAGATCATTTTGGGAAGTGAGGCGTATACGACCAAAGCAGCTTGTGATAATGGGATAGCATCCGTAAGAAATAATTCGCAGGAAGATGGCAGATATGAGCGCAATACGGCCAAGGATGGCAGCCCTTACTTTAACCTTAAGGCTTCCAATGGTCAAGTCATCGGTAAGAGCGAAATGTATTCAAGTACTACTGCCATGGAAAATGGGATAGCTTCGGTGAAGAAAAATGCAGCTGAGGCAACAGTTGAAGATAACTCATGATGTTCTTTGCAATAACAACAGCACAGGTTAATAATTACTTGGAAAGGCAGTCATAAAGGCTGTCTTTTTTTTGTCCATTTGGTAAGAGAAAGCTACCCTGGGGGGAGGCGAAGGGAGACACAGAAAGGAGCAAAATCAAAAGAGGCTGTCTAAAAAGTCAAGACAGCCTCTTTTTTATTCGGGTAGGTATCGGAGAACTATTCTCAAATACGCAAATTATGGAGGGGTTGAAATACTTTTTAGACGCCCTCTTTTGTTAACGTAATCACTAAGATGTATATTACCTCCTGCGTTGCCCAGAATACTGCATGGCCTCTCCCTTACCGAAGCCGTAGCTAAAGCCAAGGGCCACAAATGTGCCCCGTTGACGTCGATTGTATACCTCATAACTGGCTTGGGCAATTTGGCTCTCGTCCACCCTTGAGGCGAACAGGTCCCTTACGCTTAAATTGAGTACGGCCTTGCCTTTCATAATGTTTTTTCGTAGTCCCATATCCATAAAAAGCATATCGCTAACGTCACTTTGTACCGTTTGGTAACTGGATTGATAGTTACCGGTCATTTCCAAATCGAAA
This sequence comes from Arenibacter algicola, assembly GCF_000733925.1. Lineage (NCBI taxonomy): Bacteria > Pseudomonadati > Bacteroidota > Flavobacteriia > Flavobacteriales > Flavobacteriaceae > Arenibacter > Arenibacter algicola. The sequence continues at coordinate 75,451 of NZ_JPOO01000001.1, forward strand.
TCCGATGGAAGTTTAATTTTTGACATTAATTTGGAAGTCCATTGGTCATTGCTAAAATCGAAAACGGTGGACTCGAAGTTGCCATCCCTTTTAAATTGATTATAATTAAAATCCCCGTTCAGGGTAAGCCATTTGGCAGGACTATATTTTGCATTGAATTCTATTCCCGTAGCCCTATTGGTGCCAATATTCTCTGGTTTAGTGGTGCTAACGTTGTTTTCGAAGGTGGTAATACGTTCTATTACGTCTGTGGTATAGCGGTGATACACACCAAAATTTATACTGGCAGGACCTAAAATGTATATACTGGTTATCTCATAGGAATCGGTAAATTCGGGCTGTAAGTCGGGATTACCCTGGCGTACGCTATAATTGTTCCGGATATTGAAAAAGGGGTTCAAATCCCACATTCTTGGTCGGTAAATACGCTTGGAGTAACCAGCTTGGAGGGAAACCTTGTCACTAAACTTATAGGAGCTGTGAAGACTGGGAAAAAAATTACCATAGTTTTGTTCATTGGCCGAACTTGTAGTAACCAGCAAGGTATTCTGATCTGTCTGCTCCAACCGAAGACCTCCTTTAATGCCCCATTTTTTACCTTCATAAGAACCGGTACCGTAAAGACCTAACACCTTTTGTTCGAACTCAAAAATGTTGGTCAGACCTGGGTCGTTTACAAAGGCTCCGTTGGTGAAATTATTTACCTCATAATCATTGCTTACGTCGTTCATGACATATTGCGCCCCTGTTTCCAGGGTCAATTCGTCAGTAATAGGATTGGTATAATCCAGCTTAAATGTAAATATAGCCTCTTTAAAATCGGTTCTGGTCTGTTGTCTAGAATCATTGTCATCCCCCGAGATGGTGGTATTCAAGAATTCGGAGGATTGGTCCTTCCCAAAGAAATTTCCCAAACCACTAAAGAGCAGGGTATGGTCCTCATGGTTTTCAAAATCCTTTTTGTATTGCAGTTCGTACTGAAATTTTGGGTTTTTCGCATCTGTAACTTCGGTGCGTTCCCATTCCGAACTAATTGCATTGTTGGAGTCCAAGGCCACAAAACTGGTGTTGGAGGGTTGGTCCTCCATTTCCATGGCAAAGTTTCCCGAGAGGGTCAATACGTTATTGTCATTAATATGATAGTCTGTTCCAAGGACAAAATTATAGTAGGTTTCATTCCTATACTCGGTACCGTTGCTAAGAATGGTAGTGTTGTTTATTAGATCTACGTTACGCGTTTCCAGGTCGTTGGGCATATCCCTAAGACCTACCCCTAGTTGGGTGAACAGGTTGAAATTTTCTGTTCTTCTGTTTAGACTTACTCCTACACTATGGCTATCCGGAGCCCCGGTATTTACCGAAATGGAACCATTGAGTCCTTTTCGTTCTTCCTTTTTCAAAACAATATTGATAATGCCCGATGTTCCTTCTGCATCATATTTGGCCGAAGGATTGGTCATTACCTCAATCTTTTCGATCATATCTGCTGTAATGGTACCCAAGGCATTTCCTTCATCACTGGCAATGATCGATGGCTTGCCGTTGATGAGGATCTGCACGCCCTGACTCCCCCTAAGACTAATACGCCCCTCTATGTTAACGTTAACGGAAGGTACGTTATTTAAAACTTCCAAAGCACTTGCACCAGTAGTACTAAGATCTTTGCCTACGTTGAATACACGTTTGTCCAATTTAAATTCGGTACGTGAAACTTCTCCCTGTACCACTACTTCCTGTAATTGTTCTGCATCCTCTGAAAGGGCAACCTTCCCTAAATCTATAGTTTTGCCCTGTGTTGGTGGCGGACCAAATGTTTTGGTCCTGAAACCTAAAAAACTTACTTCTATATAGTAGTCGGTCGCATCGGTCTCCAAACTAAAACTGCCATCATCCATAGTGGTAGTACCATCAAGGGGTTTCTTGGTTTCGTTATCGCCGACCATTACCGTGGCATAGGCAATTGGCTGTCCGCTGGATTCCTCCACCACTGTTCCCTTTATAGTCACCTGCGCCATGGCAACAGGGCCATAGAGCAGGAATGAACATGCGATTAAGATTTGTACCGAAATTTTTTTCATTGCTTCTTTAATTGGTTTAAATTGGAATTGTAAGAGTTACAAAGATTTATTTTTTTATTGATAAGGGTGGGGTATTTTCTGTGAACGACAAAAGTATTCCATTGAACGACCGCCTTTAGTTTTTTGGTTTGGGATACGCTGTTTAGGGGATTAATTATGCCGTTGGGAGGCCTCTATTTTATGAAACCACGGCAATAGCTTAGTTTTGGAGAATGAAAAAAGCCATGATTTCCCGGAAGGAACTTTTCTTTCAAATCGTGCTCCATATCCTGGTGCTGCTTTTCTATTCCTTTGATAAGTACAATCCGGGTATTACCTTCGCCCAACTGGTTTTCTTTTTGGTCTATACCATTTTTGCCGCTTTTATTACCTACTTTTTGATGCCAAGATTACTATATCGAAAAAAATATTGGCAGTTTTTAGGCATGGTCGTGTTGGTGTTGTTTGGGGTTATCTGGGCCGAGGAACTTTTGGAAATGGTTTTTTATCCAGGAACCAAAAGAGCAAATATTGTCCCTGGGATCTATTATGCCGTTTTCGATGTTTTGCCGGTAATTGGAATTTTGTCGGGATTTAAGTTTGCTTGGGACGCTATAAGCTCCCAAAGTGAAGTGGAAAAGTTAAAAATGTCGGCACAGGAAAATGAATTGCAATTTTTGAAATCTCAGATCAACCCCCATTTTTTGTTCAACAATTTGAACAATCTTTATTCATATGCCATTGATAATTCCCCAAAGACGCCTACCATTATTTTGGAACTTTCCTCGGTATTGAGGTATATGTTATACGATTGCAAGGAAAAGTATGTTCCCCTATCCAAGGAAATAGAACACTTGAAGAACTATACGCAATTAAGTGAATTACAAATTGAAAATAGGGGAACCGTAGATTTTAAAACGGATATTACAGGTTCCGGATACCGAATTGCACCATTAATATTGACCGTATTCGTGGAAAACGCCTTCAAACATAGTACCGCAAGCCAATCCGAAGATATATTGATTAGTGTAGATATCGAGGTAACCGAAAAGGGCCTATTAAAATTTGAATGTACCAATTCCTTTAGGCGTGAAACCAATACCGATGATCTTTCGCATGGGATCGGTCTAGAGAACGTAAAAAAGCGTTTAGGGTTGATTTATCCCAATGCCCATAGTCTATCTATTGAAGAAACGGAGACCACCTACTCCGTTGTATTAAACATTGATCTTAATAAAGGCAGTTCATGATTCGCTGTATCATTATAGAGGACCAACCGCCGGCACAACGGGTACTTCAAAAGTATATTGGTGAAATGAAGAGTTTGGAGCTCAAATCTACTTTTGCAGATGCCCTCAAGGCCATGGATTATCTAAAAACCGAAGAGGTAGACCTGATTTTTTTGGATATCCATTTGCCCAAGATTTCGGGAATGGATTTTTTAAGGGCATTGAACAAAAAACCTCATGTAATACTAACAACTGCCTTTTCTGAATACGCACTGGAGAGTTATGAATATCATGTGATGGATTATCTGTTGAAGCCGTTTTCCTTTGAGCGATTTGTAATGGCCGTTTCGAAAATCCCGATGCCCAATCTACAAAGATCGTCTGTGGAAAATGATGTGGAAAGGAAGACATTGCCGGAAGTAATCTTTATAAAGTCGGGCTACGAGCATCTTAAAATCGCCGTTGCGGATATATTTTATATCCAATCCGAAGCGGACTATACCGAAATTTACACCTCTGAAAAAAAGCATCTGACCTCCCATTCCTTAAGGTATTGGTTGCAGACCCTACCTTCGGATCAGTTTGCCCAGGTACATAAATCCTATATTGTTAACACACGGCAAATTTCAAAGGTTTCTGGCAAGCGTATCATTTTTGACAAAGATACCTATGTGCCTATTGGGCGTGCCTTTAAGGAAGATTTTGTAGAGCGCTACCTGAAGTAATTATTTTGTGAATATAAATTCTGTAATGGGCTTAGGGCTGTGTTGCCTAGGTTTCTCCATATTTTCCAGTTTTATCAATTGTTTTAGGACCGGGATAGGTTCTTATTAAGATGAAAGAGGCCGGATTGGTAGATTCCGACTTTTTGGTTCACCTCAATTTTAACGTCTAAAATTATGCTGGCATGCGCATCTTTATTATTTTAGCGTAATCGATTACATGAATTTAATATTATGATAACCAGACAACTATTTTCCATAGGTATATTTCTCTTTTTTCTAATTTCAGGTCTTACCCTTAACTCTTGCAAGGAAGCACCAAAAAAGCAATCGGAGGTTGTTGATGTATTTGCAGCGGCCGATAGGATTGTCAACGATATTGTTGTGCCGGAATTTCCCGACAGGAATTATAGTATTATGGATTTTGGAGCAGTACCCGATGGTACTACCGATAATACCCAAGCCATTAAACTGGCCATTGAAAGTTGCCACACCGCGGGTGGCGGCAAGGTAATTGTTCCTTCAGGCCGTTTCTTGACCGGACCCATACATTTAAAGAGTAATGTTAACCTGCATTTGGAGGAAGGGGCCGTGGTTTTGTTTTCCAAAGATTCCAAAGCCTATTTGCCAGTGGTGCATACTTCTTATGAAGGGGTGGAGCTCATGAATTACTCTCCACTTATTTATGCCTACAAGCAAAAGAATATTGCAGTAACCGGGAAGGGTATTTTTGATGGTCAAGCGGATAAAGCAAATTGGTGGCCATGGTGTGGCGCGGAGAGATATGGTTATATTGATGGTGAACCTCAACAAAAGGATGACCATAACTTGCCCAGGTTACGTAAGATGAATGAAGAGGCTACACCGGTTGTAGACCGTTTGTTTGGGGAAGGTTACCAATTGCGTCCAAGCTTTTTTGAACCTTTCGAGTGTGAAAATATTCTGGTTAAAGGGGTAACTTTTACCAATGCTCCTTTTTGGGTGATGCACCCTATTAAATCAAACAATATTACCATTGATGGGGTAACGGTAAAAAGTCATGGGCCCAATAATGATGGATGCGATCCTGAGTATTCCAAAAACGTTCGTATCGCCAATTGTGTTTTTGATACCGGAGACGATTGTATTGCCATTAAGTCTGGGAGAAATGATGAAGGAAGAAGGGTTAATATACCGAGTGAAAATATTGTTGTAGAGAACTGCGAAATGAAGGATGGTCACGGTGGTGTTGTTATTGGAAGTGAAATTTCTGCTGGAGTAAGGAATGTTTATGTTAGAAACTGTAATATGGATAGCCCCAATCTGGATAGGGCCATTCGCATAAAGACCAATACGCTGAGAGGGGGTTTTGTAGAAAATGTTTTTGTGAAAAATATTAAGGTCGGACAAGTAAAGGAGGCGGTGCTCAAAATTAATACCTACTACGCCATTTATGCCAATCAGGAAGGCGATTTTATTCCTTCGATCAAAAATATCCATTTAGAGGATGTTGAGGTGGAAAATGGTGGGGAATATGGAATTTTAATTAAAGGAAGGGTGGAGAGCCCGGTTGAAAATGTTACCCTGACCAATGTTCATATAAAAGGAGCCAAAACGCCGCTATCAGTTGAAAATTCACAACCCATTATCTTTAAGAATACCACTATTAACGGAGTTGACTATTAAACTATAACTAACCATTACTAAGATCTCATGAAAAAAATTACAATTTTATGTCTCGCCTTTTTGGCATTGATGGCTTGTAAAGAGAAAGCATCCAAAAACGACATCAATACTGATGTAGAGGAAAATGCCGTGCATTTTGCCGGTAAACCGCTTAAAACCTATGCTGAAATATCCATAAAGGAAGGCGGGGAATGGAACGGAAGAAAATATGTGGGCGGGGATAGCTTTAAGAATGTACAGGAACTTCAAGTTCCAAAAAATCATACAGACCATTCTTTTTTTATCCGCTATGAGGGACCGGGATGGGAAAACAATCAAGTTGGTTACAGGTTGTATTTGGACTGGAGAAACGCCATAGATATCTATGGCAAGAAAGTAGATTCTTTGGTGTTGCCCTATGTTGGCCAAGATGGTTTTGACTCCTATCATGAACCCGCCGCCTGGGGGCAGGATATTTTAAAGGCGGGAAAATCTATGGGAATAGGGGGTTACGGCAGATTGGTAAACGATACGGTTGCCCATTTTAGAAAGGTAGATAACACCTATGCCAGAATTGAAAACTCGGAAAATAGCTCCTCTGTACATATTGATTATGAGGGGTGGGATACCGGCGATGAGCGCATAGATTTGGATGTGGTATTGACCATTTATCAGGAAGACAGGTTTACCAAAGCAACATTGACGCCCTCCAAGGATATTTCCGGTATATGTACGGGAATAGTAAAATTCGATGATATACCTTTAATTAAAAAGGATGGGGTAAAATGGGCGTATATTGCAACTTATGGCACCCAAACTTTGGCCACAGAAACCGATAAATTGGGTATGGCTGTTTTTTATAAAATCGATGAGGTGGTGGAGCAAAAGGAAGGGGTCAATGACCACCTTATAGTTTTTAAACCGACCACGGAAAAAATTGCTTACTACTTTCTCGGAGCATGGGATCAGGAACCCAATGGGATAAAGGACCAGGCTTCGTTTATTTTGGATTTGGATAAAAAACTGGAAAAACTAAATACAACCAACTTGTTAAACTGATAAATCATGAAAAATTCAAGAACTTTTCTCTCTGCCTTTGTTATAGTTATTGGTTTATGGGCCACTTCTTGTAAGGAGGCAAAAGATAAATCCAAAGAAACTAATACGGCAACCACGGCCGAATTATTGGTTCCCGAAGATTTAAAATGGTCGGAGAGAATGTTGATTTCTGAAATTGAACGTTTTCCCGATGCCACCAAACTCGACTTTGTAGATAAACCCCGATGGAGCTATACCAACGGCTTGGTCCTATCTGCCGCTATCAAGGTTTACGAACAGACCAACAAGCAAGAATATTACGATTATATCTATGCGTATGCCGATGATTTAATAGATAGTACAGGGACTATAAAAACATACTCCCTGGAAGACCAGAATTTGGATATGATCAAGTCCGGGGATGTTTTGCTATACCTTTACGATAAGACAGGGGAAGAGCGTTTTCTAAAAGCCATGCAGACCTTGAGTAGCCAAATGGAGTCCCAGCCCAGAACTTCGGATGGTGGTTTTTGGCACAAAAAGCGATATCCTTACCAAATGTGGTTGGACGGGCTGTATATGGCAGAACCTTTTCACGCCCGTTACACTAACCTATTTGAAAATGATCCTACTGAGGCCAAAATAATCTACGATGACATTTTACTTCAATTCGATTTGATCCAAAAGCATAGTCGTGATGAAAAAACGGGCCTTTTATACCATGGATGGGATGAAAGTAGGGAGCAAAGATGGGCAGATAAAAAGACTGGGACCTCCCCGCATTTCTGGTCCAGGGCTATGGGTTGGTACGGAATGGCCATGGTAGATGTTCTGGATTTTTTACCTGAGGATCACCCTGGGCGCGATAGAATAATTACCTACCTCAATCAATTTGCCGAAGCTGTAACCAACTATCAGGATGAATCAGGTCTATGGTACCAGGTGCTGGACCAAGGTAATCGTGAAGGTAACTATTTGGAGGCATCTGGTAGTGCAATGTTCACCTACGCCTTTGCAAAAGGCGCCCAGAAAGGATATTTGCCCGAAAAATATTTAGAGGTCGCGGAAAAGGCCTATGCCGGAATATTGGATAATCTAATTTCTATTGAGGATAACGGTGTGGTTAATCTAAATCAAGTTTGCGGTGTGGCCGGTTTGGGAGGGGATCCGTATAGGGATGGTTCGTATGAATATTATGTAAACGAAATTATTCGCCCCAACGACCCTAAGGGAACCGGACCGTTTATATTGGCGAGTTTAGTACTGAATAAATAATTATTGGAAAAGGATCCTCTTTTGACCTAGGAAGAAAACTAGCAGAGACCTTATTCCTTTTCTGAACGGACAAGTGTATCAACTATTTCATGATAAATTGAAGAACTATTTAACATGAAATAGTTGAAAATTGCAACATTGTCACAGGCCATTTTGGTGTTGGCGCCTCTTTCAAGGTAGCCGACTGTAAGCTTCAAGGCCTGGGTTTACCTGGTATGGAATTTCACGGATAAAAATGACAAGGGCGATGGCCCTAGGGCTATTTCCTTTAATTTCTCTAGGCATACCACCGCCTATAGGCAACTAAATATGATATAATGTTTTAGTTCTTTGAGGGCTTGGTCCACTAATTAAAATCTTATTTCCTCACTTTCAATTGTAGGGAACTGTCGTTTATCTCAAAATCATTATTTTTCAATAAGTGTATTATCTCGGCACCGGCCAGCATTACGGGACCGTATCCGTGAGCCGCAAACACATTGATGGGCCTATAGAAATAAAAGGCTGGATCAAAACCCATTCCAGTACCTACACAGGTGCCCTCTACCTGTCCTTTGGAATTCACCTTTGTGGCAACGGCATTCCAGCCCAATAAGGCTACTGGTGAATAGGCCAGTTTATCAATATATCCCCTATTTATGGCCCTCGCTATTGCATAGGTATAAATGGCAGTTGCGGAAGTTTCCAAATAGGTATCGTTTCGGTCTATAAGCTGGTGCCAAAATCCTGTTCCGTCTTGATATGGTGCCAATCCCTTTATATGGTTACGTAATTGAGTCAACACCTTAGGGTATCCAGGATGGTTTTGTGGCAATACTTCCAGTAGTTCCACCATAGTCATTACCGCCCAACCGTTAGCTCTGGCCCAATGATATTGCGGGTGCTCTTCCATTGACATTACCCAGCCATGCATATACAAACCGTTTTCCTTATTGAACATACGCTCGGAAAACTGGGCCAATTGTTTTACGGCATCGTCATAATATTTTGCTTCCCCAGTCAATTTACCCATTTGGGCCAATGCCGGGACGCTCATGAATAGATCATCTAGCCATAAAGTATTGGGTTGCGGTCTATTTCTGGCCAGGGTTCCGTCTGAAAACCTAAATTCCTTGTTGCTTATATAATCTATAAAATTATCTATGAGCGGCCTTAGGTCTGCTTTAATACCTGCCCTTTCCGCCTTGATCATGGCTGCACAGATAGCACCTGCGTCATCCAAGGCATGGGGTTTAAGAACAGAGGATATGGGAGAGGGGAAATCCTTATTCTTTTTAAGTTGTTCCCAATAAAAGGGGGCAATGTCGGCTATGAGCTTAATCCTATCATTAGTGTAGTTGGTATATTTAGGGTTGCCAGTAGCCTCTGAGGCCAATAACATACCAGCATAGGTAACACCCCATTCGTAACTGGTAAGTCGGAATGCACCAGGGGCGAAAATGGTATTTTCATCCAGCTTTTTTAGGTTGGTAACTTCCTTATTGGACTTACTGTCTACTAAGGTTGCGGGCGTTGAAGCATCCAAAAAATTATACACCCTATCCAAGGTTGCAGTGATTTCTTCTACAGATTTGGCACCGTAGGGGGTGGGGTAGTCCGGTTGTAACAAATGTAGGGGAGTGGTAACATCATTGGCAGGCTCCTGAGCTATAGTTTCCGTTTGTGCAGAAAGTGCCAATAGTAGGATGGACAAATTATTGATATTTATACGTTTAGGTAAATTCATTTTCTTTTTAATTTTCAATTAATTTTTTACTTCTATTTCGACCACAGCGGAGAGTTGCCCGGTTAGTTTTTTTAGATAATCCGTAAAGTAGGTTTCGTTACTAAATTTTTCGTCGCTTAGTTCCCATCCGGCAATGGCATAATAGCTTACAGGTTGGTTGTCCTCGATTTTAAGTTTAGCTAGAAAACTATTGGAAAGCGGTCCGGTTTTTGGGGCTTGGGTAAATCCCAAATATTTGTCTTTTGGCAATATCAAGGCCATGCCCAACCACCATTCCTTGTTATAGGTCTGTTTGTCATGAGTGTACAAAACCACGTATTTACTGTTTTCATCAAGAACGCCCAATGAATGGTCCGTATTAATGTTCACCAGTCCAACGGCTAAATCTTCATCGCCTGTAAGTCCGGATACGGATACCGTATTTTTAAAACCATAGATGCCCGGCCAGATAGAGGTGGTTTCCTTTACCGAATAGGTCCTGTTATTGGGCTTCCAATTATTATAGCCATAGGATATTATGGAATTTACCGGTCCCTCGACATCTATGTGGAAGGTAGTTTTTTCCACATTGTTTATAGAATCTTCCACGGTTACTCCCAACCTCATGTACTCGGTTTCGTTGATAAGGGCATATCCGCCCAATCCTACAGAGTTGCCAACCGCAAGAATGTCCCTGCCCCAATCTTCCATAACGTGGTAGTTATCCTCCACGGCACCAGCGGCATCTAGACCAACATCCTCGGGAGACATGCTGCTAGTCTTTTTGCCGAAAAGGTCCTTTGCATTCCTGCCGTCCAAATAATGTCTAAACCCCACCCTATCATTTTCCCAAGATGGGCCATCTGTCTGATATTGCTGATAACCTAGGCTTTTGGGCAGTTCATTGGCCAACATGGTTTCATTGGTAGCTGGTTGCACAGCTTTGTCCGCAGACGTTCTTTTGCCAAACCTGACACTTGTTCTGGGCTCGTAAATAGGTTCATTATCCGTCCAAATAAGTGTAATAGCCTTTGATTCTTTTGGCATAAAATCGGCCACAAAAAAAAGCTCGTCCCATTGTCCGTCCATATCCGTATCATTGAGCTGTGATGGAATGGTATCTGTTTGGGATAAAACAAGGGGATACCTTACAAGGCTGTCGTTCAGTGACAGTAATTTTTTCCCAATGGAAATGGGCTTGTCCACTAATTCCACCTCTGATGTATTGGTCAATTGTATGAGCTGGCCTTTTTCTTTTACCTCTTTACATGAAATAAAGGCGAGTGGCAGAATAAACGAGAGCGAATAAATGCATGTTTTCATAGGGTTGTTATTAGTTAATTAAATATAGAATTACTGCTGTAATATGTGCCCAATCTACTGGGTTAGGTAAATTTATTACCTATTGATAGCCAAAATCAACAATGGGAGCGGGTTATCATTATATTTGAAAGTTAACGAATTCTCGGTGGAAAACAGTCATTTTAGCTTCCCGTATTTTTCCGTTTGTAGTCAATTTTTAGCTACTTCAAAAAAAGAGTCCCAATTTCTGGTCGGGACTCTTAAAAACTAAATTAACTCAACCAATTATTATTTTTAATGATCAATACCCTGGATTCTGCATTGCCGACTTTTCATCAGCGGTCAATGTACGACCTTCTGTATATACGCCGTCCCGGAATGTTTGTGGTATAGGTCTTAAGTTGTGGAAATCTTGAATATTTGGGGCTGCTTCAGGGTTATAAGCCCTAGCTCTGGCCACCAGTGTTTTGGTGCGACTTAAATCTTCCCAGCGGTGCCATTCACCACAAAGTTCCCTAGTGCGCTCATTTAAAACCAAACATAGCATTCGATCATATTCGCTGGTATAGCCTAATTTGGCAATGATGGCCTCATCTTCTGCGGGTAAACTCCCAAGGTCACCAATTGTTAGGTCGGTTGCAGAGGTAGTAACCGGAATATTATTTGATTCGTAATATGAATTTTCGTTCATAAATGAATTATCGGAAAAAGGCTGGGAAAATTCTGAGGTAGGGTAAGCGGCCGCACCATCGGTGTAATAGGAACGGTCTTCTCCACCTTTATAGGAAGCGCGGTTACGAACGGTATTAATGTATGCCAAGGCATCACCAAATGCATTTTGACGAATTTTTGCTTCTGCAGCCATAAGATAGGTTTCTGCGGAACGCGCCAAAATTTCGTCTCGCAGTCCCCTGTTATCATTAATAGATGTTCTGGCGGCATCAAAATGTTTTGTCAAAGAAGGAAATCTGGGATCTTTCAACAATCCAATACCATCGGCTGCGTAGGCCACATAAACATGGGGGATAGTTTTGCCATTATAAAGGATATTGGGATTGTTATTGTTTTTTGTAAAGCTGAAACGATTGTCATCAGGGGAATTAATGATATACATAATGCCCAAATCAACACCGGGAACATAATCGATACCATCAAAATTGCCACCTCTGTTTACACGGTGCTTGGTTCTAAAAGTCTTCCAAAATCGGGAATCGTTAATGTGATCAAAAACATCGTATGTAAAATAGGTGGCGGCAAGACGGCTATATGGGCGCATACCTGTAAGGTCACGTTTCATCATTTGCATATCGTCATAACGCGCAGTGAATGGGACCGTACTAAAATTTGAAGTAGCAAGTGCCTTATCCCGCCCAAATTGTGCGGATAAAATTAATTCCGGCAAATACTCATTTGGGCCGTCGGGTTGGGTATAATCCCAAAGTTCTTGATAGTTGCTGGTCAATGGATGATTTGCAATTACCTCCTCTGAAAGTTTGATAATTTGGGCAAGATCTGCCTCTTTTGTAGTAGTATTCCATGAATCGTTAATTTCACTTGCCCTCGTTAAATATGCTTTTGCAAGGTAATGAGCAGCGGCATCTTTGGTAATTTTGGCAGGTGCACCAACGTTATCCAGTAAATTATAGGCTTGGGTAAAATCATCCATTACTTGGGCAAGTACTTCCTCTGCACTGGCACGTGTAAATTCCAATTCCACAGTTGTACTTACCGAAAGTTTCAAAGGAACACCGCCATATTGTCTTACTAATTTTAAATAGTTGTAGGCACGTAGGAAATATCCTTCCCCTAGGGCGATCTGCTTTATTTCTGGATTTGTAGATTCGATGTTGGTTGCTGATTCAATCAATTGATTGGTTAAACCTATTCCCACATAAAAGTTATCCCATGGCTCTTCTGCCGTGGTTCTAATGGTGGTTATGGCAGAATTAAACCGACTGTCATAGTTATTCCATTGGCTATTGGTATCATCGCCACCTACGTGGAACTCATCCGTACCATAATTAGTGGTTCCAAATTGTTGTTCGGATGGAAATGGTGAAGCCAGAACTTGATAATAAGCACCTATAGCCAAAGATCTAATTCCTTCCTCACTATTGAAATATTCCGTACTTCTTTGAGTGGTTAGTTGCTCGTCAAGAAAATCTTCATTGCAAGAACTGACTAAACCTACTAGCACTAAGGCTGTAAATAAGTGAGTACAAAGGTTTTTATAATTTTTCATGATTATTGTTCTTTTTAAATTATTTGAATTTTTCATTGATTAGAATTCTATATTCATACCAACTGCAAAACCTCTATTGGATGCGGAGTTGCCCAATGTGTAACCACGGGAATTATTGGCCGGCGTAGTAACGTCCAAATCTATCCAATCTACTTTTGTAAACAGCATTCCTGGATTTGTTGCCTGAACGTAAAAGCGTAATTTGGATAGCCCAATATCAGTTGTGATTTTTTGAGGCAGATTATATCCCAAGGAAATATTTCGAATTTTCACAAATGATCCACTTCTATATCCAAGTGTGGCAAAATATTGATCCCCGAAACCTGCCGAATATATTGGTTTTTGGTATTCGGAATCTGTGTTGACCGGAGTATAGTAATCAACCTTTCTCGAATTGTATCTTCCCACTAATCCTTCACCGCCGGTATTGTATGTGTACCCAAAGCGACCGTATAAGAATATTGATAGGTCAAGACCTTTATAGTTAAACGTGTTGGTCATCCCAAGAATATATTTAGGGATGGTATTGTCAATGATTACACGGTCGTTATTGGCATCGATAACATAGTCGCCATTTTGATCCACAGGGCGCGCATTACCAGGGGCAAAAGTATGGCCGTTTGCATTGAACAATGCTATCTCCGCAGCATCCGACTCTTGCCAAATACCGTTTGATTCATAACCATAGATAACACTTTGGGATTCTCCAATAAACCAACCATTGTTTATGTCATCTTCCTTGCCATTGGCCAAGGTCACAATTTGGTTTTCCTGCCAAGATGCACTAAAATCAGAGGACCATTGAAAGTCCTTGGTCTGCACGTTTACAGTGTTAAGTGTTAGATCCAAGCCTGAAGATTTGGTTTCACCGATATTTGCATAGGTATCTACATAACCCGTAATGGTTGGAATTGTTTTAAGAAGCAACAGATCAGTGGTCTTTGAAGTGTAATAATCCAGTCCACCCGATATTCTTCCCGAAAATAAAGTGAAGTCTAGGCCATAGTTGTATTGTGTTGTCTTTTCCCAGCCCAAATCCTCATTTGCCAATGTTGATGCATTCCTTACCCCTGCGGTAGATACATTGCCAATGGGATAGAACAAAGGAATTAACCCTCCTTTTGTAGAATAGGCATCAATGGCAGAGTTACCAGTTACCCCTACACCGACACGAAGTTTTAATTGGTTGATCCATTTCGATTCCATCAGGAAGTTTTCCCTATCCAAACGCCATCCCAAAGCGGCACTTGGGAAAAAGGCCCATTTGTTTCCGTCTGCCAATTGGGAAGCACCATCAGAACGACCAGAAACCGTCAATAGATACTTATTGTCGAAACCATAATTTAAACGGGCCATGTAGGACAACAATTGTCTCTCTTCCAAATCGGAATTCCAATTGGCGAGGGCTACATTTTCACTACTTAGGGCATTCCATTTTTGACTTGAAAAGGGAATGTTGTCGGCCGACATTGAGTTTGATTCTGCGGTAAATTTCGTTTGACTCTGTAATAAAGTTAGACCAAGATCGTGCTTACCAAGTGTTTTATTATATAATAGGAGATTATCCAAGGTATATGATAACCGTTGTCTTTTAAATAAGGAGGCATAACTTGAACCTCCCCGTGCAACAGATTTACCATCAAGATAACTGCCGTTGCGGTAGGTTTCAATATCAGGACCAAAGTTGGTTCGGAAAATTAGTCCGTCCAGCCCAGAGGCAAATGCACCAAAATCCAATTGTCCGTAAAAGCTTCCAAATGCCCTTAAGGTTACACGTTGGTCCTGGGAAAAATCAACTTCGTCTATAACCGTTTTTACCGCTATATCACCTCCTGGGAACTCTATCCTATTTCCTTCATTGTCATATGGGAGGGTATATTGAAAAATACCACGTGCACTTTGGTATAATCCACTTTGCAATGAAACCCCTGAGCCACCTGCGGTAGATTGTCCATATTCTTGAGTACTATAAGCTACATTTAAGTTCCCGCCAAATGAAAACCAATCCGTTGGAGTGATATCCACGCTTAAATTTGTATTGTAACGCTCAAAGCTTTGACCAACTACCGTACCCGTATTATTGGTATAACCAAATGAACCATACGCTTTCATTTTTTCGGTTCCTCCACTGGCACTTAATGTATTTTGCGTGGTTATGCCTGTGCGTGTAACAAACTTGGTCCAATCTGTTGTGGTTAGTTTAGAACCGTCCCAAGTGCCACTTTCCCATCCTTGTAAAATGTTACTAAAGGCGGTATCATCACCAGGAAAGATGGCGGCATCATTTGCTTGGGTGGGTTGATCGCCTCGAGGATAGGTTGCCGGGTTTTCGTAATACTTTGCCCAACGGCGATATTCTATATATTCACCGGCATTGAACAATGGAGCCGCTTCATGAATATTTTGAATTGTTACCGACGTATTGTAATTCAAGGTAAATCTCCCGGTTTTTCCTTTTTTAGTGGTAACGATAACAACGCCGTTTGCACCTCGTGAACCATAAATTGCCGTGGCGGATGCATCTTTAAGTATATCGATAGATTCTATATCAGATGGGTTAACGTTGTCTATTCCTCCGGAAATTAATGGTATACCGTCCAATACATAAAGCGGGGAATTAGAGGCGGATAGGGATCGCACTCCACGAATGGTAATGCTCCCAATTTGTCCTGGTCTTTCGTTGGTACTTATGTCGACCCCAGCTGCCTTTCCTTGCATGGCTTCTATAGCATTGTTCACGGGTCTGGAGTTAATGTCCTCTGAGCTGACACTGACAACAGAACCGGTAACATCTGATTTCTTTTGAGTTCCATATCCTACAACCACGACCTCGTCTAATTGGGTATTGTCCTCTTCCATGGTAACATTGTAAACATTGGCTTGTCCAATGGTCAATTCCTGTGATTTTAACCCGATGGAACTAATAACAAGGGTACTACCTTGGGAAACGGTAATGGAATAGTTCCCATCAAAATCGGCCACAACACCATTGGTCGTGCCTTTCTCTATGACGTTAACTCCGGGTAGGGGCTCTCCACTGGACATAGATATTGTCCCGGTCACCACCTTCTCTTGGGCGTAGACCCCAATCGACAGTAAAAAAAGACAGGAGGAGAATAGTACCTTAAGTCTTCTGTGAACTTTAATTTTTTGGTTTTTCATTTTTGTTGAAGTTTAAGTTGTACAATCGATTGTATTTTTTAATGTGGATTGAAAAAAGTATAAATTTGCATGCATTCTAATAGTACAATCGATTGTATTTGTTGTTTTACTAATGTCGCTTATCTATGAATTCGTTAATGTTTAAAAAAATGCAATCGATTACTTGATTTGTCAATATTATTTTTTTTCTTTTATTAAACTATCCTGCTCTGTGCTGGTTTATGTTAAAATTGAGTAATTATTTAATTAATTAACAGTTTTATTGCCAGGAGCTGAATATCAGATATTCTTCAGAATTCTGTCTGTTAAATGGCGATTTATGAAAGATGAAATCCTACAGGCCCTTGGAAATTAGTGCAGGCAGGACTTTCTTTGTTAATTAAGCTTGTGAGATCATTGTTACTTTTTAAGAATTATTGTTGTTTCCCTGTTTTTAGAGGATAGCCTCAAAAAAAGAATATTGTTCTCAAAAGTCATATTGTCCTTTTGTTTTGGATCTGCTTTCTCGTTGTTAATCAAAATTTCTTTGGGCCGATGCTGTGTCTGTACTTTAATGGAATAGGTCCGACTTTTCATATTGTAGGGTCCTTTTGGAGCATTCACTTTAATTTCGGTTTGCAAATCGTTGTCAAATACCTCAATTAGGGTCTCGGCATACTTTCCGTTCAAATATTCCATGCTTTCCCCGTCATCATCATAAAGCAGAAAATTGCTATGGTCATTAGGATATATATCAAGATTGATATTGTTTATTTCCTTTTCCCCAACAAAATTTAGCACTTCTTGGGTAGGGATTATGGCTCCTGCCTTAATGAAAATTGGAATTTGATCCAATGGACTAAGTACACTTACATATAATTTTCCTTCATAAACTTGGTTGGTCCAATAATTGATCCATTTGCCTTCAGGAAGATATACTACCCTGGTCTGGGCTCCTTTTGTCGTAACGGGGCATATCATTAGATTTTTGCCCAACAAGTACTGATCGGTAATCCCATATACGTTTTTGTCGTTTTGATAGTCGAGTACCAAGGCTCTCATAATAGGTTTTCCAGTAGTGTGCAGTTCATAAGATGTGCTGTACAGGTAGGGAAGAAGGCTGTATCTCAACTCATCATATTGTTTAAATATCCGAAGTGCCTCCTCGCCATAATTCCAAGGTTCCTTGTAATTGGGGTGTTCCATCCCGAACAAATGTGCTATGGGACTTAAGAGCCCAAATTGGCACCATCGAATGTATAATTCTGGATCCGCCACATGTTCAAAGCCGCCCATACAGTGAGCCCAATTGCCTACCCCTGAAAGCCCAATATTTAATCCTGCTTTGATAACCGGTTCAAAATATTGCCACTCACTGGGCCAATCTCCTGCAAAAATAAAGGGGTAACGTTGAATTCCGGCGTAACCTTCGCGGGTGTGGTTCATACCACGAATATTATTGAATTCCTGAAACTTTTCATATGGAGCCTTGGCGTAGGCCAATGGAAATACATTGTGCAGGGCCTTAATTTCTTTCCCTTGTGGTCCAGTTTTATCACTTTCATTGGCCATATGGCCAAAGGCACTTCCTTCGTCTGTCTTTAAGAACATGGCACCTTGATCAGCTACTCGTTTTACCCCATTTTCCCACCACCAATCAACCGCTTTCTGGTCAAAAAAGTTAACAAATTCACCCGGATTGTCCTCCTCGGGATATACAAAGCCTTTTTCGCGGGCCGCGTCCAATAGCCGTAATGTTTTTCCATTGTCGAATCGTGGTCTCAAATGAACGCCCACCATGTTGAGGTTTAGATCATACAGATCTGAAAACATTTTTTCAGGCTCTTCAAAGGTTTCCCTCCACTCAAAAGAGGTAGCCCCTTTTCCCCCGTTTTCACCGAATATTCTCCAGGTGGAATCCAAATGCAATACATCTAAAGGAATCTTCAAGTCCCTGAATTTTTTGACGAGATCCACCACATAGTTTGTTGAAGTTTCCGACTCATACCCCCATGTTCCCCCACTATAGGTGCCAACTTGAAGCCCCAATGCGAACTTTGGCAGTAACGGCGATTTCCCCGTTATGGAAGTATATCCGTCCAAAATGTTTGAAAAAGTTGGGCCATATATAAAATAGTAATCCAACTCACCGCCCTCAGCTTCAAAGGTATAAGTTTCGGGATTGCTTAAACCCATGTCCCAGGTTGTAGGGTGCGCATTGTGAAAAAACACGCCATAACCCTTGGTGCTCATAAAAAAAGGTACTGGACAATAATTGGCTTCCAAAACATTATAGGCACCAACTATATGTGGCAAACCAATTCCCCTGCCTACATTGAGTCTAAGCTTTTTGCCCCTTCTATCCAAAAAATCCATTCGCTCTCCAAAACCAAAAAAATGTTCATCGGCGGCTAAATTCTTTACGGAACCAACTACTTCATGATTATTATATGAACCATATTGGGTACCGGATTTTGTCGTTACCTCTGATGACAGCAAGTTTCCTTGCTTGTCAAAAATTTGTATGGCAAAAGGTTGCTTTTGAATGTCAAGGCGTAAATCACGGGTTGAAATTTGAAGGGAACTTTTGGTTTCAATTAAATGGTAGGCAACGTTATCCCAGTTATACTGGGTAACCATCCAAGGTTCATTGGCTTCAAATTTATTGTTCCAACTGGTCCTAAACCTCACAATAGAAGGGGTACAGAATTTAATTTTTACCGTTGCTTTATCAGTGGCAAGATTTAGCTCATTGCCATTTTCTGAAATTATTTTTTCAAAATTACCAATTGCGGTTTGAGCATTGGAACCAGTTAATACTAAAAACAAAAAACAGAGGAAAATCAGAAAAGTATCTTTCATTGTAATATAATTGATGTAATTCAGGGGAAAAGTTATTTGTTTGCGTAGAGTATAGCATCCTGTGCTTTCCTGTTATACAAATTCAATTAATCGATTCTTGGATATATTGGCCCTAAATTATAGTAGATATATTTTATTAAGTAATTAATAATCAATCTTGTAGATATAATTTTAGTTTTATTTTCTCTTTTTTTTAAAAAACAATCGATTACAATTTTAATATGTTATTCGAAATAATAAGCCCTTTTATAGCTGATTTCTAGAATTACATTAAAAAATTAAAAGACCATTGCGTGATGTAATTCACTTATAGATATCCTAATAGGAAATAATGGAGGTATGTAGGCTTGTTCCCGGCTGAAAATCATCACTTTTTTGAAGTAACTTTAAAATTGAAACAGGATGGCACAGGATGCCGGAAGTAAATGAAGATACTATTTTTAGGTTTTTGAAATAATAATCTTATTCTTATTGGAGCTAATGTAATCGATTAACATATGGTTAATTTCTTTTAGAAGAGGTCTTACCGGGTACCCGTAATAGATGTATACTGCCAATAAAAACGAAGCTTATTAAATAATAGGATTGCTTATTCGAACATTAGAAATTAAAAACTAAATCCAAAATGAACAGTAGGTCATTCAACAAAACGGCAGTTGCCTTAATAGTGTTTTCTTTCCTTGTTCTAATGGGGTACTCCCAAGATTACACCGGTATTGTACCCAAACAAACCACTACCGTAAAGCCCTTTACCCGCTGGTGGTGGATGGGCAGTGCTGTGGATACTTTAAATTTAAAACAGAATTTAATCGACTTGCACAATGTGGGTATAGGTGGGGTAGAAATTGCCCCCATATACGGGGTAAGAGGTGAGGAGCATAATTTTATAGATTACCTCTCTCCCAAATGGATGGACATGTTGGATTATACGATCCGCACTGCAGATAGTTTAGGGATGCAGGTAGATTTAACCTTGGGGACCGGATGGCCTTATGGTGGGCCACAGGTAACCCCTGAATATGCCGCAACCAAGCTGATTGCACAGACCTATAAGGTGAAAAGAGGCGTAGTTTTTTCCGAGGACATACAGGTCAAGGATCTTAAGGAAAAGCAACCCGCCACCTTAAAATATCTACTGGCCTATGGAAATAAAGGAGGGTATACAGACTTGACCCCTTTATTAAAAGAGAATTCAATAAAATGGAAGGCAAAAAAAGAAGACTACACCATATATGCCGTATTTGAGGGTAAAACAGGGCAGGAGGTAAAACGGGCAGCTCCAGGTGGAAGTGGTTTCACCCTTGATCATTATTCTACCAATGCTCTTAAGGCATATGTAGAATCTTTTAATGAAGCTTTAACTGGGTTTGAAGGTAGAATTCGCTCCATTTTTAATGATAGCTATGAAGTTTATGGGACCGATTATACACCTGGTTTTTTTGAAGCCTTTGAAAAGTATAGAGGTTACGATCTAAAACCCTTTCTTCCATTATTGTTGAGCAAGGAGGATAAAGAAGAGGGCAATAGGATAAAAAGTGATTATAGGGAAACGCTTTCGGATTTGTTGTTGTTAAATTTTGATAATCCTTGGACCGACTGGGCCCACAGTAAAAATTTTAAGTCGCGACTTCAGGCACATGGTTCTCCCGGAAATCTGATCGATCTCTATGCCTCGGCAGATATTCCTGAATGTGAAACTTTCGGATCTATGCCTTACGATATACCAGGACTGCGTAGGGAAATGGAAGATATTAGACAAGGCGATGCAGATCCTGTAATGCTGAAATTTTCTTCCTCGGCGGCTCATATTGCAGGAAAGCCCTTAACCTCGTCGGAGACCTTTACCTGGTTGCGGGATCATTTTAAAACTGCCTTGTCCCAATGTAAGCCAGAAGTGGAAGATCTTTTTCTGAACGGCGTGAATCATGTCTTTTTACATGGCACTACCTATTCTCCGGAACGTGCCCAATGGCCAGGGTGGAAATTTTATGCCTCAGTAAATTTCAACCCCAATCTTTCTTTGGGAGAAGATGAAGAGCAATTGTTTTCTTATATCGCCAATTGCCAATCCTTTTTGCAAGCGGGCAAACCGGACAACGAAACCTTGTTGTATTGGCCTATCCACGATGTATGGAACAGTTATTTGGATGGAAACCTGTTCTTCCAATTCAAAATACATTCCTTGGAGGAGTGGCTGCACAATCAACCTTTTTACGGGACTGCACAGAGTCTCATAAAGTCTGGTTTTGGATTGGATTTTATTTCCGATAGATTTATCGAAAAGGCACATTTTGGGAATGGAGAAATTCATTTGCCCGGAGGGAGTTATAAAAGCTTGGTAGTTCCTACCACCGAGTATATGCCACTCAACACTTTGAAAAAGCTAGTGGACCTAAAAAGGCAGGGGGCACATATTATTTTTCAAAACCTTCCCGAAAACGTGCCAGGTTTTAATAACTATGAGGCTGGGAATAGTGAAATGCGTCAATTGCTGTCGGAAAATAAATCGCTGATTTCTCCTTCAGGGAATATATTTTCCGATTTGGAAATGGCTAGGGTTCTGCCCGAAAAGTTGGTGGAAAGCGGCCTGAAATTTATCAGAAGGGACTTGGAAGGGGACAAAATTTATTATCTGGTAAATCACACCTCAAATGCCATCGACCAATACATTCCAATAAACGGAATATATAAGGAGGTGCTTATATTCGACCCCAATACATCCAATTACGGGAAAGCAATAATAGAGGTTAAGGATGTTGGGACGATGGTGAAGGTACAATTGAAGCCCGGCGAAACATTATTTTTGAAAACAGGAGAAAACTCCGAGTACAAGGATTGGGAATATTTTGAAGCTGGTGAAATTACTTACGGTATATCGGCACCTTGGAAGATATCTTTTTTAAGGGGCGGGCCAGTTTTGCCTGAAAATGATACTATTAGCGACCTAAAATCTTGGACCTCCTTAGGGAAGGATGCAGAGGAATTTTCCGGAACAGCCAAATATGAATTGGAGTTTCAAAATCCAGACAACACTGTACAAGCGTGGTTATTAAAGTTGGGGGAAGTACGTGAAAGTGCCAAAATTTGGGTCAACGGTTCCTATCTTGGAACTTTATGGGCCAATCCCTTCGAAATAAACATTGGGGCACTCCACAAGGGCACCAATAAAATAACACTTGAGGTTACAAATTTGTCCGCCAATAGAATCAGGGCAATGGAACTTAGAGGTGAGGAATGGAAAAATTTCTACGAAATAAATATGGTAGACAAGGACTACAAAAAGTTCGATGCTACCCAATGGAAACCAATGCCCTCGGGTATTTTAGGCCCTGTTACTTTGGTTCCCTTAAAAAAGAATTAGATGAATTAAACTCATAAAAAATGAAAAAGCAACTGTTATTAATATGTTTAGCGGCCATAACATTACAATCGATGTTTGCCCAGATTTCCGATAAGGCCAAAGTATTGGAGCAAATGCAATTGGCCAATGATTATTTTATGAATAAATGGCCAGATGTAGGCAAAACGATCATAACCAATAAGGAACGCCCAAGCAATATTTGGACACGGGGAGTATATTATGAAGGCCTTATGGCATTACATGAAATTTATCCTAAGGAAGCCTATTACGATTATGCCTATGATTGGGCGGAATTTCACGGATGGGGTTTTAGAAATGGCAATGCCAATCGCAACGCGGATGATTACTGTGCTGCCCAGACCTATATAGATCTGTACAATTTGGAGCCGGACCCCAAAAAATTGAAGAACACCAAGGCCTGTATTAATATGCTGCTGAACACCCCGCAATTGGACGATTGGTCTTGGATAGATGCCATTCAAATGGGAATGCCCGTTTTTGCTAAATTGGGCGTTTTGGAGAAGGACAACCGATACTTTGAGAAAATGTACGGGATGTATGTATATACCAGGAACAAGCACGGCGATAATGGACTTTTTAATCCCACAGATGGACTATGGTGGCGGGATGCGGATTTTGATCCACCTTATGCGGAACCCAATGGTGAAGATTGTTATTGGAGTAGAGGAAACGGATGGGTAATAGCGGCCTTGGCAAAAGTGTTAAGTATCATCCCTAATGATGCCCCCCATAGAGATCAGTATATTAAGGACCTGAAGTCCATGGCGGAAGCCTTGGTCCCTATTCAGAGAAAAGACGGATTTTGGAATGTAAGTTTGCATGACCCCAAGAATTATGGAGGAAAGGAGTTGTCGGGTACCGCCCTGTTTATTTATGCCATGACCTATGGTGTAAATAATGGCATTTTGGACAAAAAAACCTATCTTCCTGTTATAGAAAAAGGTTGGAAAGCTATGACTGAGGAAGGTATGCATACCAATGGATTTTTAGGATATCTGCAATCTACCGGAAAAGAACCAAAGGATGGTCAGCCACTGTCCTATGATAAGGTCCCTGATTTTGAGGACTATGGCCTTGGGTGTTTTTTATTGGCAGGCAGCGAAATATATAAAATGAAAATATGATCCGGATAAAGGAAGTAAAATTATTCACCTATTTAATAATTCTAATTTTTACTTTTTTTGGAGGATTATCGGTAAACGCCCAAGAAGTTGTTCCCGTTTGGCCCGCTGCAGTGCCAAATTCCATTGAGGATAAGGATTACAAAGAGCTGCTGACCTATGATGATGCCCAAGAAATTAGGGGAGTCAGTAAGGTTACCAACCCTAGCTTGACTGCTTATTTGGCCGATGAAAATATATCCAGTGGTACTGCCGTAGTTATTTGCCCAGGAGGAGGTTATTCCCATTTGGCCATCAATAAGGAGGGGTACAAAGTAGCTAAATGGTTTAATAGTATTGGAGTATCGGCATTCGTTTTAAAGTACAGGCTGCCTAGTGACCTTATTATGATAGACAAGACTATCGGGCCCCTTCAAGATGCACAAGAGGCTTTACGAATGCTAAGGCGGAATGCGGACAAATGGAAATTGAATCCCAACAAAATTGGCATAATGGGCTTTTCTGCCGGTGGCCATCTTGCTTCAACGCTTGCCACCCATTACGGGGAAGAGGTTTATGCATCCGATACCATAAGCGCCAGGCCGGATTTCGCTATTTTAATTTATCCGGTAATTTCAATGGAAGATGGTATTACGCACAATGGTTCCAGAAAAAATTTGTTGGGAGACAATGTCAGTGCTGATTTAATTGATAAATATTCCAATGAAAGACAAATAGATTCCAAAACACCTCCTACTTTTCTGATACATGCTGTGGATGATAAGGCTGTACCTGTAGAAAATAGTATTAATTACCTATTAGGGCTTAAGGAGAATACCGTGCCTACAGAAATGCATATATATGAAAATGGAGGCCATGGTTTTGGATTGGGTAGGGAAGGAACCAATACTTATTGGCCAGAGTCCCTTAAAAGGTGGTTGATAGTAAGTAATTTTGTGCAATAATAGAAGGTGTTAATAGTTCCGGGCTTTCTTGAAGGAATTTAGAATTTTATATGTTGCCTTTCCATTTCATCAAGGGCCATTTGGGCAACCAAGGTTGCACCAGTTACCGATAGGTGTGTATTGTCCTCAATGCCATCTGGCCTATGCGCATTTTCCCCAGGGGCAAAATGTAGATGGAGTTTTTTAGAACCTTCAACACCATAGGATATTTCCATTTGTTCGGTCAATAATTGTAAATCTATAAAAGGCACTTTTAAATCCTTGGCAACCATTCTAGTTACCAAAGGATAGGCTCCATGGGTGTCTATCAATACACCGTTTTCATTAAAATTTCGTCTGCTAATGGAACTTAAAAGAATAGGGAATGCCCCTTTATGCCTAGTTTCCTCTACAAAGCGTTCGAGGTTATAACGGTATTGGGTATGCGGGTTGGTATATCGGGTTGAATCTTGTTGCTTTTGGTCATTATGGCCAAATTGGATAAATACATAGTCTTTAGGTTTTATGGCATCCAATACTTTTTGCCACCGCCCTTCTGAAATAAAGCTACGACTGCTCCTGCCATTTACGGCGTGGTTTCGTATATGGACAGCACCGTCCAATAAGTGGGGCAGCATCTGCCCCCAACCGCGCTCTGGATTGTGTTCAGGGTCAGGTTTATCGGCCATGGTAGAATCCCCAATGAGGAATAAGGTAGATTTTTCTTGGGAATGCATCAAAACACTAAAGGCGAAAAAACAAACTATAAGGTATTTCATAAGCTAATCTTTAGTTTTTTTAAAGGTACAGTTCAACTTATATGGGGAGTTATTTTCAATCAATTTTGGAATCTAGATACCAATGCGTTGGCAAAGAAGGGTTTTTTTCTGCCAGAATATTATTTAAGGTATACTTTTTTACCTGCAATTTAGTTAATTGGTGTGACCAAGCGACTCTTGTGGTAGGTTGATAACCCGGACCATCACAGTTATATTCCCCATAAAACGATTTTTTTTCCGCTTTTGTATTGGACCAATTGTCCCAGCCAATGGGCAGTATATGATTGCCCATGTGACATTCGATAAAAACTGTTTTGGCGAAGGTTCTCCATGGCCGTCCCAAATAGACCTCTGTGGCCTGTTGATCAGCCGTAAGTATGCAATTTAGGAAGACATAACCGAAACCTATGCCTTGGGGCGTGGAGGCCGCTGTGATAAAAGAGTTGGATTTACTATGTATCGTACATTTTTCAAAAACAACCGTGGCATTGCCAAAAATAAAATCGGTGGTTCCCTCTATAAAACAGTTTTTGAGATATTGTTTAAAACCTTCTCCAGAGGTATACAAGGTATCCTGATTTCCCAAAATGTTACAGTTTTCCAACAAAACCCTATCGGCACTTAGAGCTAGGGCAACAGCCTGGCCTATTGGTCCGGCCGTATTCTCTATAGTTAGGTTGGCAGCGTAAAAATCGTTCCCTTCCACAAGAAGGGTAGGCGTATGGAAGGTACTGTTTCTACCCAGAGCTATTTTGTCAAAATAGTCGTCATAAGTAATTATGGTGTTATTTTTATCCTCTCCAATAAGGGACACTTTTGGGTTCCAGGAGTATACATGGACTTTTTCCTTATATATTCCCGCCTTTACCTTTATGATTACACGTGGGGAAGGGTATGCCTTGGACGCGTTAATAGCGGCTTGAATCGTTGTATAATCACCACTGCCATCTTTGGCTACCGTAACTTCATAAGGTTCAACATAGGCAATCCATTTTGGCCATGGGTCATGCGGGGAAGTAGATTGTGCCCCATTAAATGGCATCACTAGTAAAATTAGAAGGAAGGTTTTGTTTGAAAATAGCATTACTGTGAGTTTTGTGCGGGTTCATACTTCATCTGCAGTAGTGTAAGATACCTATTGGATTTCTTTTAAAACAATATTTGTAATCGATTACACTAATATAGATAAAAAATTATATCTTACCAACCATATATGTCAATCAAGCTGTAGCCCTTTATTATATTACAGTAAACTACCTCTGGGCAAGCCTGTCTACCGACAAAGGCAGGCAGGTTTTAATCTCGATTATCGAGTATAGGTATTAAGAATTAAGATTGAACAGTCCAGCATAGCAAGGTGTTGTATAATTACGCTAATTTTGCAGCTACTTAAACCTAGAGGGTTGGAGATATCGTCCAACAAGGCATCCAATTTTGCAAAGGATACCAAACCAGATTATTGGAATTGATTTAGTTAATGAAAAAGAAAACCACCATTTACGACATTGCGGCCAAACTTGGTCTTACGGCTGCGACTGTGTCCAGGGCCTTAAACGACAATCCGAAGATCAGCAAAAATACCCGGCAGCTTGTTCTGGACACGGCTATGGAAATGAATTATGAACAGAATAAAGTAGCCTTGGCCTTAAAAAGTGGGAAAAGCTATAATGTTGGGGTAATTGTTCCCAGAATAGACAGCAATTTTTTTTCATCGGTTATCCGCGGTATTGAAGAAGAGTTGCATCCTAAGGGATATCATGTAATTATATGTCAGACCAATAATCAGGAAAATATAGAAATTGAAAAAATAAACTCGCTCTTAAATGTACAGGTAGATGGAATTTTAATGTCTATTTCCAACGCCAATTTGGAGGATAATATGGGCTTTAATAAGTTAATTAGAAGTAAAAGGACTCCTTTAATATTTTTTGATAGAAAAAAGGATTTAAAAGGGGTTAGCTCAGTGACCATAGATGATTTTAAGGGTGGCTATGATGCCACCAAGCACCTAATAGATCAAGGGTGCAAGCGTATAGCCCACCTGTCCAACGACCGACAGTTTGAAATTTTCAACAATAGGTTTTTAGGATATAAACAGGCCTTACTTGATAATGGTATTGAATTCGACGAAAGTCTGGTTATAGAAACCATGAGTAAGGTGGTGGAGGGCAGAAAATCCGCTAGGGCATTGCTGGATATGGACAGACCACCCGATGCTATTTTTTCTTCCAGTGATTTTGCGGCTTTAGGGGCTTTACAGGAAATAAAGGAGAGTGGACTTGAAATTCCGGAGGACATTTGTATTGTTGGATTTTCCAACGAACCATTTACCAAATTTATGGAATTGACCACTATATCTTCAGTAGACCAGTTTCCTATGGAAATGGGGAAAGTGGCGGCCCAAGTTTTTTTGGAAGAGGTAAGCAATACCCAGGACACCAAAATATCCAAAAATATAGTGCTTACCCCTGAATTGATTGTAAGAAAATCGTCCTTAAAACATAAAGAAGGTTGAAGTAATTATCTATTACTTCAACCTTCCAAAATATAATTATTAAGCCTATGGCTACAAGGATACTCCTCTACGCCATGGAATAAAATCGTTTTGATTCAACAATTTGGCCTTGGTCTGAATCTTACCACTGGCTACCTCGATTATAAAATCCAACATTTCTTCCGCCATTTCCTCTATGGTTTTTTCACCGCGTATTACCGCTCCAGTTTCAATATCGATTATATCTGGCATTCTTTCCATGAGTTCCGTATTGGAAGATACCTTAATAATTGGGGCAATAGGATTTCCTGTTGGGGTCCCCAATCCCGTGGTAAACAGGACCACATTGGCCCCCGAGCCTACCATGGCCGTGGTACTTTCCACGTCGTTTCCAGGTGTGCACAATAAGTTAAGGCCGGGTTTGGTTATGTATTCCCCATAATCCAAAACATCCTGTACCGGGGAGGTTCCCCCTTTTTTGGCGGCTCCTGCCGATTTCATTGCATCTGTAATAAGGCCGTCCTTAATATTTCCTGGTGATGGGTTCATGTCAAAACCTGAACCTGCATCTACTACCGATTTCTCATAGGCCTTCATTAGCTTTAAGAATTTCTGTCCCTTTTCATCTTCCACACATCGGTTTACCAATTCCTGTTCTACCCCGCATAATTCTGGAAACTCGGACAATATGGCCGTTCCGTTCAAAGCAGCCAACAAGTCAGAAACCGCCCCCAAAGTGGGGTTTGCTGAAATACCTGAAAAACCGTCGGATCCACCACATTCCAAACCAACACGTAATTTGGACAAAGGGGCCGGTTTACGCTCGGCATTATTGGCTTTTTTAATGGCCTCAAAGGACTCTTTTACAATGGCCGATAACATTTCATCTACCGTACCCATTTGCTGTTGTTCAAAAATAAGAACAGGTTTGTTGAGGTTTGGATTGATGGTGTTCAAGGCTTCTTTAAAAACACTTATCTGCAGGTTTTGGCAGCCCAAGCTCAATACTGTGGCTCCGGCCACATTGGGATTGTTAACATAGCCCGCCAATAGTTTGGCCAAGCTTTCGGAATCCTGTCGTATACCGCCACAGCCCCCTGGGTGGGTTATAAATTTCACATCAATATTATCGAATACATTAGTGGAATTGTTTTCTACCGAGGCTTCTTCAGGGCTATTGTTCACCAAGGAGCGAAGCAACATCTGGTGGGGATTCACTTTTTGTTTCAAAAGCTCCTTTTCAAAAACTTCCTTGAGGATTTCTATATTCCTGTTTTCACAAAAGACCAAAGGAAAAAATAGCCATACGTTTTCCGTTCCTACCTGTCCGTCTTCCCTATGATAGCCAAGAAATGTTTTATTTTTCCATTTTTCGACATTGGGAGCGGTCCAACCAATGGTTTCCGTTTTTCCAAAAACCTTTTCGCTTTGGTGTTTTACATTTTCGGTGGTGAGAACATCTCCCTTTTCAATTCTACCATTGGCACTTCCAACAAGCACTCCGTACATAAAGATACTGTCCCCGGCTTCAAATTTGTGCAGGGCAATTTTGTGTTTGGATTTGACATCCGATATCACTGTAATTTCCTCGCCTTCAAAGGAAATTACCTCTCCTGCCTTTAAATTGACCAAGGCAACTGCAACGTTATCCGATGAATTTACTTTTATAATTTTACTTTTCATTTTAATGACTTCTAATTAGTTTTGTTTTAATGGCCTAATACCTTTTGCTGTAATTGGCAAATCCAACTTCAATACCATTTGTGTCAATTTCTTCCAAAGCAAGGGCCACCGCCTCTGTAAGATTAACGACTTGAGTTAAATCTTCTCCCCAATACTCTACATTGCTCAAGACCTTTTTGGCTATTTCCAAATAATTATTGGATTCCCAGATTTTGGCAAAAGCATTCACTATGTCATCACTGTCATTTACAGGTAGATTCTCTCCTTTCCAGCTGCCTTTATAAAAACGAATAAGGGCTGCAAAGGAAAAGGTGAGATTGGTGGGTATTTTTTTTTGGGTGTCTGCATACTGCAATAAACTGGGTAAGACCCTCACCTTAAATTTGGAAACAGAATTTAGGGCGATACTGGATAGGTTGTGAATAATAAACGGATTCCTAAAACGGTCCAAAACCTCTTCTGCAAAGCTGTCCAGCTCTTCCTTGGCCATTGGGAGCGTATGGTTAATTTCATTAAAAATGGCGTTATTAACAAATGTACCCGTAAAATCGTTGTCTACCGTTTGCTTTACTGTAGTATTTCCATATAAGAGGGAGAAGGGCACCATAGCGGTATGCGCACCGTTTAAGATACGAACCTTTCTTGTTCTATAGGGCTGCATGTCCGCAACAATCTTTACATCCAGATCGGTTTTATGAAAGGGCAACTTTTCTTTAAGTTTTTCATCACCTTCAATCACCCAAAGAAAAAATGTTTCTGCTGCTACAATTAGATTGTCCTTGTAGTCCAATTGGGAATTGTAAGTCTCAATTTCATCCTTTGGATATCCTGGTACTATTCGGTCTACTAAAGTATTGTGGAATGTGGAATGCGTATTAAGCCAAGTTTTAAAGTCTTCTCCCAGTTTCCAGTCATCGGCATATTTCAATATTATTTCCTTGAGATTGTCCGAATTATGATTGATCAACTCACAAGGAATTATAGTTAAACCTTTATTGGCATCCCCTTTAAAATGTTTAAAGCGCTCGTGTAACAGCAGGGTGAGTTTGGCGGGGAATGAACTCGGTGGCTGCATATCCATTGTATCCGTATTTACATACGCTATACCCGCTTCCGTAGTATTGGAAATAATAAACTGAAGCTCCTCTTCTTTGGCTAGGCTCAGGTAGTCTTGAAAATTGCTGTAAGGGTCCACTCCTTTTACAATATTGGTGATAAGCTCTTTATGTTGAATCTCCTTGCCCTTCTGAATTCCTTTTAAAAATAGAGTATAAAGTCCATCTTGATCGTTCAGCATTTTTACCATTCCCCGGTCTATGGGTTGCACCACCGCTATGCCCGCATCAAAATTGGCTTCTTGATTTAATTTTTGGAAGGCGTAATCTACAAAGGCCCTTAAAAAGTTTCCTTCACCAAATTGTATGATTTTAATTGGCGGGGTCGATTCTAAATTGGTGTTTTTTCTGTTCAATGTTTTCATGGTCTTTCTTTTGATAATTTTTGTGGCCTTCTGTTTTTTTGTTGGTTTTCCGTGTATGTGATTCCCAAAGCCATAATGCTCAGTACAATCAACACTTTGTAATCGATTGCACAAAAGTAGTATAAATTATGATAATTCCAATTTTTTGAAATTGGATCTGAGTTGTTTATTTTTCAAGATGCATAAGCCTACAAGTAGGTTAGCGCATAATTTTATTGCCTATCCACTATTTAACCTATATACGGCACCAGCTTGTTGTAGCCTGCTAGTCAAGGTTACTGACCCTGATTTTAGCTGTTTAAGTAAAAACAGGGGTTGAAATTTCTGATTTTCATAGATCAATGACCTTCTTTTCCCTATTGCTTTTTAGTGCGGCTTCTATGACTCTAATGACATCCATGCCTTCCGTTCCTGTGACCGGGACTAACCCATTATTTCGCAAGGCTTGGTAAATACCTTCATAGTATTCCATATAATCCCCATTTAGGGTAGGGACCTGTTCCCTTATGATCTTACCATCTTTTTCGGTATGCAATAGTCCTTTCTCTTTATCCGGTTCTGCGCCCCAATCCTTGGATCCCGGTATATTTCCGGCCTGAAGTTCAGCTTCCTGAATATCGGCTTTGGATTTAATGAAGGTGCCCTTGGTTCCGTTCATAATATTTCCTGGCAAAGCCTCTCGGACATAATAGCTTGATTTTAAAATGACCCTATGGGTGCTATAGAATAATTTTATATCAAAGTAGTCCCCTACTTTGGAATTGGGGCGATAGGTATCCAGATCGGCAAAGACTGCATTTGGCATACCGAACAGCACCAATGCCTGATCTATCAAATGTGAACCCAAGTCATATATACTTCCAACGGCGGCTGTGGGTATTTCCTTATGAAGCTTGTAACTCAGCCCTGGGTCATAACGATCATAATGAATCTCTGCTTCAACAATGTTTCCAAGCCATCCCTCATCCAAAATCTTTTTGACCGTTTTAAAATCACTGTCATATCTTCTGTTATGGTAAACGGAAAGTGCTACATTTTTTTCCTTCGCTAACTGGATCAGTTCTTCCGCCTGTTCAACAGTTGCAGTGAACGGCTTTTCTACAACTACATTTTTTCCGGAATTGATGGCCTGTTTGGCAAAATCATAATGTGTAACACTTGGGGTATTTACAACTACCAGTTCAATATTTTGGTCTGCCAACATTTCTTCCAAAGTGCGGAAGGTTTTTATGTTTGGATATTTTGCCTGGGCGTTGTTTTTGGTCCTTTCCCAAACTCCGTATAAATTGAAGGCCGGATGTACCTCAATGAAGGGAGCGTGAAAAACGTATCCGCTCATTCCGAAAGAGCATAAAGCTGTGTTTATAGGTTTCATTGGTTTAAAGGTTTTAATTATAATATATAAGTTTTCAATAATAATGCTCTATTCCCAAGCAATTTCAAATGCACCCGGTCATCTCAATTTAATCGATAAATAGGTTGGGCAATGCCAATGAGAACCATGGAAACAAGGTAACCAAAATCAACACCAAAAAACTGACCAACAAAAATGGTAGTCCGGCCTTGCTTACCGCTCCAATGGAAATCTTCCCAATACTGGAAGCCACAAAAAGGCAAACCCCTACGGGTGGAGTAGTTAATCCTATAATTAAGTTCAGCACGGCTATCACGGCAAAATGTATGGGGTCAACGTCCACGGCCATAGCCACTTTTAATAAAATTGGGAAAAGTATCAGTAATGCGGCAATGGTTTCCATAAAGGTACCTACTACGATCAAAAGCAAATTGATCAGTAGTAAAACCACATATTTGTTGTCCGAAAACCCCAGAATTTCAGCGGAAATCTCCTGGGGAATTTGCTCTGTAATCAAGATATATCCAAATAGATTGGCAAAACCTACCAAGACCATCAAGGAGGCCGAAGTCTTCATGCTGTCCAGGATAATGACCTGTGTGTTTTTCAAATTCAATTTTTTGTAAACGAACTTTCCAATAATCATAGCATAGACTACAGCGATAATAGAGGCCTCTGTTGGAGTGAATATTCCGCCCACAATTCCATAAAGGATTATAAAGGTCATCAATAGCGACCAAAAGGTATCTACAAAACTGCGTGCCACATCCCTTAAGCTGCTGCGCTTGTGTTTTGGATATTTTTTTCGTTTGGAAATAAAATAGGCGGTGAACATAAGACCAACGCCCAATAACAAACCAGGGAGTGCGCCTGCCAAAAACAATTTCCCTACAGACAGGCCGCTCAAGGTTGCGGCTATGATCATGGGCACACTGGGTGGAATTATGGGGCCTATGGTGGAGGAAGCTGCTGTAACGGCACATGAAAAGTCCGTATCGTAACCTTCCTTTTTCATGGCAGGGATCATAATGGAGCCCATACTTGCCGTATCTGAAATGGCCGTACCCGAAATTCCTGCAAAAAGCATGGAAGCACCAATATTGACCAGGGAAAGTCCACCGCGAATATGACCTAAAAGATGGTTACAGAACTTAATTATTTTTTCGGTAAGCCCACCTTGGTTCATCAGATTTCCTGCAAGTATAAACCCAGGAACACTGAGCAATACAAAGACATCTATGCCCGAGTACATTTTCATGGGTACAATGATCAAAGGAACCCCTTTGATAACCAAATAGCTTAAACAGGCAAGTCCTAAGGCGAAGGCAATAGGAAAGCGAAGTATCAGACCAAGAATAAAAACGATAACCAATATCCAAATCATGGTCTAGAATTTTTCATAATTTTCATAATTTTTATTAGGAGGTAATAAGTAATTGATGCAGACATTATAAAGATGCTAAAGAAGGCGATGCCCATATTGAAGCCCATACTGGGAGATTTTTCCGGTATTCCCAAAATCACGAATTTAATGGCGTATATGGCCATGACTACGAAAAGAACCAGGGTAATTGCCGGTACTGCCAGATTCAATATATTTTTGATCCTTTCTGGGAATTGATTGTAAAACATGTCCAAATGCACATAAAATTCATTCTTCATAGCCAGACCTGCGGCGAAAGACATGGCATAAATAAAGAAGAGACGTGAGGCCTCCTCTGTCCAAGGAGGAGTATTGATAGGAGTAAAACGACAAATTATTTGAAGCAGAACAGTGAACAGCAGTCCATATGTACTTAATAAAGTCCCTATTTTGAGCAGGCGCCCAATAGTTTTATTTGGCATTGTCTTTTTCTTTTTTGAGTTCTCGATAAATTTTTTGCATTTCGGGCGATAGGCTTTCATAAATAGCCTTTTCGCTTTTTTTTGCAAAGGCTTCTTTGTCCACCTCTATAAATTCCATGCCTTCTGCCTTCAATTTTTCCTGGACATTTTTTTCATTTTCAAGATAGAGCTGGTGTTCATAGGCTTGCATTTCTTTACCTGCCTGTAAGAATATTTCCTGTAGGTCCAGGGGCAGTTTTTGAAATTGTTTTTCACCCACTACGGGGTACACCCAACTAATAACATGACCCGTAAGGTTGAGGTATTTCTGAACTTCCGAAAAACCGGCATTATCGATCATGGCGAAAGGATTTTCCTGGGCCTCTATGGTGCCCTGTTGCAGTGAGGTAAAAACTTCTGAAAAGGCCATGGGAGTTGGTTTGGCACCCAAGGCGCTCCAGGTAGTTACAAATGCGGGAACGTTGGGCACCCTGACAATTAAGCCTTTAAGATCATCTGGATGGCGTATTGGCCTATTTGAAGTTAAATGTCGTGGTCCCCTTTCAAAATGGCCAAGGGCACGCAATCCGGCCTTATTAATCATTTCTTCCTCCATTAATCTGCCTACCGGACCATTTATGTAGCGGTTCATATCGGTAGAGTCCTGCATTAAAAAAGGCAACTCGCAAAAAGTAGCCACTTCGAACCAATTGGTCAAAGTGGATCCGGTGGTGGTCAAATCGATAACTTCGGCCTGGATCAGGCGAATGGCCTCGATCTCTTTGGCCAATTGCTCCGAGGGGTACAGCTCTACCTTGATGCGTCCTTGGGAACGCTCCTCCACGATTTCCGCAAAATAGGCAAAGGCCTTGTACCAGGCATGATCTTCATTGACCAATAGAGCGGTCCGCATCAAAAACTTGGGTTCTTTTTTTTGGGTTTCACATTGGGTGAATAGGAATATGGAGCATATGGGGATTATTAATGTAGCAAGGAAACGGGCCATCCGAAGTGGATTTATCATGTTGTTGGGCTAAAAGTCATATTTTTCATAAATATAACTATTTAGTTTAAACAATAATAGAAAGAATAATGGTGAGGTAGGGGAGACGGATAATGGAATACACATTATTTTATATGACAAAGAATTTGCTTCCTAGTTTTGTAATAGCACAATAAGATATTGGAGATTTTAGTGTGAAAAACCCTATTGTATCCTCATGGTTGCCAAGTTGTAATTGCAAAGATATGAAGGGCCATTTAGTTGGTAATTGCTGTGCCAATAATCTACAATGATAAAATTCTTATATTCGGGGTATAGTTATGCGCAATACCTTAGTCTTAGTTTATACATGGAACAATTATCATAATCCTAAATCCCTAAAATGAATTTAAAAATCATTTTTCAGCTTTCATTGGCAGTGACATTTCTTTTTTCATGTAAAGGTGATAAATTGGACAAAATTGAGGGGGACCACACTTCCGACAAGCCCAATATTGTTTGGATTTATTTGGAGGACACGGCACCTTTATTGGGCTGTTATGGAGAGCCATTGGTTGACACTCCCAATATAGACAGTCTTGCCACAAGGGGAGTGCTCTATAAAAATGTATTTATGCCCGCCCCCGTATGTTCGGCAAGTAGGTCCAGTATCATCACCGGTATGATGTCTACTAGTTTCGGGGCACAAAACCATCATAGTTCCAGGACTACTGAGTCGGCCATATATTTGCCCGAACAGACGCAAACGATTCCCGAACTATTTAAAGGGGCCGGATATTTCACCTTCAATAATGGCAAGGACGATTATAATTTTGTGTACGATAGGAAAGACCTTTATGATCAAGAGTATGTATACCATCCCTTGTATGGGAAAAGTGGTGAACGGTTAGATCTGGCTAGCTTGAAAGGGAAAGAACCCTTTTTTGGGCAGATTCAGATGTACGGAGGAAAAGAAATTTTCAATTCCAAATTCAAGGAGAACGTGGCTTCCCCGGTGGACCGTTCCCAGATAAAACTGCCACCTTATTTGCCCCATCACCCGGCTATAGTGGAAGAGTACGCCAACCATCTGGATGCCATTCAGATTACCGATGAAAAAGTAGGTGAAATTATGGGTAAACTCAGGGAAAACGATTTGTTAAAGAACACTATAGTTTTCTTTTTTTCCGATCATGGAATGCGTTTGACCAGGAATAAGCAATTCCTTTATGATGGGGGACTACAGGTGCCCTTGATCATTGCCGATTTTAGGGAAGGGAAATCAAAAATACAAACTGGATCCGTGAATTCCGACCTGATTGCCGGGTTGGATTTGGGAACAACTGCCCTTGCTTTGGCCAAAATCCCTATTCCGGAAAATATGGAAGGCAGGGATATTTTTAATGAGTCCATAGGCCCTCGAGAGTTTGTT
The DNA here is from genome assembly GCF_000733925.1 of Arenibacter algicola. Lineage (NCBI taxonomy): Bacteria > Pseudomonadati > Bacteroidota > Flavobacteriia > Flavobacteriales > Flavobacteriaceae > Arenibacter > Arenibacter algicola. Next base: position 112,122 of record NZ_JPOO01000001.1, read on the forward strand.
ATTTCTACCAGAGATCGTTGCGATTTTACCATAGACCGGATACGGTCTGTGCGGTCCAAGGAGTTTAAGTATATCCGAAACTTTATGACGGACAGGCCTTATACACAACCTACATATATGGATTTTGATAAGGTAGAGTTTGTAGGGGTAATGAAACAATTACATGCGGAAGGAAAGTTGAATGAGGCACAAGATCGCTTCATGGCTGCTGTGCGGCCCTCGGAAGAATTGTATGATATAAATGCCGATCCTTTTGAATTGAACAATTTGGCGCAAAATCCTCAATATTCCAGAGTATTGGAGAAATACCGTTCTGTGTTAAATCAATGGGTTTTGGAAACCGATGACAAAGGACAATACGGAGAGGATGAGGCCGGTTTGAAATTCATGTTGGGCATATGGGGAAAGGACTGTGTTAATCCAGAGTACGATGTTCTCAGGAAGAAATATCCAAATTTTGAGGGATCGTTGGTTTATTTAAAGCGTGAACCCTCTAAAAAAGTGGAACCAGATTTTGTTGGCACGCCGCTTTTTGACATAGAAGGGGATCAACTTGTTCAATTTTCATTGCGGCCTATTGATGCGGAATAAAATACCGTGGTATTTGTGACTAATGTTATTTATACTATTGGGCTACCTAAATCTAAGGGGTATTATTTGCAAATGTTGATATTCCTGACCTAAATCATTTCAAAAATTTCCAAGAACAATTACCTTGTTTTGAAAGTAAATAATTTTGAAAAACATGGGAAAATGGCAATCATAACTAAAAAAGAGCTCCAGGATTTAGAAAGTATACGCAATGTGCATTGCATATCCATTTATATGCCTACCCATCAAAAGGGGGAAGAGGTTTTACAACAGGAGGATGCTAAATTGCTGAAAAATCATTTAAAGGAAGTTAAAAATAAATTGGAGCGGGAACCTTTGGGTAAAAGAGAAATTGCAGAATTAATCGCCCCTATTCAAGAACTGATCCACGATGGGGAGTTTTGGAGACACCAATCCAATGGACTGGCACTTTTTTTAACCAATGGCATTGTTAAAATGTATTCGCTTCCTATTTCCTTCGAATCTTTCAACCATGTAGCGAACAGTTTATATCTTGTTCCATTGCTGCCTTTGTTTACAGGGGACGAATCCTTTTTTTTACTTTGGTTACAATTGGAAAAGGTAAAATTGTACAAAAACACACGTTACAGTAGTGCCGAAGTGTACATTGAAAATATAACCCCTAGCCGAATGGAAGAGAGGGTGGGGTATGATTTTGAGCAGAAGAGCTTGCAGTTCAGAAGTCAGCAGGAAGGGCATGGTGCGGCTGCTTTTCATGGCCATGAAGAGGCAGACCGCGATCGTAAGAATGAGATTGAGAGATATTTTTCTGCTTTGGACAAGGGACTAATGACCCTGATCCAAAATGAAAACAAACCCTTGATTATAGCTTGTCAGGATTATTTGTTCCCCATTTATCAGAAGGTAAATACCTTCAAATATCTCTTGGCAGATCATATTTCATTGGATCCAACGGAAATGAATGTGTCCAAGTTACGGGAATTGGCGTGGGATAAGTTGAGTCCTGTTTTCGACAAGGAGCGTTTGGAAAAAATAGATAATTTTAAAAAGCTGGACGGGACCGCAAGAACATCCAGCAATATAGAGCAGATTTTGCCTGCTGCCATTCAAGGAAAAATAGATGCTTTATTTATTCAGAAAAATGAAGATATATGGGGGATTTATGAACCTAAAAAAAATTCGGTTAGAGTGGATAAGGAATTGCTTCCTTCCAATGTATCCCTTTTAAATAAGGCGGCCATGAAAACGTTTGTGAATGGAGGAAAGGTCTATTTAATGGAAAAAGAAGATATGCCAAATGCGTTTTCTATAATTAATGCCCTTTACAGATATTAATTTTTCTTTATTTACCCTTTGAAAGTGTGGCATGGTCTACAATAGTATCCAATTTTTTTGGACAATTTTTGTATCGTTGATTGTTTAACCCTATCTATCTGTGCAATGGAAATTAAAGAATAAAATATCTGCGTACATATTAGCTCGCAGCTTGTTTTTCCAAAGTCATTTATAAAGGCTTTGCACATTATTACGGATGTCGGACATTGATCCAAACACCTATGGTATCGTATGATTGAAAGGGTTTTTTAGATTTGGACAAGCATACCTTACTGTAATTTAAGTAAGTTTTCTGCTTTGCAAACAATTTTTGATCGAGACTAGGAGATCTGATAGGTCAGATGGTTTTACAATAAAGTCATAGGCCCCCATGTCAATACCTTTTTTAATATCCTTTTTTTCACTTCTAGCGCTAAAAAAAATCAAGGGTATATTTTTCAGATCAGCATGGGTTCCCAAAGTTTTCAATAGTTCAAAGCCATCCATCTCCGGCATCCAGATATCGCTGACAATAAGATCTGGCAAGAACTTCAAAACTTTGGAATAGCCTTCCTTTCCATTGGTGGCCGTTATAACCGAATAGCCTTCCATTTCCAAAAGTTCTGAGGTATTTTCAAGTATGGTGCGGTTGTCTTCAACAACTAGAATAGTAGCCATGGTCCATTGTTAGTTTTTTTAGGGAGTTAATGAGATAGTTTTAAATTAATGATTTTTTGACTAAAATGCCAATAATCTTAGCTGTTATTTTAAATGGGACCGAATGAAAATTCGATTTGTGAAGGTAATTTTGAGGGTTTAGGAAATTGGAATTACAATTGTAAAAGCACTGCCCTTTCCTAGAACACTCTTAAATTGAATATTTCCACCGAATAGTTCCAGATATCGTTGAACGATACTAAGTCCCAAGCCCGTACCTTGGATATGTTCTACGTTACTAGCTCTAAAAAAACTTGTGAAGAGATTTTTTTGATCTTCCTCCGGGATGCCCAAACCTTGGTCCTCAATGGTTATTGTAAGATGATCTGTCCTGAGTGCGCTCTTAATGTTTATTTGGTCATTAGAGTATTTCAAGGCATTGGACAGCAAGTTTAGGATGATATTCCTTAAAATTTTTGGGTCCAAATTAAGCCTTTTGGACCCCGTATGCCTGTAATAGATACGCTGGCCTTTTTTGAGAAGGCCTTTCATATCGGTGACAATGTTTTGTATAAACGGCTCCAGATCAAAAACTTCCTTATGTATCTGTATAATTCCCTTATCCAACTGATGTAAGGATAAAAAGTCATCCAAAATATTCACAAAATGGTCCACGGAAGATTTGATTCGGGCAATATGTTTGTTGGATTTATCATACTGCCCCAAGCTGTTATATCTTTCAATTAAAATAATGGACGACATTACAATGGTAATGGGAGTGCGCAATTCGTGGGAGGCAATGGTAATGAAATTACTTTTTAAATCATTGATCCTTTTTTCCGCTTCCAAGGCTTTGATCAACTCTTTGGAACGTTCTTTTATCTTTAACTCTAGATTGTCGGTATAAATTTGCTTTTCTTCGTCCAGTTTAGTTCGCACGGTAATGTCCTCACCTGCACTTAGTACCCCTATCTGGTCGCCATTCTTGCCCAATAAGGTGGTATTGTGCCAAGACATCATACGTTCTTCCCTGTTTTTATACCTCACTTTGCACTCTAATTCAGGGGCCAATAATTTTATTTTGCGTTCAAAATCTATTAGGCTTGGATCATATTCCTTTCCGTTTTCTTTACATATTAGAAAATCGAACCAGTTTTGGCCCAATAGTTCCACTCTATCATAACCTAATAGGTCGCATCCCTTTTGATTGATCATTTGAATTTTGTGATCCTTGTCCAATAGTATAAAAACCACTGGGGCCAGATCTAAATACTGTTGAATTTTTTCCTTTTCACTTTGAAGGGCTTTGTGCTGTCGCTGAATTATTCTGGCTTGTCTAACCTCCGTTATATCCTGCATGGACAGGCGGCATTGCAACAGCCCCTTTATGTTTTTTGTAATGGAGCCCTGTACAAGAGCATGAAAAGAGCCACTGTTGTTTCGGTTAATTTCTAGTTCAAAGGGTTTTAATATCCCGTTCTGGAAAGCTTCCTTCAATTTAATAAATAGTACGTGAGCCTCGTTTGCCCCCATAAAGGCAGATAGGGCTCTTTTTAAAATTTTCGTCCTATCAATACCTATCAGGGAACAGGCGGTTAGGTTTATGTTTTCTATTTCTCCCTTTTCATTTAATATTATATAACCTATTGGTGCAAAATCGAAAAGGTCCGTATATTGATCGCGAATGTCCTCCAAGCGATGCTGGGCTTCACGCAATTCCTGGTTCTGCATTTCCAGTTCTACTTGATGCACTTCAAGTTCGTGCATTAGTTCTTTGGCCTCCTCTATGGTTAGTTCCGGTCCACCTGATGGTGTTGTACTTATCTTGGCCTCTGCTTTGGAACGCAAGTTGCTGGAATGGGAACCTTTATCGACCATTTTTATAATCTTTTAGGGTTTTTAATTCTTTTTCAGCAGCGACAAGATCTGTAATATCTATGGAAGAACAAGCTACTCCGGTTATTTTTTGATCCTCGCCAATGGGGCGGACCATTAGGTCATAATACCGGGCTTCCCCACCAATTTTTAACTCCAGTGTGGCCCTTTGGGGTTTGCCCGTATCTAGTACTTTTCGTTTAATATTATCCAATTTTTTGGCATCCTCCTTGGAAAATAAATCGCCATCTTTTTTCCCTATTATATTTCTAAACTGGAAATCTGAATGTATGTTGGCCATACTGGTATAGATCAACTGATCGTTTTGGGTATACACCACAGTTTTTGTCATTTCCAGGATATGCTCGTACTCTTTTTTAAAGTCGAGCAATTGTTCTCCCAACTTCTTTTCTTGGGTGATGTCTACAAAAGTTATAACAACGCCCGCAATAACATTTTCGGAGGTGCGATAGGGCATGATTTGCATCTGGTACCAAAGTCCATCACTACTTTTTACAGTTGTTTTATAGGGGGTTAATTTGTTAAGCACAGTTTGGGCATCCTCGGTAATACCGTTGTAGATGAGATTGGAGGACAGGTGGTCTATAGGCCTGCCTACGTCCGAATTAATAAGATTTATTATTTTGGACATAGCAGGTGTAAACCGTTTTATCTTTAGATCGGAATCCAGAAAAATAGTTCCAATTTCGGTACTGGCAAGTAAATTGTTCATGTCGTCATAGGCCCTGGCCAACTCGTCTATTTTACCTTGGAGTTCCGTATTTACGGTTACTATTTCTTCGTTTACACTTTGTAATTCTTCTTTGGAGGTTTCCATTTCCTCATTGGTACTCTGTAACTCCTCATTGCTGGATTGGAGTTCTTCGTTGGAGGATTTCAGTTCCTCATTGGATACTTCCAATTGTTCTATGGTAGACCGCAAATACTCTTTCGTAGCGGCCAATTCTTGCTCCAATGCCTGAATTTCTGTAATATCTTCAGGTTTTTTTTCAACTTTAACTTTTGGTTTCTCCGTTGGGGTCTCTACATCTTCAAAGGTTACCATCCAATATTCCATGTTGGAATCCAATTGGGTCAGGGGTCGGATTGTTATGTCAATGGTCTGCAGAGTGCCATTGGTCTTTACAAGGACATTTTTTCTGATTTCCATTTTTTTGATCTTGCGACTGTTGGAAATTAGGGCGCTAAGATCGCTTTTAAGACCTTCGCGTGCCATGTCTATAATGTTCAGCCTAGCCTCTCCAGGAGAGGGCTGTAAGTATTTACCCGTATTCCCTGAAAAATATAGCGCATCTCCCTTATAATTTATAATAGCGCAGGCGGGGGCATAGTTGGCCAGCAATACTTTTGAGGTTATATTGGCCAAACTGGACTGCCATTCCCGTTTTTGGGCAGGGATGTTTACGGTTTTTATGGGAATGGGTTCTTGGAAAAGATGTCCAATATCTGGCATATCCGCTCGTTGGGCATCCTTGAATTTGAAAATTTTATGTTTTCTGTCCAACACCTCAAAGAATCTGGCATAATCGCCTAGGGATTCCGAATTTCCCAAAAGTAAGATGCCTTCGGGATTCAAGGCATAATGGAATATGGCAAAAACCTTTTTTTGTGCTTCCACATTTAGATAAATAAGCAAATTTCTGCAGCTTATCATATCCAGTTTTGAAAAGGGGGGGTCTTTTATAATATTGTGTTCCGCAAATACGATTTGGTCCCGGATCCCTTTCTTTATTCTATAGGTATGTTTGTCCCCTTGAAAATAGTGGGACAATCTTTCAGGTTCAATATCGACTGCGATGGTTTCAGGATAAACTCCCTGCCTGGCGGTATAAATAGCATTTTCGTCCAAGTCCGATGCAAAAATTTGAACCTTTAAAGCCTTGGACTGATTTTTTATAACTTCATCAAATAGTATGGCCAGGGAATAAGCTTCTTCCCCGGTAGAGCATCCTGGGACCCACAAACGAATGGTGTCACCATCATTTTTGTTGGCTATAATTTTTTTAACTACTTTTTCTTTTAGGCTGTCAAATATTTCCTTGTCCCTAAAAAAGCTGGTAACGCCTATAAGCAGTTCCTTGAACAGTTTTTGTATTTCCTCTTGGTTTTTTTGGAGATACTTAATGTAGTCTTCCAGTTTTTCGATCTGATTGAGCGCCATACGTTTTTCAATACGGCGTACAACAGTACTACTTTTATAATCGGCGAAGTTACAACCGGTTTCATTGCGCAAAAGGATAAATACCTTTTCCAAAAGTTGGTTGGGCGTTTGCACCTGAATTGGAATTCCCTCTGGTTCAAATTTCCGATTCTTGGCATATTTTAAGAGCACCTCCGGCATTTTCTTAACCGGTAATATAAAATCTTCTACCCCTGCTTCTATGGCACTTCTTGGCATACCGTCATATTTGGCGGTTTCGGGGTCCTGCACTATAGATAATCCGCCTTTGCCCTTTATATCCTTTAAGCTAAGTGTTCCCTCTCTTCCGGTACCAGATAAGATAATTCCTATAGCCCTATCGGTCTGGTCTTCGGCCAAAGATCTCAGGAAAAAATCTATCGGTTTACGAAAGCCCCTTGGAGCCATTGGCTCCATAAGATGCAATACCCCCTGAAAAATGGCCATGTCCTTGTTGGGAGGTATTATATAAACGTGGTTAGGGAGCACCCTTGTGTTGTCCCTAACCTGGGTTACTTCCATTTTGGTATGGTTTTTCAAAAGCTGAACCATAAGACTTTTATGTGTGGGGTCTAAATGCTGTACCAATACGAAAGCCATTCCCGATGTTGAAGGCATGGCTTCAAAGAATTCTTTGAAAGCTTCCAATCCTCCTGCAGAGGCACCCATACCCACTATTAGGAAATCATTTTCCTTGTCCTGTACTGGCCCTCTCTTTTTTATGGATGCTTTTTTTTTATGGGCCGGGATAGTATTGGTCGCTTTTTGTTTTGTCATGGTTTACTAATAATGGCTTGTACGGAGCACTATCAAAGTTAGCCAAATATACTAAAGCGGGTGGATTACTTCAATGATTAAAGTCAGTATACACATTATTCCGCCCAAGATGTGACGTACTAGTTAAAAATACAATGAAATCTATTTTCTGGAAAAGACGTATAATGCGTTACCAAGAAAATTTATGATCCATGGAATGGTCTTGGGTAATCACTTAAGAAGGGCTTCCTAGAATATATATAAATAAAAAGGACCGGCATATCTGGGATATGTCGGTCCTTCAGGTATTTTAATTTATGTCCTTCTGGTCAACAAAAACCGTTTTGGAACGTACTAGCTACGTTTTTTTTGGATGTTATTATAACCAACGGAAAAAATCGCGATACCTTTATATGACCTCTAAGGCATTACTGCTTAGAGGTTTGTAGGTCTTGTGGTTTAAGAAAAAAACAGGAGGCCGAAACCTCCTGTTTCCCATAAAGCAATGGACTACGTTTTTACCTATAACTGGACGTTAAGGTCATTCTATTGCTAAAATACCCTAGTTGTTCAATTACGGAGTATACCTTGGCCACTCCTTTACTAGGATCGTTAACACCTTGCGATGATAGCGATCAATGACTTAATACTTTAAAGAAACCGGAACACCTAGATGTTCCGGTTTCCAAGAAACTGTCAATTCTGCCCAATGACCTCCTACACTGATCCCTAATAGGAACTATCACTAGATCCGTTCGCAATTCAAATGGTTTAAAGGGTGCCCTTGACCGTTTCTATTTCTTCGGAATCTTGAACTTTATAATTCAAAACTCCTTTTTATTTTTTCAAAGAACTATTTAACTTTTAAAACACTGCTAAAATATAATACGCTACCCGAATGCAAAATGACCTAGATCAGTTCAAGCAACTTTTTTTCATTTTTTTGCATTAGGGCATTGAACCCTAGTAATATCCGAGGTGTGGATGAATTTTGACTGCTAATTTATTGTAGGATATTTTCAATATCTATTATTGGGATTGAACTTTGGGGAATTTTTGGCCATTGTTCTGATTTTTAAGCATTAAATTCTTCCAATATTTTAATGGCCTCTTCATCGGATACCTGATCAAAATCCAAATAAAACTGTCCCACGGCCTGAAAATTAAAGGGTGTCTCCAAGCATACTACTTCGTCTACATAAGATGTAGCATTTAATTTTTGTACTGTAGATTTGGGGGCCACTGGTATGGCGATGACTATTTTTTCCGGCTTTTGGTCATAGACCAGCTGTGCGGTGACCCGTATAGTGTTTCCTGTGGCGATACCGTCGTCTATTATGATAACTATTTTATCCTTTAAGGCTATGGCGGATCTATTCCTAAAATATTGGTTTTGTCTTTTTTTTAGCTTTTCGCGAAGACGTTTCTTTTCTTTCTCTATATAACCGATCGAAATTTCAACGTTATCGTCCAGAATAATATTATTGAGATTAACAGCCCCGATGGCAAATTCCTTGTTGAAGGGATGACCGATTTTTTTTGAAAGGGCCACATCTAATTTGGCATTCAATGATTTGGCTACAATGGCTCCCAAGGGTAATCCGCCCCTAGGTATTGCCAAGATCACTACATTCTCTTTATCCTTGTATGAGTTTAGCTTTTTCGCCAGCCGTAGCCCGGCATCGATTCTGTCCTTAAACATTTTTATGGGTTTTTAGTTGTTAACCATTTCTCAAACCATGCTGCGGAAAGTTCGGCCACCTTCTCCAGTTTTCCTTGTTCCTCAAAAAGATGGTTTGCCCCCGGAATGGTTTCAATTTTTTTTTCGCATTCCATTATGGCATAGGCTTGAATATTCAGTTCCAGTACTACTGAATCCTTTCCGCCAACTATTAATAAGGTTGGAGCAATAATCTCGGGTATTTCATCAAGGGCAAGGTCCGGTCGCCCGCCCCTGGAAACGATGGCTTTTATAGCATCCTTAAAAAAGGCGGCCGCTCTTAGGGCCGATGCTGCACCCGTACTGGCCCCAAAATAGCCCAAGGGAAATCCCTCGGTTTCATTTTGTTGTTGTACCCATTTTGTTACTGCCATAAGACGACTGGTTAAAAGGTCGATGTTGAACCGTGTTTCGTAGCTTTTGTCTTCGGTTTCGGTCAATAAGTCGAGCAATAAGGTAGCCAATCCCTTTTGATTAAGTATGTTGGCAACGTAATTATTTCTGGGGCTAAGCCTACTGCTACCACTACCGTGTGAAAAGATTACCAAACCCTTGGCATTTTCAGGCATGTACAAATTAGCCTTTAATGTTAGGTGTTTTAAGGGGATGGAAATAACGTTATTTTGGTCTTTTACTAACATTATAATGATATTTTGTATTGAGTAGTTTTACGGTATTTGCAGGAATAATTCCTAAATACACCAACTTTCGTTCACAACAATTTTAGGCCCAGATATTGGCCTATTGGGATTGGAAAAATAGTTTTCGGCTATACCGTCATTTATTAAAGTAGAGTAATTCTCCAGGCAAAACAATGATATAGGTCATATACCAATGCTAAAGGGGATTCACGTTTAAGATGTGTAGTGGAAATGTATTTTCGTCCCCCTTCAAGTTTAGAACTAAATTTGGGTAAGGAAAGATGGTATGGAATTACCATGTATTTTATTAGTGAAACTCAATTTTGAGAAGTCAGTAAGACGCACTGAAAATTGTAAGTTGAACCTAGATCCCGCCTTTTTCGGCGGGATCTAGGTTCAATACCTCGACCCTTGGGTCGATTCCTATTATTGGATTCAGGGCCTGCCTTTGTCGGCCTTTAGATTTGTATTATAAATATAATCTATAATAATGTTGAAAAGAGGGGGTCCGGGGGAGACTCATAACTTTTAAAATGTTCATAAATTTAATGTAAAACAACAAAGAACGGGGTGAACTTTCCTGTCGGCTAGGCTTGTGGCCTATTGTCTGTATCAGTCCCCGTTCTTCTAACCGGTCGCCAAGAACCATATAGGATTTTAGCCTAACCTTATAAAGGTCTTAGTTTAAACGACCATTTTTAAAACATTATAAAATTATGGAAATAAAAGAAGTTATCGGTATCGATGCCAGTAAATTGACACTGGATTGTTGCCTTCACAAAAGTGGGGCGCAAGAAGTTTTTGATAATACGGCTGAAGCTATCGCCCATATGGCGGACTGGTCGATGAAAAGTAGTGGTCTGGACAAGGATGAGCTTTTGTTCGTTTTTGAGCACACGGGCCTTTATACCCATCAGCTTGCCCGTTACTTGAGCGAACAGGGCTATTGCTTCCATTTGGTCCCTGGACTGGAGATCAAGCGTTCGTTGGGGATTGCCAGGGGGAAAGATGATAAAGCGGATGCAAAACGTATCGCCCTGTACGGATATCGCCTCCGGGAAGAGATAAAACCGTATCAAATGCCAAAGGAATCTTTGGAAACCCTAAAACGGTTGATGTCCATGCGCAGAAAACTGGTCGCACAACGCGCGGGGCATATTGTCACTTTAAGGGAACAAAAAAGGGTCTTGGACAAAGAGCTAGGGCCTATGTTGTTCCAAGTTCAGCAAGAAATTATCGGGGTGCTGGATGTGCAGATAGCCAAAATAGAAAAAGAAGTCGATAGGATCATCGAGCAAGATCCCGAACTGCAGGACCTATATCGGCTATTGATGACTATCAAGGGCATAGGGGCTGTCACAGCCCGGTTTTTGATGGTTTACACTGTTGGCTTCACAGCTTTTACCACGTGGAGAAAATTCGCCTCCTATTGCGGCATTGCCCCTTTTCCCAACAGATCGGGGACCAGTATAAGGGGAAGGGCCAAGGTAAGCCAACTGGCCAATAAGGAAGGCAAGACATTGCTGAATCTTTGCGCCGGTTCCGCCATTCAGTGCAATCCCGAGATGAAGGCCTATTATGAGCGCAGAATTGCAAATGGAAAAAATAAAATGAGTACTTTGAATATAATAAGGAACAAATTGTTGGCCAGGGCTTTTGCAGTAGTGGTAAGAGGGACACCGTATGTCAACACCATGGGGTATGTATCCTGAACTATAGAAAAAATTTATGAGAAAAAATTTGTTTTAACCATAGGATACAGACAGGCTTGCCCTGAGGTTTAATACCTTTTATTTTAAAATTGGCAATAAAAAAAGCCCTTGGATCTAAGGGCTTTTGATTTACTTAAGTATGCTTATGGCTTTGCTGCACTATTTATATTGGCAGCACAAGCATTATGAGTGCCGACTAAAGTCTGACCAGCTCTTCTGCGTCTATAGCTTCTTTAAGTCTCGCTTTTATATAGCTATGGCTATTAAAAAAGCGTTTTCCGTTTTGTCTCTTTAAGTGCACAACCTTGCTGCCATCTGGCATCACTTGCATTTTGGAAACGACCACTTTGCTTTCGAAAAGTGTTTTGTAGTTTGGAATTCCCCCTTTCTTAATGATAAAATTCATCCTCGGTACTTCTATATGTTCATATAGATTTGACGAGGGACTTCCAATCATTAATACCGAACCAACTTCCAAGTCATCAATTTCGTTTGTTGTTGTCGATGCTTGCAGTAATGTAATTCCGCAAATAAAATAAAGTGCTGTTAATACTGTTTTCATAGTTTTACAGGTGTTTTTTAATTGTTTAATCATTTTTACCGCCTAAAAATAATAATTATGGAATATTTTTTTTCTTAAGATTTTCATAAATCGGCCAGTGGATAGGTCCAATTTAGGAGGAGGTGAATGTGGGATGACTATTAGAGTAAATACGTTTATGTTGAAAGTAGGGTTGTAGATTAGAAAAAATATAAATTCCCTTAGAAAAAAACTTCTAAGGGAATTTATATTCAACTAGACTTAGACTTATTAATACAAATCCATAGCGCCCTTGCGGATGCAATTCGCCTACTTTTATCGTTGAATTAGTTTAAGGGCAGTTCTTCGAAAATCAATGATCAATAAGTTATTTTATAAACCGTTCCTTTAAGGTCTTCACTAACATATAGTTCACCGTTGGGACCCTGTGCCAATCCACATGGCCTACGCTGAATTGGGCCACTGGGATTTGCAAGGTCGATGCCGGAAAAGTTATCGGCAAATATTTCCCAATTTCCATTAGGTTTACCATCCTTGAAAGGTACGAAGGCCACCAAATATCCCTTTTTTAATTCTGGGGACTGTCCATGGAAAGCAATAAAGGCGCCATTCCTATATTTTTCTGGAAACATTGTTCCTGTGTAAAAAAGCAGGTCGTTGGGAGCCAAATGTGCCGGGAATGCCATTAAAGGGTCTATGGCGTTTTCGCTTCCTGTTTTTTCACCGTCGCCCCCATATTCCGGGGCAAGGATATTCTTCTTCTTAAACTGATCGTAATAGATATAGGGCCAACCGGCATCATCACCTTCATGAAGTTCAAATAAAGTTTCTGCGGGCAGTTCTGCACTGTGCTTGGCGGTATAGTGTTCAGGATAAAAATCATGGAATGCCCCGCGCCCATGAACTACAGCGAATAAGGAGTTGGTCTTGTAATTCCAAGCTGTGCCCACGGCATTTTTAACTCCAGTGGCATAACGCTTACCATCAGCAAAGGATTGGTTTAATTTATCCGCCTTGAATTGCCAGATTCCACCTGCAGAATCCAGTATTGTACAGGGCATAATGCCGTTTCCGGTACCCTCTTCACGACAGGAATCGTTCCAAGAGCCTATGGTAACATAAATGTTGGCATTATCATCCATTACAAATGATTTTGCGTTGTCCCGGCCTTTATCCGCCAATCCATCCACTATATTTTCTGGATTTTCAATATCGATAATTTCTTCATTTTCATTTAATTTATAGCGATAGACCCCAGAATTGGAGGAGGTGTATAAATAGCCATTTTTTATCAATATGCCTGTCCCAGGGAGATTGCCAAATTGTTGTTCGGCATCAATTTTCCCATCATTGTCAGTGTCCTTTAAGAGAATAATACCTTTTTCATCCTTTAATTTGGATCTATTTACATAGATATCCCCATTTTTTGAGACGGTCATATGGCGTAGATTTCCCAAATCTTCCGCAACCACCTGCAATGAAAATCCCTCTGGGATAACAATGTCGGTTTCATTTACGGGTTTAGGTTTTTCTGGAGATTTCTGTTTGCATTGCGTTGTTAATGAACCCAATAAAACGATTATGGATAATGATTTAAGTAGAGGGAAGGAAATTGTGTTCTTCATGAATATGTTTTGGTAAAGTTTGATCAAGAGCTAAAGATAGTATATCAATCTTATTTATTGAAAAAAAAACAATATATGGCGTCATAAGTTCAAGTGTTTTAATTCTTTCTCCGAGTGGTCTTGTGAAAATAATATGCTTATTTTGGTTGTTGGATTATTTGTTCATAGGGGCGCAAAGGAAAAAGGAACCAAGCTAATGGATTACAACAAAATCAAAATAACGGAGAATCAAGCCATCAATATTGCCCTTGAGAATTTTAACATTCAAGGTGCGGCCAAGGCCTTGCCCGGGGAAATCGATTTTAATTTTAAGATCGATGCAACGGACGGAGCGGATTATATTTTAAAAGTCTCCCGTCCTGACGAGAACGCGGATTATTTGGATTTTCAACAGAAATTGCTGCTTTATACCAATGATCAAGAAAAGGATTTAACTGTACCTAAGGTTATTCGGGATAGACAGTGGAATCTGATTTCGGAAATTAAGGATGAATACGGAAATATTAGAAAGGTACGCCTTCTGTCCTGGATATCAGGTAGGGTGTGGAGCACGGTAAACCCACAATTGGACAATCTTCGGGATAGTCTAGGGGAACAATGTGGGAGACTTACCCGGGCCTTGCAGGGTTTTGACCATCCCGAGGCCCATCGGAAATTTGTTTGGGATATAGCGGAAGGGGCTTGGACAACGGATTATCTCCACCTCTTTAGCGGTGAGCAAAAAGAGATTGTTTCCTATTTTCAGGACCAGTTCAAGCAGGCACGGTCCGGTTATTCCCAGTTGCGAAAGGCAGTGGTTCACAATGATGCCAACGACAATAATGTGATTGTTTCCCAAGACCTGATCAGTCCCAAAGTGGTCTCTGCCATAGATTTCGGGGATTCGGTTTATACCCAGATAATCAATGATCTGGCCGTGGCCTGTGCCTATGCCATCATGGGGCACAATGATCCGTTGGAAGCGGCAATACCAATTGTACGGGGCTATCACCGTTCATTTCCTTTAGAAGAGAATGAATTGGAACATTTGTATATGGCCATCGCCATGCGCTTGGTGATATCCGTTACCAAATCGGCCATCAATAAGGAGAAGGAACCGGACAATACCTATCTTTTGATCAGTGAAAAGCCGGCTTGGGAGTTATTGCGGATGTGGAAGGATGAAAACGCCGATTTTGCGCACTATAGTTTTAGGGAGGCCTGTGGCTATAGTGCCCACCCCAAGGAAGAAACATTCGCGGCATGGGCCAAAAAGCAGAACCTTTCTCTGGATAAACTATTTCCCACTATAGGTTCCAACAGTATACATCCCCTAGATTTAAGTGTGTCCAGTAAATGGCTTGGGCATGAAATGGACTTTAATGACCTGGATTTTTTTCAATATAAGCTCAATAAATTGCAGCACAAACACCCTACAAGAATTTTGGCAGGAGGTTATTTGGAGCCGAGGCCCATTTACACTACATCCTCTTATGATAAAATAGGGAACACCGGAAGGGAGAGCAGGAGTATTCATTTAGGGGTCGATTTTTGGTTGCCGGCAGATACCCCTGTGCATGCCCTTTTTGACGGGGAAGTGGTTACTGCTGTCAATGATAAAGGGGATAAGGAATATGGCGGATTGGTCATTTTAAAACATCGGGAAGAAGGCTCGGAGTTTTATACGCTTTACGGGCATTTGTCCGTGGCCAGTGCTACAAAGTATGCGGTTGGAGCCAAAATAAAGGCTGGCGACGTCATAGGCGTTTTGGGGAACTGGCCAGAGAACGGTAATTGGGCCCCACATCTACATTTTCAGATCATGCTGTCCATGCTGCATTATAAAATCGATTTTCCCGGAGTGGCATACCAAAGCCAGCTTGCCGTATGGAAAAGTCTTTGCCCTGATCCCAACCTTTTGTTCAAGACCAAGGGTCTTGTGGAAAGGCAAGCTACCTCCAATTCGGACATCATCGACTATAGAAAACAACATTTGGGCAAAAGTCTGAGCCTGCAATACAAGGTGCCCATTAAAATGGTACGTGGGGCAGGGCAGTACCTAATGGACCAGTACGGAAGAAAATATCTGGACACCGTAAACAATGTGGCCCATGTGGGGCACGAACATCCTGATGTGGTAAGGGCAGGGCAGGAACAAATGGCCCTGATCAATACCAATATTCGCTATCTGCACGAAAATATCAATGCGTTGGCCAAGGAGCTGTTGGAGACTTTACCCCCTGAACTAAGTGTACTCCATTTTGTGAATTCGGGCAGTGAGGCCAATGAACTTGCAATAAGAATGGTAAAGGCGGCCACGGGAGAAAAGGATATAATTGCTTCGGAAGTAGGGTATCACGGTAACTCCAATATGTGCATCGATATAAGTTCCTATAAGTTTGATGGCAAAGGAGGCAGGGGCGCCCCGGAACACACCCATATTTTTCCCTTGCCCGATGCCTTTAGGGGAAAATACCGGGGGGAAAACACAGGCGAGTCATATGCAGAGGAGGTGAAGGTGCAAATAGATAAGATTCATGCCAAGGGACGGGGAGTAGGGGCCTTTATCATAGAGCCGATTATTAGCTGTGGGGGACAGATAGAGTTACCGGAAGGATTCTTGGCCAAGGCCTACCAATACGTGAAGGAAGCGGGCGGACTCTGTATCTCGGATGAGGTGCAGGTAGGTTGTGGGCGTATGGGCAGTACCTTTTGGGGCTTCCAATTGCACGGGGTAATTCCCGATATCGTGACCATTGGCAAACCCTTGGGCAATGGACATCCCCTGGCCGCAGTAGCCTGTACCCAAGAAGTAGCTGAAAAATTCGCCAATGGTATGGAGTATTTCAACACCTTCGGGGGCAATCCCGTATCCTGTGCCATTGGTGCCGAGGTTCTAAGGGTGGTACAACGGGGGAAGCTACAGGCACATGCCTTGGAGATGGGGACCTATTTGAAACAGCAGTTAAATAAGCTTTCAAAGGATTTCCCAATTATTGGGGATGTAAGGGGGCAGGGTCTTTTTTTAGGCTTGGAACTGGTCGATTACAAGATGGAACCTTTGGCGGCCCAGACCGATTATTTGGCCAACCGTATGAAGGACCACGGTATTCTTATGAGTACCGATGGTCCGGACCACAACGTTCTTAAAATTAAACCCCCTATGGTCTTTTCCCAGGAAAATGCGGAAGAACTTATATTTTATTTAGGGAAAATTTTAGGCGAAGATTTTATGAAACTGTAATCAAATCTTAGGTATTCACAGATCAATCGCTTCGTTAAGTCCCCACCCTAGGCCTCCCCAAGGAGAGGGAAACCTTGAGGCGTTTTTATGGTAATTATACAATATAAGGAACGTCAGTATATCCTGTGTGGTTTGTCACCAAATCCTAGTCCATGATAAACTTGGCTCCCAATTCAAAAATACTGGCGCTTAAACCGGTTGTTCTTTCATATTGGTTGAACCTAAAGCTAATGCTCTTTAAACCGAATTTCCATATTTTGCTCTGGGTAAAAATATCCTTGTAGGTAATGCCGAAACCGTATTGATTACTATCAAATTCGGACAGGTCATAATCAGAGGTATAGTACTGGTAGGTTGATAATGCCGTTTCCTTGGCGTAAAAATAATCGGAGGCTGTTTGTGTATAATAGCGGTACATGGGATATACCGTAAATTTTTCCGATATTTTTATGGGTATTTCCAAACTTCCTGTATAAGCGGTAATCCCCCAGTCGTCATAATAGTATCTGAAGTAAGCGCGAAGGCTCATTTGATCGTTCAGGTAATACGCAAGCCTGCCTCCAACAGGGATTTTAAACCTGGAAGAAGGCAATAATTCAACATTATCCGCCAATTGAAAATCTTCTATAAAAAAGTCGTTCCTATCCTGTAAATATACCCTTTGGTGCGGGGTGGAAAGTAGTCCGTCCTGAAGAACAAAATCTAGCGACAGGGACGCTTGGAAGCGTTTGCTTATGATTTGGGAAAAATTGAGGGAAAGGGAATAAGAATTTCGGTTTAAGTCGTTAAACTCGTTAAATAATGGAGAATAGGTGCCCGTACCAGTAATTCTATTATCAAAAAAACCGTCCCGTAGTTCAATGGGGTATTGCGGATTATAGGTATCCAAATATACCTGCCCGCTAATACCAAGTTCTGTATTTTTTTCGTTCATGAGATGGGTATAGCCCCCTCCGAAACCAATGGAAAAGTAATCGTATTCGGCAGATACGGCTATATTACCGCTTAGGATTTTATTTCTGTCCTTGGAACTATGTATAAAGGTAGGGTGAAAATAAGTGAGGGCATCACTTCGGGAAGCGCCCGAAGATTCCACCCAGGGACTAGCTGTTTTATTCCCGTCGAAAGGGTTGATATTACTGGAGGAGGCGGAGGTATAGGCAGATATTCCTGCATCCAGACTTAGTACGTTATCTTCCCCTATAGGGATGCTAACAATAATCGTAGGGGTCATATCCGTTAATTTTTCCGTTCCTTCCCCGCCGGTTACAGCGGCATTGTCTCCGTCCTGGCTATAATAACTATACAGCAATTCTACCTCCGGGGTTTCCAATACTTTTTTTATATACTCTTGATTATTGCCTTGGGAGAATCCGCCCCAAGAAATCAACCCGAAAAATATTATAAATCCTATTCCTTTCATTCTATTTTAATTGCATCCGCACCCACCACCTGTTTTGCCTCCATTGGCACCTGCAGCGGCTTCCCGATATATGTGAAAATTGGTTTCGAACCGCTCCAAGCTTTTGGTAGCCAGGTTCATTTCTTCATCGTTGAGGTATACCTTGTCGTATTCCCTTACCGCAACACATGAGGATAGTGATAAAATGCCAATAAAGAGTATGATAAATTGTCGCATAGTGCTATTGGGTTTTGTTAAGTTGAATGTTTTCAGAAGTGTGTATATGATTGTGATCATCAATAATAATGCATTCCACCCCTTTAATTTGGTTTATCATGTTAAGTCCCGTTTCCGCTCCGGTAATAAAAACCGAGGTGGCCAGTGCATCACACAATTCAGCACTAGGGGCAAAAATGGTAACACTAAGGACGCCTGTAGAGGGGTAACCGGTCCGGGGGTCAATAATATGGCTATATTTTATCCCATTAAAAGTGACATATTTTTCATAATTACCGGAGGTGGCTACAGCCGCATTTACTACAGGGAACCAGGAGAATATGTTGTCTTTGTTAAGAGGGTTGGTAATGCCCACCATCCAATCGGTTCCATCGGGTTGTTTTCCCCAGGTGGTCAGGTCCCCCGAAGCATTAATAATTCCGGACTTAACACCTTCGGCTTTTAGCATACTTCTTACCTTATCGGCGGCGTAGCCTTTTCCAATGGCACCAAAACCTATTTTCATACCCTCCAACTTTAAAAACACCGTTTGTGACTTCTTATCGAGCACAATATTTTGGTAGCCTATCTTGGCAACAGAATTTTCTATGGCTTCTTTAGTGGGCATTTCGGTCATGCTGCCGTCGTATTTCCAAACTTTATCAATTGAGGCATAGGTAATATCGAAGGCACCGTCGGTAATTTTGGAGACGGTGATGCATCGCTCAATAAGGTCTATTAATTCCTGATCAACTTTTACCGGATTTACACCTGCATTATTATTGATTTTGGAAGTTTGTGAGGAAGGGTTCCATGAGGAAATCAAGTTTTCTATTCTGGTGATTTCTTCAATGGCTTTATCTATATAATGGTCAGCGGTAGCTTCATCTTTTGCAACTATAGTAATATCGAACCTACTTCCCATTAATTTTGTGGTCCGTCTATGTGCTATGTCCTGAGCAAAAACGAAACATGGGATTATAAATGCAATTGCGAATAATAATGGGTTTTTCAACCTTCAAACGATTTTAAAAGTGCAATATATTCCTTAACGGATATATTTTTGAATCCAGTTTGGCCCAGGATATTCCCACTGGCATCCAATACTAGGACCAAGGGGAAGTATCCGTTTTTATTATACTTTTCTGCGAGTTGGGCATTTTTAGTCTTTTGTTCCTCTGGGAGCTGGTTGGCTTTTTTTCTTGGAAAATCTGCTCTGAGCATTGTCCAATGGCCTTTAGCATAATCTTGAAATTCAGGGGACTGCCAAATACTCTTGTCCAATTTAATGCAGGGGGCACACCAATCGGAACCAGAAAAGACCAATACGATATTTTGATGTTTTTCTTTTGCGAGGGCAGCTGCGTCCGACCAATTACTTTCCCATTTTTGAGCGCTTAGGAAACTTGACAAAAATAGGGCCATTATTAAAGTCCACTTCTTCATTACAGAATGTTTAAGTGATAAAAATATAGCTTTTGGGTATATCAAAACATGATAACTATCAGTACATTTTGTCGGGCATAAATTAATTCCTTACAACTTTATATTAATCAAATTACGGTAAATGAATGATTCGTTTATGTAGGGATAGGGGATTATTTTTTTAGGTTAGTTAACCATCCTAACCATTGTTCGGTCCAGCTAGCCAAATGGGCTTCTTGTAGTCCCAGGGCAAAACCGTGACCACCGGTTGGGTAGATATGCATTTCGGTGGGAACCTGGTTCTTTACCAATGCCGTATAGAATAGAAGGCTATTCTCTACGGGTACTGCTTTATCATCTGAAGCGTGCAGTAAAAAAGTGGGAGGGGTATCTGTAGTTACCTGTAATTCGTTGGAGAAATGATCTACCATTTGTTGGGTAGGATTTTCTCCCAGCAAGTTTTTTCTGGAGCCTCCATGGGTATTTGGTTCCCCCAAGGTAATTACGGGATAGGCCAAGGTCATAAAATCTGGGCGGGCACTAAGTTGGTCAATATCATCCTGCTTGGCATACACCACTTCATTATAGTGTGTTCCCAGGGTGGAAGCTAAATGTCCACCGGCCGAAAAGCCAATTATACCAATATTATTGGGGTCAATATTCCACTCCCCGACCTTGGACCGCACTGTCCTTATGGCCCGCTGGGCATCCTGTAAGGGTACCTTGTGTTTTTCTGTGACCGACTTGGAATTGGGCAATCTGTATTTAACAACGATTCCGGCAATGCCTTTGCCATTGAGGAATTTTGCAAAATCGGTTCCCTCCCAGTCATAGGCCAATATGCCGTAACCGCCTCCCGGAAAAATCAACACTGCCTGCCCCGTGGCTATTTTTTTGGCGGGTAGATATACCTCAATTTGAGGGACCTGCACCTTGGCTATCCTTACAATGTCAGCGCTTACTACCTCCTCTTTTTCATCTGTTTTGATGGAGTTGGGAATATCGTTTGGCCAAAGTGGTAGTACGGTATTTTGTGCGAAAGTGGTCATAGAAAATAAACAGCTAAAAAGGAAAAAGAATGGTTTCATCTTAATTTTTGAATAGGTTGATACGGTTAAAGATAGAAAATATCGATCAACAAAAAAGTTTAATGTTTTCAGGCTCATTATAGTCTCAAAAATGTGCTCCTAAAAGTTATTTTTGCCTTTATAAGCCCTGTTTTTCAATAACTATGAATTATTAATTTTTATTTTTTGATACATATTAGTGATATGTAATTTTTTAAAGAACTGATAATAAGCGAGTTATAGTTATGTAGTGTTATGGCGTTATTAAGGCAATGGGATTTTTGAGAAAGTTCAATGAAAGAGGGTCACCTCAGGTACTTCGACCTTAAGTAAGAAACCGAAGTTTCAACAATACCTCAGAAATAAAAATGACATGGGCTAAATATTACAATTGGCTAATCTGAAGGCTTACTGATACCCGTAAAATAGAAATGTCACTACCTAAATCGCATATATAGCTCCCGACCGCAGGTGCGACCTCCCTCTATGGCTATCGGGAGTTGTAAAAGAACAATTTATTTCTTTGGATAGACCTATTTCTGTACCCATAAATGTACCCCTTCCGTCTCCTCAGCCATTGGCTGAAGATCCACCTTCCCCTGCCTAGGGGAAGGAGCCTTATTTTAGGTCCTTTTATTCCATGTTGGACCTATACTACTGGTGTAGACCTTTTGGATAACTCTGAGTACCGCATTTGGTGCAATATGGCTTATTGCATCATGGCTTTAGCCATATTTCTTGACCGGGTTGGGTTTCAATTATCAATATATCGCCATCCCATTGGGCGTTAACTTCATCTTTAATTGAAAATTCCTTATTTGAAAAGGGATTCATAAGTCGGACCTCCCCGCCTTTTTCAGAAACGATCTTTACCCATTTTAGCTTCCCGTCCTGTTTTTGAGCGGAAAGCAAAAAAGCACCTTCTGTCCGTAATTTGCTAAATCCAACGTTTTTCCAATCGGTGGGAATGGCAGGAAAAAGCCGTACTGTTCTGGTGTGACTCTGTATCAGCATCTCCTGTAGGCCAGCAGCAAAGGCAAAATTGCCTTCCAAGGTAAATGGCCTATAGGTAAAATTCGATTTTCCGGTACCCGATTGGTCGCCGTTAACATGAAAACTATTGGGTAGTACAAAGGAGGTGGCAAAATCCTTTAATGCTTTTGCAGCTCCTTCCCCATCAAAAGCCCGTGCTTTTAGATTTCCCAGCCAGCTAAAGGAATAGCCTACCCATTGACCGGAACCAGTGGCATCCAAGTGTGCAATGGTTTTTTCTATGATCTCCATATCCTTTGAGCCGTTTGCAGGGTCTATTAGCCCTAGGGGATGAATGGCCATTAAATGGGAGAAGTGCCGGTGCGATTCGTTAAAAGGTAGGCTAGGGGAGAACATAAGTCCATGTTCATTCACAGCATAATCCGGCCATTCTTTTAAAGAAGCTTTCCATTGGTCTGCTTCCTTCTTCAGCCCAAGCTCCAATGCCAGTTCTGCCGCATGTGAATAGGTCCATTTAATCAGGGCAAGGTCAAAATTGGTGATATCAGCAAACCAGGCCTCTCGGGAATTGTTGTGTATCTCAGGGCTTGAACTCAATGGTAGTTTTCTTTTTCCATCCTCCCCCAAAACCGACAATTCATTAAAATGAATAGCGACCTCCTTGATCCACGGATAGGCCTCGTTCTTAAGGAAATCACGATCCATGGTATAGCGCCAATGCAGATAAAAATGTTGCCCCAACCAAGCCCCTACCGTTGGGCCGAAGGAATATTGGATCCAACCGCCCATGGGGTCTCCCGTTAGAGTGGTAACCCCGGGTACATTAAGTCCGTTAGTGCCGTAGAAATCTTTGGTATATTTTTTAAAAGTAGGCTTGTATTGGGTAAGCCAGTCCATAAAACCTTGTTCCAGATCCAGATGGTTTCCGGAATAGGTGGGCCAATAACTTAATTGTGTATTAAGATCATGATGGTAGTCGCCTTTCCAGGGTGGTAATTTGCCATTATCCGCTGTCCATACACTTTGCAGGGATATGGGCGGCGCCCCTTGTCTGGCTGCCGATCCCAACTTGTACATTTCCATATACCATTGATTCTGCAATACAGGGTCCGGAACTCTAATAGTAGATTGGTTCCAGAATGAATTCCACCAAGCCTTATGACTTTCCATAGACGATGCCATTCCTGACTGAAGCGCTTTTATTACTACTTGTTCTGCAGTTTCATTGGGTACTTTTTCCGAGGTTTGTGAGCTTATGCTCCAGCTTCCCTGTATTCCTTTTGGTGTAGGTTTCCACTGGGTGTGTACCTGAAATTTAAAATCGGACCAACCTTTCTGATCATAGGTAATAATATGGTCATTTTGGGTAACCCTGCCCCCATCATAATTTAACCTTCGAAGATCTTGCCCTGTTACGGGGTCGTTGGCACCTTCTTGTTTCACCGATACATAGGCAGGTGGAATTATGCTGGGATTCAAATCTCCGCTAACGTTTTCAAAGGTATACCAGCCCAAAGGTTCAGTGGCATGGACAAAGGTTTTAAGTATGGCGCCATTCTTCCATTTTACTTCGCAAATTGCTGAATCCACATTCAGTTTTACAGATGCTACCTCTCCCAATCCCTTCACGTCAAATTCCAAGGCACCTCCGGGAATTTTGGAAGGTGCAGGTAATTGGTCATAGGGTACATCATAACGGTCCTGTACATTTTTATAAGTGTCTTTTTCCCATTGCTCCTGTACCCAATCAAAACCGTAGTTCGGGAAATCTAGATTTTCCATGGGACGGAGATCCCACAGATCCGCTCTGTCCAAGGATAATCGCAGCTTTCCGTCATTTTCCCAAACCAAGGCTCCCACAGTTCCATTTCCCAAGGGAATAGCTTCGTCCCAGCTATTGGCCAACTTATCGAACTCCAGTTTGTATTTAGGAAGTCGGTCGAGTTCCAGTTCGTTTCTTTCAGATTCGCAACTCCATAAGCTGATAACTATGGCCAGGAGGCATATTGTTTTAGCTTTCATGTGTATTGTTTTATTGTTCAATAAATTACGAACCAAGTACTATCATTGGCAGGAATTTCCACTTTTAGTTCCACGGAATAATCCCTTGCCAATTTAAAGTCGGTTCTTTTTCCTTCTTTTTCCTGAATACTTACCGTATCGGTATGTCCAGTATAATATAGGGGAAGTTTTATGGTTTGGGTCAAGGTCTCGTTGGTTGGGTTAAAGAACAAAGCCATCCCTTTTTCATTCAATTCCGGGTCAACGTGCATAATTCCATCAATTTCCCTTCCGTTGGCCCTTTTTAAATGGAAAATAGGTGCGTTAAGGATGTTCCGGTATTTCTTGTACCAATCTACGACTTCAATTACCGTTTCCTTCGTTTTTGGGGTGTCATATAATCGCGGTCCCCTATAGCAGGCTTGTACTCCCATCCCGTAATTCTGCACCATATGTGCCTTATATGCGTTTAAATGGGTGTCCAAAGGCTCAATTGTAGCCTCCGCTCCCCCGCCATGATATTCGGTAAGGGGCACAAAGGTCCAGCTCATACTCGGAAGTCGGTCATAAGTACCATCGTACATATTTTGTCTCCCGAGCACCAATTGACGTTCTCGGGGTAGGGACCAATTGACTTCCCTATATCCAATACCGTTTTTGGTACTGCCACTAAGATAATACCAATCCGGGATATTTAGGGAAATTCCTTTTTCGTTGCACCACTTGTAGAAATCGGTAATTCGTTTCCAAGATTTCCATTGGGAATCTTCTACCCCTTTGTGGCCTACATGTGCTGTTGAGGCACATAATTGACCCGGGTAGGAACCATCGTGTTCCAAAAGGTCAAAACCTGTTTTTTCGAAGAAAGTCCTCAATTTCTCAAAATAATCTATTCCCCATTGGCTGTTTAGGCAGGGCGAACTCCCGTGAATTACGCCACCTCTCTTGCCGGTTTCTATATTAATTACGTCTACTTCCTCACTTATCCACCTACTGGACAACAAGGAATATCCACCCAATTCTATGCCCTTGGAGTGTGCGTAATCTGCCAAGGCCTTGAATTTGCTTGTATTGGCATCGGATAGGTCTTCCATATTCAAGCCACTGCCAAAACTTAAAATGACCATTTCATAGCCTGTTTCCGCACATTGGTCAATAGCTGTCCTTACTTTAATGTCATCGGTGGTGGTCAGATGTAAAAATAAGGGATTTTCTGTAGTCCAAGGGGCTATTAACTTATACATGGCATTGGTATATAGGCCCTTACGCTGCTTGTCGTGACTGTCAAAAGGCATTTCCCAGATTCTGAACGATTCAAAATTGGTATCTGGGGAAATGGTTTCACTGGGTCCGATCGGTAATTTACATTCCAATAAACAGGGAGTTGATAATAAATAACTGGCCTGTGAAGTATAGCGTGTATCTTTTTCCCAGTGGACAACTTTATTCGCATTTTTCATGGACATGGAATGAAACTCAAAATCGCTTTCCACATGTATGTTGGGAGTTTCCCATCCTTTTTGTTTTTCTACAGCGCTTTCGGCCTCCACCATGGCAAGGATTTCGCTCTTAAAATTATTAAGAACAACGGACTTGTTTCCACGGTTATCAATGGTGAACCATTTGCTTATCAAAGGAATGCCATCATAGATTTCATAATGTACCTTCACTTCCAAATCTGGAAATTCCGGATGGGCATATGAAAAAGAAATTTGTTTTCCTTTGGTCGGTGTCTTGGATTTGGAAGACCATCTTTTGTTGGGCCATTGGATACGTTCCTGTATGTCATCAACAATAAAGTTGGTTAGTTGAAATGATCCGGCCGGACTCCACATTTGGTCCAACCATTCCTTTTTTAAATAACCGTATTCAATTTGGCCGTCCAAGCCTCCAACTGTGTATTCCGCACCGTCTATGGTAAGCATGGCCTCCGGGCTCACCCCTCGCAAGAGCGATTCTCCATTCACCAGATTTTTAAATTCGACCGTGGCACAATTTGGAGTAAGTCGGAAGGTTCTACTGATGAAGCCGTTGGAAATTACAATCTCCTTTTCATTGGCCTGTTTATAAACAAGTGATGGTAGATCTACTTTCTTTATTAACCAATCAGTATTTACCCCATTTTCATATACTTTTTGGCCAAGGGGCAATTTTTGAATGAGAGGTTTTATGTGCTTATTAAAAGAGGTATCAACGGTTTTTAATTTATTGAAATAATCGGCATCTACCAATTGGGGTTTGAAAGTGCCGTAATGTATAGTGGGCTCGGCCCAAACGGCATGGTCGCCAGACATACCATCGCCCATATCCTCCACGGAGAGCTCCAAGACCTGAATTCCTGCGATGTCTAAATTTACGTCAATAGCCTTGCTGCCGCCGCTAATTCTTTTGCTTTGCCACAATACTTTTCCATCTCCCTTTATTATGAATCTCACACTGCCTTTGTCCATGGTATCCGCTGAATTGGCTACCCCTACAAAAGTCTTGATATCGTTATTTAGGGTATAGAAAAGTTTATTGCCATCACTTAGGGTATTGAATTCAACATCCTGTGGAAAGTCCTGCTTATCCTGTATCCCTACTCGAGTGCGAAATCTTTGGCTCTTGCCGCCCAAGAAGAAAAATAACTTACTCCCGGACAGGGTTCCAATTCCCTTTTTAAAAGGTTCACCCCCTATTTGTATGGGCAGTCCGTTTATGGCCTTGTCTTTTTGGGCTGGCCACCAGGCCTGTTCCGGTTTGTCAACATCCAAGTCGGATAGGCTCAAAGTGCCTTTTTCGGAATGCTGTGCATGGGTGGTTATGGAGAATAACAAGAAAAGTGGTAAATATATTTTTAGGAATTGCATTGGGATTTATATCTTAATTATGGTGTTTTTAAGTTCTTATGGTACAAGAAAAATGTATTTTTAATAACAGAGATCTCCTAGAAGTTGGTTGGCAATTGCCGACTTATAGGTTTTTAAATTTAGTAACTATTTGTATTTCGGTGAAAATTCCGCTTTACGTCCTATTAAAAATATTAACTATTTGTTAAGTCACTATAAATATATCGACCAATAACGATTTCGAATGGCTTAGTAACGGAATATTGGCAATTGTCCTTGGATTATGAAATTTGGGCTAGTAGAGGGTTAACGAAGTATGTTACTGTTTTCGTCTTTATAGGTTGGTTTGGGGTAGTTTTTTTTCGTTCAGTTAAACGAGAATTTTAAAAAATGTTTGGAATTACTATGGGCATATAATCTTTGGAATATGCTTCACGGATTGGGCAAGATGATTCTTGATAAAATTATTAATTTCCCATTGATCTCCCAGTGGCATTCTAGTGTTGGCCTTGTATATGGAATAGGGGTGTGGACCATATTCAGGGGTGATGGTTATATAGGAGCGTTTTTTTTCCAATGCCTTTGCGATCATAAAACCCCACCATTCGGTAAAGCGTTGCAGCTCAGTTTTATAATTCCTGTCCCTAGGATCTATGACCTGCGGACTCTGGGCCGACCCTACCCTTGCATGAATGTGATGAGTGTGCTCAATGGCTTTTTCAACCGCATAGGCCTGATTTTCAAGTAAGGATTCGGCAACGCAACACCAATGGGATAGATCCGAAGTGAGTTTCAGAAAAGGAAATTCCTCCAAATACGATAAACAGACATGGGCAGCAAAGGAAAACCTGGAGCGGTGGGTTTCGTGGGTAATGGTAACTCCGGATTCCAATTCTATTTCATGGGCCGTTTCAATTAGGGCGGAGTTTTGGCGGCGGGTAAAGAAGTCCATGCCAGTATGCGAATTCACGAATAGGGGGCTGGCTTCCACAAGGTTGTGCAAATGCCTTTTGTACTGTTCTTGATGCTTGGTAAAATTTACCTCCTTGGTTTCCCAATGTTGTGCTACAAAATCCAGTTCCAAATCCTTCAGCATGGAACATATTTCGTTCTTTTTAATGCTTTCTAGGGGAAGGTCTATTTCTACACCTTGATAGCCGGCTTTTTTTATATTGTTTAAAAAAACGGGCCAAGGTATTTCAGAACTTCCCCAACGTGGATATATAAATTTAATTTGCACGCATTGTATTGTTTTAATTTCTCTGTTTTCTTTCCCCGGTATGATCTACCCCTTGTTCCCTTTCAAATTCTATCATTTTTTTGGGTCTAAAGTTTAAAATTAAAGCTCTTCTTTGGGTATCGGTAGTGTTGCCCTGGCTAAAATGAAGCGTAAAACCATCATGAAAAGTACATCCACCAGGATTTAAGGGAATACTTAAGGCATTTGAGCTGTCGGTTTCGCAATATAGTGCTCCCCCATTGGGCAGATTTTTGTGGGGTAGAATGGGTTTGCCATCAGTTTTGGGGATAAACCACATACATCCATTTTCCTCAAATACCTTGTCCAACGCAATCCAACAACTAGCCGATCTTTTGTCGGGCATTGCAATCCAATAGGCAGCGTCTTGATGCCATGGAGTTGGGGTATTGGTATTGGGGGCCTTGTTGATCATCATGTCAAAATCCAGTTCCATATCCTCCCCAAGTAGAACTTTTGCCCATTGTTCCGCTTTTTTATAGGCACTGTTTTTTATAAGTTCCTTGGCTATGGTGCTAGGTCTCATAATTTGGGTAATACGCTCCACCTTTTTGTCTTCACTAGTGTCCGCACCGGCAAGGTCACTTCTTAGGTGGGCGGTTTTAACTTTGTCTTGTAACAATTTATCGTATATAGTCCTAAGGGTGTCCACTTCCTCTGCTGTTATCAATTGGTCTATTTTAATAAATCCATCATTAATGAACTTTGATCTTTTGGTTTCCATTGTGAAATGTTTTAGGCTTCAAAGATTTAGTTAAAATACATAAATATCTATCAATTTTGTACTATATTACTTTTTTATACATTATATGAAGGATTTTGGTAATCAGGAAAGAAGGGTGTTCAATTTAAAGGATTATGGTATTAAAAGGGGATTGGCCTTTGGGCATTATCGTTATAAACAGGTAAAACCGGGTCTTGAGAACCATCAGCATATAGGAGCCTTGGAAATTTGTTATTGTATGAAGGGACAACAGCACTATAAGATGGGGGAGCAGTTCTATGAACTTAATGGCAATGATATTTTTGTAGTGCCACCAAACGCCATGCATAGTACAGGAGAGTTTCCGGAAGATAAGGGGGAATTATTTTGGATCCAATTGCTTGTGGACAGTTCAGAAGGGAAACTTTGCAATATGCCCAATAATCAATCTGATTTTTTACTCGCTGCACTTCTGGATAAATCCCAACATGTTTTCAAGGGTTCCTTTCAGCTAAAATTTATTCTGGAAAAATTGATGCTTCAGCTGGAGAACTTCGATACCTTATTGTCCAAAATAATGGTGGATCAATTGATAGTCCAATTATTGTTGGATACGGTTATACTTTGCAATAAACCCGAACAAAGTCCGCCTTTGGTAAAACTGAATGAACTGGACAGGTTTATACATAAGCATCTACATAGGATGATTTATGTTGATGAAATGGCAAATTTGGCAGGGATGTCCGTGGGGTATTTTAAGTTTTGGTTCAAATCCAAAACGGGGATGCCGCCGAGGGAATATGTGAACCGACTAAAGATTGAACAGGCAAAATTAGATCTGCTTACTTCCAAAAGGGTTACTGAGGTGGCATTTGGATTGGGCTTTGGCACCTCGCAATATTTTGCCACTACATTTAAGAAGTTTACGGGTACTACACCCAAATCCTATAGAAGTTTGCAAAGGGAATAATGGATCATGACCAATTGTTGTGTTTATGCAAAAATTGTGGTCAATCTATAAAGGAAGAATTCTACATTTTTCACACCTCTAAACTGAGCTCTAAAAGCTTTTATTTTAGCATTAAATGATTCAGCGGATGCGTTTGTACTTCTATTTATAAAATAGTTTAGGATCGATCTATAATTGAGGGATATAGTGTTGGCAATTGTATTGAAGGCCCTGAAGCCCGTGTTTTCTACGTCCTTGTACCAATGTGCCAGCTTTGTATATGCTATTTGTATAGAAGTTGCCGTATTGAATATGTTCCTTAGCCCCTGTACCAGGTCGAAGGCGACCTTTATATCGGGATATTGATCGAACAATATTTTGCTTCTTTCGGATTGGTTTTGCGTCCAATTGTTTGGCGATTTATAAAGGAGGTATCTACTTCTGGCCAATAGCTGTTTCCTTGTGTCCCCATTGCTGAACTCTTTTGGGGCGAATGTTCCGTTCTTTGCCCTTGCCTGTTTTATCTGTTCGTTCTCCTGGTCTATGGCGTCCCACCTGTGCTTGATCCTGATATCCTGAAGGGCTTCCAGTGCAAGTTTCTGTACGTGGAACCTGTCCGTCACCTGTATCGCTTTTGGGAAGCATTGTTTGGCGATGGTCTTCATGGAGTTGGCCATATCCAGGGTAATTTCCTTGACCTCGGATCTTTTCTTGGCCGATATCTTTAGCAGTTGCTCTATGATCGGCCCCACCTTGGTGCCGGAGAATATGGCCACTATAGCTCCTTTCTTGCCCTTGGCCTTTTTATTGGTGATAATGGTATAGAGTTCCCCCTTGGAGAGGGCCGTTTCGTCAATGGACAGATAAGGTCCTATATTCTCAGGAAATATGAGCCACTCCTTGGCATGTGGTCTCTCCTTCCATTGTTTGAACTCGCTTAAGTAATCACGAAACTGTCGCTGTAGTCTTTTGCCGTTGACCCCATAAAACCCGCCAATGGTATGACAGTCATTAGCTTTGGTACTGACCAAGTACTTTTAAAAAAGCAGCGAACTCTACGGTCATACGAGTCCCCTGTGCCACTAGATCCCAATCTCTTTGCACGGCCTGGCCCGTGGCCCTGTCCAGCCAACGGCGCCGCTTAATATGGAGATACACCGACTTTCCCCGTAATGGAAAGTCCTGGACGACGATCTCTTTGTGAAAACCATGGGCTATTAAAGTGCGATGCCTTTCCTCTTTAGGGGTATCCTTTTTTTCTTCAAAATAAAAATGAAGCGTACCACCTTCTGTTTTATGGGCGACCAGGTCGAAGTGGGTTATTAATAGTTCGGGCAGTATAAGCTTTAATAGGTCTATAGATAATTCCAATGTTGATCGTTTTTTTGCAAAGATCTTATTCTATTTTCATTTCACACACAACTTTTGATCTTGATCCGGAATAATGGTGCATTGATTTAATCTTCAAGCTACTTCAAAAAAAAATCCGGAACCTTAGCGGTATCCGGATTTTTCAAAACTAACTCAACTCAATTTTTAATCAGGTTAATTTAGAGGAACATGAAACGAACCTGACTTTTTAAAAACTCTAATATTTTATCAAAAAAATTCTTTAATGAAATCTTATGCAAGATAATATGTTAGTCCCTTTTAAGCTACCAATTTCCTGACAAACACTGGTACTTTTTTTGCATTTTATGCTTTATTAGTATGTTTGGGGTATATATTTTGAAAAAAGTAGGAAGAACATTTTTTAATGTTATTTAAAGCAATTAGTGGTTCTATGGGCCCTACGGCCTAGCTCAACCTTCATTTGAGAAGGTCCATGCATATGTTCTATGAAAACGTAGCATATGGGAAGTAAATAAGGTTTGGGGTAGATACCGGCTATTGGGAAGTTTTAAGGCTGTAAAGTAGGGCTTGGCCAAACTAACTAAGGGTTGGGGGGGTTTTAAAGTACTTGTTAAAAGTATAACCCAACCTTGATCGTATTAGGTATAATAAACAAAGACACGGGTGGAAATTTCCTGCCCGTGTCCTGTTTAGTTACTTTTTTAATGAACCTTTTGGGTTTTCAAAAAAGTGTATTAATTAGTATCCTGTATTTTGTACTAGATTAGGATTGTTCTGCATTTCAGATGTTGGTATCGGAAACAAAAGTTCCCTTGCCGTTAGTGCCTTATTTGGCAAATAAGAAAAGTTATGCCCAACAAAATCTTCCAATACATTGGTTTCAGTGTTATATGCTTTTCTCCATCTTACCATGTCGTACCATGTCTTATTTTCAAAACTCAGCTCATGAATGCGCTCTATTCTTACCGCTTCTCTAAAAGCATCTTGCGAAAGACCGGTCAAGCCCGCAAGTTCGGCACGATCTCTGACCAGATTTACGGCGTTATATGCCTCAGTTGAAGGTCCGCTTTCCGCTTCGTTTGCTGCTTCCGCATACATAAGCAATACATCGGCATAGCGATATAGGCACCAGTTTAAATCTGATTGGGCGCTTCCTTCGTTCGCTTCAATATCAAAATGTTTAAAGATATATGGCGCTCCCAGGTTAACACTGCTGTTGCGATCGGCCTCCAATGAATAGCTCGTAAAATAGAACTGTTTTTCTTCTGTTCTTTTGTCGCCCACCTCGTAGGAGTCTACAAAGGCATTTGTAGAAAAGATACCCCCAGTTTGAGCCGAATAGGCCGAAATTCCCAAGTTATATGGTAAAATTCCTGGCTGCCAGTTACCTGATTGAATACCTGCTGCAAATTGCGTCATAAAGATGTATTCACCAGTGTTTTTGGTTGCAGGATCATGCAACTCGTCATAGGTATCGAAAAGAGCAAACTGGTCCGAATCCATGACCTCTTTGGCCTTGGCAGCGGCAAGCGCGTAATTTTCTGTTTTTTGGAGCGGGTAGCCAGCCATGGTCAAATATACATCTGCCAATAAGGTTTTAACTGCGCCCAAAGAAACTCTGCCCGATGGAACTCTCCAAGCTAGGCCAGCACTTTCAGCTTCTGTAAGATCGCTTACAATTAGGTCATAGACCGCTTCTGGCGAAGATTGTTCAGGGTACAATTGCTCAGAGCCCAAATCTACCGAATTGGTGATGATAGGAATGTTTCCGAACATGCGTACCAGGCCAAAATAATAGTAAGCCCTAAAGAATTTAGCTTCCGCCAAATACTTTTGCTTTAGCGCTTCGTCCATATTTATTTCAGGGATTTTTTCAATAGCCAAGTTGGCCCTTGAGATACCTAAGTAATATCCGGTCCAGAAACTGTTTCCATATCCATTGTCCGAGTTATTAATTAAATCCTTTACCAAATAAATGTTGGTAGCTTGCCCTAGGGAGGTATTGGCCAAGCCCGTAGCGAACTCGAGCATCATCCATGTGCCTCCGCCAAAACCACTATTGGTAATTGAAACCAATGGTTCATATGCCCCATTAACGGCACTCTCGGCATGTGCAGCCGTGGTAAAGTAGGTGTCCGTTGTGAAGTTGGACTCATCTTCTTCATCCAAAAAATTACTACATGCCGTTATACTTGAAACTGCGGTTACGACGGCTATAGCTCTTATAAAGTTTCTATAGATTTTCATTTTTTTATCTTTTATATGGTTATAGTCCAACATTTAATCCTATCATAAAGGTTCGAGGTCTCGGATAATCGTAAAGAGAGAATCCTTGATCGAAAGCTCCACCACCATTCGAACTTTCTGGGTCATACCCTGGATATTTCGTTGCTACAAAAAAGTTCTGCACCGAGGTATATACCCTAAGACGATTTAAGTGTAAACGCTCCACCAATTCAGGTTTGAAGACATAGGAAAGCATCAGGTTTCTTCCCCTTAAAAATGAAGCATCCTTTAATTTTCCTGAATCGTTATTGGTATCGTATCCAGCGGCAATTGGTCTTATCTGGGCAATATCGGTATCTTGATTGTCCGGAGTCCACGCATTTAAAACCGTTGCGAAGCTGTTGGCAATTGTCTGACGGTCTTCTGCAGAGTGTTCGTCACGGTACATTACACTATTGCCGTATTGAAACTGCAGGTCTACCAGTAGCTCAAGATTGCCATATCTGAAGGTGTTGGAAAAAGTTCCAAAACCGTCGGCAATACCTTTCCCGATGATGGCACGGTCATCACTGTTGATGGCCCCATCATTGTTAAGATCACGGTATTTGATATCACCTGGCAATCTGTCATAGATAGCTGCCTGAGCGGCTTCATCGGTGTTCCAGGTACCCTCATCAATATATCCGAAGAATGTACCTACAGGTTCTCCAACACGGATCAATGTAGACCCCAAGAAAATATCGGAACCACCTGAAAGTGCAGTTACTTCGTTTTTGTTGATTGAAATATTGAAGTTACTGTTCCATCCAAATAGTTCATTATCAAAATTCACAGTATTCAAATTAATTTCAATACCCTTGTTTTCCAAACTTCCAACGTTTCTAAATACATTGGTGAAACCACTTGAAGACGGAACCGGAGCATTAAGGAGCATATCGGAAGTCAACTTTCGGTACACATCAAGCTCTAACCCGATACGATTATTAAAAAGACCCAATTCAACACCGGCATCTACCTGTTCCGTTTTTTCCCATTTCAAATCTGGATTGGCCATACGACCTGGTACAGTATAGGCGGAGCGGGCTCCATTAAAAATTACAGAACCATTGGACAAGCCGGCCAATGCTTGGTAAGCTGGTAATTCAGAGTTACCTGTTGCACCGTAACTGGCTCTAATTTTAAGGTTGGAAATGGTTTCGTTCTCTGAGAGAAAATCCTCTTCGGAAGCCCTCCAGGCCAATGCGGCCGATGGGAAAAAGGCAAACTGATTTTCCGGTCCAAATTTAGAAGATCCGTCAGCCCTACCTGTAAGTGTCAACAAGTATTTGTTCATGTAGTTATAGTTGACACGCCCAAAATAAGAGTTTAGCCCGTAAGCAGTTTTGCTCGAAGTCGGCGTCTGGGGGTTAGACCCTGCACCCAGATTGTTAAAACCGTAAAAGTCATCGGCAAATCCTCGTGTAGATGCCCTTGAGCCAAACTGATCAACATGTTGCCAGGAAAGACCTGCCATAGCTGTTAATGAATTATTGCTGTCAAAATCTTTGTTATAGGTCAAATAGTTTTCAAATTGCCAAGAATTATAACGGGAGTTATCTACATAGGCGGCACCATCGGGCATGGCTATATATCTTAAGTCCTTACCTCCATAATAATCGTTTCTTTGGTTAATGATATTGGTTCCTATAGTAGTGCGTAATACCAGGTTTTTATTGAATTCAATATTTCCGTAGAAGCTACCCAAAACGGTCTGGGTCTTAAGGAAATATCTACGATCGTTCGCAACTGCCACTGGGCTACCACCACCTTCCATTCCTGGATAGTGTATGTTAGATCCCCAGGTGCCATCTTCGTAACGGACCGGTATAATAGGTAGTGCTTCATATACTTGACGCATTGTAGTGATACCACCACCACCTAGTTGGTCTATTTGCTTTTCGTTTTGGTCGTTGTAGCTAAGGCTACCTCCAACTCTTAACCAGTCGGTGACCTCGGTATCCAAAGTAAATCTACCTGAATAACGTTTCAACCATGATTCTACGATAAGTCCCTCTTCATCCCTAAAGCCCATAAATAGGCCGAAATTGGATTTTTGGTTACCACCGGTAAAAGAAAGTTGGTGATTTTGGGTAATTGCGTCCCTAATAGCTTCATCCTGCCAATCGGTATCATAAAGTGGGTTGCCATTGGCATCAAAAAGTCTTGGGTCGGTTCTCTTCAATCTTGGGTCGGTATATCTACCTCCTGCCCAGCCTTCCGGGTCAAATTTTTCAGCATTGGCATATGCGATTTCCTCAACACGAAGAAACTCTTCAGAATTTAAAAGATCAAGTTTTTTAGGCAAGGTTCCTATGCTGAAATCCACATCATAATTAAGACGGGTTTCTCCGGTAGTAGTTCCTTTTTTGGTAGACACAAGAATTACACCATTGGCGCCTCTGGCACCATAAATGGCCGTTGCGGAAGCATCTTTTAAAACTTCAATAGATTGGATATCATTTGGGTTCAGGTAATCTATCGGGGTACTACCGTTAGGTAAATTGGCCGCATTTAGGATTACACCGTCTATAACATAGAGTGGTGTATTGGCGATACTTACCGAGGTATTACCACGGATTCTTACTACGGTTCTTCCACCTGGTCGTCCAGAACCGGAAGTGATGTTTACACCTGCTACCTTACCGGCCATTGCCTGGTTCAAGGAAGCCGCCGGTCTTTCCGCCAATTCTTCGGACTTAATGGAGCCTACTGCCCCGGTAAGGTCACTTTTCTTTTGTGTACCATAACCTATCAATACCACCTCATCCAATCCTGCGGCACTTTCTTCCAAACTAACGGAAATTGAGGTTTGTCCATTAAGAGCTACTTCTTTTGAAGCAAATCCAATATAGCTTATAACCAGTGTAGCATTTTCATTGGCTACATCTAGGGTAAAGTTACCGTCGAAATCTGCGGTAACCCCATTGGTGGTTCCTTTTTCCACAATGTTTGCCCCAGGCAATGGATTGCCGTCCGCATCGGAAATAGTTCCACTTACGCTATGTTGGTCAATGGTAGTTTCTACTGGGACAACGGAGTTGTCCAGCTTACCCGTTTTTAAAATGATCTGCTTGTTCTTAACGGTAAAATAGACATCCGTTGCTTCAAATATCCTATCCAAGATATTTGAAATTGGTTCTTTATTCACATTTACGGAAACAGTTCTCTTTAAATTCACCTTTTTATGGTTGTACAGAAACCTAAAATCCGACAAGGATTCTATTTCTTCAAAAACCTGTTGAACGCTTACGTTATTTAGGTTTAAGGTGATTTTTGTATTCTGGCCATAGGTGTTGGCCTGAATTTTAAAAAGAAAAACTATTAGTAATAAGGTCGTTAGTTTCATCTTTAAATGATGTTTGCTTAGCCAATCCGAATGGAAAGGCCCTACTAAATTTAATTTTTTCATACTTTTGTAAAGGTTTGGTGATTAAACAATCGTTTGTTTATATCACTTTCTTATGCCGGGGAATGCGCCAACATTTTCCGGTTTTTTTGTAAAAGTGATACGTTTAGTGCTCATGTTTTCAGTTAGTTTTCATTGGCATCTTCTTTAAGTTAATATTAGTATCGAGTATTATAATTTTGGAGCCTTCGTGTATATATTCAAAGTGGGTGTCTTCTTTAAAGGCTTCCAAGATTTCTTCAATAGTCTCATTTCTAAAAGTGGCCGTGTATATTTGGTTTGCCAATCGGCCGCTTCTATCTTCGATGGTAATGTTGAAATGACGTTCCAATTTTGATCGAATGCTGTAAAAAGGGGAGGCCTTGAACAAAAGATACCCGTCTTTCCATGCCGTATAAATGTTGGTATCTACCTCTTTTACTGTCATCGTATTATTGATCTTGTTCCATTCTGCCATTTGACCAGGTACCAGTTGGGAGGAAGTATTTGTATTTATGTCGGCACCTTCCTTGTAAAGGACCACGGCACCTTCCACCAACACGGTGCTGATGTCCTCATCTTCGGGATAGAAGGAAAGGTTAAATTGCGTACCCAAGACCCTTATGTTCATTTCGTCCGCATTTACTATAAAAGGATGTGCCTTATCTGTGGTAACGTCAAAGTACGCCTCACCTTTTAAAAAGACTTTCCTGTCTTGTCCTTTAAGAAAACGGACCGGATATTTGATGGAGCTTCCGGAATTTAATTTTACTTTGGTGCCATCGGACAGGACAAGGTCAAACTGTCGCCCAAATGGTATGTTAAGGGTGTTGTAAACTAATTTGTTTTGATCTTCGGCAGCTGTATATTGTAGTGTGTTTCCCTGCTGTGAGGCAACCAAATTTCCGTTGGTAGTGGTAATTTTTCGCTCCCCGTTTTCAGAAATGGTTTCAATAGTGCCATTGTCCAACTGCAATGTAATAACGCCGGAATTCGGGTCGTTTTCAATAGAAATTGGCACGGTCGATGTTACTACTGTATTTTGGTTGTAAAAGTAAACGCCCGCCAGCAATAAAAAGGTAG
Source organism: Arenibacter algicola (assembly GCF_000733925.1). Classification (NCBI taxonomy): domain Bacteria; kingdom Pseudomonadati; phylum Bacteroidota; class Flavobacteriia; order Flavobacteriales; family Flavobacteriaceae; genus Arenibacter; species Arenibacter algicola. The sequence continues at coordinate 149,887 of NZ_JPOO01000001.1, forward strand.
CAGCAATTCCGGACCAGAATCCAATATTAGGGTGCGGTAAAAAAGTTCTAACTTTTTTTTTCTTTTCAATGTCCTCTATTTTGAATAGTATTTTCTGTAACAAAACTTCAGAATCCCCTTTTATTCTTTGTTTAATGGGCAAGTTTCCTGTTTTTACATTTTCCCAATGCTTGGCCAATATGTTATTCTTAACATCATCCGGATCGGAACTATTAATAAGCTCCATTAAACAATCCAATTCCATTTCGGAAATGGTATTGTCCACCAATTTTTGGAAGAGCTTATCCAATTTGTTCTCGTTGTGCATCTAGAATATTTAATAGCCTTATTATGGGCTGTATAAGTAATACACCTCAAAAATGCAAAAGTCCCAAATTAGGAGTGTTTTTTTTACGATATAGATAAATTATGCCGTAATCAGGAGGATTGTTAGAAAAAAATATATGGTGTCCACCATATGTGGTTTTAGTTCTGTCCTGATAATTTGTAGGGTTTTCCACAGATGGTTTTTCACTGTTTTCTGGGTTATTCCCAAAAGATCGGCTATTTCCTCATTGCTTTTTCCCTGTTGTTTGGACAAAATGAAAATGCTGCGTTTTTGAGTAGGGATATTTTCTAGGATATCGTTTACCAAATCTTCATATTCGGCAAGAAGAATACTATTTTCCGTTTCTTCGTTTAAGGAACTAATGTTTTTATAGTATTCCTTTTTTAAGGATTCTTGGCAGGCAATACTCCTTAAATAGTTGTAGGTTGAATTTTTTGCAATAGTAAAAAGAAAGGCATCGAAGGAATGACTTAAATCTATGGTTTCTTTTTTTGTCCAAATCTTTATAAATACTTCCTGTAGTATTTCCTCTGAGGCATAATCCGATTTCGTAATGGAATGTATGAAATAATACAACCTTTTTTCATACATTTCAAATATGGTCTTAAATGCCGCCCTGTTTCCTTTAATCAAGGAAGCAATTAATTGGTCTAAGGGTTGTCCTGACATTTCGTGAGCAATTAAATGATTTGAGTATTATTTAGAATAATGTAAGGTGCTTTATTTCTTGGAAAAAAATAACCTCCTAAAGCTAACGTCCGAAAATAAGATGTAATTTCTTTCAATTCAACTAAAAATTACACATTTAGCAATACTTTTTTTGCCAATTCCTTATCCGTATAAAAAAAGATGTATATTTAAAATCTCAATTGTGTCTTTTGTTATTTATTTTTTATGAAATTACACCTTCTTAATAGGGCCAGTTTACAGAACAGTTCCTTTACAGTAACACATAACAAGTATTCCCATTTTTTAAAAATTTGGCATTACCACCCGGAATTGGAATTGGTTTACATTGCCGAAAGTACAGGGACCCGCTTTATTGGGGATGGAATTGAGAAATTCTCCGAAGGGGATCTCGTTTTAATCGGTAAAAACCTTCCACATATGTGGCTCAATGACGAGGTTTATTTTGAGGCTGATTCGGGCCTGATCTCGGAGGCAATTGCCATACATTTTAAGGAAGATTTTTTAGGGTTGGAATTTCTAAATGCCATAGAAATGAAACCAATACTTCAATTGATCAAAAGGGCTGCCCAAGGAATTAAATTTTCCAATATTGAGGCTAAGCTTATTGAAAAAATTAAGAAACTTCATAGCCACGAACCTTTTGACAAAACTATAAAGCTTATAGAAATTTTGCACAAATTGGCAAATCATGAAGAGTATCAGTTATTGTCAAGTCCAGGATTTCTAAATTCCTTTAACAAGACGGATAATAAAGGTTTGGACGAAATTTATGAGTTTGTCTTTAAAAATTTCAATCAACCTATCGGCTCCAAAGATGTGGCGGAGATAGCCAAAATGAACCCTTCTGCCTTTAGTAGGTTTTTTAAACGTATCCACAGAAAGACATTTACCCGTTATTTAAATGAGATTCGAATTGGATATGCCTGTAAATTATTGATAGAGAATAAGAATAACATTACGCCGGTCTGCTATGAATCCGGGTTTAATAACATCTCAAATTTTAACAGACATTTTAAGTCCATAACTGGGATGTCGCCCTCCGATTATATTAAACTTCATACTCAAAATTGACAAAAACTTTATTATTAGCAAAAAAAGTATTTAAAATGGTGCTTCTTGTGGTTGTTAGAGAAAAGGTTTGCTGTTAGTTTTGTTTGGATTAATATTATAAATAATGAACAACAAAATTATAATTACGGATGTTCTGGTAAAAGACGTCCGATTTCCTACCAGTAAGTCACTGGATGGATCAGATGCAATGAATCCGGATCCCGACTATTCCGCGGCCTATGTAATACTAAAAACCGACCATCCGGACGGACTGGAAGGGCACGGATTAACCTTTACCATTGGTAGGGGAAATGAATTATGTGCAGCGGCCATCCATTCATTGGCGCCCTTGGTGAAAGGAAAATCTTTGGAGAGTTTTACGGCAAATATGGGAGCATTTTGGAAGATGATCACCGGGGACAGTCAACTGCGTTGGTTGGGTCCTGAAAAAGGTGTCATCCATTTGGCTACAGGTGCTGTGGTCAACGCCGTTTGGGATCTTTATGCCAAAGTGGAAAAGAAACCTTTGTGGAAACTATTGGCGGACATGACACCTGAAGAATTGATTTCCTGTATAGATTTTACTTACATAACGGATGCCATTACCCCTGTAGAAGCTTTGGAACTTCTTAAAGGCAAGGCGGCCTCCAAGCAGGAACGAATAGATAATCTTTTGAAGGATGGATATCCTGCATATACCACATCTGCCGGATGGCTTGGTTATTCGGATGAAAAAATGAGGAGACTTTGCAAAGAAGCCAAGGCCTCTGGTTTTAAGCATATGAAAATTAAAGTAGGGTCAGATTTAAACGATGATATGCGGCGTGCGGCAATAATCCGTGAAGAGATCGGTACCGACTTAAAACTCATGATGGATGCCAACCAGAAATGGGATGTGGATGAGGCCATTGCCAATATGGCGGAGCTTAAAAAGTTTGATCCATGGTGGATCGAGGAGCCAACCAGTCCTGACGATATTTTGGGCCATGCTAAAATAGCAAAAGCCGTTCATCCCATAAAAGTGGCTACGGGAGAACACTGTCAGAACAGGGTTGTATTTAAGCAATTAATGCAGGCCGATGCCATTGGTATATGTCAGATAGATAGCTGCAGGGTAGGAGGGGTAAATGAAATATTGGCCATCCTTTTAATGGCTGCAAAATTCAATATTCCTGTTTGTCCACATGCCGGGGGAGTTGGACTCTGTGAATATGTGCAACATCTGTCCATGATAGATTATATTGCCATTAGTGGCTCTTTGGAGAATAGAATAATAGAGTATGTGGATCATTTGCACGAACATTTTTACGACCCAGTGGTAATAAAAAATGGGGCATATATGCCACCGTCCATGGCCGGTTACAGCATAACTATGAAAGAGCAATCTTTAGAGGACTATAGCTTTCCGGATGGTGTAATTTGGAAGGATGAAGTAATGGCCAAATAATAGGGAAAAAGTATAATACTTAATAAGATAAATAACCTAAAGAATAATATGTCACTTTTTAGTCTAGAAAACAAAACAGCGGTTGTTACCGGTGGTGCCAGTGGTATTGGTGAAGCTATTTCCAAGGCATTTGCAGGCCAAGGTGCCCATGTGCACATCTTGGAATTTAATGCGGAAAATGGAGAACGTGTTGTTGGGGAAATAGAAGCCAAGGGCGGAAAGGCCAATTTTCACGCTTGTGATGTTTCCAATAACGCTCAGGTAGCCGAAATAATCTCCGCTATTGGTGCCAAGAATTATATCAATATTTTGGTAAACAATGCCGGGATAGCCCATGTGGGAAATTTAGAAGGTACTGCCGTAGACGATTTGGATCGTATTTACAATGTAAATGTCAAAGGGGTCTATAACTGTATGCATGCCGTTATATCCAAGATGAAGGAGAAAGGTGGGGTAATTTTAAATATGGCATCCATTGCTTCCTCTGTAGGTATTTCGGACAGATTTGCCTACTCCATGTCCAAGGGGGCGGTGCTTACTATGAGCTATTCTGTAGCAAAGGATTATTTGGATGAGGGTATTCGTTGCAATACTATTTCTCCTGCCAGGATTCATACACCTTTTGTTGACGGATTTATTAATAAAAACTACCCTGGTAAGGAAGCGGAAATGTTCGAGAAATTATCCAAATCCCAACCAATTGGCAGGATGGGCAAACCCGAGGAAGTGGCAAACTTGGCAGTTTATCTCTGTTCGGACGAGGCTTCCTTTATAACTGGAACCGATTTCCCAATTGATGGAGGGTATATTAAATTAAACGGATAGGTTTAAACAGAAAATCTGCTAATGGGCCGATTTGAAAATGGAGCTGGATATCAATTTTGATGTTCCAGCTCCATTTTAAGAAACTAGAAACCGCTCCCCTCGCGGAGCAAATAGGAATTTTATATAAACAAATACTTTTAATGATCAAATTATTTCAATACCTAGCTCTGATAGCTCTTTTGGCGGCCTGTTCCCAAAAACGGGAGCCAAATGCCTTGGTGATGCCCGTTTCCAATACTATTGAAGTCCAAGATGCGGACAGTAACGATTCTATTTTGCTTAAGGCGGCGCATGTGGTGCCAACAGCTAACCAATACGAGGCACTGCAAAACGAGTTTATAGCTTTCATTCATTTTGGCCCCAATACCTTTACCAGAATGGAGTGGGGAAATGGAATGGAAGATCCTAAAGTATTCGACCTGCAGAATTTGGATACGGATCAATGGTGCAAGGCTATGAAGGATGCCGGAATGAAAATGGTAATTTTTACCGCCAAGCATCACGATGGTTTTGTACTGTGGCAGAGCCGCTATACAGATCATGGGATAATGTCCTCACCATTTAAGGAAGGAAAAGGGGATGTCCTTAAGGAATTGTCCGAATCCTGTAAAAAATATGGTCTAAAATTAGGGGTGTACCTATCCCCGGCAGATCTTTTCCAAATTGAAAACAAGGAGGGGCTTTATGGAAATTTAAGTGAGTATACGGAAAGAACCATTCCGCGGCAGGTGGAAGGCCGACCATTTGAAAACAAAACAACATTCACTTTTAAGGTGGACGACTACAATGAATATTTTTTAAACCAACTCTTCGAGCTGCTTACCGAATACGGACCCATACATGAAGTTTGGTTTGATGGCGCCCATCCTAAAAGAAAAGGTGGTCAGACCTACAACTATTTGGCCTGGAAGGAATTGATAAGGGCTTTGGCTCCCAAGACAGTTATTTTCGGGAAAGAGGATATTCGTTGGTGCGGTAACGAAGCTGGCAAAACCAGGGATACGGAATGGAATGTAATTCCATATCAGGAAGACCCCGATCAAATGAACAGCTTTGCAGATTTGACCGATGAATCCTTAGGAAATAGGGAGGACCTTTATAAGGGCAAATTCCTTCATTACCAACAGGCAGAAACCAATACTTCTATCCGTGAAGGCTGGTTTTATAGGGATGATGAAGACCAGAAAGTACGCAGTACCGATGATGTATTCGATATATATGAAAGATCCGTAGGGGGGAATTCTACTTTCCTGCTCAACATTCCACCTAATAGGGATGGCAAATTTTCACCTACAGATGTGACCGTATTGGAAGAAGTTGGCCAAAGGATAAACGAAACTTATGGTTCTAATTTGCTTTCCGGGGCCCAGGGGCCTAAGGCAGTGCTAGATAATGACCTGGCAAGTTTTGAACTTTTGGGCCTGGGAGCCCAAGAGGTGGTTATTGAAACCAATGTTCCTATCACTATAAACAGGTTGGCAATTCAGGAAGCCATAAACACTCATGGTGAACGTGTGGAAAAACATGCCTTGGATGCTTGGGTGGACAATGGCTGGAAGGAAATTGCTGCAGCTACCAATATTGGTTATAAACGAATTTTACGTTTCCCTGAAGTTACTACCCAAAAATTGCGCATTAGAATCCTCGAGTCCCGTTTTTATCCTGCTATTGCAAGCATATCCGCCCATTATTATAAGGCAAGGCCGCCACAGCTTAGTATAGAAAGATCGGTAGAGGGGGCGGTAACCATTTCCCCCAAAAAGGACAGCTTTGGTTGGAAACCGCACGGGGAAGATGTTGCCGGAAATATAAATACTGGTTACAATATTCGTTATTCTACTGATGGTAGCGAACCAACTACAGCCTCAGAAATTTATCAGCAGCCCTTTATTATTCCATCGGGAGAGGTAAAGGCGGTAGCAGAAGTAAATGGAAAATTGGGGAGCGTTGCTTCGGAGCTTTTCGGAATTGTAAAAAAGGATTGGAAAGCTGCAGGAGAGGATAGTTTTGAAGGGGAACATACTGCCATTAACGCCTTTGATGGCGATCCCGAAACCTACTGGAGCTCTTCTGATAAATCTAGAAAAAACTATATCAATGTTGACCTCGGAAAGGAATATGCCATCACGGGATTCACTTACACTCCCCAAACTTCTTCTTCCGAAGGGATGATTGAAAAGGGTGTGGTTAGGATAAGTGCAGATGGAAAATCCTGGGAAAATGTTGAGGATTTCCAATTCGGAAACCTTATAAACGACCCAACCACCAGAACCCATATGTTCAAGTCCAAGATCAATGCCAGATATATCGGAATTGAATCTAAAGTTATTGCCGGAAATGGCAAAACTGCGGCCATTGCGGAATTAGATTTTTTATTGGATTAATAATTTAGATAGGATTTCATAACAAAATTAATGAAACAAAAAGCCCTTTATTATTTCGTATTTGCCCTATCCTTGATTGGTTGCTCGCCAACGGTCTCGGATATTTATATAACTGCCGATAAGGAGGCCTATAAAAATGGAGAGCTGGTTTTTGTTTCTATTAATGAAGCAATGGGCGCTGTTGCCCAACTGAGAAAAGAGAGCAACAAAAATACCCTGACCCTTCATCTTATGGAAGGGGAATATAGAATAAGCGCTCCCATTAGAATAACAGCAGAACTTGGCCCATTGAATCTTAAGGGGGAAGGTGATGGGAGGTCTGTAGTTAAGGGATCCAAATTGCTCAATCCCAAATGGGAAAAGTACAATGACCATATTTGGATGGCCCAATTACAGAAAGAGGACAGTTTTGATCAACTCTTTGTTAACGGACAGAAACAAATATTGGCACGTTACCCCAATTACGATGAAAATGGAGGGCACTGGCAGGGTCACGCCGAGGATGCAATTGCTCCGGAAAGGGTAAAAACATGGTCCAACCCCAAAGGGGCTTTTGTGCATGCTATGCATAACGGGGAGTGGGGCGGATTTCACTATGTTTCCACAGGGGTAGATGAAAATGGGGAGCTTCAATTATCCGGAGGCTATCAGAATAATCGTCCCTCAAAAATGCATGCCAAATACCGTATGGTAGAAAATGTATTTGAAGAATTGGATGCACCTGGCGAGTGGTTTTTGGATGGGGACCATAAATTATTCTACTGGCCGGCCGAGGGGACGGATATTAACAATGTCCTGGTAGAAGGGGTCCAACAAAAACATTTGCTGGAAATAGTGGGCTCTGAGGAAAATCCTGTTAGGGATATAGAAATAAGCGGAATACGATTTGAACATGCCCAGCGTACGTTTATGGAAAAGTATGAGCAATTGCTAAGAAGTGATTGGACCATTTATAGAGGTGCGGCCCTTTTTCTTGAAGGGACACAAAATGTGAAAATTAAAAACTGTGAACTGACCAATTTGGGGGGTAATGCTATTTTAGCAAGTAACTTTAATAGGGAGCTAAGCATTGCGGATAACCATATTCATGATTGCGGGGCATCGGGGATCAGTTTTGTAGGTAGTCCCGAAGCGGTAAGGTCGCCTTCGTTTCAATATGAAGAATTTGTTCCTTTGGCGGAAATGGATACAGTTCCCGGGCCTAAATCAAACAAATATCCCAGTAATTCCATCGCGGAGAACAATCTCATTTATCGTATCGGCAGGGTGGAAAAGCAAACGGCCGGGGTACAGATCGCCATGGCCATGGATATTACGGTAAGTCACAACAGTATTTATGATGTTCCAAGGGCCGGGATCAATATCGGGGATGGCACATGGGGCGGACATATAATTGAATATAATGATGTTTTTAATACCGTCCTGGAATCTGGAGATCATGGGGCCTTTAATTCTTGGGGAAGGGACAGGTTTTGGCATCCCAATCGCGAAACTTTGAATGAAATTGTGGCCGCCAACCCAGAAATGCCCAAATGGGATGCCATCCATACTACCGTAATAAGAAATAATAGGTTTCGTTGCGATCATGGATGGGATATAGATCTGGACGATGGATCCTCCAATTACCACATTTATAACAATCTGTGTTTAAATGGTGGAATTAAATTGCGTGAAGGATTTTATCGCACCGTGGAAAATAACATTATGATAAATAATGGCTTCCATCCACATGTATGGTTCAAGAACAGTGGGGATGTTTTTAAGCACAATATCGTTTTCACCGAGCACAAGGATATAAGATTACAGGATTGGGGCAAGGAAGTGGATTATAACCTTTTTCCAGATGTGGAGACATTAACGACAACCCAAAAAAAAGGGGTGGATACTAACAGCATTTTCGGTGATGCATTATTTGTGGATGCCAAATTAGGGAACTATACGGTAAAAGAGGAGTCGCCCGCCCTTAAAATAGGGTTTAAAAACATTGCTATGGATAGTTTTGGGGTTACCGATACCAAGCTAAAGTCCTTGGCCAAAACCCCTACCATTCCCACTATGTTTTTTGGTGATAGCAGTGAAAAGGATGCAGTGGTAGATTGGTTGGGTGCACAAATAAAAAGTATTGCCACTATGGCCGAGAGGTCGGCTTCCGGTCTCAACAAGACAGCGGGTGCCCTAATATTGGCCATAGACCCACAGACTGTTATAGGAATTTCCCCGCTTCAGGTAGGGGACGTTATAATATCTGCCGAAGGCGATGAAATAAATACAGTAGCCGATTTAATGAAAACCTACCAAAATAATAATTGGAAAGGGAAATTGAATCTAATTATATTTAGGAATCAAAAAGAAAAGCAGATATCATTGACAACTAAAAAATAATGAAATAGAATTATGAAGGGTTGGTATAAGTATTTTATTGTAGCAGTATTGATAGGTGGAACCATTTATGGCATTAATGTTAAAACAACCACTATTGAGGAAAAGCGTCCGAATATTATTTATGTTTTGGCCGATGATCTAGGTTATGGTGATATAGCCATCTATAACCCTGAAGGTAAAATAAAAACGCCCAATCTGGATGCTATGGGATCCGCAGGAATGATTTTTACGGATGCCCATACCTCCTCTGCCGTTTGTACCCCTACACGATACGGAATTATTACCGGAAGGTATAATTGGAGAAGTCCATTAAAAAGTTCGGTGCTTACCGGAAATTCCAAGGCGTTGATTCCTGAAAATAGAACTACTGTGGCCTCCTTACTTAAAAGAGAGGGTTACGAAACCGCATTCATTGGCAAATGGCATTTGGGTTGGGACTGGGCACTTAAAAATCCCGGTTTGGAATTAGGTGAAGGTTGGAATCCAGAGGATTTTGATAATATAGATTTCTCCAAAGAAGTTAAGAATTCACCCAATACCCTTGGGTTTAAATACTCCTACGGGCATTGCGGCTCATTGGATATGGCGCCATATGTGTACGTAGAAAACGGTATGCCGACCATGGTTCCGGATACCGTTACCGAAAGTAAGACCAAATATGGTTGGTGGCGCAAGGGGCCTACCGCCCGGGATTTTGATTTTGACGATGTTACCCCTAACTTTTTTAGAAAATCCTTCGGTTACATCAAAGAAAAGGCAAAGGGGAAATCTCCATTCTTTTTGTATTTGGCCTTGCCTTCGCCCCATACCCCCATTTTACCGACCGAGGAATGGAAAGGGAAAAGTGATCTAAACCCTTACGGGGATTTCATGATGATGATAGATGCGTATATGGGACAATTGACGGAGGTGATAAGGCAAGCGGGAATTGAAGATAATACCATGGTGATCTTTACAAGCGATAATGGTTGTTCCCCAGCTGCCAAGATCGATGAAATGTTGGCTAAAGGGCATAGTCCCAACGGAATTTTAAGAGGCCATAAGGCAGATATTTTTGAAGGAGGACATAGAGTACCTTTTATTGTGAAATGGCCCAACAAAATTAAGCCTGCTTCCAAATCGGATAAGACTATTTGCACAACAGATTTGTTGGCTACCTGTGCAGATATAGTTGGTGTTGATTTGGCAGATGATGAAGGGGAGGATAGCTTTTCTTTTTTACCGCTGTTGACCAACCCTGCGTCCAAGGACTATCTTAGGGAGGCAACGGTACATCATTCCATCAACGGGAGTTTTGCCATAAGAAAGGATAATTGGAAAATGATTTTTTGTCCAGGATCGGGCGGTTGGAGCAATCCCAAACCCAATTCGGAAGGGATAGGGGATCTCCCTAAATTTCAGTTGTACGACCTAAGTAAGGATCCCAAAGAGGAGAATAATGTTTACGGCCAGTTTCATGAAGTGGAAAGTGCCCTTACCAGACTAATGGTCAGCTATATTGAAAATGGGACAAGTAGGGTAGGCGAAAAGCAAAAGAACGATCCTGAAGGATACGGCAGTAAGGAATGGAAGCAGTTGGGCGTATTTTACAATTGATTTGAAAATTTGATATTTTTTTAATTTGAGCCTTTAGTTTTAGAGACCAGAAACAATAATTATATAAATAGTAATTCAATAAATAGAAACAAATGAAACTAATAAGATTTGGAGAAGTAGGAAAGGAAAAACCGGGAGTGCAATTGGAAAACGGTACCCGATTGGACGTATCGGCCTTTGGACGGGATTACAACGAGGATTTTTTTGGAACGGATGGCTTGGTCCAGCTAAAGGATTGGTTGGCAAAAAATGAAAGCAGTTGTCCTAAAGTAGATAATAGTGTACGTTTGGGAGCACCATTGGTGAGGCCTTCCAAAATTGTATGTGTGGGACTAAATTATGCCAAACATGCCGCGGAAAGTGGAATGGCAGTGCCTAAGGAGCCTGTATTGTTCTTTAAGGCTACCTCGGCAATAGTTGGGCCCAATGATGACGTGGTCATTCCAAAAGGAAGTCAAAAAACCGATTGGGAAGTGGAGTTGGCCGTGGTTATAGGTAAAAAGGCATCTTATGTATCGGAGGCAGACGCTTTGGATCATGTTGCCGGATATGTACTTCACAACGATTACAGTGAAAGGGCATTTCAGATTGAAAGGGAAGGACAATGGGTAAAGGGAAAAAGTTGTGACACCTTTGCGCCTGTAGGACCTTTTATTGCCACCAAAGATGAAATTAAAGATCCGAACAATTTGCACTTATGGTTAAAATTAAATGGAGAAACGGTACAGGATAGTTCAACTTCCGATTTTATCTTCAATGTGCAAGAGGTGGTGAGTTATATCAGTCAGTTTATGACCTTATTGCCAGGGGATATTATTTCGACAGGGACTCCTTTTGGAGTGGGTCTAGGATTTAATCCTCCAAAATATTTAAAAGCTGGAGATGTAGTAGAATTGGGGATTGAGGGACTTGGTACTTCCAAGCAAACGGCAAAGGCCTATAGCGGGAAATAAGAACCAGTTAAACCAACCAATCGGCATGATTTCCAAATTCCATTTCCTCGTTTTATGCGCCCTGCTTTCGGTGTATTGCCCTCATGTTAAAGGGCAAGAATTGAAGTGGGCCGAGATTGAAAATGGAATTTGGAAAGCCAGTGTTGGGGAGCCAGAGGATATAAGCTTGCTTAAGGCTGCGGATATACGGCCGAAGGTAAATGCACTTAACAAACTGCCCATCGCCGATTTTCCTTTTCCGGAAGATAGGATCAAAACAAAGATAGTTGATGGAAAGACCTATTTGCAATTTCCTTTGAGCAGGGAAGAGCAAATTTATGGCTTGGGACTCAACTTTAAAACGGTACACCAGAGAGGCCGCATCATGCAATTGCATGTGGACCACTATGGAGGAAGGGACGATGGCCGTACGCATGCCCCTGTTCCTTTTTATGTGTCTTCCAAAGGGTACGGAGTGCTGATAGACGCTGCCAGATATATTACGGTCTATGCCGGTACGGGTATTAGGGTAGATGCCGATGATAAACCGGTTTTGAGGGACAGGAACACTGATCCCCATTGGGAGGCGCAACCATATTCCGATGCCGTGGAAATTTTGGTACCGGCAAAGGGAACCGATGTTTATATATATGGAGGTTCTACCCCCATGGAGGCCGTACAGCGTTATAATTTATACAACGGCGGGGGTTATATTCCTCCAAAATGGGGCTTGGGATTCACCCAAAGAGTACCCACCTTATATAGTCAGGAGGATATTGCCAAGGAAGCCCAGGAGTTTGAAGATCACGATTTTCCTTTAGATTTTATTGGAGTGGAACCAGGCTGGCACAGTATGGCCTATCCCTGTACTTTTGAATGGGACAAGACAAGATTCCCAGATCCGAGAAAGTTTAATGATGAATTATTGGCAGAGGGGATAAGAACCAATTTGTGGCTGAATCCCTATGTGTCCCCTATAGGTTCCTTATATCCTAAATTAAAAGGTCTTTCCGCTTCTCACACGGTATGGAATGGAATTGTACCAGATCTAATGCTTCCCGAAACCCGTGATATTTTTAAGAAGCACTTTGTTGAAAATCATCTGGACATAGGAGTCAGTGGGTATAAGATAGATGAGGTAGATGGCTTTGACTTCTGGGTGTGGCCGGATGTAGCCACATTTCCTTCGGGCTATAGTGGGGAGCAAATGCGGCAGGTCTATGGCCTTCTTGTTCAGGACATGACCGCAAAATGGTTCAAAGAAAAAAATCAGAGGACATATGGGCTGGTCAGGGCATCCAATGCCGGCGCCAGTGCTTTGCCCTACGTTATTTACAATGATTATTACAGTCACAAGGATTTTATAACGGCCTTGGTCAATAGTAGCTTTATAGGCGTGCTTTGGACACCGGAGGTCCGCGCCTCAAAAACTGCCGAGGAGTGGTTAAGGAGAATGCAATCTGTTTGCTTTTCCCCCATGGCCATGCTGAATGCATGGGCGGACGGTACCAAACCATGGTCCTTTCCCGAGGTAGAAGTGGCTGTCAGGGATGTGGCCAATTTAAGGATGCAGTTATTGCCTTATATTTATTCTACTTTTTCCCAATATCATTTTGAAGGCCTGCCTCCCTTTAGGGCAATGAATTTAGTGGATGGCTTTTTTTATGACCCAACGCTTGCGGAAGGGGAACTGGACTCCACAGACAATCCCTATAAAGTAGCCGTAAAAAGTGAAATAAAGGATCAGTATATGATGGGCGACAATATTTTGGTGGCCCCCATGTTCGAAGGTGAAAATGAGAGAAAGGTAATTTTGCCAAAAGGAAAATGGTTCGATTTCTACAATGGGGAATTCGTAGGTGAAAATGAAGTGATTACAGTAGCTCCCGGTTTGGAAAAAATACCATTGTTTGTACGGAATGGTGGAATAATTCCCATGAGACCTGTCCAGAGACAGGCTCCAAAAAAGGGGGAAAAGGTAGACCTGATTATTCGTCACTACGGGACAAAGGAAGGGGAATATACGCTATACGATGATGATGGGTTAAGTTTTGATTTTGAGAAGGGACAATTTTCCGAGGTGGAAATAAAAGTAAAAAAAGACCGTAGAGGAAAGCTTGTAGGCACTATAGGTAGCCCTGAAAAGGGGAAGCCATATAGCTATAACAAAAAGGTGACTTGGGAATTTAAAACAAAATAAAATCCATCCAAAAAACACGGTGGGCGACAGGATGATATGATTGTGAAGCAATTATTACTTTTAATTATTGGGTTATTTTCAATAGCTGAATCCATGGGGAGCACTTTTCAGGACCCCATTAAAATTGCCTGCGTAGGAAACAGTATAACCTATGGTTCGGGAGTGGCCAATAGGGAAAAAAATGCCTACCCGGAACAATTGCAGTCCATGCTGGGGAACACATATCAGGTACGGAATTTTGGGGTCAGCGGAAGTACCCTTTTAAAAAATGGAGACAAACCCTATTTAAAAACGGAAGCCTATTCCAATGCGTTGAAGTTTAGGCCCGATATCGTTTTTATAAAATTGGGCACTAATGATAGCAAGCTTTCAAATAGGGTTCATTTGGACAATTTCGAGGGGGATTATATAGACTTGGTCAATAGCTTTAAAAAGGAAAACGGGAATGCCAGAATAATTCTTTTACTTCCAGTTCCTGCATTTACTACCGATACTACACGGATATGGAATGAGGTGATCAAAAATAAGATCACCCCAATGACCCGCAGGGTTGCGTATAAGACAAATTCGGAGGTTTTGGATTTGTGCCAGCTGTTTATAGATCAACCTGGACTATTGCCCGATAAGATACACCCTTCTTCCCTTGGGGCAACAGTTATTGCCAAAAGGATATATGAAGCTGTAATTCAAAATGAAATTGAAAAATTAGAAATATTAAAATCCAAGGAGGTTAAAGTTTCGGAAACCGCAAATTTCTATGGTTACGATCTCACAGATTTTGAATACAAAGGTATCCCATGCAAGGTGGTGAAGCCCAAAAAAGTGGCTCCAGGAGCACCATGGGTACTAAGGGCGCGCTTTTGGGGTCATGAACCACAAACGGATATTGCCTTATTGGAAAGAGGCTTTCATATTGCCTATTGCGATGTGGCCAATTTGTTTGGTGGTCCTGAGGCGATGAAGCGATGGGACCGTTTTTATGGGTTGATGACCCAGGCCGGACTCTCCAAAAAAGTGGTGTTGGAAGGAATGAGCCGAGGAGGTTTGATTGTTTATAATTGGGCCGAAAAAAATCCGGAAAAAGTGGCCTGTGTTTACGCCGATGCCCCTGTACTTGATGGAAAAAGTTGGCCCGGTGGTTTATGGAAGGGGAAGGGAAGTGCAGCGGATTGGGAGGTCTTCAAAACAATATACGGCTTAAAAAGTGAAAGGGATATTGCCGAATTTAAAGGGAATCCTATCCACAATATTAAATCGATTGCACAGGGAGGCTTCCCCATGATTCATGTTTGTGGTGCCGCCGATGAGGTAGTGCCCATTGAGGAGAACACCAAGCCTTTCGAAGAGGCAATTAAGGCTAATGGAGGTGCAATTAGCGTTATTTACAAGGAGGGTGTGGGACATCATCCCCATAGTTTGGAAAATCCAACTCCTATTGTCGACTTTATTCTTGGCGCAACCCATCAGAAGGTGAACTTTGCTCAAATTCCAGCTCCGAGTGCCGAATTTAGATCTGCTGCGGGTTGGAAAGAAGGGAAGGATTGGTGGGCCCAGGCCAATGATATTGATTCCCTTTGCCTAGCGTCAAAAGAAATTGACTTACTGCTTATTGGGAATTCCATTACCCAAGGCTGGGGTGGAAATAGACCTAATGTCACCTATGACCCGGGTAGAGAAGCTGCAGAACTATATTTTAAAGATCTAAATTGGGTCGGTGCCGGTATTTCGGGAGACCGTACCCAACACCTTTTGTATCGATTAAATAATGGAAACTATGAAGCCGCTCGGCCAAAAATGGTGGTGCTGGCTATTGGTGTCAACAATTTTGGGGATAACGGTGCAGTGGAAATAGCCAACGGCATTATGAAGGTACTAGAGGTGACCAAGAAAAAATTTTCGCCACAAACAAAAATAATGTTATTCGGTCCCATGCCCACGGGCTTGGCCCCAAGTACGGATAGAAGGAAGAAATACAATAAAATCCACGACTTGATCAAGCATCTTGGAAATGACAAAAATGTATTCTATTACAATCTGATTAATGAATTTTCTGATGAAAAGGGATTTTTGAAATCCGATTTGTTTTCACAGGATGGCATACATTTATTACCCGAAGGATATAAGGTTTGGGGTAAATTTATTAGGGATAAATACTTTATAGCCACTAAATAGAAATATTATGAAAAAATTCTTAGGATTACTACTGTTGCTATCCGTAGCCAATACTTATGGAGAAATTTGGCTTCCCTCCATCCTTTCGGATAATATGGTTTTGCAACAAGAATCGAATGTTACCATTTGGGGATGGACAACAAGTACTAGCGAGGAAATTAGCGTATACGGGACTTGGAACAATGAAAAAGTAACTGCCAAGGCCTTTCAGGGAGTTTGGTCCCTGCAATTGCCTACGCCACATGCCGGGGGCACTTATAGTGTAATTGTGGAAGGCCACGAGAAATTGGAGTTAAGGAATGTACTGATAGGGGAAGTATGGTTGGGTTCTGGACAAAGCAATATGCAATGGACCCCAAAACATGGTTTGGACAACGCAGAGGAAGAGATCAAAAAAGCCAATTTCCCTGAAATTCGTTTCTTTCAGGTGGCACAGCAGATATCGGACTATCCCCAAGATCAACTAAAGGGTAAATGGGAGGTTTGTACTCCTGAAACTATGGCGCAGTTTAGTTCTGTGGCTTATTTTTTTGGTAGGGAACTGCATCAAAATTTGAAAGTTCCTGTGGGTATTATTAATTCTAGCTGGGGAGGTACGCCAGTGGAAGTTTGGTTAAAAAAGGAATTAATAACCGAGGATGCCCAATTGGCGCAGGCGTCGAAAAAGCTGAATGAGGTTGCCTGGTGGCCCAGCAATCCGGGCTTGGCCTACAATGCCATGATACACCCCATTACTAAATTTAATATCGCAGGTTGTATTTGGTACCAAGGAGAATCCAACAGGGTTAACCCGGTTTCCTATTACAAATCCTTTCCTTTGATGATCGAATCCTGGAGGGAGGAATGGGGCAAGGATCTGCCATTTTATTTTGTGCAGATAGCCCCTTATAAATATGACGACCACATGGCTACGGATGCGGCACATGTAAGGGATGCACAACTGTATACCATGCAAAATCTGGACAATACGGGCATGGTGGTTACTAACGATATCGGGAATCTGGAGAACATCCACCCCACCAATAAGCAGGACGTAGGACACCGGTTGGCACTTTGGGCCTTGGGTAAAACCTATGGGAAGGATGGGCTGGAATATTCGGGACCAATTTATAGGTCCATGGAAACCAAGAATAAAAAAATTGTCCTCAGTTTTGATCATGCCGATAGGGGTTTAATGAAAAAAGGAAAAGACTTACGAGAATTTTTTATTGCAGGTGAAGACCAAATATTTTATCCCGCCAAGGCCAAAATTAGAGGTAATACCGTAGAAGTGTCCGCTTCAAAAGTGAAAAAACCAGTAGCGGTTCGGTTTGCTTTTACCAATGGGGCATTGCCTAATCTATTTAATTCAGAGGGCTTGCCTGCTTCCGCTTTTAGAACGGATAATTGGGAATTGAAATAATTTAAATGACTTAGTTTTTATACATGAAGAAACTTATTACCTCTTTTTTTCTATTGACGATCACCACAAATTTTGCTCAGGAACAGTTAATTGATACCGTTTTGCAGAACGAACAAAAGATGGAATGGTTCAAGGACGCCAAGCTTGGTATTTTTATCCATTGGGGCCTATATTCCGTTAACGGAATAGATGAATCCTGGTCGTTCTACAATGGCTATATTTCACATGAAGATTATCTAAAGCAAACCAAGGGGTTCACTGCCAAAAAATACGACCCACAGGGCTGGGCCGATCTTATAAAGCGCAGTGGTGCCAAATACTCTGTAATTACAGCCAAACATCACGAGGGTTTCGCTCTTTGGGATACCAAATTCGGAGATTTTAACGTTGTTAAAAGTTCTGCTGCAAAAAGGGATGATTTAACGCCCTTTGTATCCGCCCTCAGAAAAAATAAGTTAAAAGTGGGAATTTATTTTTCCCTACCAGACTGGTCTTATGATGACTATACCCACTTTACAAGAGATTCCATTAGATATAAAATTTCCGAAGAACCAAAGCGGTGGAACAAATTCCTAACCTATTATCAGGGTCAGTTAAAGGAACTATCAGATAATTATAATCCGGATCTGTATTGGTTTGATGGGGATTGGGAACATACTTCCGAGGAATGGGAAGTGCCCAAGGTAAGGCAAATGCTTTTTGATAAAAACCCCAATACAATTTTAAATTCCAGGCTTAGGGAACAAGGGGATTACGCCACCCCCGCACAGGGCATGCCGATTACAAGACCTCAGAACAAATTTTGGGAATTGTGTCTTACCATGAACGATTCCTGGGGTTATCAAAAAAACGATCACAACTACAAAACCACGGACCAGATTATTGGAATTTTTGCCGATGTAATTGGTAATGGAGGCAATATGTTGTTGGATATAGGTCCCAAAGGGGACGGCAGTATTCCGGAGGAGCAGGTAGCCATCTTAGAAGGTTTGGGAAGGTGGACGAATAAGCATAAGGAAGCTATTTACGGTACCCGATCAGGGATTCCAAAAGAACATTTTTACGGCCCTACTACCTTGTCGAAAGACCAGAACAATCTTTATTTGTTCGTAAAGGGCAACTCAAACGGAGAGGTAGTTATACGCGGACTTAAAAACAGGATCAACCGCATTTATGTAGTGGGCGAAGGTACCAAGCTCTCACATCAAGTTATAGGCAAGGTGTATTGGAGTCATTACCCGGGAATAAATTATATAAAGTTGCCGGAACATGTGCTGGATGAAAACATGACCGTTCTGGCCGTTATGTTGGACGGTAAGGTGGATCTATATCGCGAAGATGGTGCGGTAATAGAAAGTAATTAAGTCATAGTTGGAAAAAGAATATAGATGAAAGGAATTGTATTGTGGTGTTTAAGTGTTGGCTTTCTGGCATTAGGCTGTAAGGAGAAAGTGATGCCCAAAGGTGCTGTTGTACCCGACAATCCCAATATTGTACTTTTTTTTGTGGATGATATGGGTTGGCAGGATACTTCAGTCCCCTTTTGGAACCAAAGAACCCCTTACAATGATCTCTACCACACTCCAAATATGGAGCGTTTGGCCGAGGCAGGAATGAAATTTACCCAGGCCTATTCAACAGCAGTGTGTTCACCGACCAGGGTAAGTCTTATGACGGGCATGAATGCGGCCAGGCACAGGGTAACCAACTGGACCTTGTACAAGGACAAACTACAGCCCATGGAAACCAATCATAAGACCCTGCAGTTTCCAGAGTGGAACGTAAATGGTTTGAGTCCGGTTGCAGGGATAGAAAAGGCAGTATATGCAACTCCCTTGCCACAGGTTTTGAAGGAGGCGGGCTATGTTACCATACATGCCGGAAAGTCCCATTTGGGAGCCATAGGTACACCAGGGGAAGATCCCTTAAAACTTGGATTTGAAATTAATATTGCCGGCCATGCGGCTGGGGCCCCAGCGAGTTACTTGGGAACCGATAATTTCGGGAATGGCATTGAAGGTAAGGAAGTGTGGGCGGTACCGGGACTGGAGAAATATCACGGCAAGGATATATTTTTAACGGAGGCCATTACCCAAGAAGCGCAACTGGCCATGGATGATGCCTTGGAAAGAAACAAGCCTTTTTTTTTGTATATGGCCCATTATGCCGTGCACACCCCCATTATGGCCGACGGTAGATTTGTTCAGAAATACTATGACAAAGGATTGGATTCCACAGAAGCAAAATACGCGGCATTGGTAGAAGGAATGGACAAGAGTTTGGGTGATATTATGGATTATCTGGAGGCTAAAAATATTTCGAAAAATACCGTTGTAATGTTCATGTCGGACAATGGCGGACTAAGTGCTGTGGCTAGGGGAGGGGAAAAACATACCCATAACAAACCCTTGAGCAGTGGAAAAGGTTCGGCACATGAAGGGGGGATCCGGGAGCCAATGTTGGTAAAATGGCCTGGGAAAATAGCTCCCAAGACCGTTACAGATCAACAAGTCATTATCGAAGATTTTTACCCGACCATTTTGGAAATGGCAGGTGTTGAAAACTATGAAACAGTGCAGCAGCTAGACGGGATTAGTTTTTTGCCAGTACTTGCCGGTACCCAAAGTAATGGTACAAGACCATTATTTTGGCATTATCCCAATGAATGGGGGCCGTCGGGACCGGGAATCGGAGCTTCCAGTAGTACCAGGGTGGGCGACTGGAAATTTATTTATTACTACAATGACGGTAGTATGGAGTTGTTCAACCTAAAGGAAGATATTGGGGAAACCCAGAATTTGGTAAAGGAGCAGCCGGAAAAGGCACGGGAATTGGCAAAGACTTTATCGGATTACTTAAGGAAAGTGGAGGCCCAAATACCTTCACGAAAAGATACTGGGGAGCAGATTGCTTATCCGGATGAGGTTTTAATTACCCACAATGGGTAGAAGGAATATGAAACTAAAATTGTTTATACTTTGTTGCTTTTGTCTTGTTTTGGGTTTTGCCCAAAATGGGGAGGATGATCTTTACCTATATGACGATTTTAAGGCGTTGTCCCAAGAAAATATATTTAAAACGGAAGGATATTATAATTGGGGAAGTTCCATCATTAAGGAAAGGGACGGAAAATATCATCTATTTTATTCCCGCTGGAAAAAGGAATACGGGTTTCATGGTTGGCTTACGCACTCCGAAATTGCCCACGCCACAAGTAAAAGTCCGGCCGGACCATGGAAATATAAGGAGACTGCACTAAATGTTAGTGGTAAAGGTAACTGGGATGCCATAACGGCACACAACCCAAAAATCAAATATTTTGAAGGGAAATATTATTTGTATTATATATCTACAAATATGGGGGGCAAGGATTATACCGATGAGGAATTGGTTGAAACCGCCAAAACAGGTTATAGCCATCCCAACTGGAAAATACTACGCCCCAATCAAAGGACAGGGGTGGCCGTATCAAATTCGCTTAATGGACCTTGGTCAAGAATGGACAAACCTCTTGTGGAACCATCAGGGCCCATTACAACACTTACCGTTAATCCGGCCATTGATAAGGGCAAAGATGGCAAGTATTATTTGATTGTTAAGGGGGATAAACCTAACGAAAAAAGATTTATCAGGAACCAAGCGGTTGGGGTTTCGGAACATCCCGATGGCCCTTTTGAGATTAAGGAGAAACCGGTAATAGATTATATGGATACCGAAGATATGTCTATTTGGTACGATGAAAATCGAGATAGGTTCTATGGCGTTTTCCATGCACATAATTATATTGGCTTGGTGACTTCGGAGAATGGAACGGATTGGGAAAAGGCCAATGAGTTTGTACTTAAGAATAAAGAAATTTTATTGGAAGATGGAACTGTCATCGGCCCGGATAGAATGGAAAGACCCTTTGTTTATCATGAAGGCGGTGAGCCAAAGGTACTGTCTGTAGCAGTAAAGAAAGGGGAGGAATCCTATGCCGTCTTTATACCTATAATCAAAAATATATCCCCGGTTCCCAACAAGAGACAATTGGCTTGGCAGGAGGCAGAGCTCGGCGTTGTTTTTCATTATGACCTGCATGTATTTGATGGGGTAAAATATGGGCAGGGAAACAATAGAATCGACCCGGTAGAAGATTATCAAATTTTTAATCCTGAAAAACTGGATACCGATCAATGGGTAAAAGCGGCAAAGGATGCCGGCGCTAAATTTGCCATTTTAACGGCTACCCATGAGACTGGCTTTGCATTGTTTCAATCCAAAGTAAACCCGTACAGTGTTAAAGCTCTGAATTGGAAAGATGGGAAAGGGGATGTAGTGGCAGATTTTGTAGCCTCATGTCGAAAATATGGTATTAAGCCAGGGATATATCTAGGGATTAGATGGAATTCTTTTTTGGGCGTACACGACTTCAAAGTAAATGGGGAGGGAGATTTTAAGAAAAATCGACAGCAATGGTACAATAGAATGGTGGAAGGCATGGTAAAAGAGATTTGTACCAATTATGGGGAATTGTTTGAAATTTGGTTCGATGGCGGTGCTGACCATCCAAAAAATGGTGCCCCGGATGTATTGCCCATTGTAAGGCAGTACCAACCGAATTGTTTGTTCTATCACAATGGGCAATTGGCAGAAGCCCGATGGGGCGGATCGGAATCGGGAACGGTTGCTTATCCCAACTGGTCTACCTTTCCTTATAGGGCTACAGGAGCGGGAGAGAGTGCCAAAAAGAATATCGCGGACAATAATTTTCAATTGCTGAAACAAGGGGATGTCAATGGTAAGTTTTGGGTTCCCGCTATGGCAGATGCGCCCTTAAGGGGGTATAATGGAAGACACGAATGGTTTTGGGAACCTGGGGATGAGGACCATATATTTCCATTGGAAAATTTGGTGGATATGTATTATAAATCGGTTGGAAGAAACGCAACTTTGATAATGGGTCTTACCCCTGACCCGGATGGATTGCTTCCAGAGCCAGATGTGCAGCGCTTAAAGGAATGGGGAGAGGAGATAAATAGAAGGTTTTCCAATCCTTTGGCTTCCACAAAAGGCAAGGGTAAGGTGCTGGAATTAAAGTTAAAGGAATCCCTGCCAGTGAACCATGTAATAATTCAGGAGGACATTGCCAAGGGCGAACGTATAAGGATTTATGAAATTGAAGGTTACTCCGGTGGTCGCTGGATTACTTTGGCCAATGGGGAGAGCATAGGAAATAAAAGAATTGAGAAATTTGACACTATAAAATTAAGTAGATTACGAATAAAAATTATAGATTCGGACGGTTTAGCACAAATCAAGGATTTTAGTGCCTATTTCGTTGCAGAAAAGGACTTTAAATAAAGAAAAATGGATTTACAACTCAAGGATAAAGTAATTTTGGTAACTGGAGGTTCCAAAGGAATCGGCCATGGAATAAGCGTATTATTGGCAGCTGAAGGCGCAATCCCGGTCATTATTGGAAGGGATAGAAAAAGTATGTTGGAGGTGGTTGCGGATATTGAAAGAAGTGGTGGAAAAGCCTCTTTTGCCATGGCAGAACTTACCGATCCAGAACAATGCAAACTTGCCGTTGAAAGCACCGTTGAAAAATTTGGTAAGATCGATGGGGTGGTTAATAACGCAGGAATTAATGACGGGGTTGGATTGGAGAATGGGAATTATGAGGATTTTTTGAGGTCTATTAACCGTAACCTTACCCACTATTATTTAATGGCACATTATGCATTGCCAGAATTAAAGAAAACCCAGGGTGCCATTGTTAATATAGGCTCCAAGACCTCTGTAACCGGGCAGGGCGGAACATCGGGCTATGCCGCGGCCAATGGGGGTCGTAACGCAATAACACGGGAATGGGCCGTGGAACTATTGCCATATAATATACGGGTCAATGCGGTTATTGTGGCCGAATGTTACACCCCATTATACGATAGATGGATCAAGACTTTTGATAATCCGGAAGAAAAATTAAAGGCTATAACCGATAAAATTCCGTTGGGACAAAGAATGACTACGGCAGAGGAAATTGCAAGTACGGTAGCCTTTTTGCTTTCCAATAGGTCTAGTCACACTACAGGACAACTGCTCTTTGTAGATGGCGGATATACCCATTTGGACAGGTCAATTTCTTAAACACTTAAAAATAATAAACAACAAGGTAGACCAGATAATAATCAATTAACAATAATCAACAATTCAATGAAAGACCAAAGACCACCAGTAGTATCCAAGAAGGTACTAATTCCCTTTATTTTAATTACCTCCCTTTTCGCCCTTTGGGGCTTTGCCAACGCAGTTACCGATCCCATGGTACAGGCATTTAAAAAAGTATTGGAACTTTCAAATTCCCAGGCTGCTTGGGTGCAAATGGCATTTTATGGAGGTTACTTCTGTATGGCGCTTCCGGCTGCGCTTTTTGTGCGTAAATACTCTTATAAAGTGGGAGTTTTAATTGGGTTGGCCTTGTACGCAGGAGGGGCTCTATTATTCTATCCCGCGGCCATTACGGAACAATTTTGGTTTTTTTGTTTGGGACTCTATGTGCTTACTTTTGGATTGGCATTTTTGGAAACTACGGCCAATCCCTATATTTTGGCCATGGGCGCGCCCGAAACGGCTACCCAGCGTTTAAATCTGGCCCAGGCCTTTAATCCAGTAGGATTATTGTTGGGCTTGTTGGTGGCACAGCAATTTGTACTTAAGAAATTGCAGTCGGATGATATCGCGGATTATTCATCCCTTGATGAGGCTAAAAAAGCATTGATCAGGACTACGGACCTAATGGTAATTCGGGATCCCTATGTTATTCTGGGCTTGGTAATTTTGGCTGTTTTTGTCCTGATTGTTATAAGCAAAATGCCTCAGGCCAAGGATGAAGGTGGTGTTCCAAGTTTGGGGGATACTTTTAGCGGTTTGTTCAAGAATAAGAAATATGTGCTGGGTGTTGTGGCCCAAATATTTTACGTAGGTGCACAGATCATGTGCTGGACCTATATTTATCAATATGCAGAAGCTATAGGGATTTCTAGTGAGGATGCCGCCAATTACCAGTTTGCTGCCTTTATCCTTTTCTTGGTGGGCAGGGCCATTGGTACTTATATGTTACGATTTATGAGCCCGGGCAAACTGTTGATGTACTTTGCCGTATTTGCAACGCTATGTTGTGTAGGGACCATTTATATTGAAGGTATGATAGGATTGTACTGTTTGGTCGGAATTACCTTTTTTATGTCCCTTATGTTCCCTA
Organism: Arenibacter algicola; assembly: GCF_000733925.1. Lineage (NCBI taxonomy): Bacteria > Pseudomonadati > Bacteroidota > Flavobacteriia > Flavobacteriales > Flavobacteriaceae > Arenibacter > Arenibacter algicola. The sequence continues at coordinate 174,541 of NZ_JPOO01000001.1, forward strand.
CCATCTACGGAATTGCTTTGAACGGACTAAATGAGGAGGAATCCAAGATTGGTGCAGCAGGTCTTGTGATGGCAATTGTAGGGGGGGCTTTAATGCCTAAACTGCAGGGAATGATTATTGATGCCGGGGGTAATGCAGTAAATGATATAAAGATAATGGGGGCCACCGAGGTGAATTTTTCCTTTATCCTTCCAGCCTTGTGTTTTGTCTATATCGCATGGTACGGATTAAGGGTATTTAAAAAATATGAACTAGCAGCTTAGGGTACAATTCTGCTACTTAGAGAGGATATTAATAATTATTAACTAAAAAATTTAAAGTGATGAAAAGATATTGTTTGGCGTTGGATCTTAAGGATGATCCTGAGTTGATCAAGGCCTATGATGACTACCATAAGGCGGTCTGGCCAGAGATCCTTCAAAGCCTTAGGGAATCGGGGATAAAGGACATGGAAATATATAGGGTGAGGAACCGTATGTTTATGATAATTGATGCGGATGATGATTTTTCCTTTGAAAAAAAGGCAAAGGTTGATGCAAAATATCCGGAAAATGAAAAGTGGGAGGTATTGATGTGGAAATACCAACAGGCACTTCCATTTGCAAAACCAGGGGAAAAATGGATGCTTATGGAAAAGGTTTTTCAATTATAAAAACCAAAAAAAAGCAAAAACTAAAAGATGGGAGCATGAAAAGTATAATTAATTTTTGCGGATCTGGAATGGTCCTTAGGTCAATGGTGTTTTGTACTCTTCTATGTTCTTTGGGATGTAAAACTAAAACTGAACAAAGTGCAAATACCTTGGGGAATGACGAGGTAGCATTTTCAAAGGGATCATATGGATATGACAGGGAGTTTTTATCCAGGCACTATAAAGACTTGGTAATTCTGGAAAATGGGGAGTCGAGCATCTTGATTTCTCCAGAACTTCAGGCTCGTGTTATGACCAGTACGGCCACAGGTGATGAGGGAAAAAGCTTTGGTTGGATCAATCATGATCTCATCAAGTCCGGAGAAAAGAACGAGCATTTTAATCCTACGGGTGGAGAGGAGCGTTTTTGGTTGGGACCTGAAGGCGGACAGTATTCCCTCTACTTTGAAAAGGATGCCAAGTTTGAGTTGGCCAATTGGTATGTTCCCAAGGAATTGGATACCGAAGCCTTTAATTTGGTACGAAGTACTGAAGATAAAGCCTTTTTTGAAAGGGATATGAAATTGGTGAATTATACCGGAACTACATTCGATTTGCGTGTTCAAAGGAATATTACACTTTTGGATAGGGAAGATGCTGCTGAAATTCTTGGGATCAATATTCCTGAGACCCTAAAAATGGTAGGATTTGCTTCGGAAAACAACTTGACCAATATTGGACCGGAGGATTGGGACAAGAAAACTGGCTTAATGTCCATCTGGATATTGAGCATGTTCAATGCTTCGGACCAGACCAGCATAATTGTACCATTCAAAAAAGGGGAGGATGAAATTTTGGGCAAGAAGGTAACGGACGATTATTTTGGGAAGATTCCCAAAGAGCGATTACAGGTCAAGGATAGTGTCCTATTTTTCAAGGCAGACGGAAAAGAGCGGGGTAAAATTGGAATTTCCCCCCAAAGGGCACTTCCAGTGATAGGGAGTTTCGATGCCAAAAACAAGGTACTTACCATTGCCAAGTTCAGCCTGCCCGAAGGTGCTACGGATTACGTTAATTCACTATGGGAGTTGCAGGAGTTTCCCTTTTCGGGGGACGCCGTAAATGCCTATAACGATAGCGGTGATTTAGGTCCTTTCTATGAATTGGAAAGCTCATCCCCAGCAATGGATCTAAAATCCAGTGAAAGTAGCAGCCATATTCATCGGACTTTTCATTTCGTTGGAGACGAAGGTGAACTGGACAAACTGGCCAAAGGAATATTGGGAGTGTCCATTACAGAATTATCAGGAGAGTAGTAAATAAAAATATCTTCTCCTTTCAGATTTTGCAATATTAATTTGGGAGCGGGAAAACAAAAGAAAAACATTCAAGAATAATTGCAGATTAAAATGCCATGGAGAAAAAAAAAGAAATAAAGATCAACAGCAAATATCCATCTGTTGTTGATTTGCGGAACAAAGCCCAAAAAAGGATACCCAAGTTCGCTTTTGAGTACTTGGACGGGGGTTGTAATGAAGATGTAAACCTACATAAGAATACTGCTGAAATTAGGGATATAGAGCTCTTGCCCTATTACCTTAGCAAGCATACCGGGTCCAGTATGAAGACCGAATTGTTCGGACATGTATATGATGCCCCGTTTGGAATTGCCCCAGTGGGACTTCAAGGATTAATGTGGCCCAATGCCCCTGAAATATTGGCTAAATCTGCCTTTGAACATAATATTCCTTTTATTTTAAGTACGGTGACCACCAGCAGTATAGAGCGCATAAGTGAGATCACCGAGGGTAGGGCCTGGTTTCAACTTTATCATCCTACAGAGGATGCCGTTAGGGATGACATTATTAAAAGGGCCGAGGCCGCAGAATGCCCTGTACTGGTTATTCTATGCGACGTGCCCACTTTTGGTTTCCGTCCTAGGGATGTGCGCAACGGACTGGCCATGCCTCCAAAAATGTCAGTAAAGAATATACTTCAGATAATGGGCAAGCCAAATTGGGCCATGCAGACCCTGATCCACGGGCAACCAAACTTCGAAACCCTGAAACCCTATATGCCAAAAGGCTTGGATTTGGCCCAATTGGGTAAATTCATGGACAAGACCTTTTCCGGGAGATTAAATGAGGAGAAGATTAAACCTATAAGGGATATGTGGAAGGGTAAATTGGTGATCAAGGGAGTTGCCAACGAGGCCGATGCGGAGAGTGCCATTAAACTTGGATTGGATGGTATTATCGTTTCCAATCACGGGGGTAGGCAATTGGATGCCGGTGAATCTACCATAAAGCCTTTGACAAGAATTGCAGCAAAATACGGTGACCAAATTAAGGTGATGATGGACAGTGGCCTAAGGGGTGGTCCGGATATAGCTAGGACCATGGCCAGTGGTGCGGAATTTACTTTTATGGGGCGTTCCTTTATGTACGGGGTAGCGGCATTGGGCGCCAAAGGTGGCGACCATACCATTTCACTTTTAAAAACGGAACTACAACAGGTAATGGAACAGATTTGCTGTGAAGAGGTAAAGGATTTTCCAAAGCATCTTATTTCATAGGAGTTTTTTTAGGAGTTCTATAGAACTAGTAGGCATTGGAACCCTAAAGGAATTTAGGGTTCCAATGAGCTGCTTTCCAATCTGGCGTCAAAAGATATCTGTTGCAACTCCAGGGTAGGTTCTTGGATCTGTTCTATTAGAATACGCAATGCTTTTTGTCCAATTTCCTTTATAGGTTGATGGAGATAGGGAATAGGGTCTTCCAAGAAATTGTACGATGAATTTTGGTCGAATACGACCACATCGACCTTTTTGAGTATTTTTCTGTCCAAGCCCAACATTTGAGTTAATCCTTCCTCGGCCAAGGTGTTGGTATGAAAATAGATGGCATCTACCCCAACATCCTGTACCAATTCTTTTACCACCCTTTTCATATCTGCTTTAAGGGACCTGTGATTAATTCTTTTGATCAATTCGGTATCTACGGTCAAGCCGGCCTTTTTAAGAGCTTCTACGTAGCCCTGAAGTCTTTCTTTGTAGTGGTGCAAGCTTGAATTGTAAAGCACGGCACCTATTTTTTTATTTCCCTTTCCCAGTAAATAATTGGTAGCCTGCATAGAGGCCTTAAAATTGTCTACGGTGACGTAATTGGTTTTAAGATCATTGAAAAATCTATCTATCAAAACAAAGGGAATTCCCGCTTTTGCCAGGTCGGCAATAATATCTTTGGAACCTTCGGGGGCCGCGATAATAAAACCATCGACCTGTCTCATTTTTAGAAAATCCAAAACTTTGTTGAATTTCTCTACCTTTTCGTCCGAAGATCCGAATATTACCGTATAGTCCTGGGAAAATGCCTCGTCCTCTATAGTCCTGGCCAAATTGGAGAAGAAGGGGTTGGAAATATCCGCCACTATAACTCCTATGGACCTTGTTTTGTTGGTTTTAAGACTTCTTGCATTCCAGTTGGGGTGATAGTTCAATTCCTTGGCTACCTCCCTTATTCTTTTTGCAGTCTTTTCGGATACCCTGTTTTCTTTTCCTTTATTGCTAAGAACATATGAAACCAAGGGTATGGAAACACCCACAATTTTTGCGATATCCTTTAATGATGTTTTAGGCTTCATGTTCGTCTTAGGTTAAAATTGTCGGTACCAATCAGATTTTAATTCGCTGTTAAACAATAAATTAACATGAGTTCGATATGTATTTTATTTAAAATCAGTTGTTTATATGACATCTGTCCGGTCGAGCGGAGTCGAGGCCTCATTGTAAATACATTACAGTAAAATAACCTCTCGACTCCTCTCGAGGGGACCGTAGCATTTAATATAACTTACATTAAATCAATGTGTTGATAATATTTTTATGTCGAACTCACGTTAAGTTATTTAATTTAGTGGGCAATAAATCCAAGATGTTAAAATTACGAAATTCATACTAAATAGAGATAATCTACCTTATGAGGTATTTGATTACATAATCCTATTGTTGCGCCCATTCAATCCCATAAAACTACTTTCTTATTTAATTTTCATAGATTTCATCGGTCTTTTTATTGAAAATGGATATCAGGAAGCCCACTAAGAATATGGCCGCGGTCCCAAATACAATGGTCAAATAGGTGTGGAAGGAAGCGCCTAGGGAATCCTCTCCGAAAAGCGTGCCGGATAGGCTCATCCAGACAATGACCAAAATACCTACCAATACCCCAATAAGGGCTCCTTTTACATTTTTAGTTTTGGAGAATAATCCCAAAAGTAGCAGCCCCAACATGCCCCCACTAAAAATGGAAGACAGTTTCCACCAGGCATCCAAGGCACTTTTTACATTGATCATAGCAATGGCAATAACGATCCCTATAACGCTAATGATAGCGGATGAAATATAGAGCACTCGCATGCCCTCTTTGTCGGACGCCGTCTTTTTAAAATATTTATTGTAATAATCCGTGAGAAAAACGGTTGCGGAACTATTAAAACTTGTTGATATGGTACTCATCCCAGCAGCAAAGATAGAGGCGATCATTAGTCCTGTTATCCCAGCAGGCAGGGCATTTACTATAAAATGGGGGAATACACTATCGCTCTTATTTATGTCCTGTAACTCTACGGGCAGGGTAGCTGCGGAATGGTAATAGGCAAAAAGCGAGGTGCCAATAAATAGAAATACCGCTGAAATAGGCAGATAGATCAGACCGCCTATCAGGGCCGATTTTCGGGCTTCCTTGTCAGATTTCGAGGCCATATATCGCTGAACATAATTCTGGTCTATACCATAATTCTGTAGGTTAATAAATATACCGTAAACAAGTACTACCCAGAAGGTAGGTTCGGTGAGACTAAGACTGAAACTTCCCAGTCCAAATTTATCATTCTCTGCAGCTATTTGGAAAACTTGTCCCGGACCTTCTGGCATATTAAAGAGAATAAAGCCAACACATACCACGGCACCAAAGATCAATATAATGCCCTGTATGGCATCTGTCCATAATACCGCTGTAATTCCGCCTAACATGGAGTAGATGGATACAACCAAACCGGTAAAAATAATGATGGTGACCATATCCCAACCAACAATGGCATTCAAGGTAAGGGCCAAGAGGTATAAGATGGTCCCTATACGCATTAACTGGGTCAATAAATAACACAGGGAGACATAGATTCTTGCCCAGGCCCCGAAACGTTGTTCCATATAGGTGTAGGCAGAAGGGCTATTGATCTTTCTGTAAAGGGGGACAAAATATTTTACTGCAATCAACGAGGCAATGGGAAGGGAAAGACTAAAAGCCAAGGCATTCCAATTGGATTGATAGGCGTTTCCCGGTAGTGCAAGGTAACTTATGCTACTTACAAAGGTGGCAAAAATGGACATGGTAACTACCCAGCCAGGGATATCGTTGTTGCCCATGGTGTAGGAGGAGGATGTTCTACTCTTCTTAAAAAACGAACCTCCGAAAAGGGCTATTCCCCCTATGTAAATGAAGAATACGATTAAATCTAAACTGTTCATTATTATTGGCTATTTAGTTTATTTGGTATAAGCTTTAAAAGTAGGATATTCGCGCTACTTAAGTGTTGGTTAATTGTAAATTCCTCAATTTGCTATAATGTTCAAAACAGAGGATTAATGAGTCGTATTAAATAAAATGGATTTTCAGACTGTTAATTATTGCTTTATCGATTAAGCAATGATAATTAATTATTTCCTGATTTCAAAAGAAAGTGGGTTTATTTTGAAAGAAGCCTATTGATTGTGGTTTAAATTTAACAATCTGCATATTCCCCAGCAGGAAAGGGTTTTATTTGATACTATATCTTGAAATCATCCAAATCCGAAATTTTTATTTTCTGCTAAGCCTTTCCCTACCAATTCCCTGGAACATACAAAGGATTATAACTGGGAAATTGGGCGTCTATATCCTTACGCCAGGTTTTAAGCTCCTCATATATTTTTTTTGCCTTTTCAGGATAGGTATCTGCAAGATTGTTTTTTTCGCCTAAATCCCTGTCCAGGTCATATAGCTCCAAATGGTCGTCCTCAAAATAGTGTATCAATTTCCAAGGGCCTTTACGAATGGCACTAACAGGGGAGGTTGTGGTATAATAATGGGGGGAATGCCAAAAAAGCGCCTCCCTTTCCAATGGCAATTTTGGGTCTTTTAGAACATGCATCAGCGAGATCCCATCATGCCGGTCAAGTTCTATTTGGGTCTTTTTCAATGCCGGAATTTCCATTAAAGTGGGAAAGAAATCGTTCGAGATCACAGGAGAATCACAGACGCTTCCTGCTTTGGTAATCCCTGGCCATTTTATAATCAGGGGTTCCCGTATTCCTCCTTCATATAAGGATCCTTTTCCTGAACGTAAAGGAGCGTTGTTGGCAACTGTCTCCCAGTCCTTGTATTTGCCAATTCTTCCCCCATTGTCCGAAAAGAAGATAACAATGGAATTGTCCGCGATTCCCGCATTATCTATCGCCTGTAGTACACGGCCGACATTTTCATCCAAACTAGCGACCATGGCGGCATATTCATAATTCTGATCTTTCATGCCCGGTTTAACCTTCTTTTTGTAGTATTCAACCAATTGAAGTTTCCCCTCTATAGGCGTGTGTACGGTGTGGTACCATAGGTTTAGAAAAAATGGGGTATTACTGTTTTCTTTTATGATCTGTACTGCCTTATCAGTAAGTGCATCGGTGAGGTAAGCGGGGGCCTTATTTTTTTCATCAGTGGACGCTGACCCTAAATCTGGGATATATCTATACTCATTTTGAAATTTTTGGCCTCTATAGGGCGACCAATAGGTGTCAGGGGCTCCCCACATTGTTCCTCCGATATTAACCTCAAATCCATGTGTTTGGGGATAATGGGCGGCGTCTCCCAAATGCCACTTTCCAACATGGGCCGTGAAATAGCCGGCCTCTTGAAAAACTTCGGCAATGGTGGTTTCGTCCAATGGCAAATTGCCAACGGTAGCCGGGGCCACCAATTTATCTTTGTTATTTGGAGTTGGTGTTCCTGAATTCTCATGCCATGTGGTCATATGTAATCTTGCCGGAAATTTTCCGGTCATTATAGATGCCCGGCTGGGAGTGCAAATAGGAGCTGCGGCATAGGCATTTGTAAATTTCATTCCCTGCTTGGCCAAACGATCCAAATTAGGAGTTTCATGTAGATCGCTACCGTATCCACTCAGGTCTGACCAACCTAGGTCGTCCGCAAGAATAAATACCACATTTAATTTTTCAATATCTTCTTGGGCCAAGGCTGGATAGGCAAAAAAAATAATAAGTAAACAAGTCTGAATTTTTATTAAAATATGTCCCATTCTAATTAACCTGAGTTCCATTTATATTTAATTGTTAATGAGTTATTTATGATAAACTTGTACGGTCGATCCTGCCTATCGGTAGACAGACGAATCCCGATATTATCGGAAGAGATCTCAATTAAAAATCGTTATGTACAATAACCTCTCGACTCCGCCTGCCTTCCGCAGGCTGGCTCGAGGAGACAGTAGTAATTTTTTAATTTACAGAAAATCAATGTCTTGTAATTATTTCTTATGTCGAATTCACGCTAATTAGGTTTATGGTGTTTTCCGATACGGATGTTCAAATTTCAATTATTCCCTTCATTGGGCTAATCAATTATGATATTTAATCCATAGTAATTTTATCCAAATCCGAGACCTTCACTTTTACCACTTCAATTTTTTGTTTGGCATCTCCGGCAAAGGCTATCAATAGATATCCATTATGCTCCAACACATGGGGGTAATCTATGTGTCTTCCTCCAACCAAATACCCCATTTTTGTAAATACCATGCCATCTTCGCTGATGGCCAAGGTTAAAGGGTCCCTTTTTTTATAATTGGAATTGGAAACAAGAACATATCTTCCATCCTGTAATCGCAGGCCGTGGAATTTGGACCTTGCGTCCGGAAAGTTGGTTTGTACAGGTGAGCTCCAAGTACGGCCATTGTCCGTTGAAAAGGAGCGATACAAGTACCCGCTTTTGCGATTGTCCCTAAAAAGCGCCATCAGGTTTTTATTGTCGGGCAAGATCCACCAGTAAGGTTCCTCCGCTTCCAGATGTGTACTTGTTCCAAAAACTGGGTAGACTTCCCACTGATTAAAATGCTCTTCTGCCCCTACCATAAAATCGACCCCACTTTCCACATAATCAAAAGATCTGCGCGACATTAGCCACTCCCCCGTAGGTAATCTTTTGGGAGGAAAATTATTGATTGCATTTTCCATAACTAATCCATGGGGTTCCCAGCTCTGGCTTTCTTTGTTCCACTTAAAGGCATGTAGACTGAGGGAGGGACCAAAAAAACCTGCGGCCTCGTCCAGGGAGGCCAAGGCCAAAAAATCGCCCTTATATTCCCAAAATCCTCTTGAAATCCACCTTAGGCCCTCATCCGTTCTTGTATTATAATGGGGAGATCCCGGCTCTGAACCTTCAGGATAGGAGGTAAGGAATTTTGGTTTTTCCCAGTTTAGGCCATCCGTGCTGGTGGAGTATTTTACCACTTGTCCCGCCCTATCCTCAACCCCTGGGCCATCGCTCCACATAAGCCAATAACGATTGTCATAGTAGGCCAGATAATTGTGTTGGTTAACTCCCTCTGGGGTAACATCGCTTACCACAGCATGCTGCAGAGAGATCTTGGGAAGTTCATCAAAATCAATTTGATGGGGGTCCTTTAGCCAATCTCCTTCTAGCATCAGTTTGGAACTTGGATTGGTAAGCGGATCCGGATAATCTATAGTTTTATTCCCTTTACAACCAAAGAACATGATGGTAATTGCAAACAACAGCATTATAACAGCTGTGAAATACAGTTTTACTACACCCTTCAAATTTTTCATCTTCATTTCTTGGTTATAAAAAGCTTTCCCATACTATCCAATCTTCTTTTTATCTATTACTAACTACAACTGCTTAGGATCTATGACCACATGTTTTACGGACTGTCTTAGATAGGTGTAGGTGATCTGCACCAAGCCATCCGAAGTCTGTATAATGGCCGGATAGGAATAGCCAGACTCTGCCGGAACATTTTCCAAGGTCATTACGGGTTTCCAATTGATGCCATCGTCCGATATGGCCAGATTTATCATATTTCTGCCTTTGGGCTCTTCCCCTTCCTTTGTGGTGTGATTGTATATAAGTAATTGCCTGTTATCTGTCAGGGTTACGGCATCGGTTCCCGAATTGGGATTGGGAAGTTCGGTAGCCGTCATTTTACTCCAGGTCTGGCCTCGATCCTCGGACCAACTTTGGGAAATTACATTTTGTCTTGTTCTGCACAATACCTGCATTTGCCCATTGGGATAGGTAAGTATACTGGGCTGAATTGCATCAAACTCTTTCCCATCATTAATGGGCCCCACTACCTCCCAGGTCTTGCCATTGTCCTTGCTTATTTCAAAATGTACCATCCAATCCACATCTCCGTCCTCTAGCATAATTTCTGTACTGCTAGGGCTAATGATAGTGCCGTCCTCCAATTGAATGGGCTTGTTCTTGACAGGGCCCAACAAATGACCAATTTTCGGGTCCGTTCCCATTTTTTCCGGTTTGGACCATGTTATTCCCCCATCGGAAGATGTCATCAACATGCCCCACCAAGTCCTTGGGTCTGGTCCCTCTTTATAAAATAATAACAAAGGTCCTTCCTTGGGTTGAAATAGCACTGGATTCCACAAGGGGTAGCGCAATGTGTCGTTTTGTACTCCATTGGCGACTTCTTCCGGCCAGGTCCATTTGCCATCCACCATTCTAGATACCCGGATCCCCACATCCGGATTTTTCTCATGGGTACCCGCAAAAAATGCGCTTACAAGACCAGTCGGGGTTTCCACTATGGTAGAGGCATGGCATTCCGGAGTGGGTTTATTGTCCAAAGGGTAGATAAGCTCCCCGCTTAGATAGGCACCCTGCCCAGGTTGGGACAAGGGAGGTAAAGTGAACTTTCCGGTGATGTCGTTGCCACTTTTAAGTTCTTCTGTAGTGGCAGTTTTCTCCGTTTTGTTCTTGCAGGAAATGATGATAAAAGTCAGTGCTGTTAGAAAATAGTGAATGCTTCTCATGGTCATTTTTGTTTTATTTATCAATCAATAATTGGGAACTTATATCAGGCTTTAGTTTGTTATAATGAACTTTAATTTTCAAAGGATGGTGGATCCCAAATGGTGGCCGCAATATAGCGTTCAGGACCAGTATCCTTGTCCATAAAATAATAGAGGGCTACAATTTTACCATCTGCACGCTGTACTACCCTTGGATAGCCAAGATCTTTTCCGGATCCGTCGTCGCGTAGCACATAATCCTTGCTCCATGTACGTCCATTGTCATTGCTAATTTTGGCTCTGATCTCGCTCTTGTCCCGATTGTTTTTGATATCCTCTTCCAGGGCCCGGTATCCATAGATCAGGCAAATTCTTCCATCTTTCATTTTTACCATGGCGGGGGGATTGCCCTGGCCACAATTCTCCACCGGGTTGGCCAAGGGTTGCCAAGTTGCGCCATTGTCTTGGGAAAGATAGGCATCTATAAATCGGCCAGATTCTTCCCTTCTGCGAGTGGTGACCAATATTTCCGTATCGGATATTCTAACGGATGCGGGCATAATGGAAAAACCATCAGGTTCCGGACCTATCCAAGAAACGAAGTCCCAATTTTTCCCGCCGTCAACAGTTTTTACACCCATAACCCGACCCTCTTTTCCATTGGCCTTTGCTGCGGTAAGAAAAAGCATGCACTCATTTCTGCTATCAATGATATAGTCGGTCCGTGCCCCAATACCCGGTGTTCCAAAATTGGGAAGTCCAAATGGGCCCTTCCAGTCCTTCCCTCTGTCATAGGAATACCAAATACGGGATTCGGCGCCGTGGTGGTCGGTCATACGCACCGTAAAAGCCAGATTGGGATGAGTGAAATCGATTTGTTCGGCCGGAATCGGTTCCGGTGCTTTAACATCTTTTCTCATTAGGCCATGATAACTTCCGTTATCGGGAACCACAAGGTCTCCATCCCCAGCACCAGGGTCTTCCAACTTCCATGTTTCACCTCCGTCAAGACTTCGTGCCAGCACATGTAGCTCCGGATTTTCCTTGTCGAAATTATGACGATCGGGTCCCAAATCCTTGTAATTGCCTTTGGAAAATCCAACCAAAATCTCATCGCCCCAATTCCAGACCTCATGGTTGGCCGGCCAGCCGCCGAACATGCCCGGTTCATAATAGACTTTTACATGTTTTACCGATCCTTGTGCAAGCTGGGCTTGTAGATTTAGTGTCAATGAAAAGTACAGCAGCGCAATAATCCAGGTGCATTTATTGGTAATCATATATTTAGTTTCAGGGTGAGGGCATAATTTTAATTTTCTTCAATATATAAAATATGGTCGTTCCTTGCAGTCCGAACAATTTTTTACAAGCCTAATAAAGCGGGCCGTAATTCTTACATGCCCTGTAATCGGCAGCTTCCTGATCCATCCCAAACGAAGCCCAGTCCTTGGGTCTAAAAATACGTTCGGGTTCTACATTGTGCATATTTACCGGAATCCTGAGCATGGAACAAAGTGTTATTATTTCGTCCCCAAAATGGCCATAACTGAAAGCGCCGTGATTGGCTCCCCAATTGTTCATAACGCTGTACACATCCTTGAATGCTTGGTCATTGTTCAATTTAGGGGCAAACCAAGTGGTGGGCCAGGTTGGATTGGTCCTTGCATCCAAAGTATTATGTACTTCCTCAGGAAGATCTACCGTCCATCCTTCCACGATTTGCATAACCGGCCCAAGGCCTTTTATCACGTTGATCCTGCACATGGTTACCGGCATTTCGCCTTTGGTGACAAAATGGGAAGAGTATCCTCCGCCACCAAAGTATTCGTACATGGCAGGAGGCCAATCTGTGGCTTCCAAGCATTTTTCCGCTTCGGTTTCCGATATTTCCCAGAAGGGTTTCATGGCCGGTTTCCCATCTATTTCCTGTTGTCCGGTACCATCCAGCGTGGATGAACCTGAATTGATGAGGTGTATAATTCCATTGGCCGCCTTGCCCTTGAGCTCGTGACCAGTGACCCTTTCTACTGAAGCCGGACTCCAATAGGTCCTAACGTCCGAAAACATCTGTGCCTGATTGGTAAGTAGATAGCCAAATAGCATGGAGATGCCGTTTAGGCTGTCATTTTCGGTCGCCATCATATAAGGGGGGCGGATTCCGCCCCAATCAAAGGAGGAGTTTAGTATGGCTTCCATAAAATCCCCGTTCGGCATATAGTCGTTCCACTGTCGTTGTCCTTGGAATCCGGCGGCTATGGCACCGTGACCCAGGGACTCTTCCCCAAAGCCCAATGCAGCCAATTTGGGGTTGCCGATCATAAGATCTCGGGAGATAAGTGTCATTTTTACCACGGTCTCCCATTCTTCATCCATACGCTCCCTAGATTTCTGTATTTCTTTCGCATTGTAGTTTTTACCTTCTTTGCAATGCTCTTTGGTCCATTTTATGGCTTTTTCAAATTCTTCAGGATCAAATATTCCGAGTTGCATACGGCGGTTAACCTCGCTCATATCCACATATTCGTTCCTCATGCCCAAGTAGTCCTGAAAGAAACTCTCATTTACAATAGATCCGGCAATTCCCATGGACACAGAGCCTATGGATAGGTAGGACTTTCCGTTCATCATGGCAACGGCCAGTCCGGCTTTGGTAAATTGCAGCAATAGTTTTTGAACGTCCTCGGGAATGCTTTCATCGTTGCCGTCCTGTACTTCTTTGCCATAGATGCTAAAGGCCGGCACCCCTTTTTGGGCATGGCCGGCCAAGGCGGCGGCCAGGTAAACGGCTCCTGGTCTTTCGGTACCGTTGAAGCCCCAGATGGCTTTTGGTCGGGTTGGATTCATGTCTATGGTCTCGGTGCCATAGCACCAGCAAGAAGTTACCGTAATGGAAAGCCCTACGCCTTCCCTAAGGAATTTTTCCTCACATTTTTGTGCTTCCGGGACCCTGCCAATGGTAGTGTCGGCAATAACGCATTCTACCCTGCTGCCGTTATAGTTTCTTAGGTTGTTGGAAAGGAAATTGGCCACACGTTCGGCCATGGCCATGGTGGTCTGTTCCAATGATTCCCTTATACCGCCCAGACGGGCATCGATTACAGGTCTTATCCCTACTTTGGGTATTGCTCCTAGATGGTTGTATTTGTTTTGCATTACTTTAATTTTTGTGTATTGAATTTTGTCTTTTAGACTTTCTGTAATTCTTGGGTTTCTATAAAGTCGCCCAAGGTGCCGTATTGTTCATACAGCTCCATATATTTTTTGACATTTTCCGGGATGGGGAGGTATTCTTTTTGAAATCCGCTGCCCATTGCATTTTGTGCTTCAAGAAAGGTCTTATAGATTCCCGAGGCCACCGCTGCTGCCATGGCTGCACCAAGGGCACAGGTCTGTTCCGATTTAATTATCCGAATGGGAAAGTTTAGGACATCGGCCAGGATCTGCATTACGAATTCCGACTTTTGGGCCACTCCGCCGATGGCGATAATGCCGTCTATACGGACTCCCTCAGCTTGGAATTGTTCCACTATTTTTTTGGAACCAAAAGCCGTGGCCTCTACCAATGCCCTAAAGATGTGCGGGGCCGTAGTTCCCAAGGTCAGGCCCTGAATGGCGCCTTTAAGATTTTGATTGGAGTCCGGCGTTCTCCTGCCGTTCATCCAGTCCATCGCAATTATTCCGGAGGTATCGATTTCTATTTTACTGGCGGCCAATGTCAATTCGTTAAGGATGCCATCGGCCATTTCTTCCATTAATTTGGCTTTGGTTTCTGCCTCCAATAAGCTGCTGTTCCCTATAATTTTGTTTGCGGGCCATAGCAACAACTCCCTAAACCAGGCATAAAGATCGCCAAAGGCGGCTTGTCCTGCTTCGAGTCCTATCATGTTCGGAATAATGGAGCCATCTACCTGTCCACAGATACCGCGGATAGCTTTTTTTCCTATTTCCTCTGTGGGAGCAACAATCATATCGCAGGTAGAGGTGCCGATCACTTTTACCATATGATATGGTTTTATGGCACTGCCAATGGCCCCAATATGGGCGTCAATAGAACCACTACCGATAATTACATTCTTGGGCAGGCCCAGAATCTGTGCCCATTCCGCGGAAATTGTACCCACGGCATGGTCGGAAGTGTAGGTATCGGTATATAACCTATCCCTTAATCCGGTCAATAGAGGGTCCAGCTCTGTCCAAAATGCGTCGGGAGGTAATCCGTCCCAGTCGGGGTGCCACATGGCTTTGTGCCCTGCCGCACACCTGCTTCTTTTTAATTTTAGGGGGTCGGTATTTCCTGTAAGGAGGGCCGGAATCCAGTCGCAGTGTTCTATCCATGAGAAGGCTGCTTGGCGGACGGTTTTATCTACTCTCAGGGTGTGTAGGATCTTGGCCCAAAACCATTCCGAGGAATATTCCCCTCCACTGTATTTGGTATAGTCAATTCCATTTTCATGGTGTGCCAATGCGTTGATTTCTTTGGCTTCCTCAACTGCTGTATGGTCTTTCCAAAGTATAAACATGGCGTTTGGATTTTCCTCAAAGCCTGGGAGCATTGCCAAAGGGGTTCCCTCCTGGCTAATAGCTATGGGCGTTGAGCCGGTGGTGGCCACGGAAATAGCGGCTATGCCGTCTATGACTTCTTGGGAAAGTGGAGCTATGGCCTCTTTGACGGCTTTTTTTAGGCCATCAATGTAATCCAAGGGGTGTTGTCTAAACTGATTGGTTTCCGGTTGGCAGTACATGCCTTTGCCCCATCTTTCGTATAAGGCAACGGCCTGACCCATAATTTTGCCATTGCTGGTATCTATTATCATGGTCCTTACGGAATCCGTTCCATAGTCGACCCCAAGGGTATATTTCCGGTTTTGCATAAGTGGTTTGGATGAATTATTTAGATTAATTTAAACGTTTAAGCAGGCAATGTAAAAAATTATCTCCATACTGCTGTTATAAATCCAATTTTTTAACAAATGGGGATATTGGTGAGTAAGTGTGGAATTTTGAAGCTTAAAAACGGAATTTTGGGCTGTTCTAAGGTAGAAAGGCATCGAAAAATCGCAGTCCATTGCAATTATTCAAAAACTATCTATAAAGTATCGAGTTTTTTTATCAAATAAATTTTATTTTTGCACCCGCGGTTTAAATATTTAACTGCGAATGGCCTCATAGTTCAACGGATAGAATAGAAGTTTCCTAAACTTTAGATCCAAGTTCGATTCTTGGTGAGGTCACTTTTTAACTTGTAAAGTGGGTTAAATTAATGCAAATTTAACTGATTTACAGTGTTTTAGATAAATTTTGATATCAAATGGGTTTATTTGATATCAAAGGATAGAGTTCACAAATCGTCAACATTTTTTTCAAATGTTTTCGTAACTTGAAGCAACTTATTTTCAAGGTCTAAGATGAACTATTTTTGGTGATTTGACTTTCGTCTTCAATTAAGTTCAACTTAAAGAGGATTGTTATGCGCTCTACCACAACTTTTTCTATCCTATTCTGGATATACGCCAAAAGAACTAAGAATAATCTTGCTCCGCTCTATGCAAGAATAACCGTAGATGGGAAAAAGCTCAATATTAGCCTTAAAAGGCGAATCGATATACAGCTTTGGAACCCTCAAAAACAAAGGATAAGGGGAACAGGCAAAACTGCAAGGGACCTCAATCAGTACTTGGACGAGGTGCATTCTAAACTATTTCAATGTTATCAGGAATTAAGGGCGGAGGATAGGCGTATTACTCCCCAGATAATCAAAGCCAAATTTGTTGGGGATGCTAAAGTGGTGCATTATACCTTAAAGGATATTATTGAGTATCATAATACCAAAATGTTCCACAAACTTCATTACAATACTTCAAGGCTATACCTCATTAGCCAAAAGTATATCTTACTTTTTTTAAAAAAAGAATACAAAATGGACAACATAGAGTTATCCGAACTCGACTACCAGTTTATCTTGAATTTTGAGAATTTCCTCCGTGGTCATACTCCTAGGCATTACCAAAAGAAAATAGGAAATAATGCGGTTATGAAACATATACAGCGACTTCGCAGAATGGTTACCCTGGCCTATCAAATTGAATGGATAGACAAAGACCCTTTCCGTAAATTCAGACAAAAATTGGTTCCCACACACAGGGGATTTTTAAATGCCGAAGAACTAAAGGATTTGGAGGAATTAAATATTGACTCCGAAAGGTTAAAGACCGTAAGGGATATGTTTATATTCAGTTGTTATACTGGTATTAGCTATGCAGACTTAATGCTTTTGACCAAGAATAGTGTGGTACTGGGTGTGGATAAAAGCTATTGGATCATTACCAAAAGGCAAAAAACAGGAAATGCAGTCAAGATCCCTCTTCTATCAAAAGCATTGGATTTGATAAAGCGTTACATCAATGATAAACGGTCTATGATCAACGGTACCTTATTCCCAAAAATCTCAAATCAAAAACTAAATGCTTATTTAAAAGAAATAGCCGAGCCTGCGGGAATTCAAAAGAACCTTACATTTCATATGGCGAGACACACCTTCGCAACCACTGTCACCCTGACAAATGGGGTGCCCATTGAAACCATTTCCAAAATGTTGGGCCACACCAAACTGGCAACAACTCAAATTTACGCTAAGGTCATCGAGAGAAAGGTATCCGATGATATGCAGATGTTAAGGGAGAAATTGGAAGAAGTTCATGAAGGTGGTATACGGGAATTAGAAAATGAATCGAATTGGAAATAAAAATTGGATATTGTTTAGCTACTTACCCTTATAAATTTTTAAACATAAGAATTATATATTTCTTTGAAGTCAATTGATGTTTGGTTTAGTACGTTAAATGGCATAGACAATAAGGCCATAGAACATGTTGGTAATAAATACACTCGAGCTTCTTTGACTAGAATGCTCAATTATACTCTGGGTTTTTAGGATATCATTTAATCTTTCTAATATGCTTTTTTTTTGTGAGAATTATTTTGTCATAATGGTTCAACCAGCATACATTATGGTATTTTTTATCTTGTTCAAAAGATCACATTTTATACCCCACAAAACTTTTGATTTAGTAATTGGAAACTTAGTTCATCCCTTCATGTCCTTCATGGCCAGTCATTGTTTTTCCGCTTTCTTTATTCATCATTGATTTTTTGCCCTGCAATTGTGCTGCTGCATCTATAGTGAATGTGCCATTGGTGACTATTTCATCACCATCGTCCAAACCATTTAAAACTTCATAATTTTCTCCAATGGGAATGCCTAATTTAACTTCTCTCATCTCAAAAACTGGTTTGTCGGGATTTGTTTTAATATAGACTACGGATCGTTCGCCTGTCCATAAAATGGCAGATGAAGGAATATTTAACACTTGTCCTTTAGTTGGTGTGGTAGTCTGAATTTTACCTTCGACAAACATACCAGGTTTAAGGATGTTTCCCGTATTATTTAATACAACTCTTAATTTTACCGTTCTTGTTTGCGGATCCAATACAGGGTCTATGAAAGATACATTGCCTTTGATTTTCTGGTTAGAATAGGCATTTGTAGTAATAGTTATTTCTTGTCCTTTTCTGAATAAATCAATCTGATTTTCATATACATCGAAATTTGCCCAAACGGTATTTAGTTTTGCGATTTTTAAAAGTGGTTGTCCCTGTTTTATATAGTCGCCTTGCTCTACCAGTTTTTCTGAAACTGTACCGGAAACGGTAGCGTATACTGGGAAATTCTCCAAAACTTTTCCTGAAGTTTCAATTTTATTAATTTGACTTTCGGATAGTTTCCACAGTTTCAATTTGTTTCTAACAGCTTCGTACAAAGCTGGTTGGGATTCTTTTAAAGTACCTGCCGTAATCAACTCTTGTTGGGCAGCATATAGTTCTGGCGAATAAATAGTGGCCAATAATTGTCCCGTGCGAATCTCTTCTCCAGTAAAACTCACATTCAAGCGTTCTATTCTTCCAGAAAAATAACTCACTTGGACTGCATTGGAATCTTCATTTTCAACAATCTTCCCCGACAACTTCAAGGCATTTCCATTTGATGATCTAACGTTTACCGTAGTTGTTTGGATATTGGCCAACGCCATTGCGTTTTCAGTTAGCTTAAATTGGTCTGCCAACAAACCTTCTTCTCCACTTTCTGCAGGAATTAGATCCATGCCACAAATAGGGCAATCGCCCGGTTCTGTTTGCATAATCTGTGGGTGCATGGAACAGGTCCACATCTCACTGTGTTCGGCCACGTCATTATGATTATGTTCTGTTTCGTTATTGGAAGAATTGCCAAAGAACAACCCACCTAGGAGAAACCCCAGTGCTAATATTCCGAAATATATGATATACTTTTTCATCTGTTCATATTTATTGTTTTTTATCGGTCAGACCTGCCCGAATTCTTCATTCAGGCGGGTGTAATATCCAAGTAATTATTTTGTCCAGATAATTATCGGGAGGTTTTAAAATTTTGCTAATGGATATTTCATCTGTTTATAAATTTTTTAATTACTTCTTTTTAAACCAATTAAAAAATTTATAAACAGATGTAACCACTTCGTTCCCGCCCGTACCGAAAAGGTACGTTCGGGCGGGTTTGCAAAAACTTATTTTAATCATATCGGTATGGAATGTTTAAAACAGTTCATGCTCATTTCATCGTTTTCAATTTGTTTTATTTTACATTTTCCATAACGATATGGTTTTATAGTTTATTTATTGTCTCTGTAATCGTGCCACATTTTAACATCTTTTGTCCGTAGTAAGGATTTTGGATTAACTTGTCATTGGAGAGCCAGTATCCTCCCGTGTTGTTAAATGCCATGGGGCAATATTGTTTGTAGATTTCCCCAGATGACAATGATGTTTTAAGGAGGGGCTCTATTTGGGCGGTAACATCAGAAAATACTTTACGCTGCATTTCAATATTATCGGTATCTACAATGGTTGAAGCGGTAGATTTCAATGCCGCATTGTCCGTATTTTCAATAATCATTCTTGCGCCCGATTGTGCCTCGGCAATATCGGAATTTACCAAGGCGGTCTTTATATGAATGTAATGCTGAAATATTGCCTCGGTTTTCACATCATTAAACTTGGTCTTGGTATTTACTTGGTTCGAATTGTTCATTTCGGGATGCATTGAATTATCCTGTGGGATCTCTTTTTTTGCTTCTTTACAAGACATAGTAATTAGGCTCATAAAAGCCATTCCCATAATTGTTGTCGTTAATCTTACTTTTTTCATTGTTATTAATTTTAAATTAAACTTGATTTTAGTTGCTTAAATAATTGATTATCGTTGTTTGTACATAGTAGGTCTTAATAGATTCGATTTGGTTGATCTGAAATTTTAATTGTAACTCCTGAATATCCAGAACGTCCTTAAAATCAATCGTACCAGTTTCATAACTTCGGATCAAAATATCTTCTGCATCATTTGCCTGTTTTAAGTTTTTGGATTGCGTCTTATAGCTGATTCTTGCAGAAATTCTATCGTTAATGGCTTTGGCCAAAATTGATTCCAAATTGTTTAAGCGATCTTGTTTCTGTGCGCTTATCTCCAATTGCTGCAGTTCGTTTTGTTTGCTTTGGGATTTATACTTCTTGTTAAAAAGGGGTATAGACAAAGACACCATTGGCATTATAATATCTTTTCCATTATCGCGGAAATCCATATCCGGGCGTTCATCAACATTGATATAATCCAATCCAAAACCAATCATTGGAAGACTTTCTTTCTGGTTCAGCAATTCAGATTTTTCAACCGAATTATAAAGCTTGTCGTATTTCAGCAATTCAGGATGTAATGCTAAATTCTCGGGAGTGATGTCAAAATCCTCTAAAGGCATATTCAAATCACTTATAACATTGACTGACATATCTTTATCTCGATTTAAGAGCTTATTAAAATTGGTTTGTTCTGCTAAAAATTGTTGAATCAAAACATCTAATAATTGTTGCATTTCATTTTGACGCATTTGTAACCGCAAGACATCTACGGCTGAAGCTTTGCCAACTTCTAGTGAAGTCAAGGCCAAGGTTTCATAGGTTTTTAGTAATTCTATGTTTTCAAGGAATACAGTTTGTTTTGCCATGTTTGCATATAGATTATAGTAGGCTTGTGATACGGAAGCCACTAGTTTTCTTTTGGCAATCACTATTTCTTCATACTTTACATCAGCCAAAGAACTTACATAGTTTTCTCTTGCAGTAATGTTTCCAAACCAAGGCAACATTTGCTTTGCAGAAACCTTAAAGCGTTGCGCACCGGTTCTTGTTTCAGGTTCGCTAACAAAATAGCCCACTCCAAATTCAGTATTGGGAATAGCGCCTACTTCATTTACTTTTTCCGAGGCAATACCATATTGCAATTCAAATTTTTGAATTTCTGGACTATTGGAAATAGCCTCATCAATATAGGTTTGCAAATTTTGACCATAACTGTTGAATGCCAAGAATAACTGGCTCAGAAATACGACCAACTTTAAATGTGTTTTCTGTTTTATCATGGTTCAAAATTTAGGGTGTCCGATTCGTTTTTTAATCTTCGTTTGGCAATCTGTTCCTTTCTCCAACTATAGAGGACAGGAACAAGGAAGTAAGAGGTGGTGTCCAATAACATTCCCCCGAAAATAGGGATGGACATAGGGATCATGATATCACTTCCTTTACCTGTTGAAGTCAAGACTGGTAAGAGAGCCAAAATGGTGGTTACTGTAGTCATCAGGCATGGCCGTATGCGCTTGGAAGCTGCTTCCAAGGTAGATTTTCTTATTTCTTGAATATCTGTAGGGTCGTTTTTGTCAAAGGTCTGTGTGAGGTAGGTGGCCATAACGACACCATCATCGGTAGCAATACCAAATAGGGCAATAAAACCAACCCAAACCGCCACGCTCAAATTGACGGTTTTAATATTGAAGAGTACCCGAAGGTTTTCACCAAAGAAATTGAAATTCAAAAACCAGTCTTGTCCGTATAGCCAAATCATCACAAAGCCACCGGCAAAGGCCACTGCAATTCCAGTGAAGACCATTAATGTTGTGGAAACCGACCGGAATTGGAAATAAAGAATCAAGAAAATAACCAACAAGGCCAGAGGAACAATAATCGATAGCGTTTCTTCGGCACGCATTTGATTTTCATAGGTTCCCGTGAATTTATAACTGATCCCTTTTGGAACTGTTAATTCTCCATTGTCAATCTTATGCTGAATAAGGGCTTGGGCATTTTCAACCACATTTACTTCCGCGAAACCGTCCAATTTGTCAAACAACACATAGCCCACCAAAAAAGTATCCTCACTTTTTATGACTTGCGGACCTTGTTCGTAACGAATGCTTGCCAGTTCACTCAATGGCACTGGGTTGCTCTTTTCTACAGGCACATATATACGCCCTAAATCGGATGGGTTTGCCCGCAATTCCCTTGGGTAACGAATTCGAACATCATAGCGTTCCCTGCCTTCCACGGTTTGCGTCAACGACATTCCTCCAACAGCTACTTTTAGAACATTCTGTACTTCCTCAATAGTTATTCCATAGCGCGCCAGCTTTTCCCTGTCAATGTCAATAAGAAGGTATGGTTTGCCTACGATCCGGTCGGCGAAAACAGCTTCTTGTTTTACGCCTTCAACCTCTTTCAGAACATTTTCCAATTCCAGGCCAAAATTTTCTATCAGTTTTAAGTCCTGACCTTTAACTTTGATACCCATTGGTGCACGCATTCCTGTTTGAAGCATTACCAGACGCGTTTCTATGGGTTGTAATTTTGGGGCGGAGGTCACACCTGGTAGTTTGGTGACCTTTACAATTTCATTCCAAATATCATCTGGGGAATTGATTGCTGGTCGCCAGTTTCGGAAGAATTCGCCATCATTATCAGGAATTAGATTATTGGGCGATTCGTCAACTGTTGTTAGAACATTTTTGCCATTTTTTCGTGCATTTTCAATTTTTTCCAATTCCACTGAATGATTAGGGTTATCAACCAAACTACTGTCCTTTAGAATAAATAATCCATCATCGTTAACTTTATAGCGTTGGCGATTTCCTTTTTCATTCAATATATATTCTGATTTGTACTGGATTATATTTTCGTACATAGATAAGGGAGCTGGATCCAATGCAGATTCTGTTCTTCCGGCTTTTCCGACGACGGTTTCAATTTCGGGAATGCTTGCAACCGCCATATCCAATTGTTGTAATACCCGTTTATTTTCTTCAATCCCTGCATGCGGCATCGAGGTGGGCATTAAAAGAAATGAGCCTTCATTTAGGGATGGCATAAACTCCTTTCCCGTATTTTTATAAATGACGAAACCTAGGATGAGAAGTGATGTGGGAATGGTCAAAAAAAGTAACCGATTTGCCAAGGCCCATTTAAGGATTCTGGAGTAGTAATTTTTGAAAATTGAAAAACTTGCCAACAGGCCAAAGCAGATAATGCCCACGAAAATTAGATTCCAGAAAACGCTCTTGTCAACTCCCAATGGACGCCAATATTCTGCCAATAAGAATACAATGGCCAATGCCGAAAGATAGATGCTGTATTTGCTGGAGCGCTCTTTTGACCAATTGCCACGTAGTTTTGCGAATGCCAGAAAACTAAAACCCATCAAAATAAGGCCTAACCAATGGCCAAAAATTGCCACAATAAACCCGGCGACCAACAATAGCCCGTTGATACCATAGTTGGTACTCCTCCTAATTTTTCTACTCTTGAACAAAAATGCTGCAAATGGTGGAATCAAAAACAGGGCAATAATAATGGATGCAGTAAGTGCAAATGTTTTAGTAAATGCCAGGGGCCGGAATAGTTTCCCTTCAGCTCCAATCATCGTAAATACCGGTATGAAACTTATGATTGTTGTCATCACAGCTGTTACGATAGCTCCTGATACCTCAGCTGTGGCATTGTAAACTATTGTGTTTATCGGAAGTTTACGGTCATCTTCATCCAAATGCCTGATTATATTTTCAGAAAGGATAATTCCTACGTCAACCATGGTGCCAATGGCAATGGCTATACCAGAAAGCGCAACAATATTAGCATCAACCCCAAATATTTTCATGGCTATGAATACCATTAAAACCGCAACCGGTAGTAGTCCAGATATAAGTACTGAAGCACGGAGGTTGAAAACCATAATGATGATGACCAAAATGGTAATTAGTATTTCTAAAGTTAGCGCTTCATTAAGTGTTCCTAAAGTTTCTTGGATAAGCTCTGTTCTGTCATAAAAAGGTACAATCGTCACTTGGGACGTTCTTCCGTCACTTAATACTTTGGATGGCAAGCCCGCACTCAATTCCTTTATTTTGTCCTTTACATTATTGATGACCTCCAACGGGTTTGCTCCATAACGGGCAACAACAACGGCCCCAACAACTTCCGCACCTTCTTTGTCGAGTAACCCTCTGCGAGCTGCTGGACCTAAAGACACTTTGGCAATGTCTTTGATCTTGATAGAAATATAATCTTCAGAGGTAACTACGGAATTTTCTAAGTCGGTAATAGATTTGACATATCCCAGGCCACGTACCAAATACTCGACTTTATTTATTTCTAAGGTCTGTGCACCAATATCTCTATTGCTTTCCTTGACCGCTTTTACAACTTGGTTCAAGCCAATGTTGTATTGACGCATCAATTCTGGATTTACGTCTATTTGGTATTCCTGAACGTATCCTCCAATTGATGCTACCTCGGAAACACCACTTGCCGCTGACAATGCATATTTTACGTAGTAGTCTTGTATGCTTCTCAATTCCTGCAAATCCCAACCACCAGTTACATTGCCATCCGTGTCCCTACCTTCTAAAGTATACCAGAAAATCTGTCCTAAGCCGGTGGCGTCGGGACCTAAAGCAGGATTAACCCCTTCCGGGAGCAATCCACTGGGTAAGGAATTTAGCTTTTCAAGAATCCGACTTCGGCTCCAATAAAATTCTATATCCTCCTCGAATATGATATAGATGCTTGAAAACCCGAACATTGAGGAACTACGTATGGTTTTTACCCCTGGAATACCTAAAAGCGATGTGGTTAAAGGATAGGTGATTTGGTCTTCTATATCTTGTGGTGACCTACCATCCCATTTGGTAAAAACGATTTGTTGGTTCTCACCAATGTCCGGAATTGCGTCTACGGCAACCGGGTTGCGGGGCAAAAATCCAGTATCCCAATTGAAAGGTGCGTTGATAGTGCCCCATCCTACAAACAATACGAGCATGAGTACCGCAACCAATTTATTCTCGATAAGAAATTTAATTCCTTTGTTGAGCATTTTAAGTGATTTTTAAACATTTTGAAATTGAATTGGCCTAAACCCTACGAACAACAGGTTTAGCCCTTAAACAGCGATGGCCGTTGGGCTTTAATTTCTAACGTTTAATATTCAAATAAGGAAGGTTTGATCCAGAATTTGGATATCACGTATCAGAGGTGGAGGAGAGTAATCCCCAAAAGGAACAATATTTTTGTCAAACCCTTCAAATAAGTTTACGTAGGAATAAACAAAGGAGGCAAGAAATAGTTGTTGGTCAAAAGAAATGTGGTCGAATGTAATTTTTAAATCATCCTGTCCGTCCTGGGAAAATTTAACGTCAGTGCAGCAATCCATGTCCATTTTCTCGATTGAGCATTCACTGCCTGAATTTAAATTGTCAGCCTTCATCAAACAGGCATCAACCTTTTCAAAAAAATTGAAATCTACCAAATGGTCACCACAATAGTGCATATCCACAGAAAAGGACATCGTGGAGAATAGCACTATTAATGCCATTGCAATGGATACTATTTTTCGAAAAAATTCTATCATTACTTTGCAAAATTACAAAATTTATAGATTTGTTGTCTTTTTTAACGGAACATTAGAATTCTCAGTAATTCTTTTTTGAATTATGTAGAGAACTCAAATGCGATATTATTCAGGAGTAAAATGAGCAGGACTTAAAAAGTGTAAATATGGTTTTTCCTGGTTCCTATATAATTATCTCTTGGACTTTAATTGTTGATAACTACGGATATTCAAGTAATAGGTCAATTGTGGGGTGATTTTTTTTGACATCATTTGATAACAAGTGATATTCAATAAAATTAAGGAGAGCTTTATGCAATATTATTTGATATGATTTGACGTAAATAATTATATATCAAGTAGTTGTGAATAACTATTACAGTTTTTTACATTCCTTTTTTGCCTATTTTTATACATTTACCCTACCTACAATGGTGTAGGAAGACAAAAGCGCTTTTGTTCATTTAACAATCTTAAATAAGAAATAAATGGACAATTTTTTAATCTTGGAGCGATTGGATCGTTTGGAAAAACTATTGATCGCCAATAAGGAAGTATTGACTTTTGAGGAGACCTGTGACTTTACGGGAATATCCAGAAGTTATCTGTACAAACTCACCGCTGCTGGAAAGATCCCACATTCCAAGCCCAATGGAAAAATGCTCTTTTTCGAGAAAAAGAAAATCGTAGACTGGCTGCTCAGGAACGGGCAAAGTTCTGCGGAATAGCAGGAAGCCCTAACCTGGGCCATGGCCATTATAAAGGCCAATCAAGTAATCTCTTAAATTAATATTGCGCCAGTTGGATCTCTCTGGTGCCAAACACAATACACATGGACGACATACCCTACATTCGCGTGGGCACCAATTATTACAAATTAGTGAGTGTCCCTACCATATCAGGGAATTTGAGGGAGGTCATAGTACCTTGGACCCTTGAGGCCATTCGCCAGGATCACGGAAGGAATTATATCGGGGGCATAAAAAAATACGATGGTTTCACCTGTCTTCCCAGCCATATCCATTTTGAACAGGAGTGCCACGGTTTTTACAATACCTATTCTCCCTTGCCCCATAAACCCCAAGAGGGAGACTTTCCCTATACCCGGCAGCTTTTGGAACACATCTTCGGGCAACAATCGGATCTCGGGATGGACTATATGCAACTATTATATTTAAGGCCTGTGCAAATGCTACCGATCCTCTGTTTGGTATCCAAGGAAAGGTCCACAGGCAAGAGTACATTTCTTAAATGGCTGAAGGTAGTGTTCGACAACAACATGACCTACCTTACCAATGACAGTTTCAGCAGCCAGTTCAACGCCGATTGGGCGAACAAGCTCTTGATCTGCATCGACGAGGTGCTTTTCAATAAGGAAGAGCTGACCGAGCGCATCAAGTATATGAGCACGACCAATATCAATAAGCTGGAGGCCAAGGGCAAGGATAAAAGGGAGGTCGAGTTCTTTGGCAAGTTCATCCTTTGCAGCAACAATGAAGATAATTTCATCAAGATAGACAATAATGAGACCCGTTTTTGGGTGTTGAAGGTACCCTCCCTGAAGAAAGAGGAAACCCAGTTTTTGGATTTTTTGGAAGCGGAGATACCTGCTTTCCTGTATCATCTACAAATTAGAAAACTCAACAGTCCCAATAGGACCCGGATGTGGTTCTCTCCTTCCCAGATCAGGACCAGGGCCCTGGAAAGTTTAATGCGGAACAATAGGAACCGAGTGGAAAAGGAACTCGCCAGTGTAATCCTGAGTGCGATGGAAACCTTTGACCTTGAAGAGCTTGAGTTATGCCCCTTGGATGCCCTTCAATTATTGAACCGTACCCGGATCAAAACGGACCTTACCCAATTGAGACAGATCCTGAAAAAGGACTGGAAGCTGATTAATCAGAAGAATTCCATGGTCTACCGGAAATTGATGATCTGGCCGGAAGGAGTGATGGGATGGATAGATGGCAAGGGAAGATATTATACCATAAAGAAGGATTTCCTGTTGGAGCAGTTTGGGGAAGAATAGAAAAACGATGAAACGATGACAAATCGATGATGGGTGAAACGTAATGTCCATGGGTGATGCGGCGGGTCTGTCATCATTTGCCAAAAAAATTGCCAATGAAAAGAAAAAACACCCCTCTATTTATACTTTTTTTTGATGAAACGATGACAGATAGAGTTCAGGTCAATAAAGACGGGGGTTGGGCCGTCATCGTTTTGTCATCATTTTGTCATCAAAAAAGAATGATGATGGGAAATGGGATCAAATGACAAGAAATGCACAATAAGAGAACATTTAGGACACGGTGTGAAACAGCCCGGGATTTTCCCATCGAAAGGGCGCTGGCAAAATTCGGGCACTTTCCCACACGGACATCGGTCAAAGAAGCTTGGTTCCTGAGTCCTTTCAGGTCAGAAACCCAAGCCTCTTTCAAGGTGTCCAAGGAACTCAATAGATGGTACGACCATGGGGCGGGGAAAGGGGGCAACGTGATCGACCTGGTCTGTATTGTAAACGGATCATCCGTTAGGGAAACCTTGGATTGATTGGAAAACGGCCAGATCTCTCTTTCTTTTCACCGGCAACCTTTTAATGAATTTAAAGAAGAGGGGATCAAAATTAGGGAAGTAAAGATACTGGGCCATAATGCCTTGCAAGAGTATGTGGAAGTAAGGGGAATTTCCTTGCCAACGGCCCTGGGACTGTGCAGGGAGGTCCACTATAGCTTGAGGGACAGAATGTACTTCGCCATCGGTTTACAGAACGATTCCTATGGATGGGAACTGCGCAACAAATATGTCAAGAACTCAAGTTCCCCAAAGGATATGACATACATCAATTATGGGAAAAGAAGGCTTATTGTCACCGAGGGCATGTTCGATATGTTGAGCCTTATGGAATGGGACAAAAAACTACGGGGTGAAAATGACCTATTGATATTGAATTCCCTTGCCTTTGTGGAAAAAATACCCGGACTATTTGAAAGCTATGAATCCGTACAGCTCTACCTGGACAATGACAAAGCAGGGAAAAGTGCCACAAAAATATTGATGGAACAGAGCCCAAAATGCAGGGACATGTCAAACTTGTACAAGGATTTTAAGGATGTGAACGCATGGTGGATGTCGAAAAAACTATGACCCATCGGGGAAGGAATTCAAGATGTGTCTTTGTTGCCACAAAGACGATCTTGCTTTGCTCCCGGAGGTCGCAAAGAAACAAAAAATGAAAAGGACCTACATCAAATTCCGATGTTCCCTCTTCGAGAAGAAACTGCTCAGGATCAAGGCCAAAAAGAGCGGTCTGAGCCTAAGCGAATATTGCCGTCGTGCCGCTTTTGGGGACAAGATCATCGAGCGCTTGACGGAGGAACAGATAGACATCTATAAGATGCTGATCCAGTATGCAACAAACTTTAAGCTGATCGGGAACATGTTCCGAAAACGAAATCCCAGACTGGCGGAAGAGGTCACAAAGCTGGCCGAGGAAATACGGAACCACCTTAAAAATTTCAAAAAATGATAGGCAAGGGAAAATCGATATCGCACACCCGGGCCTCCATGTCCTATGGCTGGAACCAGGAGAAGGATGCGGAGGTAGTTTATTCCAAACATCTGGCCGGGGAAACTCCCGAACAGATTACGGAGGAATTCAAGATCATCCAAAAACAGAATGCCAGGTGCACGAACAATACCCTGAGCTTTGTCCTCAGCCCTACCATTCAGGAGGGAAAGGAACTTGATTCCAAAGGGCTTGGCGAGATAACTGAAAAGTTCCTCAAGGAAATGAAACTACAGGAGCACCAGGCCATCGGCTTTGTACACAGGGACCAACAACATACCCATGTCCATTTATACGTGAACCGCATCGATTTTAGCAGTAGGGCCTATAACGATAGCTTTATCGGAAAGAGGAGCCAGCAGGCCGCTGAAAATGTTGCCAAGGAAATGGGGCTCACCACGGCAAGGGAGGTGCAACAGGAAAAATTGGAACGGATCAAACTTATACGATTTGAGATCAAACAGGTCCATGAAAAGGTCATGGCCGAACACCGCCCCAAGGACCTGGACCGGTACATTAAACTTATGGAAGAAAAGGACATAAAGGTAGTTCCCAGTATCAACAAGTCGAACCGATTACAGGGGTTTAGGTTTGAATTTAAGGGACATAGCCTAAAGGGGAGCGAGGTGCACCGTTCCATGTCGGGCAGCAGATTGGTGATGGGGATAGGGGAAAACGCAGGTAAGGGCTTCGTCAAGAACAAGGACAATACAGTCAGCCTCATGGAAAGGGCCACCCAGCTCAGTGGGAATATCGCCTTGAAGTTGGCAAAACAGGCCATCAAACAGGCGATCCAAAAAAGTGCGGGATTCGAGATAGGGTACTAATAATAAAACGAAAATAATATGGCAAAGTTGGACGAGATTACGGAACTATTGACCGACGAACTGGAAAGTTTGAGACGGATGTTGGTGAAACTGGAGACCTTGAGCAAGGAACTCACGGGTTCGGAACCGGTACAGGATATTTCCCTAATAAGAAATGAACTGGAGGAACT
This sequence comes from Arenibacter algicola, assembly GCF_000733925.1. NCBI lineage: Bacteria > Pseudomonadati > Bacteroidota > Flavobacteriia > Flavobacteriales > Flavobacteriaceae > Arenibacter > Arenibacter algicola. The sequence goes on from NZ_JPOO01000001.1 coordinate 204,630, forward strand.
CAAGAGAACGCAGGAACATCATTTTCAAGGGCAGGATACTAGAACCAACCAAATTGAGGAACAATTGAAAAAGGCGCAGATCACCCCTGAATGGTTATTGTTCATGGTCTGTTTGATATTAATTATTTCTTTATCCATTTCGGGCTATTTGGGCTATCAAGTGGCACAGTCCAGTGAAGAAAAGGAGAAGGCTTTCGAAGAGGGCAGGACCGCAATTTCAACCGAATTGAAGAATTACTTTGGTGAATATCCGGAGGCTTATAGGACGTTCTTGAAGTGGTCCGAAAAAGAGGGAAACCCAAACCCACAGTAGGTTGCGCCCTATGCTGTTTTTGCTTGACGCTTATCTGCCTGAACACTACAAAAACAGCACAGGATCCATGCGCAAAGTTTTTGTAAGATTTGGGTCAAAATAATTCTAATTTCCTTAAAGTTGGGTTGTAGATTAAACTGCGGTCAACTAGAGGATCCAATGGAGATATCGTTGTCGCCCAAAATTAATTGGCATAACCTAGCTCTAAGTTAGCTTTTGTGTGTTGTAAAAAGTAAAACCCTAAAGCCAGAGCCATGATACCTCACAGGGTAACAGGAAATACACTAAAGGGTTTTCGTGAATTTAGTGATATTCAAGGTATTTATCAATATGAATTAAAATCAATAGCCAACAATGCATTTATTTTTTAGAAACTATGCAGGTTGCCGACATAAATTATGCCTATCCGACCAGTTTATGGATTATTCGTTCTCATCCATCAATCTTTCTGGGTTCCTAAGGGTATCAAAGATCCTTAAAATAATAATCTTTCCCTTCTCTTCTTTGTAGATTAGTTTGTAGTGTCTAACCACAATCCTCCTATAATTGGGGTTAATATCGTCCTTTTGGTATTGTTCGGCGTAGGTAACTCCTTTACTTGCTTGGATCAGGTCAGCTTTGACATTCGCTGCGCCTTGTGGGGTCTTCTTTTCGTATTTTAGGTAATCGTGTATCTGTTTCAATTGGGTCTTTGCCTTGGCCGTCCACTCGGTCTTAAGTTTTCCCATTACCAGTTTTGCGATTCTTTTTCTAGGTCTTCGACCGATGTAAGTTCGCCTCTTTGAATTTCTGTTTCGGCATCCACGAGTTCCTGATTGTACTGCTTCCTTGTCAAAGGTTTTCCATCAACGGTATAAGCTACAATTTGATCTTCTTCATGGTAGCTTTCCACCAGTGCCTTTATCATTTTGAGAAGCCTGTTGTCTGCTGTATCAATATAGTTCTGTACGCTTTGTTTTAAATCCGAACTTACCATTTTACCAGTGTTTTTACATAATAAAGATACAAATTCCGTTCCATTGATTTTAATTTATCGGCTTTAAGTGGGAAGAAGATTAATCATTCCGGGCAAATATCCCATATTTGCTTACATAAACCATTACCTATTGGGCCTGAAATAGGATTGAATTGATAATAATGGACCATGAAGAAATTGGGTCTATTTAGTGCGTGGAAGCAGAAGAAAGTAATTTAAGAACGGAAAGATAAATCCTGCAGAAACCGAAGTTAGTAACAAATATGAATATGTAGTAATTCAGAATAGTACCATTTATATCCATTTGACTACATTTGTAAAGACGGAATAAAAATCCTCAAAAAAGTTCACAAATCGTAAACATTAGAAACTTAAAAAATGTGAACCCCTTATAAATAGGGCGCTCACAGAAAGAAGTTCGATTCTTGGTGAAGTCACGAACCAAGGGTGCGCAGCACCAAAGGCGCCAGCTTTTGAATCGGAGCCTGTACTGAGCGTCGTCGAAGTAATTCTTGGTGAGGTCACGAACCAAGGTTGCGCAGCACCAAAAGCGTCAGCTTTTGAATCGAAGCCTGTGCTGAGCGGCTTCGAAGGGTTCTTTGGTGTTTTAACTACTCTTTCTTATGCCACAGGGTGTCGTGAATATATTGCGACCGACTTCCCAAATTGTCAATATTTATTTGAAATACTTCATTAGGGCAAAGTTCTTTGCTTTTATACCCGCAGCTATTTATGGTTTATTCTTGGATTAAAAAAAATAGCCGGGGAATAAAAAAAGGTAGAAAATCTCAACCCAAAATAGAACAGTTGTTTGTTTAGGGCTTTTTTGTGTTTAAATGTATTTCAGATATTTATAAGGTTAATTTTAAAATACTTAGAGCAAAGATAGTAATGTACTCTTTGCTAAATTTATAGGTAATTAACATTAAAATTTTATTCAAATGATTAGCGAAAATAAAAATCAAGATAAGAAGTCCGCTTCCAAGGGTTTGAATAATGAGGTTCAACAAAATCGTGGAATTAACCGAGATAGATACCCTAGTAAAGATTCAAATGAAGCGGTTGGTAAACCCGTTGATAATGGCGGGGTGGTAACCTCAAAATATGATGCGCATTTGGAAAAGCAATGGTTGGCCGTACGGGATAATTATCTTGCAAATTTCCCGGAATTAAACGATATGGACACCACCTATGAAAAAAAGAGTTTTAGTGCTCTAATAAATAGGCTTGCAAAAAGAAGACAACAAACTTCAGAGCAGATACATGAGGAAATAATGAATTGGCCTTCAGATAAAAAGTAGGTATATAGTTTACTGCCTTATGAAAAGTTTATATATCTCCGTTACCTGTTATTGAAAAGAAGTGAATTTTAGGTTGTCCACTGAAAGGGATTGATCTATTAAATTTCTTAAATTGTAAAAGAGCAAAAAAAGCAATGTTAAACACACTATATCCTTTACTACTACAATTGCCTATAGGCACTCGAAACCCGGATGACAATAGTCCTATCGACCTTACAAGTGCATTTGATGTCATTGTATTCATTATTCTGCCGATTCTAGTGATCATATTTTATATCCTTTGGAGGAAGAAAAAGAAGAAGAATTAAAATGTCCTTTAGATAACTTATTTATCCACTGTTGACCTGGTTATGTACTTTCGAGGTGGTTATTCTATAGCAGCTCTATCTATATCCTTATGTGTTAAATTTAATGTTAGAAGTCTTTAAAATGATTTAGATTAGTAATTCTAAAATGGGAATATAGTAACTTGTTGCTATATCCGTACGTTACCTGCAATATGAAAAAAATCCTTTACTTAGTTTTAATCATATCTATTATCGGTTGTAAATCTGAAAAAAATAAGTCCGATTTATCGACTGATTCTATTGAACATAATGGAGACCCTATACAGCCAATACAACGTAACCCGGAATTTAAATATGGACTGGACAGTATTTCAAACCTTATCTACACGAATATGGATTTGACGGACGAAAAGGGTACAGTATGGATTTCAATCAAAATTGACAGTATTGGGAATATTGAAAAAACGGAAATAACTAAAAGTGAGAACGAAAAACTGAATTCAGAGGCGTTACGTCTTGCTGGGTTAATACCCAATGAATGGAAACCAGCTGAATTAGGACCAAAAAGAACAAAAATATCTTCGAGATACAATTTCCCTATTAAATTTGACAAAGCTGTAAAAATATTATATGCAGACTAATCAAAACGAAAAATACTGCAGGTAAACAAAACCTATAAACAATACGGGTTTCGGGCTTAATCGAATTAGAAAAACATAAAGATGTCAATTACCAAAGAATCCGAACTGATCGGAATGAAAGAAATTAGTGAAGTTGTGGGAACTACGCTCAAGCTAATGAGGGAATACGCTAAAGTGGGTATGTCCACCAAAGAATTGGATGAATATGGAGGATATATTTTAAAAAGTTACGGAGCTAAATCGGCTCCTTATGAAACTTATGGGTTTCCCGGTTACACTTGTATAAGTATCAATGAAGAAGCTGCCCATGGAATCCCTTCCGAGAAGAAAGTTCTTAAAGAAGGAGATTTAATTAATATTGATGTTTCGGCCGAACTCAATGGATTCTGGTCGGACAATGGGGGGTCTTTTGTTCTTGGAAATGATGTTCATAATCATCAACCCCTGGTGGATGCCTCTAAAAATATTTTGCATAAGGCTATTGGCCAGATTAAAGGTGGGGTAAAAATAGCCGACATTGGATATTTGATAGAAACTGAAGCAAAAAAATCTGGATTTAAAGTAATTAAAAATTTAGCCGGACACGGAGTTGGAAGGAGTCTTCATGAAGAGCCTGATAATATTTTAAATTACAGGGTTAGAACTAATAGGGAAAGATTTAAAAAAAATACCACGGTTGCCATTGAAACTTTTATTTCAACGAATTCGACTATAGCCGTTGAATTAAATGATGGCTGGACATTAGTCGGAAATAAAGGGGGATACGTTACTCAGCACGAACAGACAATCCTGGTAACGGATAAACATCCGGTGGTCCTAACGGAATCCAATGGAATTTGGGATTAAAAATCTGTTTACACCACATGCCCGATGACTAGTCCTAATATATCCTAAAAAGACTTGACTGTATTGTTAAAGTAGTAACCTTCATCGATGTATTTATTACTTATATGTCCGGATTCAATAAGGATTTAGTACTCACTTAATTAAAAGGATAAAAACACCTTTATTCAAGGGCTTTCACTTTTCTTTTACTATTTACAAAAGATTCATAGTAGGTTGTAATTTACCGGATATGCTATCCATTTGGTTCATACCCTAAAATTCCTGAATGTTGATTACCTTAGCACTAAAGTATTTTTCATGGAAAAGAGCAAAATCAAAAATGTATTTGTAGAAGGTGCAATAAGCCCGGAGTTCATTGCCAATTCCATTGCCAAGCACCAATCCAAAACCGCAATTGGCGCCCACGATATTTTTTTGGGCCAAGTAAGGGCAGATCTTATTGACGGGCAGGAAGTAGCCGCTATAGAATACACGGCCTATGAGGAAATGGCCAATCTAAAGTTTCACGAAATTAGGGAGGCTGCCTTTGCCAAATATAACTTAAGTTGTATGCATATCTATCACAGTTCGGGAAGGGTAAACGCGGGAGAAATATGCCTTTTTGTTTTTGTGTCATCACCCCATAGAAAAGAAGTTTTTGAGGCCCTACATCATGTTGTGGAGGAAATAAAAAATCAGGTTCCTATTTTTGGAAAGGAAGTTTTTAAGGATGATTCCTATCAATGGAAAGTAAATAAATAACAATGGTAGATATTACCCATAAAAAAGCCACATTACGCACTGCTATTGCCCAGGCTATAGTCCAGGTAAGTAAGGAGGATACTATAATGGCGATAAAGAATAATACGGTCCCCAAGGGGGATGTGTTTGCCATGAGCAAGGCTGCCGGTTTATTGGGAGTGAAGAAGACTGCAGACCTATTGCCCGACTGTCACCCCTTGCCCATAGAATACACCGATATTTCCTACTCTATAGACGGTTTGAAGATTACGGTTTTGATTACGGTGAAGACCATTTACAAGACAGGCGTAGAAGTAGAGGCTATGCACGGCGCCAGTATAGTGGCCCTTAATATGTACGACATGTTAAAGCCTATAGACAAGGGAATTGAAATCCAAAATATTAAGCTGTTAAAGAAAACGGGGGGTAAGTCGGATATTGGCATAAATGAGTAATCATCACTTTTAATTTTTAACAAATCTTTTGGAATAACTCTGTATATCTTTGTGCTATGAAAGTATCAAGGTGCTTACATCTTTTGAGGTTTCTGGTTGTTATACTCTTATTTGGTATAGGCCAGGTATCGTTGGCTATCCCCAAGGAGGCCAAGGAAGTTGTAACTAGGGTTAATGGTGAGATCCAAACAGACCATCATTTAACCTACGAGATGCCGAATTCTGGGCATACCATGCTGTTGGTAGAAGGCAATTATCAATTGCCTACGGTCAACGAACTAAGGCCCAATCTCAATTTATTTTATCCCAATGCCATAAGTTGCCTCTCCGAACTCAAGGAAAAGGAACTTTTGTCCTTAAAAAGGGAGGTCCAAATTATTGCTAGTTTGGATGGGCTTACCATTATCTATCCCTTTCACACTTTTTTATAAATTATTCCATAGGTCATATGTAATTCCAGAATAAGCAATTTTGGAAATTTCCCCATGCCATAAACTGACATTTTTAAGTGGGGATGTAATTAGTAAATGGAATAATTTAAAAAAATATATAATGAATGTATCAATGCTATTGGTATCAGCTTTATTGGTGCTTTGCACCATCATACCTTTTGTAATCCTTAATAAATCTGGAAAAGGGGATTTAAAATTAATGTCAAAGGAAATTAAAAACATAATGGTCCAAACAAAATTGAAATTCGACTTAAAGGAAAGTTGGGGCAATTCTTTTATCGGCCTGGATTCCAATAATAAGAAACTTATTTTTTCCAAAGTATTCGACGGCGTTGTAGCGCTGGAAAATATAGATCTCAATGAGGTGTCCAACGTTAAAATCGTAAAGAAAACCTATGAGCTCAGGCCCAAAAATAAGAAGGAGACCGTTTTGGAGAAATTGGATCTGGAGATCGGCTTTTTAGACCATGACAAGCCCACTAAGGCTCTTAATTTTTATGACATCAACAGTATTTACATGGAGGATTATGAACTTGTCCGAGCCGAAAAATGGAATACTGCCATTACAGGTGTTTTAAAAACAAACATTAAACGGGACCAAGTGGCCTAATTTATTAGGTTTTAATCTCGATTATCGAGTAAAGAGCAATCTGTATTTTGGAAAATAGACCTTTCGGAATACAGATAGCTCTTTTTTTGTATGATTTACTTTTGGACGCAAAGGAATAAGAATTAGTCCCGTATTGTCCAAATTTCATTTAAGGGGTCGCCCTTACTGCTTTTGCCGGTATGGTGCCAATCCTTGCCGTTTAATTCGTAATTGAAGGAAAGGGCGGCTCCCACTCGGGAATTGTCCCTAGAGAAGTAGCCTATATTTTCTGTGTATTTGCCATTGGTAGCCTCATAGGTTCCTCCCCCGCTACCAAAAAACTCAAAGGTTTCGGTGTTGTAGGCAATCCATTGAAAATGTCCGTTCAATAAGTATTTCATAGTCTTTCGTGGCCTGGAGGTATCCCTTCTCTGCTCGCCCTGATCCGTTACACGGCCGGTCATTAACCACTTGCCGTCAAGATCTTGGGTGCCAAGTTTAGTGGGCGTAAAAGTCATGGGCTTGGCCCCTTCGAGTATCAAGTTTCCTTTTTTTAACTTATAGGGTACATTTATACTGGTAATTTTGTCTTCTTTATGGTTGGAATTAAATTCAAGATCAACCATTAGGTTATTGCCCGAGGTCTTGTAGTAGCCCCCCATCGTTTTTATAAATTCTGCAGGGGACTCTTTATAGACGGTATGCACATAATAATCCGCGTCCAATTTCAACTCGTGATGAAGGGTTCCATCCTTGCTTTTTTCCTCAAAATGATAGACGTTGGCCGGAATTTGGGCCGTAATTCTATCAAAAAAAGAGAGGAAGAGAATAAGACCAATAAAAACACTAATTTTTGTAAGCTTCATGACTATCTGGTTTTTATTTAAAAATAGTCAAGAAAAGGTTAAAAATCAACGCTTTAAATTAAATTTTTAGTTAATTTTTTACTGTTGGGTGAATTCATTTTTTACTTCAACGTAAAATTTTTTAAAACGCTTGTTTTTTCATTTTTTTTGTTTTCATTTGTCACATCAATTTAGCCTTAAATTTTATCTTGATATTAGCATCTAGTTGAGTACAATGAACCATATTTACAAATTTGGGCTTCTGGCAACAGAAAGATTCAGGCAACTGAAATTTAAAGGTATAGGTGGCCAAAATTTACTTGGTGTTCCAAATTTTTCTTCTATCGTGTGCAGTCAGCACGACTATTTTTTTATACCCACCACTGAAAAGCAGATAATTGTTTAGAGATTTAGTTATAATTCCTAATATTATTTGCATTTGGCGATGCTATTTACTTATTTACAATTCATATATTTAATTAAATGAACACGAAGTACATTAATCTTATAGATCAAACCTACTATTTTCCACAGGAGGAGTTTACCTTGGAGGGTGAAAACCTAAAGTTCCATGGAATTCCATTAATGGATTTGGTGGAGGAATACGGTAGTCCTTTGAAGTTTACCTATTTGCCAAAAATTTCCGAAAATATCAATAAGGCGAAGGAATGGTTCAAGATAGCCATGGAAAAAAATAACTACAAAGGTAAATACCATTATTGCTATTGTACCAAGAGTTCCCATTTTAAACCGGTTCTCAACGAGGCCTTAAAAAATGATATTCATATTGAGACCTCTTCGGCCTTTGATATAAATATCGTTGAAAAATTAAAGGAAAAGGGAAAGATCAAGGACAATACCTATATCATATGTAACGGTTTTAAAAGGGATCAATATATTGCCAATATAGCCAATCTAATAAACGGCGGACACCAGAATTGTATTCCTATTATTGACAATTATGAGGAAATAGACCTTTTGTCGGATGCTATCAACGATACTTTTAAAGTGGGGATCAGAATTGCCTCCGAGGAGGAGCCGAAATTCGAATTTTATACCTCGCGACTGGGAATCGGATACAAAAATATTGTACCTTTTTATGAGAATCAAATTAAGGACAATGACAAGGTAGAGTTAAAAATGCTACATTTTTTCATTAATACCGGTATACGTGACAATGCCTATTATTGGAATGAATTGGTAAAGTGTTTAAAGGTGTATGTGAGGCTTAAAAAGATTTGTCCATCCTTGGACAGTCTTAATATTGGTGGTGGTTTCCCCATAAAAAACTCTTTGGCTTTTGATTACGATTATCAATATATGATAGATGAGATCATCAACCAAATTAATATTGCCTGTCAGGAAGCGGATGTTATGGTGCCAAATATTTTTACCGAATTTGGAAGTTTTACAGTAGGTGAGAGTGGCGGGGCCATTTATGAAATACTTTATCAGAAGCAGCAGAACGATAGGGAGAAGTGGAATATGATCGACTCCTCCTTCATTACGACATTGCCGGATACCTGGGCCATTAACAAACGCTTTATTATGTTGGCCATTAACCGTTGGCAGGATGAATATGAGCGGGTATTGTTGGGTGGACTAACCTGCGATAGTGATGATTATTACAATAGTGAGCAAAACATGAATGCCATTTATTTGCCCAAGTATAGAAAGGATAAACCGCTTTATATTGGATTTTTTAATACAGGGGCCTATCAGGAAACTATTGGAGGATATGGGGGGTTGCAGCATTGTTTAATACCACATCCAAAACATATTTTAATAGATAGGGACGAAAACGGAAATATAACAACCAAATTATTTAGTGAACAACAAAAGGCAGAGGACCTGCTTAAAATTTTGGGATATGAAATGAAACCCAGTGCCAAAGCCAAAGTTGGCCAAAGCCCTGTGAAGCAAATTAAATCTGACCTTTAAAATCAATAAACTTTAAACAAATGAATACAACTAACAATTACGCTGGCATACCAGACGAGTTTGCGCAATTGGAAAAGGCAAAGGTTGTTTTGATACCTGTGCCTTATGATGGAACCAGTACCTGGGGAAAAGGGGCGGACAAGGGGCCAAAGGCTTTTTTGGAAGCATCGGAAAATATGGAATGGTATGATATAGAAACCGATACGGAGGTCTATCAGCAAGGGATATATTTGGCAAATGCCATAGAGGAGGACAGTTCTCCAGAGGCTATGGTAAATGCGGTACACAAGGTTACCAAGGAGTATATTAAACGGAATAAGTTTGTTACTCTTTTCGGGGGCGAGCATTCAATTTCCATAGGCACCATTAGGGCCTTTAATGAGTGTTTTGATAACCTTACCGTGTTGCATATAGACGCCCATGCAGATATAAGGAAGTCGTACAATGGTAGTAAATTTAATCATGCCTGTGCGGTTCATGAGGCAAGTCAGACTACCAATCTTATCCAAGTTGGGATACGCAGTATGGATGCCATTGAAAAAACCTTTATAGACGAAGAGAAAACATTCTTCGCCCATGATATGGTGAACGACGAGTATTGGACGGATAAGGTAATAGACCTTATGACGGACAATGTTTTTATAACTTTTGACCTGGATGCATTGGATCCGTCCATTATGCCATCTACGGGAACCCCGGAACCGGGAGGCTTGTTCTATTATGAGACCTTGGAGTTTCTAAAGCAGGTTTTCGAGGATAAAAATGTTGTAGGATTTGATATTGTGGAACTTTGTCCCAATAAAGCGGATAAAACTTCCGATTTCCTGGCAGCCAAATTATATTACAAAATGCTTAGCTATAAATTTATGGGTGAGGCCGTAGAGGATGAATACGACAACACTTATGACGTTGATTCCAAAGTGGGAGGCAATAATAATTCAAAATTCGACGATGACGAAGACTAAAGGAGAGATCTCCAATTTTATTGAAAAGTATTATTTACATTTTAACGCGGCCGCTTTGGTGGATGCCGCCAAGGGATATGAAGATCAACTAAAACAGGGTTCCAAAATGCTGGTTTCTTTGGCAGGGGCCATGAGTACTGCAGAATTGGGGAAGATATTTGCCGAGATTATCCGTCAGGATAAGGTGCATATAATATCCTGTACAGGTGCCAATTTGGAAGAGGATATCATGAATCTGGTAGCCCACTCCCATTATAAGCGCGTGCCCAATTACCGTGATCTAACCCCTCAGGACGAGTGGGATCTGTTGGAGAAAGGCTTGAACAGGGTAACGGATACCTGTATTCCGGAGCACGAAGCCTTCCGAAGGCTGCAAAAGCATATTTTTGAAATTTGGAAAAAAGCTGAGGACGCAGGAGAAAGATATTTGCCACATGAGTTTATGTACAAATTGTTGCTTTCCGGGGTTTTGGAAGAGTATTATGAGATAGATCTTAAGGATTCGTGGATGTACGCCGCAGCCGAGAAGAATTTGCCCATAGTTTGCCCAGGTTGGGAAGACAGTACCATGGGGAATATCTTTGCGTCCTATGTGGTAAAGGGGGAGTTAAAGGCCAGCACCATGAAGTCCGGGATTGAATATATGACCTTTCTGGCAGATTGGTATACCGCCAATTCTGAAAAAGGGATCGGATTTTTTCAGATAGGTGGTGGAATTGCCGGAGATTTCCCAATTTGTGTGGTGCCTATGTTGTACCAAGATCTAGAAAGGACAGATACGCCGTTTTGGAGTTATTTTTGCCAAATCAGTGACTCTACCACAAGTTACGGTTCCTACTCCGGGGCAGTGCCGAATGAGAAAATTACCTGGGGAAAATTGGATATAAACACCCCTAAGTTTATAATTGAAAGTGATGCAACCATTGTTGCGCCCTTAATTTTTGCGTACCTATTAGACATGTAGTATATGGACAATTTAAAAAGAGTTATTGTAGACTTTAAAAAACTTACTCCCGAAGTTTTGAAACTTTTGGTTGAGAAGTATCCGGATGGGTACGACGATCTTAATATCATCTCCTTCAAGAATGCGCAAGGAGAGCGTATTGAGGCCGTTGAGGTGACCACCGAGGATACTAAATATCTTGTCAAGATTAGTGCCAAGTTGGAAAAGACTATGGCCAATTACGATGAGGATGATTATGAGGATTTTGACGATGACGATCCGGAGGCTATTCCAGATGTGGATCTGGAAGGAGTAGAGGGAGATGATGACGATGATTAACGCGTGATGTTTGAGGTTGTTGCCGTTCATATAGCATCTTCGATCAATATTAGGCAATGTAAATCCCAATTGCCTTTAAAAATATTGTTTTCGGACAGTGATGAACTCTATTTGAAAAATGGCGAAAAAAAATTCGTCTATATCTTTCAATATGGTCTGGTATCCTTTTTTAATCATTCCGAGGATGAAAAAGCAAAGGTTCTAGACGCCCTTTCCGCTATTACCAAGGAGAAAATTGCTCCCCAATTTACAGAGACAATACAAGTAGAAATAATCGAAGGCCACCAAAAGGTGGCTTTCGATAAAGTAATCCTGCCCAGTTTTGATTCCGAGTTTATTAGATTGGTAATGCTGAATACTTCCCAATCCGTGGCCTTGGACCAATATTCCGAAATTACCCAACAGTTATTGGAAGAAACCAATGAACACACCCAATATTTGGAAAAAAAGGGAAAGTTGAACATTTCGGGAATCAAACTCAAGAAGTTTATAGGGAAGGTCCTGAATATAAAAAATCAGATTTCAGAAAACCTATATATTTTTGATGAGCCGGAAAGTACTTGGGAAAATGAGCAGCTGAATAGGTTAAACCTAGAACTGAAACAAACCTTCGACCTAAAGATAAGGTATAGAAATATACACGAACAATTGGGAATCATTAAGGAAAACCTGGAGTTGTTCAAAGATATCTGGGACCATAGGGAAAGCAGTAGGTTGGAGTGGGTCATTATTATCCTAATTTTGGTAGAGGTTCTGGATCTTTTTGTATTTAGATTGTGGAGTAAATTGTAATTGATCTTTTTACTACCTTAGTTAAAGCATCATTATTATAATAAAGCCATTTGAAATAAGCCTTTATACTACCTTAAAGCACCGAATAATTAGCGGGAGTGGATGTTTAATGGCGAATTGCACCCGATTAGGTGTCGGGATGTTTCAATTATTATAAATTAAATTTAAATAGATGAAAAATGCACCCTTCCATATGTCATTGCCCTGCCTAAGCATAAGCAAAACAGAAGATTTCTACGTAAACGTCATCGGTGCCGAATTGGGAAGGCACTCTTCCCGATGGCTGGATATCAATCTCTTTGGAAACCAGATTACGTTTACCAAAGCCGGCATTTTTAATTTTACCTTTAAGACCTATAAGTTTGAAGATACGGTGCTGCCATCTTTTCACTTTGGGGTAATTGTGGATGAAAGTACCTGGAATAATTTGCATGCCAAATTAACAAAGTCGGAATATGAACTTACCACCGAGGTAGTTTTTTTAAAGGACAAAATAGGGGAGCATAAGTCCTTTTTTATTCAGGATCCAAATGGACACATGGTAGAATTTAAATGTTTCAAAAAGCCTAAAGAGATGTTCTTGTCCTGATTTTCGGGATTATCTCCGTAAGCCAATCGTTATTTAATAAATTAATAATCAATAATTCTTGATTCCCAGGGGTCAAGTGTTTTATTTTGCAATTAATTAAAAAGAAAATTTAGACATAGAAATGAAGTATAAGGACCTGGATATTATTGGTAGTGAGGAATGGTGTGTATTTGAGGATTTGGAGATTCCCGCTATAAAGGCCAGGGTAGATTCCGGGGCAAAAACCTCGTCCATACAGGCAAATAATATAAAAGTGTATACCAAAGGGGCCCACGAATGGGTAAAGTTCGAGGTTAACCCCTTACAGGACAATAGGGGTATCAATATAGACTGCAAGGCGCGTTTGGTAGACAGAAGGACGGTTAAGAGTTCTTCAGGGATATCCGAGGAGCGTTATGTGATAAGAACCCCGGTAAGGGTAGGCAGCCTTACCTTCGAAATTGAACTGACCTTGGCCAACAGGGATACTATGGAATACCGTATGCTGTTGGGCAGGGAGGCGCTAAATGAACGTTTTGTGGTAAACCCCGCGATAAGTTTTAATATGGGGGAGTTCACAGCAACTGAAATAAATCAGAGATATTCCTCTCATTTTAAGGAGAAAACAGGGCTTAAAATTGCATTGTTGGCCAGTAACCCAATGTTGTACAGCAACAAACGAATAATGGAGGCCGGTGAGGCCTTGGGTCATGATATGGTATTTTTAAATGTGGAGCACGCCTATATGAAACTGGATGCCAATTCACCGGAGATCAGATATAGGGGAGGGAACATATTAAATGAGTTCGATGCCATTATTCCTAGGATAAAACCGGCGGTTACCTTTTACGGCTGTGCCTTGATAAGGCAGTTCGATAATCTTGGGGTGTATTGTTTAAATTCGGCAGAAGCCATAACCCAGTCCAGGGATAAATTGTTCGCATCCCAACTTTTTTCCAAAAATGATATACATATCCCTATTACCGGATTTGCCAAATCTCCCATGGATACCAAAGATCTTATCAGGATGGTCAACGGGGCTCCCTTGATTATAAAACTATTGGAAAGTACCCAAGGTAAGGGCGTAGTTTTGGCAGAAACAAACAAGGCCGCTGAAAGTGTTATCAACGCCTTTAAAAGTGTGCAGACCAATATTTTGGTGCAAGAGTTCATAAAAGAAGCCAACGGCCAGGATATCCGCTGTTTTGTGGTCAACGGAAAAGTAGTGGCCTCAATACAGCGCCAAGCCGAAAAAGGGGAATTCCGTGCTAACCTGCACCAAGGAGGCAAGGCATCAATTATAAAAATTACTTCCGAGGAAAGGAAGTTGGCGGTAAAGGCGGCCAAAGTCCTAAACCTGGCAGTTGCCGGTGTGGACATCATCCGTTCCAACAAAGGGCCCTTGTTGCTTGAAGTAAATTCGTCCCCGGGATTGGAGGGAATTGAAAATGCTACAGGGAAGGATATTGCCAGTATTATGATCAGGGCTATAGAAACTAAGATTAAATTTAACTCCTAGCCGCTAGTTTTAAGAGGAAATAAAATAAATTGGGAAGGTGTTGCCATTGTTCATGCCTTCCCAATTTGGCTATATCACTTAATGATTGGACTGATTTTTGAATTAAAACCTAGTTAAATTTAAATGCTGCCAAAGCTGGCGTTTATTAAAATTTGTACCTTCGCCCTATGGGAAGAATATTGTTTTACCTCATTGTTTTCATATTGTTGGGCTCTTGTAAACAGCAGGCAAGCACAGAGGGCGTTATAGAAAAGGCAGAAGAATTTTTCAGTGTGGATTCACTCCCCAAACCCAATGAAATTAATGATCAGGCCCTGACTATTCTAAAGGAATGGCAGGAATTCAACGGTTTGGAAACTACTTTTGAATCGTTGTATAGGGTGGCGAATAGGGAGGATTTGGAATTGGTCATTGAAGACTTGATCGAGAAACAAAAAACACTGGAAGCATCTACATATCCGGCAACATTTGATAAGCCCCAGATTAAGAGCAGGCAAAAGGTCTTTAAGACCTATATTCTTAAAACAAAGGGAAATTTAGAGTATAGGTCGGGTACCAAAGCCTCCACTATAGAAATGATCGATGCTTATAATGCATTTAGGAACCAGTTCAATGTTATTGTCAATAGCCAATTGGACACTACCCTAATTTTGAGTGAGTAGGGCCCTGCTGCTTGTGTTTGCAGTCCTTTGGTCCTTGCAGCTCAGGTCTCAGGTGCAAATGGATAAAAAAGAAATAGGGAACATCTTGGATAGCTGGCATAGAGCGGCAGGAAGTGCCGATTTTGATGCCTATTTTAATTTAATGACTTCCGATGCCGTGTTTATTGGTGCGGATGCTTCCGAGAATTGGCAGATCGAAGAATTTAAGGCCTATGCAAAGCCTCATTTTGATAAGGGAAAGGCGTGGAACTTCAAAGCCGTGGAACGGCAAATATACGTCAATGATGAGGGGGATTATGCTTGGTTTGATGAATTGTTGGATACCCAGATGAAATTATGTCGCGGCTCCGGGGTGCTAAGAAAGGAGTCCGGGGATTGGAAAATAGCGCACTATGTATTGTCTCTCGTGATTCCCAATGAAAATGTCTCCGAGGTAATCCTGATCAAACAGGAAAAGGATGACAGGATTATTGAAGAGTTAATTAAACAGTAAATCTCTGTGAAAATGGGGAGCTTATAATCTTTAAAGCATAAAAAAACCACTGTTGTACAGTGGTTTTTTTATGCTCTTAAACGCACGCAGATATTGGCTATTCCTTGGTTTCTTTATTTTCAAGTTTGTCCTTTCTGGACTGTAAAGCTTGTCTGCTTAGACTGGCCAAATTAAAATTGGGATCTATTTTTAATGCTTCATCAATGGTAGCCAGAGCTCCATCTATGTCGTTTTGATCTTTATTGAATTCTACCAGGGCCTTCAAATGGATAAAGGCAGCCTTTAAAGCAACCTCGTATGGCTGTTGCCTTTCATAGAATGCATATTTCATATCGTCTTTCGCATTGGCAATTCCATATTCAATATTGACGGCTGCACCTTCATTGTCACCGGTCTGAATTTTTAAATCTGCCAATTCATATGCTAAATACGGATTTGGTCCTCTCTTATTAAGAATTTCAAACTGTTCCAAGGCCCTCTTTGGTTGGTTCAATGCCTTTAAGGAAATAGCTTTTACCTGGACCGCCAAATCCGAGTCAGATTCGTTTTTTTCAATCCCGATTGTGTTTAGCGCCTGTAAATGTTGATTGTCCGTGGTGTAAATGTAAGCCAAGGTATCATTGCGCTCTTTGCTTGGGGAAAGTATGTTTAGGTGGGTTATGGCGCTTATTACACCATTTATATCCCCCTGTTGTCTCATTTGGTCATAATAGGCCTCATAATGTTTAAGCAAATCACTTTTTGTCTGTGCATTTGCTGTAAATCCTGCCATAACCAGCAGAATCAGTACAATTTTCTTCATTGTTCTAAATTTTAGTGTGCCAAAACTAGTAAATTATTTCTAACCATTTGTTAAGGAATGTCTTAAACCTTGGATAGGTAATAAAAAAGGATGCCGATCGGCACCCTTTTTTCTAATATGGTTGGTCTGGGTCTTGTTTAAACAACGGTAAGCGTAACATTCCTGTTTTCGTATGCCCTTAATAATCTGGCATAAAATGCAATGCTCACGTTGTCCTTGTCCAAGCTAGAACTTAAAAACTCCTTTAAATTCTTAAAAAGTAAATTTGCCCTAAGAATAGGAAGGCTGGAATTCACTTTTTTTGGGTCATAACAGCTATCATCCATAACAATATCCATAATGACTCTCTTTCTGTGGTAGTCTATGGATACATCTGCTGCATTGTAATATTTTTTCAATATGGCAACATGCAGATTTTGAAATTTTTGGGACATTTTGCTTTTGGAGCAGCTTTTAGAAATTAAATTTTCAATTTCGGTAAGTACTCTTGTTTTTAGACCTGAATTTTCCATGATAATTGAATTTATTCGTTTACTTAAAGATACGGACTAATCGATAAACGGTTAATAATCAAGGATATAATTTAACCAAAACTGGATGACTTTGTTGTGAAAGTTCAAAAAAGTGTGGTGAATTAACTTACAATTGAGGTGTTATAAGGGTATATTTTAACATTTAAATACTTACTTTCAATGCTTTTGTTTCCTATTTTTGTTGAATTTTTGATGTAACTGGGTGGCAAAAGCCCTCTTTTTATTGCTTCCGAAGTATAATAAGCCTCTTTTGTAGGATGGTGGGGATACACTCCATTAATGACTTTATTTTCCCAATTCCCATTTAGGACCATCTTGATAATACCGATACAATCGTAAAGATGTATGAGATTTACCGGGTCATTGCCATTGGTAAGTTCGGTTTTGCCGGCAAGATGGGTTACCGGGTGCCTGGAAGGGCCAATTAGGCCTCCAAATCGTATAATGGTGGTATTCAGGGCCCCATCGTTCAAAAAAATATTTTCCGCAGCCAGAAGTTGCCTGCCTGACTCTGTATTGGGTCGGGTAGGGGAGTCTTGTGTGACAAGCCCGTCGATGTCCCCATAAACAGAGGTACTGCTTATAAAAATTATGCGGGCCAGCGCGGTGTTTTTTATTGCGTCATATAAATGCAGCATTTTTTTTATAAAACTCTCTTTAGGAGCCGAACGTAGCCTTGGAGGAACATTGATGATCAAGACGTCCAATTCCCCTAAAAAGTTTTCAATCTGTCCTTCAATGCCATTTTCCGTTAGACCTATGGTGTATGCTATTATATTCGCTTTCTGCAATACCGCTATTTTGGAACCGGAAGTGGTTGTCCCAAACACGGTATGTTTATCAGCGACAAGGGATTTGGCCAAAGGTAGACCTAGCCATCCACAACCTAGAACCCCGATCTTTTTGTTCAAAATTTTATCTTTTTGCTTACCAAAATAGCATCGTTTAGGACAAATGGCATAGGAATATTGTTTTCTGGCCTTGGGGGCACTGTAAATAGGGGATTGTTCAATAGATCGTTGGAGGCCTCATATAGGGTCAGTTCCAAAGCACTTTCTTTGGGGATAGTGATCTGTAATTCGGTATAATCGTTATTGCTGACATAGTGGGTGACCAACTTACTGTTTTTCCTGTTCTTAAGATAGTACTCGGATAGTTCAATCCTATTTATAGTGGCCTTAGTAATTTCTACATCATTCGTAAATATTTCCAAACGGTTGGTGCTTCGCTGTGGCGTAAGACATATTTCCAATTTTCTATGGTCGCCAATAATGGTATCCAAGATAGTTTCTATTTTAGGAGGGGCAATGTTTTTTACCGGAGCTTCTGACGTGTAAGTGAACCCTGTTCCATATTTACTGCTTAAGATATCATAGCTTGGATTTTTGGGCTCTGCCTTATTGGCCTCTACGTACTGTGATGTCCAACTGGATAGCACATGGTCATAAGTGGCCCATTGCGCAGTGTTTTTGTCGGCGTCCAGTATATAGACCAAACTGGTAGGTTTAGCATTTTCTTTATCAAAGCCCGATGAAAAGTGGGCGGACAACAGAAAACCAAAACAGAGTATTAGAAATAAATAGGCCAAGCGGTTTTTCTTCTTTATGGGCCCAAAAATAGGAAGCAACAGGAAAAATGCCAAAGAGGTCAAAAGGGTAGCGGTAATCATCATTTTAAGGCCGAGCCCCACGGGGAACATTTTAATAAGCGGGGAGTAGATCCATATGGCTGGCAAAGCCAAAACCAACAACAGATAAGGACTGGGCAATTTTTGGTGTGTTAGGATAAGCATGGAGGCGAGCAATGCGAATAAGGGGATTACAAAAAAGCTGGCACCTTTTAAATATACGGCAACCAGGGTACAAAGAATTAGCCACAACAACAACGGGGCAATTAAGAGGTTTTGAGTCTGTGCCTTTCCAAATTTATGATAGGCCCAAAAACTGACTGCCACTGAAAATAGAACAAAAGCCGCTATGTAGGAATAACCGTTATAAGTGAAACCATGAAGGATATCCTGGTATTGCGGGTAAATATTTTTAAGAACGGTCCAGCCAAAATAACCTACCAGTCCGTTAATGGCCAAAATTATGAATAGGGGAACAAAGCCCCTTCCAATTTCTTTAATTTCCAAGGAACTATTTCTAAGTCCAAGGAACAAAAGGGCCAAAAAGCCTGCTATGGCAAGTACCAGCATAGGGAAAATCCAATCGAAGGGATAAGAGACCAGTCGGAAGAATGGCATATTGAAATATATGGAATCGTTTGGGCTTTTTAAGTTGGTGAGGTCGGAATTGCTAAAATGCTTCAGCAAGGGCATCAGATAACTGCCTTGGTGGGCAAGGGTATTGCGATCCAGACGCTCATAATTATCACGAGCGGTATGGTAGTCATAATGGTCGTCAATAAAGGCAAAATTGAGTCCTTCTATGTCCATGTCTTCCCTAAACACGGTAAGGTCGGTATCATTGGGAAGCATTTTGTAAACACTATATACCAAGCTATTGGCTGCAGGGTATTTTGGATTAGCCTTAATAAACTCATCTATGACCTTGGAATTTCCTCTATTGGTTTCCAGTAACATATAGGAGGGTCCGCCACTGCCCCTTGCCTCAAAATTCAATACCAATCCTACTTCCTTTACCCATGGATGATGGCTTACAAATAGATCAGCTCCGTTAAGCCCTAATTCCTCGCCATCAGAAATTAGAATAATGATATCGTTTTTAGGCGTATTATTTTGCTCTAGGAAGGCTCTTACCCCTTCCAATATGGTTGCCACCCCACTGGCGGCATCGCTGGCGCCCAAAGATGAATGGGGATTACTATCATAATGTGAAAGTAAAAGAAGGGCCTTTCCCTTTTCGCTGCCTTTTATCCTGGCCAATATATTGGTTGCACTGCTAAAATTTCCCCAGTCCCCTGCGGTATAACCTTGTTGGGTTGATGTTTCCAGTCCCAGCTTGGTCAATTCCGATATAATATATTCCCTAACCTCGGAATGGGCAGGAAAACCCACGGCATGTGGTTTTTGGGACATATTTTTTACATGGACAAGGGCCCTATCCGTAGAAAATGAAATATTTTCAATATTGGTATCCGGAGTGTAGCTTGGCATGGAGGCTTCAAAGCTCCAATATATGGCAAGCAGAACAAGGAGAAGGGTGATGGCAGAAGAATATTGCTTCATAGTATTTGGTAAAAACTTAAAAGTAAGAAATTATCCCTGTATTACATTAAAGTGTGCGGTATAACCAATAATTTGTGGTTTTTAGGATTTTTTAATTTTAAATTATACGCAACAATTTAATCTAATATTTATCAATACAATCAATTAAATCTTAAATAGTTGTGTAATTATTTAAAAAATACTATCTTTCAAATTAACCTAAAAATAAACGGTATGGGAATAAAAAGTTTTCAGGGAGTTCGCAAGGTCGTAAAAAAGGAATTTGATGCTCCCATTTTAGTAGAGGACTATATGACAAAAAAACTGATCACCTTTAGTCCTGATCAATCTATTTTAACGGTTATGGAGCATTTGGCCAAATACCATATTTCTGGAGGTCCAGTATTGGATAACAACGGATTTTTGGTCGGTATCATCTCCGAGGCGGATTGTATGAAACAGATTTCGGAAAGCCGCTATTTTAATCAACCTATCTTGGACAAGAGTGTTGAGCGATTCATGACAAAAAAGGTGGAGACCATACCTCATGATATGTCTATTTTTGATGCCGCCGGCATTTTTGACAAGCATAAAAGAAGAAGATTACCAGTTATGAAAAACGGGATCTTGGTAGGGCAAATTAGCCGCAAGGATATTGTAATTGCAGCCCTTAAATTAAGTGGACATAACTATAAGTAGTAAACTATTTTTGCTTCGCATTGAAGCTGACACCTAACAAAACAACGACACCCATAATTTTTTTGCCTTTGAACAGCTTCTAGCAATTGTTCAAGGGCATTCTTTATTAAGTTAGCCCCTATTCCCTTTTCACTATCATATAATAATCATTGTCCAAGGGCAGATACCCTAGATCATATACAAAATAGTAGGTGGTTCCCTTTTTGGTGGTATATAAATTGGTGATATATTCAAAATCGAAACCCTTGTCCATTAATCTGGTCTTGGTAGTTTTGGTCTTGCCCTCGGTTAGAGGATAACTATCCAGGATTCTGTAATTTTTGCGCAGGCGGTTGTTTATGTTCCTAACCAGGTTTTTACTGTCTTTGTTCAGCTTATTATTGTAGGCATTTCTACAATAGTCCGAACAGAATTTCTTGTCTATCCTGCCCAAAATTTTATCTCCGCATTCCAAGCATTTTTTTTCCATGGTTCGTTCATTTGTTTTGTTCTATAAGCTCCAATCGTTTTACTATGAATCCCTTGGGCAATATGGTGCCGGGAGAAAGTACGGCATTGGCTCCTATTCTTGAATTGTCTCCGATCAAAGCGCCAAATTTAACGGAGCCGGTATTGGTCCTGCTACCCTTTACTTGGGCCCAAATGGTCTTGTCCGACCTTTCGTTATAGTGGTTGGCAATAAGTGCTCCCGCCTCAAAATTTACATGCCCCCCAATTATGCTGTCTCCAATAAAATTAAAATGGGCCATGGACGAATGATTGCCAATAAAACTGGACTTAATCTCACTTCCCGGACCTATCCGAACCCCTTCGCCCAAAAACACTCCTCCGCGCAGATATGCGTGGCTTGCAACAAAGCAGTTTCCGGATATAATAACGGGCTCTTTTAAAATTACCCCTTTTTCGATAATGGCGGTTTTATGGATGGCAATACCAGCTGCCATTGCATAATCATCAGTATTAAGCTCCAGGATCTTCTTGGATATAATAGTTGATATGTATGGGGTAATTTCCCATGGAAGAACTCCGTTCTGGCTTGGGAAATGACTATAAAAATCGTCTATATACTCCGTTATATCCCTCATTTTTGATATAGTTCTATGGGTAAATTATCAGGGTCGAATATAAAAGTGAACTTTTTTTGGGTAAACTCGTCAGTGCGAACAGGTTCTGGCACAATGCCTTTTTTGCATAATTCCAACAAGTGGGATTCCAGATCATCCACCTCAAAGGCCAAGTGCCTTAATCCGGTTGCCTCTGGCCTAGTGGATCTGGGAGGTGGTTTGGGAAATGAGAATAGTTCTATGATGTAATTTCCGTGCAATGCCAAATCCAATTTGTAGGAGTCCCTATCTTCCCTATAAATTTCTTGCAGGGGTTCCAGGCCTAGATCTTCCACATAGAATTTTTTGGATGTTTTATAATCCGAGCATATGATGGCAATATGGTGTACTTTATTTAGGGTCATTTTTTATAATTAAATTTTACCTCTTCTTTGGAACCATTTTCCTGTTCAATAACAACGTAAATATTGATTTCTGACTCATTTATTTTCTCGAAGGTAAAATCGTCAAAATAAACCCGATTCCCCTCCAATTTCACCAATTTAAAGTCCACCGTCTTGTCCTTTTCCTCCCATCCGGTCAAATTACTATTAAAGTGCTTCAGTCTAAGGATAAGCGTTTCCCCTTCCTGTCTAATATGGCCAACCTCATAAAAGGCCACTTTTTCGTCCACAACCAATTTAAACACGAACATCATGGAATCTCCCAAAGGTGGACTCCATATTTCCTCGGTTATTCCGCCAAAGGCCTCTCCCTTCCAGTGTCCTGCTATCCATGCCACATCGGATAGGCTGGCCTTAGGAGGGGGGTTGTTGTTGGTAAAGGAAATGGTATTCTGACCAAAAGAAGGAATATAGACAAAGAGCAAAAGGATTAGGGTCCATTTCATTTGTGAATCCGTTTTAGGACCAATAAGGTACAAATTATCCGATTACAAACGATTAATTCTTTGTTAGGGTTTAGGTGATTTGGATATTGTACTTCTTTAATAAGCCCAGGGCACCTTCCT
This sequence comes from Arenibacter algicola, assembly GCF_000733925.1. Classification (NCBI taxonomy): domain Bacteria; kingdom Pseudomonadati; phylum Bacteroidota; class Flavobacteriia; order Flavobacteriales; family Flavobacteriaceae; genus Arenibacter; species Arenibacter algicola. The sequence goes on from NZ_JPOO01000001.1 coordinate 227,553, forward strand.
TGGAGAATTTGGCTTTGGCAATTTTATTCTTTTCGGGATCCAGGGAATAATTGAAGGCCGTTCGGAAATCGACTTTCTCCAGATTGCAATTTTCAAAGAGGGCACCTTCAAGATTACAGGAATCGAATATGGTTTCGGTTAGGTCGGTTTCCGTAAAATCGACCGAAATCATTTTGCAATTATTGAAGATAGTATTCTTGAGTTTCAATTTATAAAAAGAGGAAAGGTCTAAGGTACAGTCGTTGAAATTAAAGGAAAGTAGAAAATCATTACAATGGTCAAAATGTATCCCTAGTAGTTTGCTCCTTTTGAAAACTACTTCCTTAAAGGTGGTATTTTTTAGGTTTACATTGCTTAGGTCGCAATCGGTAAAAATACATTCCATAAAGGCGATGTTGGATATATCCCCTTTGGAAAAGCTACAGGAGTCAAATACGCAGTTTTCATATTCGCCCTTCTCTAGGCGTTTGGAAGTAAAATCCATTCCCTTAAAGCTTCGGTCGGTAATAAATGGGGTGTTCATGCGGCTATTTGAATTTTGGGCATTTTAATATTAATAATGGAGGCAAAGGTCAACGGAAGTAATTCTTACGGTAGGGCAACCTGATACTGCTTCTTTTTATTAGTTGGACTTTAATTAACTTAAACAAAGTAAGAAACTAACAACTGTAATAAGAGCGCTATAATTGCGGGGAGGGCCTGGACAACAAATATTTTCTTACTGGCGGTCAGCGCACCAAAAATACCGGCAATGGCTACACAACATAAAAAGAAAATGGAGATGTTTGTACTCCAAGTTTGGTCTTCGATAAAAAATGTCCATATGAGTCCTGCTGCCAAAAAGCCATTATAGAGCCCTTGGTTTGCAGCCAGGCCTTTGGTGGGTTTAAACATATGCTCCGGAAGTGCTTTTCTAAAAGTTTTTTTGCCCAAGGTTTCCCAGGCAAACATTTCCATATATAAAATATACAGGTGTTCAAGGGCTATAATAGCTATAAAAATGTTTGAAAGGGTCTCCATATTTTGATTTTTGAAAGGATTATTTCGTACTAAATATAAGGGATTCCATTGATTTATCGCTGTGGAGTTTATGAACCGTAATATGGGCATCTATATACATTATGGGACAAACATTAAAAAAATAAAACCCAAGAATTGTTTTCTTGGGTTTTATTTAAAATTAAAAACGATTATTTATTAATACTCATCCTCTTTTCTAATCGTTTCTATTAGTTTTTTCTTGTACTTATTCAATTCGTCTTCTTCAAAAACTTTAACCTTAGGCAGGTCATCTAGCAACTTAATTGAATTATCGTACGTTCTGAATAATTCCTTGTGAGTTGGCTTACCTATAATCAAGTGGTATTCAAAATCTTCTTCGGTATGTTCTATTTTTAAGTTGCTAAAAATACCAAAGTTCTCATACCCTTTTTTTTCCAAAGACTTAGCTTGTTTTAAATCGAAATTTAAAGGCTTAACTAGATTTGTTGTCCCATTTAGCCATGCATACTTGAAATTATATTCAACCCCGCTAGATTTGTTTTGGACAGTATAGTCTTTATAGAAATTAGGTTTATTGCTAGTTCCTTTTTCTCTAACGTTTGGATGATGACTTATAGTGTCATAGAATTTCTTACCTAATAAATATTCCTTGTTATCTGAATGTCCAGTTAATTCAAATAAAAACAAATCATTAAGGTAGTTTAGAATGTACTCATCAGAGTTTTCATATTGATTATTTTCAAAACTTTTTGAAAATAATAAAGAACTTCCGTTTTCAGATAAAATATATTCTTCAATAAAATCATCAAAAGAATTCTCTATTTCAAATCTTAAAATATCATCATTAAGATTGCTAAATCTTTTTGCTCTTAAAGAGATTTGTTTTAGATATTGTTTGATTGTTTTTTCTGCTACAGAGAAATAAATGGATTTTATTCTACCGAGATTTTTTGAATATTCAAAAACAAATTCTTTACTTTTGTGGAAATATACAAGCAAACCAATATTTAGGCTTTCATCCAAAAGTGATGAATGCCTATATCTAAGCAGCGTATATGTATATTTATTAGAATTCATAATATTCTTTCTTTCAGCTTCTTACAAACAAAATCTCTTTCTTTTTTAAGCCAAACAAAGTAGTCAAAAATACGATTTTTTTCACCATATTCAATGTTAAAACTATCAAAATCATTTATTATTGTATCAAATTTATCTAAGTTAATGGCTTTTAGATATTCATGAAACTCATCAAACATTAAGTCTTTTTTATTACTTCTTCTTAAGACATCGGTAAAAATATGTTTACTGTGATCGTAACTAGAAAATTTAGATTTATAATCAATATCCATACCATTGGAGCGATTATCTATAAATGGAAACGTAAGCTCATGATCAATTAGCAGCATTTCATTATCTAGTATCAATAGATTTGTTTTCTTTATTTTATTTCCCCTGTCTACATTTAGAACTATATTGTCAAAAGCGAAAACATTTTCTATTTCATATGATTTTAAATAGGCATTAGGTACAAATCTATTAAAGTCTAACGCTCCCATATGGTATTCACTACAAAACTTAAATCCTTTGTCCAGTGTGGATATTTTTACTAAATCATAGTGCTTTGTCAAAGCACTATGATCAAAATTTATTATTGCATATTCAGGAACTGGCAAATCAAATTCACTTGCCATCTGGCAGCATAATATTTCTTTAGCCACAGTGTAGTTTTGAGCAACGAAATTTTCTTGATAAGTCTTTAAAACATATTGTTTTATTTCTTTGTTTTGACATTGCGCGTTGATTAATAAAGGATAAGTGCTTCCGCCTTCTAAAATTTGATGAATACCCACTAATTTTAATTCTTGCAACAATTCTGTTTTTTTTGGTAATGAAATGTAGGAAAAATAAATCTAACATTAACATTTGTCCGTATATTATCTTTATTAAAGCAAAATAAGTTACAAAATATTAGGTATTTAATGGGACAAAATGTATCTTTGAGTATCTAAATAAACCACCATGCAATTCAAATCACTTCCACAGCTTTTAGACTACTTCAAAGAAGAATCAACTGGTATAGCGTATTACGAAAATATCAGGTGGGGAGATTCTCCTGCTTGCCCTCATTGCGGAAGTCTTAAACCGTACAAGACCACTAGAGGTTGGAAATGTAGCGATAGGGATTGTTACAAGAAGTTTACCGTAAGGGTAGGGACTATCTTTGAGAACTCAAAAATTCCTTTTCGTATTTGGTTCGCTGCAATCTGGTTGTGTACCGAACACAAAAAAGGTATCAGTTCCGTACAATTAGGAATTGATCTAGGGATTACCCAAAAATCGGCATGGTTCGTATTACACCGTATTAGAGAAATGTTGAAGGATAAAGCCCCACAAATGTTAGGGGACGATAAAATGGTAGAAACCGATGCAACTTACATAGGAGGTAAGGAAAGTAATAAGCACCTTAATAAAAGACGTTCGCAAGATGATAAATCGTTGACCAATGAAGGAAAGCCATATAGGGCTAAAAAGACCATTATTGGAATCATTGAGCGTAACGGTAAGGTGGCTTTAAAGTATGTATCGGGTGAAACCACTCAAAATATGGTAGAATTCGTTAAAACTCATGTACCGCAAGATTCAACTATCTATTCAGATGAAGCAGCAGCGTACAAGCAGTTGAAAAGAACCTATAGGCACGATAACGTTAAACACGCTTTAAATATTTATGTAGAGGGTAAAGTTCACACTAATACCATAGAAAACTTTTGGAGCATTTTAAAGCGTGGTATTTATGGCGTGTATCATCAAGTAAGTGATAAGCATGTTAGCCGTTATTTGGATGAATATGCTGCAAGATGGAATAATCGTAGCCTAACTTCTAATGAACGATTCGAGCAGTTCTTAGAGGGGAGTGAGAGTGTTTTGAGTTATAGAAAATTAACAAAAAATTATTTGGAAAATATCCGTTAACTAGGATATTTTCCATAAATTACATAATAAAAAATATTGATATATTTGTATCATTAAATAAAAAATTCATATGTATAATCCGATAACTATTGCTAATTATTTTATATACAAGTCGATAGATGAAGGAATGCCAATTACGCCGATGAAGGTTTTAAAATTGGTATATATTGCTCATGGGTGGCATTTAGGATTAAGAAAAGAACCTTTGTTGACTGAGCAAACTGAAGCATGGAAGTATGGACCTGTTGTAGAATCAGTATATAGGGCATTTAAGATTTTTGGCAAAGGAGATATAGATGGTTTAAAATTCTTTTCTAGGTCAGATAAAACAGAATTTGACGAACTTTTATCAAATCAAGATGATAAATTATTTCTTGATAAAATATGGGATACATATAAGCCATTTTCAGGAACACAATTATCTAATTTGACTCATATGGAAAATACACCGTGGTATATAACTTGGCATGAAAATGGAGGAAGTCTAATGCATGGGGCTATTATTCCTAATAACCTTATTAAAATTCACTACGAAGAAAAGGCCGTTAAAAATAATGCGTAATTTGATATTTTAGATATTGGCCGCAAATAAAGACATTAATAATAGCGAAGACTTAAACTCAATAGGTGAGCCTATTGCTGTTGGAAGTCTTGATAGCACTATTAACGAAAACAAAATTTACGAAGAAAGAACAAAGGGTTCTAAAAACAAACATAGACATATTGTGTTTTTGTGCGCACTTTACTTCATAACTATTTCGGGGATGATTATTTTAGGCGTTAGGCTGTATCATTACATTGCTTCTGATTGTTACCAATGGCTGTCAACTGAACAGATACAGTCACTTGACAAGTTGCTTTTTACAGGCACTATGGGAACCGTTTTAGGTAGGTTCGGAAATAAGTTAATAGAGTAATAAAAATTCATAATGTCGGATCAGAAGAAAGATAAAAAATCCAAAAAAGAACGCTCTAATAACTACGAAGAAAAATTAGTTATCAAGGGCACTTTGGACGATGTGCTGAAAGTATCAGTACCAAAGCCAAAGCAAAAAAAGAAAGAGTAGCCCATCCAGTCCAAAACGACCAGGAGGCTAACGTTCCTATACTTACAAGTATGTACTTTTATTCCGGCAAGATGCCCATGCTCTGTATCGCTGAACTAGTGGCGGTGTAACCATGAAGTACTTATCTTGAATTTTAAAAATGCACGTTCCAAGTGCGAAACTCCACTTTATTTTCTTGTCCCATAATGTATATAGATGCCGTAATATGGGCATATATAATCATGTACAAACGACTACAAACGATAACAAACGAAATTAAATACTTTTCAACCGAATAACATTTGCCTGGGTAGCTAAGTTTGTCCCATCAAAAATCATTAACTGTTTAACCTTTCCCGGAGTGGATTCGGGATTTAAAAATTATGTATTATGAACGCACTTAGAAACAGAGTACAGTTGATTGGGAACTTGGGTAACGATCCAGAAATTATTAATCTAGACGGGGGTGGCAAATTGGCAAAATTCGCCATTGCTACCAATGAGACCTACAAAAATGCCAAGGGGGAAAAAGTAACGGATACCCAATGGCACAATGTTGTGGCCTGGGGAAAGACCGCTGAAATTGTGGAAAACTATCTCAACAAGGGTAAGGAAGTTGCCGTAGAAGGAAAATTGACCACACGGTCTTATGAAACCAAGGAAGGCGAAAAAAGGTACATCACCGAAATTCGCTGTAACGAACTCCTGATGTTGGGGAAATAGGCTGGTCAATTATATTAGGAAGTCTATACCGGATATAGGCATGAAGCAAGAAGTAATCTGTTGGGTCTTTTTTGGGGCCTATTGGGTTACTTCTTTTGCTTTTCTGGAGGGAATTTCCTAGCGATTACTTTTTTCGCGCTTAATTAGTATAAAGTTGCTAGTTAACAATGGTCATTTCGATCGACCGAAGGAAGGAGAAATCACACAAGTAACTGGAATCAAATATCATAGTGGATGTAATATCAAATCCCTCGGAAACTGCCGGACAGGCTTATCCATGGTAAGGAGCCCTTTCTAAGGTCATTGCTTGTCTATTTTGGTCTTAGCCTATGCGTCATCGGTACCTTAAGGGAAAAATTCCAGCTCAAATTTACATTTGCCATATTCTAACAAATTCCCTCCCCTTGGGGGAGGGTTAGGGAGGGGTCCAAGGTAAGGAGCCCTTGCTAAGGTCATTGCTTGTCTATTTTGGTTTTAGCCTATGTCGTCATCGGTACCTTAAAAGATAAATTCCATAAGCTGCCCAATGATTAATCAAATTTATAAGGATGTAACTTTCTGTTTCTGGCTAAAAGCTTAGGGAACTGGAATTTTAAAAGTTATTTGTGCGACTTCTCGTCGTCCTGAAAAAGGACTCTGTCGAAGTGACAAAAAGTCCTCCCCCTAGCCCCCTCCAAAGGAGGGGGGAAAATTCCAGCTCAAATTTATATTTGCCATATTCTAACAAATTCCCTCCCCTTGGGGGAGGGTTAGGGAGGGGTCCCTGGTAAGGAGCCCTTGCTAAGGTCATTGCCTGTCTATTTTGGTTTTAGCCTATGCGTCATCGGTACCTTAAGGGACAAATTCCATAAGCTCCCCAATAATTAATCAAATTTATAAGGATGTAACTTTCTGTTTCTGGCTAAAAGCTTAGGGAACTGGAATTTTAAAAGTTATTTGTGCGACTTCTCAATCGCCCCAAAAAGGGCTCATGTCGAAGTGACAAAAAGTCCTCCCCCTAGCCCCCTCCAAAGGAGGGGGGAAAATTCCAGCTCAAATTTATATTTGCCATATTCTAACAAATTCCCTCCCCTTGGGGGGAGGGTTAGGGAGGGGTCCATGGTAAGGAGCCCTTTCTAAGGTCATTGCTTGTCTATTTTGGTCTTAGCCTATGCGTCATCGGTACCTTAAGGGAAAAATTCCAGCTCAAATTTATATTTGCCATATTCTAACAAATTCCCTCCCCTTGGGGGAGGGTTAGGGAGGGGTCCAAGGGAAGGAGCCCTTGCTAATGTCATTGCTTGCCTATTTTGGTTTTCGCCTACGTCGTCATCGGTACCTTAAGGGACAGATTCCATAAGCTCCCCAATAATTAATCAAATTTATAAGGATGTAACTTTCTGTTTCTGGCTAAAAGCTTAGGGAACTGGAATTTTAAAAGTTATTTGTGCGACTTCTCAATCGCCCCAAAAAGGGCTCATGTCGAAGTGACTGCTAAAGTCATTTCGACCTAAAAGGAGCAAGTTAGGTTCACGAATACCTGACATGAGCTAAATCACACAAGTTGCTCTAATTTTGATGGGCAACACTTCAAAAAGGAAGATTTTGGATTAGTGGATAGTTCGCTATTCTACATTTGTAAGACCATATAGTACCTATCAGAAGAAAATTAAATGCGGAATTTTGGCTAAGAAACATGAATTAAAGTTTAAGCCACTTTCTTCATTAGATCAAAACAAGGACAACGATTGCATCTTTTGGATTCCGACTTTTTGTACTTATCACAGCATTTGGTTTTACATCCGTGCGGAACCATTACTTTTAAAGCCGCTTTTTGCTCCTTTTTTAAAGCTTTTTTTAGCTTTTTTTCAACCTTTTTGTCCTGTTTCTTTTTTTTGCCCACTGGAAATTAGAATAATAACTGGGCAAAAGTATTTATTTTAATTAAATCTAAATAAGATTAAATGTTAAATTATTCGAGGGTTAGCATTTTTAAAGCTGTCGCAGTATGGTAAGTGCATAAAAGAATGAACCCCACCTTATGGCGGGGATTCAGGTTCAATAACTCTTTAGCTGTGCGGGTCCCTTAAAGGGTGCATGCACTTTATTTTAAGCCCATTATTGAGGCGTGATGGCAGCGCTGTTGGCGGTAATTTGCTGTATGTCACGATCAAACAAATACAGCCCGCCTTTGTCATTGCCAATGAGGTTTATCTTGTCCAAAATATTACGGGCCAAGGCTTCTTCTTCGATTTGTTCGGCTACATACCATTGAAGAAAATTATGGGTTGAATAATCCTTTTCCTGTAGGGTTACATGTACCAATTCGTTGATACTATCCGATACAAAAATTTCATGCTCCAATAACTCGTGGAACATTTTCTGAAAACTGCCAAAGTCGGTTTTTGGTGCGTTTAGTGCAGATACATAAGCATGCCCGCCCCTTTCATTGATGTATTTTACCAACTTGAGCATATGTAAACGCTCCTCATCGGATTGGTTGTACATAAATTGTGCAATACCTTCCAATCCTTTGCCTTCGGCCCAAGAGGCCATGGATAAATATACCTGTGAAGATTCCGCCTCTATGCGGACCTGTTCGTTCAATGCTTTTTCTAGTTTTTCGGACAACATATGTTTTAAATTTTACCTAAAGTTACAAATAAAAGACTCTTTTTGCCAGCTCTTAACTTAAGATTTGGAGTTATTTGTGCAAAGCCAATTGGATTCGTTTTCTGGGAATGTCCACTTCTAGTACCTTAACAATAATTTGTTGGTGCAGGCTAACATGTTCGTTCACATCTTTTACAAAACTATCGGACAGGTTGGAGATATGGATTAGTCCACTTTCCTTGATGCCTACATCTACAAAACAACCAAAATTGGTAATATTGTTCACTATTCCTGGCAGTAATTGCCCTTCTCTTAGATCGGAAATGGTCCTGATGTTCTGATTAAAGGTAAATACCTTTGCCTTTTCCCTAACATCCAGACCGGGTTTCTCCAATTCCTTTACAATATCCTGTAGCGTTGGCAATCCCACATTTTCGGTACAGTATTTTTTTAGATCGATTTTTTTTAGAACTTCCTTGTTTCCTATTATTTCGGAAAGGGGAACTCCCTGGTCTTTCACCATCTTTTGCACCAAGGAATAGCTCTCAGGGTGTACTGCGGAATCATCCAAAGGATTTTTTGCCTGCTTGATGCGTAAAAATGCCGCTCCCTGTTCAAAGGCCTTTTCTCCCAAACGTGGTACTTTTTTTATTTCGCTCCTGCTGGTAAAGGCACCATTTTCGTTCCTATAGGCAACAATATTTTCAGCCAGTTTGGGGCCAATTCCGGAAACATAGCTGAGTAAGGGTACGCTGGCCGTATTGATGTTAACGCCTACTGTATTTACACAACTTTCCACCACCGTGTCCAAGGAGTTTTTTAATAGATTCTGGTCTACATCATGCTGATATTGTCCTACCCCGATGGATTTGGCATCTATTTTAACCAATTCTGCCAGGGGATCTGCCAAGCGTCTCCCGATTGATACGGCACCCCTAACGGTAACATCGTAATTGGGAAATTCTTCCCTGGCAATTTTGGAGGCCGAATAAATTGAGGCCCCGGCCTCACTGACCACAAACACCTCAATATTGTTTTTGAATTGAATCCGCTTTATTAATTGCTCCGTTTCCCTAGAGGCGGTACCATTACCTATGGCTATCGCTTCAATCTTATAGGCGTCCGCCAAGGAACTAATTTTCTTTATAGCCCCTGTACTGTCGTTTTGAGGTGCATGGGGGTAAATGGTCTCGTTGTGCTCCAAATCGCCCTGAGCGCTTAGGCAAACAACTTTACAACCCGTTCTAAAGCCGGGATCTATGGCCAAAATCCTTTTTTCCCCCAAAGGTGACCCCAATAAGAGTTGTTTCAGGTTTTTTGAAAATACCTGAATGGCAGACTCATCCGCTTTTTCCTTGGCAGATTTTAGAATTTCATTGGAAAGGGAGGGGAATAGCAATCTCTTATAGGCATCCTGTATGGCCAATTGAAGATGGGGAACTGTGCTATTGTTACTTTTAATGATCCTATACTCCATATTGGAGATGGCTTTCTCATCGTCAATTTCAATTTTAACACGAATAAAGCCTTCATTTTCGGCTCGCAGGATGGCCAGTAGTCGATGTGATGGACACCGATTAAGCGGTTCGCTCCATTCAAAATAGTCCCTAAATTTTTGGGCTTTTTCATCGTCCTTTTTGGTTGCAACAACTTTGGTTGAAATAAGGGCGAATTTTTCCAATTGGGTCCTGATCTGATTTCGAACATCACTGCGTTCATTGATCCATTCCGAAATTATATGTCGGGCTCCTTCCAGGGCATCATCTTCATTGGGAACGGCATCATTGATATATTTTGATGCCTCAAAATCGATTTCATCGGTGCGTTGGGCCAGAATAATTTTGGCCAATGGCTCCAAGCCATTTTTTTTAGCAGTTTCTGCCTTGGTTTTTCGTTTTTTCTTGAAGGGTAGATAGAGGTCCTCCAAGGTGGTGAGGTCCTCGGCATCACTTATTTTTTTGGACAACTCAGGGCTTAGTTCCTCTTGCTCCTCTATGGATTTAAGGATGGCCAATTTGCGTTTTTCCAAAGCTTCAAACTGCGATTTGTACTGTACAATGGCGCCAATTTGTACCTCGTCCAAATTTCCGGTCCGTTCCTTACGGTAACGGGAAATAAAGGGTACAGTACAATCCTCATTTAATAGGGCAACCGTATTTTCTATTCCTTTTATTGGGAGTTGGGTGTTTTTTACAATGTAGGATATAAGATTCATAGGGTAATTTGTTTTAAGGGAGGTCTCGACTTCGCTCGACCGGACATAATATTTTATAAACTTTTTTCAGCTTTGGTTAATTTTTTAAAGGGCATTATTGCTATTTATTTTATCTCTTCCATGGTTTGTTGGTTCGTGCTTACCTTTCGGTATTCAAGTCGTTCATGATTTGTCAGGTCGAGACCCTGCCTGACGGCAAGGCAGGCGGAGTCGAGACCTATTTATCTTCATTTTTCGGTTTAAAAGCGGAATGGGTAGCGTTACGACATTCGGCTAATATTTGTAATAGATTAAATTGACCTTTGGCCAAGGCCAACTTCTTTTTTCCACTCCATATTTTTATTTTTTTTTCAAAATAGACGGCTTGGATGAAATCATTGAATTCTTGTTGAAAAACTAATTTAACAGGCCGTCTTTAATAAGTAAAACAAGACTTGTTTAATCACCTGAGGTGTTCATAAATCCTTCTCTCAAAGGCGTTTGTAATACCAGTGTACGTTATTTCATCCGAACATAATAATGTATATACATAATTGAATTTCATATTGTTACACTTGAGGAGGTCTCGACTGCGCCTGCCTGCGGAAGGCAGGCTCGACCTGACATTAGTATTCAATATAAATATTTCATTACAAAGGCAACATAGTTAGTATGGTTTTACCATCCCAAGTTTACCAGTGAATAGAGTCTGGATTTAGGAGTCCAGGCGTACTCTAAGTTTGTCAGGTTACAGCGGAGTCCGGACTTAATTTATAGTTTCCCCATTCTCTACCCCGTCTTCATCCGGATTCACAAATACCAGTTTGCCATTTGCATTTTCCGTCATAAGAATCATGCCTTCACTTTCCACGCCACGTAAGGCCCTAGGAGCCAAATTCGCTAGAACAGTTACCTTTTTTCCAATGATGTTCTCTGGCGAAAAACTTTCAGCAATTCCGGATACTATGGTTCTTATATCCAGTCCGGTATCCACTTTTAAGACCAAAAGTTTTTTTGCCTTCGGCATTTTCTCGGCTTCGATAATGGTACCTACACGCATGTCCAGTTTGGTAAAATCATCAAAAGTAATGGTGTCTTTTTGTGGGTCTACTTCTTTGTTCATGTTTTCATTTTCTTTTTTGGTAGCTTCCAATTTGTCCAATTGGGCCTGTATGGTTTCGTCCTCCACTTTGCTGAACAATAATTGGGCTTCATTGATCTGATGTTCTGCTGGGAGCAATACTTCTTTTTCCGATATGTCTTTCCATTCAAGGGAATCCTCAGTTGAGCTTTGGGAGATATTGAGGATTTTTTTAAGCTTGGCGGCGGTAAAAGGCAGGAAGGGTTCACTTAATACCGCTAAAGCAGATGCTATTTGAAGGGCAACAAACATGATCGTCTTTACCCTTTCCTCATCCTGTTTAATTACTTTCCAGGGTTCCTCATCGGCCAAATATTTATTGCCAAGTCGCGCCAAATTCATTACCTCCTGTCCCGCTTCGCGGAAACGGTATCTTTCTATGGAACTGGCAATGATCTCGGGATATTTTTTAAGCTCGTCCAGGGTCTCCTTATCTACTTGGCTATAAGTGCCTGGAGTGGGCACAATTCCATTGTAATACTTGTTGGTAAGCACTACTACCCGGTTGATGAAGTTCCCGTAAATGGCCACCAATTCATTGTTGTTCCTAGCCTGAAAGTCCTTCCAGGTGAAATCGTTGTCCTTGGTTTCGGGGGCATTGGCGGTCAAGGTATATCTAAGTACATCCTGCATATTGGGAAATTCTTCCAAATACTCATGCAGCCATACCGCCCAATTCTTGGAAGTGGAGAGTTTGTTGCCTTCCAGGTTTAAAAATTCGTTGGCGGGCACGTTTTCTGGCAAAATAAAATCGCCATGTGCCTTTAGCATACTAGGGAATATAATACAGTGGAATACTATATTGTCCTTGCCGATAAAATGTACCATTTTAGTGTCCTTGGACTTCCAATAGGGTTCCCAGTCCTTACCTTCCCTGGCTGCCCATTCTTTGGTAGACGAAATATAGCCTATTGGAGCATCAAACCAAACATACAATACCTTGCCTTCCCCACCTTCTACTGGCACCGGGATTCCCCAGTCAAGATCACGGGTCACCGCCCTTGGCTTTAATCCGTCATCGATCCAAGATTTACATTGACCGTATACATTGGGTTTCCAGTCATTTTTATGGCCTTCCAATATCCAGGTCTTTAGGAAATCTTCGTACCGATCCAAAGGTAAAAACCAATGCTTGGTTTCTTTTAGGGAGGGTACCGCCCCGGAAATGGTCGATTTTGGATTAATTAGGTCAGTGGCATTTAAGGTGGAACCACAATTTTCGCACTGATCCCCATAAGCCTCTTCATGGCCACATCTAGGGCAAGTACCAATTACAAAACGATCGGCCAAAAATTGCTTTGCCTCTTCGTCATATAATTGTTCGGTAGTCTCCTCTATAAAATCTCCTTGTTCATATAGCTTCACAAAGAAATCTGAGGCCGTTTTATGGTGGACTTCCGCGGATGTTCTTGAATAGTTGTTGAAAGTAATGCCAAAATCCTGAAAGGATTGCTTAATAATACCGTGGTATTTGTCGATTATGTTTTGTGGACTTACACCTTCTTTTTTGGCTTTCATGGAAATGGCGACCCCGTGTTCGTCGCTTCCGCAAACGAAGGCCACATCATTTCCATTTAATCTCAAGTATCTGGCATAGATATCCGCCGGCACATAAACTCCCGCCAAATGGCCAATATGTATAGGTCCGTTGGTATAAGGAAGGGCTGCGGTTATGGTATATCTTGCTGGCTTTTGAAGGTTCTGCGACATTATTTTTGGATTAGGCTGCAAAAATAAAGATTTTTACTTGCAGCTGGCGTATTCCTTCAAAAAATAAGCCTTCGTTACCCTGAAAAGAATTCAGAATTTACGAAGGCCTTCTCGCATAGTAAGTAGGGGGTGACTTTAAGCTACCATTATGGATTTACTAAGTTTTTTATCCTGAACTTGTATTCTATAGATATATTTTCCTGACGCCAAATAGGTAGACAGTCTCTCCCTAACATTGATTTCAATGGAACCCTCCAACATTATTTCATTATATACCGTTCCTAAATGCTGGCCCATGATGTTGAACAATTGGATGTCCACATGACCGCTAAAAGGCATTTCAAGGTAAATATGGGGTGTTGAATCTGTTGGGTAAAAAGGTTTGTGAACGATGGCATCCAGCAATTCAGGATTTGGATTTTCCCCAGTTGGATCTGTCGGCGTTGGAGGAGTGGGCTGGCCATCACTGTAAACAATATCAGGGAAATCTACTCCACTACAATTAAAGCCAAGGTTTACGGGGGTATATTTATATCCGTCCATGATATGTTGTTCCACAAGGGGAATATCTACACATAGCCATTCTGCCAGTACGGTGGCATACAGGTTTCTGAAGTCCATGGTGTATTCCAGGTTACCTCTGCCATTGGGCTCGTCCAAAGAAGGATGGTCACCCACAAAGGCACTGCCATTTAATCCAGAACCGAAAAACAGGGTTGGAGCAGCTTTACCATGATCGGTTCCATTGGAGCCGTTTTCGAATATCCTTCTTCCAAATTCGGAAAAAGTCATGCTCAATACCTTGTCATCCTGCTGGGTAAAGGCCAGGTCATCATAAAAATTATCAACGGCAATAGACAGTTGTGTCATTAGGCGTTCGTGTACCAAAGGTTGATTTCCATGGGTGTCAAAACCTCCCATGCTAATCATATAGACCTTGGTGCCAAGGTTTCCTTTGATCAATCTGGCCAATAATGCCAATTGTCTGGCAAAACCATTATCTTGATACTCTATTTGATTTGAACCGCGCATATAGGCATCGTGTATTGTGCCTGCATACTCATTGGTTACGTTGGATACACCTCTCAGAAATTTGATTTGATCGCTATACATGCAATTGTCGAATAGCTCATCATTTATGGGATATTGCAAACCTGTTTCCGCAATTTGTTCCAACTGATCAATATTGTTGGTTACAAAGGCGTAATTGGTCTCTTCTCCTTCAAAAACCAAACTGCCGTAGTTTCCAACTTGAATGGCGGCAGGACCCTCTGGTCGGCTACCGGGAAAATCCGATAAATAATCAGGGTATAGGTATTCGAAATGTCTACCCATCCAACCGGTATCCCTTCCACTGAAACCTGTAGTGCTAAGGTCGGTATTGGCAAAAATATCAGAACCTGTAAAGTGGGATAGGCTTTGGCCTTCATAACCTACGCCATGAACGGCTTTAAATTGGCCTTCGCCCCACATGGGTTCCAAAGATTTCATATAGGTAGGTACTCCAAATTCGTCCGTTAGCCTAAGTATTTTACTTTCCGGAAGATAAATATTGGGACGTGCATTGGCATATATGTCGTATTGTTCAATGGGGATAATGGTGCTAAGGCCGTCATTACCACCAGACAAACGAATTAAAATTAAAATATTATCTGTTTCCGCCATGGCTATTGCCGAGGTCAGGGGTGATGGAGCCGATGCAGTTAGGAAATTACTGCCCAGCATCATGGATCCAGAACCGGCAATACCTAAGGCTTGCAGAAAGGAACGTCGACTCCATGTCTTATGTTCCAAATCGTGACCATCATGGTCTTTGCCTTTATGGGGTGATTTGTGATGAGTATCGCACATAATGGTCGGTTTTATTTAAGTTGAAATTCGGGTTGTCTTGTAAGGTGTCTTATAAGCAGGTGAACTTGTGAGGGAACCTCTTGGCTTACGCTTAAAATCCATAACGATTGTCCGCCAGGAATATAATCCGGGCCATAATAATCTTCCGGTACATCTTCTATTTTAAATGCCGACATGGCGTTGTCAAAATCCTGTTGGGTAAACATTCCCTTGGGCGTAATTTTATCCACAATGGCCCGTACAACAATTTCGGGGTTACTTGTATTGCTATTGGCGGGTCCAACGGCATCCATGGCAAATGTCCTGAATTGTTCAGGGTTGTCCTGGTAAAAACCATCTACAATGGCCTCCATGGTAAGCCAACGGCCAATCATAAAATTGGTATTGATCCAGTCCCTGTTTCGCTGCCATCCGGCAACATCAAAAGGATCAAAAAGATCTTGCCCCAGCATGCCACTATAATTTATGGCACTTCCAATTGTGGTATTGTCATATTCAAAGCCGGTTTCTTTAGTGATATTCAGGTATAAATCGAACGGACTTTTAATGATAACGCCAATGGCTTCATCGTCAAAAAAATGTTGACTTTTAAAGAGTTGGCTTAATACTGGTGCCAATTCAAAATTATTGCTGATAAAGGTTGCTGTTAAGCCATCGATAATGGTCTTTGCATTGTTGGCTGCATCTGTAGCATCCGGGTGAACGAAAAATTCATATAATTTTTTACAGATGAAATAGCCTATTTCGTTGGCTCTTTCCTCAAAAAGAATATCAATAACGTCATTATATCCCCAATTTCCAGTACGGCCAAAAATTGTTTTGCTCTCGGAATTGAATTTGGAAGCATCAAATACTACCTGCTCACAGCCTAGTTCTCCCCTTTCAACATATCCGGAAAGCGCTTTTGCGGTTTCAATGATATCCTGTTCGGTATATCCATTTCCTTCGCCTAAGGTAAATAGCTCATATAGCTCACGGGCATAATTCTCATTAGGGTTGTTACCATTGTTGTACACGCCGTCCAAATAGTATAGCATAGCACTGGTAAGGCCAATTTCGCTGACAAAGGTCTTGAAATTACCAATGGCATTGCGCTGTAGACAGTTGATATAATGATAAAGGAAGGAATTACAATTGTATACGTCCAGTTCTGTTACAAAATGATTGCTCCAAAAGAAACTAAGACGATCTCGAAGATTATTGTCAAGCAAGGAATTGGTATAGGCCAATTTGAATTCTTCTTGTTGCGACCTCATTAATTGTCCACGCTGGTCGTCATCTTCAGGATAATTGCTATTGTTCCAATCTGCCCAGGTCGGGGCAGCCAAGGGGGGCATATTTTGGGCTTCGAGAATAAGGGAATCAACCAAATTGCCGGCTGTTTGGCCAGTAGCTTGATTAATCGTTTGGACGGAGGCGCTAAAACCCAATCTTCTATATAAATGTTGAGCCCTTTGTCCATCCAGGGGGGTGGTATAGGGGGCCAAACTAGAAGTATTACAGTTTATGAAAAATTCCATAATTTATTCCGCATTTGATAGGTTACTAGTAAGGGGTCATTGCATAACGCATATTTTAATAAGAAATTATTGGTCTTACAAAATATTCGTTATACTGCAAAACAAATTACGTGGTTTGTAGAAATTTGGACGACAGTATGTTAGGTTTTTCGATAAAATGCACGTTTTTTGATAAATAGAATTGAAATGGCATGGCTAAGCATAACGAATTTGGGAAAAAGGGAGAGCAATTGGCGGTCGATTATTTAACTGAGAATGGCTATAAGGTAATTCATAGAAATTATAGGTATTTGAAAGCCGAGATCGATATAATTGCTAGAAAAGGGGATATTTTGGCCATTGTAGAGGTTAAATCGCGCAGTTCTGACTATATGCAACCTATAGCCGACACGGTAACAGAGAAGAAAATAAAACTCTTGGTCTTGGCGGCCGACCATTATATTATTAGCAAGGATCTTGATGTGGAGGCCAGGTTCGATATTATTACCATACATAAAAGTGGGACAAAATTTTCTATAGAACATTTGGAAAATGCGTTTTATCACTTTTAATTATTTGTTTTATTTGTAACAATTTGTTATTTTTACCAAAAGTTTAAGAAAATGAAGACTATTTCATCGGTCGTGGAAGACTACATTAAAAAGAAACCATTTTTGCAAAGTGCTTTAGCTCAGGGTATTATTAACTTAACATCGCTTTCTAGGATAGTAAAACCGGAAATAGAAAGTGAGTTGGGGAAGGATATTCGCAACGGTGCTATTGTAATGGCCTTAAAACGTCTTTCCGATGATTTAGAGTTCCGTGCTACCCATAAAATTATTAAAGTTTTAAAAAATATCGGGGAAATCACGGTAAGGTCATCATTGACCGATTTTACCTTTTTGGTATCCGAATCCATTTTGGAAAATCAGACTGTTTTGTTAAATGAGGTAAATAGGAATAAGGATGTTTTCTATACCTCGTCAAGGGGGGTCAACGAACTTAATATCGTTGTCAGCAATATTTTGGACGAGGCAGTGGAAGAGTTGTTCAAGAACGAGAAGTGTACCCAAAAAGCAGAAAACCTTTCCTCGATTACCGTAAAATTACCGGCGGAAAACGTTTCTGTCCCTGGAATCTATTACTTTATTTTTCAACGTTTGGCTTGGGAAGGAATCGTCCTTTATGAAGTAATATCTACCACCAATGAATTTACTATCATCGTAAATGATGAACAGGTAGATGTGGCCTTTAAGACAATTAAGGATCTCAAAACCTTGTAATGTGGTAATGTAAAAATGGATCAACTAATCAATGTAGCAATTGGTTAGTTATAGATTATTTCCATTTTATAATTGTGAAATCACAATGACTCCAATGGCAGTGTGTTAATCGTGGTGTTTTAAAAATTTCAAAACCTCTTCGTAATCCCCCGGCCTGGCAACAATACGTTTTTCGTTGTCCAAAACATAATAGGTGGGGGTTTGTTGAATATCATATATGTCGGCATACGGACTTTCCCATTTTCCCAAAGCAATACCATGAACAAAGTTTGATAGCTTTGCCGATTCCTTTTTCCAGGTTACATCATCATCCTCCAGGCCAATGGCCAGCACCTTTGTATTGGGAATATCCTTTAAGGCCTTGTGAAATTCAGGAAGTTGCTGTAGGCAATGCGAACAGGTGCTGCTCCAAAAAACAATTACATAATTTTTTGCTCCGGAAAGACCACTAAGCCTTTTGGTAATACTGCCCTCATTCCAGATAATTTCTGGGGCTACTGCTCCCAATCGAAGTCGATTTTGGATTTCGATCTTTTTTATGAGTTCGGATTTATTGGTTTCTGTTGCCAGGGATTTTAGATAATTATCATAGATAAAATCGGCCACTTTATTTAAATTATCATTGGACGCCCGAGTCCATAGACTGTTAAATAACTGCACCTGGTTGGTAGCGCTTACATCTTCCAGTACCTGGGCCAATTCCTTCACATTGTCCATTATTACCGGCTCTTTTTCATTATTGGCAATTTGATGATTTGGCAGGGCCGTAAATACGTAATTAACTACTTTGTCCTTTAAAAAGTCTGATCCCTGTAGTACCTGATCGTTAAAGTCCAAGGCATCAAAATAATGTTCCCTTTTATGTTTCATATAAGTTTCGGCATCCTCATACCCTGAAGAAATGTAGGGCCTGTTTGCAGATATAAAATGTGCGCTGAGCATCCCTTGAGATTGGGTCTCGAATGATTTTTGCACCGCAGCCAATTTTTGGTTCAGGTTTATAAGCAGGTTACGGTCTTTCTTTTGTTCCGCATAAAACTGGGTTATTTGTTTCTCCAACCCATGAATTTCATTAAAGTACCGGGCGTATAGTAGGTTTTCTGTTGAGGATATAAAAGACAAGCCTTTTTGGGAATCGAAGGAGAGTACAATATCTTCCTTGCCGTTATAGATAAAATCAAAATAAAACTCCTCCTGTGGCACTGCATATACCAGTCTATACATACCCGTCTGGGCATTGGCGGGCATATCTAAGGAGAAAGCTCCGTTTTTAACAGCGGTATCGGCTATATAATTCTGATGGTCCGGATTTAATTTGTAGGCAATTAACCATTTATAATCGTCGGCAGGGGATAAATTTCCCGAAACACTGTGTTGGGCCTCCGATAATAAAGTGAAACAAAGGGTTAATAGGAAAAATGCGTTTTTTGGATTCATCTATATAGGGGCGTTTTTTGGGACTGTTATTCCTGTTTTGGGAATAAGTGAATTGAATGGTTGAATTGATTTATAGGCTTTGTCTATAGTGTTGATATTTTCAAAGACCAACAATAAGCGCAAACCATTACGGGTCTGCTTTTCTTTTAGTTTGGCAAGGTTGGGATGGGCCTGTACAAATTGCAACACGGCGGTAAAGGAACTGCTTTGGTAAAAATCAGATTGCTGGTCCGCTATAAAATAGCCGATCATCTTGCCTTTCTTCATCACTATTTTCTCCAGGCCGATACTATTGGCGATCCATTTGATGCGGACCGAGTTTAATAAATCCTCAGCCTGGGTAGGGAGCTCCCCAAATCTGTCTACCAATTCCGTCTCAAATTTTTGTAAACCTTCCTCATCGGAAACCTGGTTCAGTTCGGTATAGAGATTTAAACGTTCGGTAATATTGTTGATATAATCATCAGGGAACAACAATTCAAAATCGGAATCTATTTGGGTTTCCTTGACAAAGATTTTTTGTTTGCCGCCTACTTCCTCATAGAGTTCCTTGAATTCGTTTTCCTTTAGTTCATCTATGGCCTCGGCCAATATTTTTTGATAGGCATCAAAACCAATTTCATTGATAAATCCGCTTTGCTCTCCTCCCAACAGATCCCCTGCACCCCTAATTTCCAGATCTTTCATGGCGATATTGAAACCGCTGCCCAAATCCGTAAATTGTTCCAAGGCCTGAATTCTTTTTCTGGCATCGTTGGTCATGACGTCATATGGTGGGGTAATAAAGTAACAGAAAGCCTTTTTATTGCTTCGGCCTACACGTCCCCTCATTTGATGCAGATCGCTTAGTCCAAAATTATTGGCATTGTTGATGAAAATGGTGTTGGCGTTGGTAACATCCAGACCACTTTCTACAATGGTGGTAGAAATTAATACATCAAACTCCCCATTCATAAAGGCCAACATAAGGGTTTCCAATTTTTTGCCTTCCATTTGTCCGTGGCCGATGCCAATTTTGGCATCCGGCACCAGCCTTTGGATCATACCGGCAACTTCCTTAATATTTTCAATTCTATTGTGGATAAAGAAGACCTGTCCGCCCCGCTGGATTTCGTAAGTAATGGCATCGCGAATGGTCTCTTCGCTGAAACGGATTACCTCACTTTCTATAGGGTATCTATTGGGCGGTGCCGTATTGATGACCGAAAGGTCCCTTGCCGCCATTAAACTAAATTGAAGTGTTCTTGGGATAGGTGTGGCGGTAAGCGTTAGTACATCTACGTTTTCTTTTATGGATTTTAATTTGTCCTTGACCGATACCCCAAATTTTTGCTCTTCATCCACAACCAATAAGCCCAGATCCTTGAACTTCACATTTTTGTTCACCAATTGATGGGTGCCTATAATAATATCCACCTTACCGGCAGCCAGATTTTCCAAGGTCTCCTTTTTCTCCTTGGCGGTCCTAAAACGGTTTACGTAATCTACGGTAACCGGCATATCTTTCAAACGCTCCGAAAAGGTACGGTGGTGTTGAAAAGCCAAAATGGTGGTAGGGACCAACACTGCTACCTGCTTGCCATTGTCCACAGCTTTAAAAGCCGCCCTAATTGCCACCTCCGTTTTGCCAAAACCTACATCCCCACAAACGAGTCGGTCCATAGGTCTTTCGCTTTCCATGTCCTTCTTGATGTCCTCGGTAGACTTGCTTTGGTCCGGAGTATCTTCATAAATAAAGGAAGCCTCCAGTTCGTGCTGTAAGTAGCTATCCGGACCGTATTGAAATCCTTTTTCCAGCCTTCGCTTGGCATAAAGTTGGATAAGATCGAAGGCAATTTTTTTAACACGCGACTTGGCCTTGTCCTTGATTTTTTTCCATGCCCCTGAACCCAGCTTGTATATTTTTGGGGGAGCGCCGTCCTTTCCATTGAATTTCGAGATTTTGTGCAGTGAATGTATGCTGACATAAAGTATGTCCCTTTCCCCGTACATTAGCTTTATAGCTTCTTGTTTCTTGCCTTCAACGTCTATCTTTTGTAAGCCCCCAAATTTCCCGATACCGTGGTCTATGTGGGTAACATAGTCTCCAATTTCCAATTTGTTCAGATCCTTTAGGGTAATGGCCTGTTTTTTGGCGTAGCCATTTTTTAAGTGGAATTTTAGATAGCGCTCAAAGATTTGATGGTCCGTGTAACAGGCTATCTTTAGATCATGGTCCAAAAAGCCTTGGTATAGGGGAAGTACAACGGTTTTATAATGGACTTCCTTTCCCACTTCATCAAAAATATCGTGAAACCTTTTAGCCTGTTGGTCTGTGGCGCAAAAGAGATAATTGGTAAACCCGTTTTTGTAGTTATCGTTAAGGTTTTCAATTAATAAATCGAATTTTTTAATGAAGGATGGTTGTGGTTTTGTATTGAAAACTATGGTTTCCGGATCACTCGAAGTTGTAGTGCTTCCATCGATCTCTACAAGGCCAAAATCGGCCAGCTGATGTTTCAATAAATCGGAATTGGTAAACAATTCCTGTGGTTTCGCATGCTTTATTTCCTTGGACAGTTCGGTAAATGCCTCTTCTGCTTTTTCAAAAAATGAATCTAACCTAGCGTAGAGCAAACTCAGGTTCTTGCTAAAGATTAGGGTGTTTGGGGATATGTACTTTAGAAAGCTTTCCCGGTTTTCGTCTAGGAACTTGTTTTCCACATTGGGGATGATGGTAATCTTTTTGACCTTTTGTGTAGACAATTGCGTTTCCACATCAAAGGTCCTGATACTGTCTACCTCGTCCCCAAAGAATTCAATCCTGTACGGTTCATCGTGGGAAAAGGAAAATACGTCCATGATGCCGCCCCGAACCGAGAATTCTCCTGGTTCCGTAACAAAATCGACCCTTTTAAATTTGTATTCGAACAGTACCTCATTTAGAAAGTCCAGGGAAAGGGTATCGTCCAGTTTAATTTTTAGGGTGTTTTTCTCCAGTTCCTTTCGGGTCACCACTTTTTCGAAAAGCGCATCGGCGTAGGTAACGATGATGGCGGGTTTTTTTCTGGAGTTGATGCGGTTCAGGACTTCTGCCCGCAAAAGCACATTGGCATTGTCGGTTTCCTCAATCTGGTAGGGCCTTCTGTAACTACCTGGATAAAATAGGACATCATTATCTCCTAAGAGTTGTTCCAGGTCATTTAAATAATAGGCGGCTTCCTCCTTGTCGTTCAAAATAAACAAAAATGGAGCTTCGGATTTATGAAATATTTCTGCAATAACAAAGGACAGGGCAGACCCTGTTAGGCCTTTTATATTTGTTTTAGGGCTTGAGGTCGCAGCGGCATTTTCTTGGAAATTGGCAATAGTAGCCCTCAGTTTTCCCAGTTGGGGAGACTGTGCGAACAGTTGTAACATTGAAGATTTTGTCAACCGTAAATTTTTATGCAAATATAACCCTTGATTGTTATGCCCCCAAAATATAGGAGTTATTTTATGTGCCTATAGAATTATCAGAGTATTTATTATAAATGATTTTTGCTAAAATCGGTTAGTTGGTATCAAAACAACAAATTCCTTAAAAAATGAAGTTTTTAATTCGGAAAAGTTCACGATATTGAAGCCTGCAAAGAGAATATGGTCATATACTGCATAAAATAGCAAGAATGTGAAATATTCTTTTTTCACCTTATAATCCGGTTGAATCCCATCTTAGTGGATTTACAAAAAAATTATTTAACCAATGGAAAACGAGGACAAGAAAGAGCTGCGCAGCAGCGACTGGATTGGACGTACAGTTAAAGACGGATTTGTCTATAGAGCCTGGATGAAGAACCAAGGAATACTCCAATTGGAATTCAATAACAAACCCGTAATTGGCATTTTTAATACCTGGTCCAAGCTTATGTCCTGCAATGGTCGCTTTAGGGAATTGGCGGCATCCGCAAAAAAGAGGATTTGGGAGCGGATATGGATTTTCTACGGGGAAAATCGGGGAGCGAGGTTGTTAGGGTTTCCCATTAATCGAACACCTATCTATTATGGATTTTAAGGATAAAGTTGCTATTGTGACAGGGGCCGGGCAGGGTATAGGCCTGGAAATCTGTAAACAATTGGTTGCCCATGGGGCCAATGTTATTTTGAATGATTTGGATGTCGTTCTCGCTGAGGAGGCAGTGGCAAAAATGGACCGGAAGAAAGGAAAATGTATTGCTTTCCCTGGAGATTCAGGGGATATATCGGTCATAAACCAAATGGTGGACAAGGCCGTTGAAGAATTTGGAAAATTGGATATAGTAGTGGCCAATGCAGGGATTACCCTCTTTGGGGAATTCCTTAGCTATCCGTCGGAATCTTTTTTTGAGGTGATGAAAGTCAATTTGGGTGGCAGTTTCTTTTTGGCCCAGGCAGCGGCCAATCAAATGAAAAAGCAAGGTTTGGGCGGTTCTATACTTTTTATGTCGTCCGTAACCGGTCATCAGGCTCATGAAAACTTAGCGGCCTATGGGATGAGCAAGGCGGCATTGGAAATGTTGGCCAAGAACTTGGTCATAGAGCTATCGCCCTATAAAATAAATGTCAATACCGTGGCCCCAGGGGCTACCTTGACAGAAAGGACCTTGAAGGATAAAGACTATTTTGGGACCTGGGAAAATATTACGCCCATGGGCAGACCTGCATCTGTAAATGATATAGCGCAGGCAGTTTTGTTCTTGATCTCCGATAACGCCAAACACATAACGGGACAGAGTTTGGTGATCGATGGGGGTTGGACATCGGTAAGTCCGTCTCCTTATAAAAAATAATGGTCACCTTGAATATTCTTAATACTATAACAATCAATTATAATAGATTTTAAAAAATATGAATCCAGAAGTAGTTAGTGGAATTATATGCGAATTGGGCGAAGGTCCACTTTGGGATGACTCCAAAAAAAAGATATGTTGGGTAGATATTTTAAATGGAAATATCCATGAATGGTCTTCAATAACCTATACTTTGAATACCATTTCGGTTGGCCAAATGATCGGGGCTATGGCACTTTCCGATAAGGGAAATTACATCGCAGCCGTAAAAGACGGATTTGTGTTCATTAACCGGAAAACAGGGGAAGTCGATATGATAAAGAACCCAGAAACACATATGCCGGAAAACAGGTTTAATGATGGGAAATGTGATCCTGTAGGTCGATTTTGGGCAGGGACCATGCCCATCGCAGAAGATAAATCTTCTGGCAGCCTTTATGTGCTGGATGCTTCATTAAATGTTGGGAAAAAGGAATCCAATATTAGCGTTTCCAACGGTCTGGCCTGGAGCCTGGATCACAAAACTATGTACTTTATAGATTCCCCCACCCGCAAAGTAGTGGCTTATGATTACAATAAGGAAAGTGGGGAATTGGCCAACAAAAGAACGGTCATTACCATTGCCGAGGAGGACGGCTTTCCGGATGGAATGACAATAGATAACGAGGGAATGTTATGGATAGCGCATTGGGGAGGGTGGCAGGTAGCCCGCTACGACCCTGGTACGGGAAAAAAATTATTGTCCATTTCCATGCCGGTTTCCCAAGTTACCTCCTGTGCCTTTGGTGGGGAAACCATGGAAGATCTATATATAACTTCAGCTAGGAAGGGGCTCAGTGAATTGGAACTGGAGAAGCAACCCTTGGCTGGGTCCTTATTTGTAGTCAGGAATTGTGGCCATAAAGGACTCCCTGCCTTTCAGTTTAAGAGTATAACTTAAAACAAGTTCCTGTCTTGGCTATCTAAAAAAATCTCAAATAATATAAACCAACGAAAACCAAATTAAGTTAGAATGAAAGGATTGGACGCATTGGATTGGGTGGTGATCAGCGCCTATTTTGTGATATTGCTGGGGGTTGCCTGGTGGGTAATAAAACAAAAACAAAAGAATACGGAGGACTACTTTTTGGCCGGACGGAACATTGGGTGGTTTATGGTAGGAGCTTCCATTTTTGCCTCCAACATTGGGTCCGAGCATGTAGTGGGATTGGCCGGGAATGGTGCCGGGGATAAAATGCCACTGTTGATTTATGAGCTCCACGCCTGGATCGTTTTAATGTTGGGGTGGGTGTTTTTGCCTTTCTATGCCAGAAGTGGCGTTTTTACCATGCCGGAGTTTCTGGAAAAACGTTTCGATGCCCGCTCTAGATGGGTACTATCCATTGTGTCCTTAATTGCCTATGTACTTACCAAAGTTTCCGTGACCATCTATGCAGGTGGGGTGGTGGTATCTGCCCTTTTGGGGATACCATTTTGGATCGGTGCTGTGGCAACCGTGGCACTTACCGGACTATACACTATTTTGGGCGGGATGCGTGCGGTGGTCTATACAGAGACCATACAGGCCATTGTTTTGGTAGTAGGAGCCGGAATCTTAAGTGTTATGGGACTTGAAGCTGTAGGCGGTTGGGGAGAGCTGAAGGAAACCATTGGTGTGGATTATTTTAATATGTGGCGACCCAATTCGGACCCGGATTATCCTTGGTTGCCGTTATTCCTTACGAGTACCATTGTGGGAATCTGGTATTGGTGTACAGATCAGGTAATTGTGCAACGGGTGCTTACTGCCAAAAGTATTAAAGCAGGTAGAAGGGGAAGTATTTTTGGGGCGCTTCTAAAACTTATGCCCGTTTTTCTTTTTCTAATTCCGGGAGTAGTGGCCTTGGGGCTTAAACTTCAGGGAAAACTGGATTGGAACAGTCCGGATGAAGCTTTTCCAGTCCTAATGAGTAACCTTTTGCCTTCCGGCCTTCGCGGATTGGTAGCGGCAGGATTGCTGGCTGCACTGATGAGTTCCTTGGCTTCTGTATTTAATTCCTGTTCCACTTTGTTTACTCTGGATATTTATAATAAATTAAAACCTGAAAAACCTGAGGAGGAATTGGTAAAAACGGGGAGGACCGCCACTTTTTTTGTAGTGGGTCTGGGCCTGTTGTGGATACCCGTTATAACACGGCTTTCTGATGGATTATACGAATACCTACAGAATGTGCAGGCCTATATTTCTCCACCGATTACGGCGGTATTTCTTTTGGGTATTTTTTATAAACGCATTAATGCAAATGGGGCCATAGCTACCTTGGTGGGGGGATTGATCATAGGGTTTTCCAAATTGACGCTGGAAATAATGAAATCCAGTTTTTCCGAGGGAAGTTTTCTTTTTAACCTAGCGGATGTTA
The DNA here is from genome assembly GCF_000733925.1 of Arenibacter algicola. Lineage (NCBI taxonomy): Bacteria > Pseudomonadati > Bacteroidota > Flavobacteriia > Flavobacteriales > Flavobacteriaceae > Arenibacter > Arenibacter algicola. The sequence continues at coordinate 254,190 of NZ_JPOO01000001.1, forward strand.
ATTGGTTGGTGTTCGCGGCTTATTTCTTTGCCTTGTGTATAGCCATTGCAGTTATTGTGAGTATGTTTTATCCGGCCCCTACGGCAGCACAATTGTCCGGACTAACCTTTGGAACGGTTACGGAAAAACAAAAAGAGGAAAACAAGTCGAGCTATACTATTTGGGACATACTGGCATCGGTTTTGGTAGTGCTAATTGTGCTGTATATCATGATATCATTTAGTACGCTTTCACTGTAATGACTGTTGGAACTGTTTTTATAGTTTTATCTTAAGCGAGTTTTTCCCTAAAAAAATCGATGGTCCGTCCCCAGGCCAATTCAGCGGCTTCCCGATCATACCTCGGGGTGGTGTCATTGTGAAAACCGTGGTTTGCCTTTGGGTAGATATAGGCTTTGTATTCCTTGCCATGCTTTTTTAAGGCTTCCTCATAGGCGGGCCATCCTTCATTGACGCGAGTATCCAATTCACCAAAATGAAGCAGTAATGGGGCGTTTATTTTATCGATATCTTCAGTTGGCTGACCCCCGTAAAAAGGAACGGAAGCTCCTAGACCAGGAACCTTTACCGCCATCATATTGGAAATCCATCCTCCAAAACAAAAGCCTACCACGCCAACCTTGCCGGAGCATTCCGGGTGTACTTTCAAATATTCAAAGGCAGCAATAAAATCTTCCAACATCTCATCGCGATTTCTCTTGCTTTGCAGCTCACGGCCATCGTCGTCATTACCGGGATAACCGCCCAGGGGTGTCAAGGCATCTGGGGCCAAAGAGATGAATCCTGCCATACCGGCCCTGCGTCCTACATCTTCAATGTGCGGATTCAATCCACGGTTTTCGTGGACCACGATTATTCCTGGAAGTTTTGCCTTGGTATCGGCCGGTCTAGAAAGCAGGCCCTTTATGGAACCGCCTCCTTTGGGGGAATCGTAGTGAATATATTCCGATTTTAATTTTGGATCATTGGGCTTTATTTGGATTTTTTTCACGTAATCAGGAGAAATAAAGCTAAGTAGTGAAGCTACCGTTAACCCACCAACGGCATAGGTGGACAATTTATCCATAAACAGCCTTCTGCTTACCCTGTTGTGTGCATAGTCATCATAAAGGTCAAAAACCTCTTGTTTAATGTCTTCTTTTTTCAATGGTCTCATGGGTATTAATTTATGGTTGAACGTGCGTTTTACTCTTTAGGTTCCATCAGATCCGGTTCAATAACTCCCTTGTCACCAAATTAACGGAAGTATCCGGGAGGTCCCTTTTGAAAGGATTTTCTTGATCTTCATTGCCTTATTAAATGTTTATAATAGCATAGAAGCCTTAAATGTCAGTACCTATTAAAAGTATGAAAATAGTTTTAACTTTTAAAGGTAATTATGAAGTAGGACTAATTTTCGTATTTCTTTATTGTAAAAATAATGGGACTTTAGAAATCAATTCATATATATTATCCTATAGGCTTCATTAAAAAATGAATTTGGATATGTCAGGTTTAATCGAGACTTAGAAGGCTATTTTTTTTATAAGATTAAAATTTAAAATGATTGATGAGATTTAATTTTACTTATATTTGATTTCCAGTAAATTGCTAAACTGGTCCAATAAAACTTTCCCCCGAATATATTGCTTGTGCATTGGCCGGTGTTTGAATTCCAACACTGGGTTTAACCATTTAATAGCTTGAAATTTGCTTAAAAGATTACTATTAAAGTTTGTTAAATACTACCTCCCAATTCTCATTTTGAGCGTTTTGGCTGTTTTATGGTTATATAAAATGGAGCACAAAAAGCTGATTTCCTTGCAGCAAGATGAACTCTCCAATAAAAAACAACTTATCGTAGAACTTTTAAAACCCATGATAGCCAATCTCTATTATTGGGAACAATATGGTTTTAGTGAGAGCGACTTTGATCCGGACAAGAATGCGCATTTAGACAAGAAAATTGGTGATTTTGTTATTGGAATGGACAGTTATAGTCAATTCAGGCTTATCAATTTGTCAGGAAAGGAGGTTTATAGACTCAATAGACAGGACAATGGCAAAATAATAAAGAGTGTAGCCCTTCAGGATAAGGCAAATAGGGATTACTATCAGGCGTCCACTGATCTCAAGAAAAGTCAAATTTATTTGTCCCCCTTAAATCTGAATCAGGAAAATGGGATATTGGAATTTCCATATAAGCCAATGATTCGAGGGGTTGCCCCTATATTTGATGCCCTCGGCAACAAATTGGGCATAGTTGTCATTAATTTTAGTGCAGAAAGGTTCCTGGAAATACTAAAAAAGGATAATCATTATTCCTTTATATTATTGGATCGTTTTGGCAATTACCTTGTAAGTAAGGACAGCATAAAGGAGTTTGCCCATTTAATTCCAAAGAGTAGAAATATTACCTTTTATGAGGAATATCCTGAGTTGGTGGATTCATTGAGGACTAAAGAAACTACTTCTTTGTTGCAGAACGGGGATTTGTGGATAAAAACCGAATTGGATTTTAAAACCGAACTTGCACAAACTCCTCTAGTTCAGCATAGATTTGCGGACATTGAAACCGATAATAAATGGGTACTTTTAAAACATCTGGATTCACATACTTTAAATGCTAGGCTGAAAAGCGAGATTTTTTCAATATTCCTTATCAATTTAGTGGCAATAGCTGTTATTTTATGTCTGTCATATCTTGAGGCGAAAAGTGATACTTCCAAAAAGAAGTATATGCAGGCCCTTGAAGTAATTAACAAGGAGCTGGAAAGCAAAAGCACGGAGTTGGAAAATAAAAACAACGCTTTGGCAGCTATACAGAATAAGTTAGAGTTACGGAATGCCCAACTTATGGATTATAACAATATTGTTGCCCATAACTTAAGAGCTCCTACTACAAGTGTTTCTGCTTTGGTTTCCATGTTAAAGGAAGCCAAGGATTATGAAGAGGCCGAAAGTTATTTTCCTAAATTGCAAAAAGTAACCCATGCTATTAATATCCTGGTAGATGATCTTCTCGTTTACGTTAGGATTCTGAACGATGACGACCAGGTTAAATTGGAAAATATAGCGTTGGGGCCTTTATTAGAGGCTACCTTGGATCTGTATGTTGAAACTTTGGACAAAGAAACCATAGAAGTGAAGACAGATTTTACGGCATGGAACGAAATAAAGTTTTCAAAAATCTATTTACAAAGTGTAATGCAAAATCTAATATCCAATGCCATAAAATATAGGGATCCCAACAAAAGGTCCGTCATTGTTATCCGTACCTTATGGGAGAACGACAAGAAAGTTTTGGTAGTGGAGGACAATGGCGTAGGGGTTGATCTAAATCGCTATGGCAATGATATTTTTAAATTATATAAAAGATTTCATCGTGGACTATCCGGCAAAGGTATGGGGTTGTTTCTGGTGAAAACACAATTGGAATCATTGAATGCCAATATTGAAGTAAACAGTGAATTGGGAAAGGGAACCACATTTAAAATAATATTTGACAGCTATGAATAACTTAAGTTTTTTTCTAATCGATGACGATGAGATTTTTCAGTTTATAATGAAGAATACCATTGCTGAAATAAGTCCAGACATAAAGATTAAGTTTTTTTCCGATGGTGAAAAGGGAATGGATTTCCTTAAACAGAATCTCGGCGCTGCCACCAATCTTCCTGATATTATCCTTTTGGACGTAAACATGCCTTTTATGGATGGATGGGAGTTTCTCAAGGAATATAAATCACTTCAAACCCAAATAAAAAAGGATGTTAATATATACCTGCTAACATCCTCCAACAATCCCCATGATATAGCCATGGCCAAAGAAATTAGTGAACTTTCTGGTTACCTGGTAAAGCCGATATCAAAGGAGGGAATCAAAAACCTGATTAGTCATTTTCCAACCACCAAGTGGTATCATAACGAATTTTAGATTATGATTTTCTTTATAGTCTGGTCCAATGTTGGTTTAACTGTAAGTGTAATAACAAAAGCTCCACGACCGGTCTATTGGTTGTAAATCCTAATGTCCGTTTTTGAAACAGCCGGCAATGCACATGTACTTTATATTGCAGCCGCTATATCTACAGCCACTTTAAGCCTGCTTTTGCCGCTGCCGTACACTACACCTTTTAAAGGCGGTACGTCGTAGTAATCCCGGCCCCAGCCTACCACAATATGTTGATCCATGGGTATAAGATTGTTTGTTGGGTCAAAATCTACCCAACCAAAACCGGGTATAAAAATCGCGAACCAGGCATGGGAGGCATCCGCTCCTACCAATTTTTCTTTGCCTTTAGGGGGTACGGTTTCTATGTAACCGCTAACATACCTTGCAGGTAGTCCTACAGACCGGATGCAGGCAATGGCTATTTGGGCAAAGTCCTGACAAACCCCTTTTTTTTCCTTCATGACTTCCGCTACAGGAGTGGAAATACTGGTAAACCCTGGTACAAACTGAAAATCGGTATAAATACGTTGCATCAGTTCATAGGCGGCATCAAAAACTGAACGATTTCTTTTAAAGGAAACCTCGGCATAGTCCCGTATACTGTCATCGGCACGTCTAATAAAAATAGATTCCAAGATATATTGCCTGGCATCCAATATAGCAGGGTCCGTACTTTTTAAAGCTAAAAGGGTTTGGTCTAAGGTAATGCTCCTACATGCTTCGGAAAAAAAGGAATCTTGGAACTGGGCATAATCCCGCACTATTTTGCTTTTTGTAGTTACTTTTAACTCTATATGTTCTGTTTGTATGGAAAAACGGGTAATATAGTTGCCAAAAAAATCTATGCGCTCCGAAATTTCTGCGGGTTGAGGTGTTATCTGTATTTTATAGTCCAATAACTGTTGACCTTTGGATTCCCGCGGTCGTAGCGTAGCAATATTATGACAATAAATCACCGGAGCATTGTATTCGTACTTGGTAGTATGTTTAACGTTAAAAATCATATCAAAAAGGAAAGGATTGGGTAACCAATTGATTTTGTTTGTCCGTATGATTAAAATAGGTACTGCTTATGGATTGGGATGTTTTGTATAACAGTTCCGAGAGTGTTTCCAATAATTCATCAAGTTCTTTCCTAAAAAAGTCGGTTTCGGATTTAGTCTTGACTAAATTGGAAGATTCCGCCAATCGCAATTTGGAGAAAGCGTCAAATATATATTTTTGATAATTGCTTAAATTATTATCCTTTCGGGAATGTGGTAAACGCGCAATGTCTTTTTGGATTCTGTTCAACATAAATGTTAACGACCTTGGGTATTCCAAGTCCAATACCACTAGGTCCAATAAGTGCTCCAATTGAATGTGGGATCTATAGCTATATCTGTAAATATTAAGGCTTTCATGGCTGGTCAACAAATACTCCAGGAGGTCATATTCTACCTGTTCCTCATATTTAATGGTGAGCAGGGAGCGACATTTTGTAATGGTCAACATGCTCTGTTCCAATTGTAGGCCTATAAAATACAGTAGTAACCCTTGTTGCACTAAAATACTTTCTTCTATAAGGCCCATAAAAGCGATTAAACGGGTAATGAGTTGGTTGAGTACTTTTAAGATTTTATTTATGGAACGGTCCTGGCTTTCTTCAAAGGACTGCCATATTTTTTGAATATTTTCAAACACCCGCCACATATCCGAAGACCACAAATTCCGGATGGAATAATAGGAGTTGCCAAACATGGCAAGGTTGTGCGCTAAACTCCCGGGCCTGTCTTTGTCCAGTATTACGGATAACATTTCCTGCATAGGGTCTTCCATGGCCATTTTGCCTTTGGAGCTTTTCTCTGCGAAGCCGGGATAGGTGCCCGTTAAGTGGGTAACCGCTTTGAACAGGACTTGGAGTTTAACAGAATCTGGTTTTTCATTTTTGTTTTGTACCAAGGCCATTTGTCTCATGACCATGCGTAAGAAACGGGCATTGACCAAAGTACGGCCTACATAACGTCCTGCCCAATATAAGTTTTCAGCCGTAAGACTGGGCAGATCGTTTAAGCCGGATGCGGCCAAGGAACTCCGTTTTTGCCAGTGCCTGGATAAATCTTCCTTGACCGGGCTGTCTTCCAATACCCAAAAATCCTTACTGGTGCCACCCCTTTGGTTGGAAACCCTAATAGTTTCCCTGTCCGGAGCTACACGTACCAGTCCACCGGGCATTACACTGTAGTCTTTATTTGATGCTATACAGAAGGTACGGGTCACCAAATTTCTAGACTCTATAGTTCCATCAACTAAATTTGGAGCCGTAGAAAAGCTTATTTTCTCCTGTGCTACAAAACGATAGGGAGTTAGTTCAATTTCCTTTTTTAGGTCATTTAACTGCTGAGTGGTCATAAACTCAGCAAAATGTATACTTTCCCTATTGGTCCTGTCAATTCTTTTGATCACCAATTGGGATAGGTTATTTAATACAAATTTTCTTTCCCGTTCCTGTCCGCACCACCAAGATGCAATTTGTGGCAGGATCAGATCCTCGTTAAGAAGATATTTGGCTATAGCGGGCATAAAAGGGATTAGGCCTGGGTTTTCTATTACCCCGCTACCTACAGGGTTAATAATGGAAACATTTTTTCTACGCACTACATCCAATAATCCTGCTACTCCTAGCTGCGAATCTTCCCTAAGCTCCAAGGGATCGGTAAATGCGTCATCTACCCGCCGTAAAATAACGTCTATCTGTTTAAGTCCCTGTAAGGATTTCATCCATACAAACCCGTCCCTTACCACCAGGTCGTTCCCTTGAACCAAAGGGTAGCCCAGGAAGGAGGAGAGATAGGCATGCTCAAAATAGGTTTCATTATGGGATCCCGGGGTCAATATGGCTATATTGGGATTATCTTTTTTTAATGGGGATGCATCAACAAGCATCTGGTTAAAATCCTTGAAGAAACCAGAGAGGCGCTTCACATTCATTTTGGCATACATCTCTGGGAGAATTCTACTGGTAGTAGACCTATTTTCCAAGGCGTATCCCATTCCTGAAGGTGCTTCTGCACGGTCGTTCACTACCCAGAGCCTTCCATCAGTTCCGCGGGAAAGGTCGGCGGCATAAATGGAAAGAAATTTTTCCGTGCTGTATTCAATGCCGCTACATTGTCTTAAAAAACCACGATGTCCGTGAATTACTTCATGAGGCACAATGCCATTTTTTATCAGATTGCCTTCGCCGTAAATATCCTTTAAGACCAAATTTAAAAGCCGTGCACGTTGTTTTAAACCGTTCTCTACAGTTTGCCATTCGGACTGGCGGAGTAAAAAAGGCACCACGTTCAAGTTCCATGGGCGGTGCAATCCCTGTGGGTCATTGTAAACATTGTAGGTGACCCCATTTTCTGAAAGTAGCCAATCCATATCCCTTTGGCGTGCCATCAATCCGTCATAACCCAATTTATCAAATTCCGTAAGGAGTTTGTTCCAATAGGGTTTTACACCATTTTGTGGTGTAAACATTTCGTCATTCTTATATTCGGTAATATAATTACTTAACCAGCTGGTACTTGTTATTGGCATAATAATTTATGAATTACTTCTTCCTCAAATCCAGCACATGTGGATATTCAGGATTTATAGGGACCTCTTTGTATACAAATGTATTGGAAGCAGACTTAGGTTCTACCATTCTACCCGAAAAATTTGTTGTAGGGCCCATTTCCATCGGTGTTGCCTCACCCTGTGAGTGTCCAAAATCCCAAAATCTATTAATTCTTCTGGATTCTGCCTCATAACTGTTTACGGGGTAAGTGTCATAGGAACGTCCTCCGGGATGGGCTACAAAATAGGTGCATCCACCAATGGATTTTTTGTTCCACATATCTACAATATCAAATATCAAAGGTACGTCTACAGCAATGGTAGGGTGAAGCGCAGACCAGGGGTCCCATGCTTTATAACGGACTCCTGCCACATATTCGCCCTTGATACCTGTAGGGCTCAGGGCTATTTTTACTCCGTTACAGGTTAGGCTGTAACGCTCTTCGGTAAAGTTTTTTACTTTTATCTGCACCCTTTCCAAAGAAGAATCTACATACCTTGCTGTTCCTCTACCGGACATTTCTTCGCCCAGTACATTCCAAGGTTCTATGGCCATACGAAGTTCTATCTGCATGGAATTGATCTCTACCATACCGTATAAGGGAAACCTGAATTCAAAAAATGGGTCGAACCAATCCAGTTTAAAGGGATAGCCAGCATCATTTAATTGGCCAACAATATCCCTAATATCTTCTTTTACGTAATGTTCCAACAAGAATTTATCGTGCAATTCAGTACCCCAACGCACCAGATCATGTTTGTAAGGCTTCTTCCAAAACCAAGAGACCAAGGTGCGCACAAGTAGCATTTGCATAAGGCTCATCTGTGCGTGGGGCGGCATATCAAAAGCTCTTAACTCCAAGATACCCAATCTGCCCGAGGAAGAATCCGGGGAATATAACTTATCGATACAGAACTCGGCCCTGTGGGTATTTCCGGTAATATCGGTCAATAAATGTCGAAATAACCTGTCCGTTAACCAAAAAGGTACCTCCTTATCCTCGGGAATTTGGGAAAAAGCAATTTCCAATTCATAAAGATTTTCCAATCGCGCCTCGTCTACACGCGGAGCCTGACTGGTAGGGCCTATAAACGCACCGGAGAACAAATAGGAAAGTCCAGGGTGGTGTTGCCAAAATGTAAGTAGGCTGCGCAGAAGTTGCGGATTTCTAAGCAAAGGGCTATCTGCAGGAGTGGCCCCTCCCAAGGTAACATGGTTGCCGCCGCCTGTACCCGTATGCTTGCCGTCCAACATAAATTTCTCGGTCCCTAAACGGGATTTTTTTGCTTCCTCATACAACTTCAAGGTATTGTCCGTAAGCTCTTGCCAATTATTGGCAGGATGCACATTTACCTCTATTACACCAGGGTCCGGAGTAATTTTTAGTACTTCCAAACGGTTGTCCCTGGGGGGCTCATAACCCTCCAATACTACCGGAATTTCCAGCTCCTTAGCCGTTGCCTCTATACTAGCTATTAAATCCAGGAAGTCTTCCGCGCTATTCAAGGGGGGTAGGAAAAGGAATAATTTATCATCACGTACCTCTGCGCATAAGGCAGTACGTACAAATGGTTGTTTTTTGGCAGATGATTTTGATGTCTTGGACTCTATTCTATCCTGTAATTCTTTTCCGTAAGCTTTTAATACGGGCTTCTCCTCGAACAGCTCAGGTTCTGCAGTAGGTTCTGATGGTACTTCCGGTTCTTTGGGCAAAGATTCTAAGGGAAGCCGTAATCCAATAGGGGAATTTCCTGGGGTTAAAAACAGATGTCTGCTCCTAAATTCCCAAGAATTGGTAATCCAATGGCCATCGCTTTTGGCCAATGGCAATACGTGGCCTACAGTTTTACCAATACCCTGTTCCAACACTTCTCCCAATTTTCTTCTTAGAGCCGTGTCTTTTTTATTGTAATCTTTTGGCTCCACATCTACCGGAAGTTTCCCTTCTTCCCACAGAAAATAGAATGCATCTTCATATGCCGGAATTATACTGTCATTGGGACAGGCCAAATATTTGGTCAATGTCTTTAAGAAAGTAACTGATATATCCTTTGGGAGGGTGTAAGTCTTCATAAAGGAAGCCAGCCATTTTGGATCTTTCCATATAGATTCGCCATCCTTGCGCCAATGTATTCCAATAAGCCAACGTGGCAAGGGTTCTCCTGGGTACCATTTTCCCTGGGCATGGTGCAACATTCCTCCTTTGCCAAAGGCATCCAATAGCCTTAGGGAAAGGGAGCTAGCCAATTCGCGTTTGTGTTCCCCGTCGGCCGCTGTGTTCCATTCTTCCGCTTCCATATCATCTATGGAAACAAAGGTGGGTTCTCCGCCCATAGTCAATCTTACGTCATTCGATTGTAGTTCCTCCTCTACGGCAAAGCCTAAATTATAAATGGCCTTCCACTGATCTTCGGTATAGGGTTTGGTTACGCGGGGCGACTCAAAAATCCGGGTTACGGAGTTGTCGAACTCAAATTCCGTTTCACAGGGATCCGTTAATCCATACACTGGTGCGGCACTTTCAAAGGATGGCGTGCAGGCCAGGGGGATATGGCCTTCCCCTGCCAAAAGCCCAGAGGTGGCATCCAGCCCTATCCAACCCGCGCCGGGCAAATAAACCTCTGCCCAGGCGTGCAAATCCGTAAAGTCTTCTTCAGGGCCGGAAGGGCCGTCCAAGGATTTTTCATCCGATTTTAGCTGTACCAGGTACCCTGAAACAAAACGAGCCGCCAATCCCAAATGACGAAGCGTCTGTACCAAAAGCCAAGCAAAATCCCTGCAGGAACCTAACTTCCTGTCCAAGGTTTCCTCACAACTCTGTACACCAGGCTCCATACGGATAGTGTAGTTGAGGTAGGTGTATAATTTTTGATTAAGGCCTATAAGAAAATCAATGCTCCGCACTGGTGTTAAATCCAACTTTTCCAACCAATCCAGGAGCAACGGACCCTTCTCCGTTACTTCCAAATAGGGCAGAAGTTCTTTTTTTAGATCTTCTGAATAGGTGAACGGAAAATTCTCGACGGATTCCTCTACAAAAAAATCAAAGGGATTAATGGTCTTTAAGTCCGCTATAATTTCTACCTCTACTGATAGCTCTGAGGTTTTTTCCGGAAAAACAATGCGGGCCAAGTAATTTCCAAAAGGGTCTTGCTGCCAATTGAAAAAATGATTTTCAGGCTTAATTTTTATAGAATATGCCTCTATGGGCGTTCTGCTATGTGGTGCGGGCCTTAGCCTGAAAATATGCGGTGAAAGATTTACCCTTCGATCATATTTATAAACGGTTTTATGGGAAATAGCTACTTTTAATGCCATGGGACAATGATATTTTCAATATGCCCTAAGATAAGCACTAAAATCAGGAATCCCTTCCATTAAATGCATATAGGTCAAAATTTTATCCATAAAAAATTAATCGACATTCCTTTTTGCTAGATTGATAATCTTGGGTGGGTTTTAGATTGTTTTGTTTGTTAAGTGTGGTTCCCCGTAAAGCCTCAAGGAGGATTAGGGAACAAAAATGACTACAGTTCTTCCTGCTATCCAATCAAAACAAGTTTAAGTCCTTTTTTGAATTTGATATGATGTCATCGTAAAATATTATCTCGGAATATTTTGGGGAAACGCGGAAGGAAATTGTGAGGAGGAATTTAGAGTAGCCTAAAGTTGTACAGCAAAAACAATGTATATTCTGATGGTGGTTTTGGATAGAGCTCCTGCCGCTATTCTGTTTTAATTGATTAAATTACTTCCTTAAAGTACCACAAAGTAATTTATTGGCCATAGGGGTAAACAATTGCATTGACACTATTTGATATTGTACAATTTGCTTTTGGAGGTGGGGTTATACTTTGGCGGATATATTGGTTGAAAACGTTTGTGTTTGGGATATAATTTTGAATTTGATGGACAAATTATTACTTATCTGCTTAGCTTTTGCCATAAACCTTGGGAGCCTTGTGTGGCACTTGAATGTTGATTCTGAAAATCCAGGTTCGGATATTACACGCCAAAGCATTATATGGCAGGATCGAGAGCGAACATATTGGTTGCACCTTCCTCCTAAAGATAGAATGGACGGTCTGTTGCCGCTTCTTTTCCATCTCCATGGGGGAGGTGGAACTGGCAAGGGCACCGCCAAACTTACTTATGGACGCTTTAATGAGATAGCGGACAGGGAAGGATTTATTGTAGTCTATCCCGACGCCATTGCAAAAAACTGGAATGATGGGCGTACGGAACATCTTAAACCGGAAAATATTGGGGTAGACGATGTAGGATTTATTGAAGCTATTGTAGAACGTTTGAAGTCGCAATACCAAATTGATCCCGACCGTATATTTACAACTGGGATGTCTAATGGAGGGTTTATGAGTACCCGACTGTTATGTGATCTTGCCGAATTGTTTAGGGGTGGGGCCATATTGACCGCCTCAATCTCGGAGGGCTATTTTTCCCAATGCGCCCCTTCACAGCCTGTAGGGGTATTGGTGATGAATGGTACCGCGGACCCTATAGTTCCTTATACAGGAGGTGAAATTAGGTTGTTTGGGAAAAATCGGGGCAGTATTTTATCGCATGAGGATTTTGTTGCATTTTGGAAAGAAAAAAACGGTTGTTTAGAGGAGCTGCAGGGAGAGCATATCCCAAATACTAAACCATGGGATGGTACCCAGGTAGAGATTAGAAATTTTCGCAACTGCCATCCACGTGGCGCTCTAAAGGCGTATGAAATACAGGGTGGGGGACACACTTGGCCTGGAGGTAGGCAATATCTGGGCAGAAGACTAATTGTTAATACAAGTAGGGAAATTAATGCCTGTGATGTAATATGGGACTTTTTTAGTTCCTTAAACTGAGGCACTGAAAATAATGGCTACACAACACATGCCGCTGTTTTATCCAATTGGTGTAAATTACTTAAACCGAGTTTCGAAAATCTGGCAATAAAGAAAGATTGCATTAAGAATATTAGCATTGGGTAGCCTATATTTGCTCTATTAGTGTGTTCCGATATATCTCAGTTATGGCCAAATTCATAATAGTCGTCTTTTCATTTTTAGGCTTATTGTTCGTTTCATGTAATGATGCCACAAACAAACGAAACCAAACCGATCAGTTAGTTGTCGGCCAAACCGTTAAAACTTCATTGGCGGACAGTGCTATTGTTTATAAAACAGACAATTTAATTGTACATCGGCTATCGAACCATATCTACCAACATATTTCATTTTTAAATACAAACGATTTCGGCAGGGTGGCCTGTAATGGGATGTTGATCGTAAATGATAAGGAGGCGCTTGTCCTTGACACGCCAACGGATGATGAAAGTTCTCTGGAATTGATAAACTATGTGACCAAAAACCTTAATAGTAAAATACAAGTAGTGGTACCGACGCATTTTCACGGGGATTGCGTAAGGGGTTTGGAAACATTCTTTGAATATAATATTCCAGCGTACGCATCCCATAGTACCATAGAATTGTTGGGTGCCAATGGCAAAGTTTTCTCCAAACCTATGATCGGTTTCACCGATAGTCTTGTTTTAGATATTGGGAACGAAAAGGCATATGTAGAATATTTTGGGGAGGGCCATACCAAGGATAATGTTGTAGGTTACTTCCCCTTGGACAATGCCATCTTCGGTGGATGTCTTATAAAGGAAGTAGATGCTAGTAAAGGCAATCTGGAGGACGCCAATATAATGGCTTGGTCCAATACGGTGAGAAAATTAAAGCAAAAATACCCCACGGCCAAAATTGTAATACCGGGCCACGGAATCGCCGGAGGAACCGAATTATTGGATTATACCATAAAATTGTTTCAACAATAATTTTTTAGTCCTCGTAGAAGGCAGCTCCCCATTGATCCATACTTCTTAAAATGTCCTCTAGGGACTTCCCCTTATTGGTCAGTCTATACTCCACCTTGGGAGGAACAACTGGAAAAACCTTCCTGGCAATTAGTCCGTCCTGCTCCAATTCCCGGACGGTCTGGGTAAACATTTTATTGGATACTCCTGAAATTTTCTTCTGCAAAACTCCGGATCTTAAAGGGCCATCCAAGAGATGAAACAGTATCAATGGCTTCCACTTTGTGCCAATTAGGTTTAGGGTATAATGTAAGGGACAATTATTTTTGATCATTTAGGAGATGTAAGTATTTGATAATCATTAAAATACTCTTTTAGGTAACTATATAACTTTTGGGTAAGTTATTGCCACTTGGGCAAATATAGATTAATTTTGGGGTCTAATATAGAATACATGAAAACTAATAAAACTTATCCAAAATCATTTTCACACATTGGCATTACAGTTCCAAATATTAGGGAAGCCGCAAAATTTTATTCAGAGGTTATGGGGTGGTATATTATTATGGAGCCCTCCACAGTAAAAAAGGAGAGGGAAACGGCTATAGGTCAAATGTGTATCGATGTTTTTGGGGAAGACTGGCAGGAATTTGAAATTGCACATTTGGCAACCTCGGACGGTATAGGGATTGAGTTGTTTTCTTTTCCGCATGGGATCAAGGAAGCGCCAGAGTTTAGTCCTTTTAATACGGGTCTTTTTCATTTTTGTATACAGGACCCAAATATTGAGGAGCTTGTGGCAAAGATTGTGGCGCATGGAGGGAAGCAAAGAATGCCCATTAGAGAATATTATCCCAATGACAAGCCCTATAAAATGTGTTATGTTCAGGACCCGTTCGGGATAGTGTTTGAAGTCTATACCCATAGTTATGAGCTTACCTATTCTTCCGGGGCCTACGCCAAATAAGGAACGGTGGGTAAAATAATTGATCCCTGGTCGGCTTGTAAAGAAGTTGCTTAAAACGAAAAACCCCGTAAACCGTAAGATTCACGGGGTTTTCTTTGTACTCGAGGTGGGAGTGACTTAAAATAGGTCTAATGCCATAATTTAAGGTATTCCCAATGATGCGATTTGGAGTGCGACCGAATGCCTCACCTTTAACATAAGTTTAATATTTTCTGATAATATGGGGTCAAGACGAGTAGCAAATAACACTGAATATTTACGGGGTGGTATTTTAAGTTTAATTATACTTTAATTAGTAGTTAAGCCATTTTTTAAATTCAGCAACTTTGTTCTTACTAATAACTATAGTTTTACTTGATGCAGGGTTTAACTTTATCTTAAGCTGATTGTTGCCATATCTAAAGATTTCATAAATTCCCTTTACCGAAATAATAAACTGCCTATTGGCCCTAAAAAAATACAAAGAATCCAAACTGCCGATCAATTCATCTAAGCTGGAATTGCTTGAGTGTTTTTGACCATCTAAGCATGTAATTGTGGTCAATGAATTTTCTGTATTAATAAAGGCAATTTCATCTACTCTAACCGAAATAAGCTTGTCTTTGGAATAGGTTAACAAACGATTCTTTATTTTGCCGTTATCGTCGTCTTCCATATTTTTTTCGTCTTTTTCATCTGTTTTGTTCAATTGATTTTTTAGGTGGTACAGATCTGAATTCAATTTTGATAAGTTTAACACCTCTTCTGCCAATTTTTCATTTTTCAATTCCAAAGCCTTTTCATAATAACTACCTAAAATACGAACCATTAGCAAGGCTAAAAGAGAAATTACAGAACTAGAAAGTAAATATATTAGTAAGAAATTTAATCTCAGACCTTTTAATCGTTCCTCAATTATATCTAGATTGGCATGTGCAGCCATTATCCAATCGGAGTCTTTTACGGGATAGAGATAAATAATTTGAGAATTAGTATATCCAATGGAAGTGTCATTCTTTGGATTATTCTGTTTTTTATTGCTGATAAGATCGTAAAACTCTTCTGGATTTATTTCACTGTCCAGGGCTCTAGTGTAAGAGACATCTGGGTTATTTTTATTACCTATTTTTTGTGGATCTGGATGGCAAATTTCAACACCTGACCAGTCCAACATACATACAAACCCGGATTCTAGATGAGTTCCTTCTATATTTTTTTGGAAGTTATTAATCACAGTTTGGCGATCTATCCCATTATCCAATTGTGTAGATATCAATCCTGCCAATTCCTTTGCCTCTCGCTTACTGGATTCTATTTGAATTAAAAGTATTTGGCTTGTGCTTTCATTAAGCATATACCTCATGGCAAAATAACCTAGTACGAACACTATAATTGAAATGGCAAGTAACGTAAATAAATAGAGATTGTCTTTTTTCAAAAGAAGGGTGAACTTTTAAAGTTAATTTTTCCGTTTCAAACTCAGTATTTTCCTCTTCACATAATTTTATTTGAAATTGAGGAAGGTGGAGGTTAATTTACTTCCTAAATTAATCTTAACACATCACAAATTATGAAAAAAATACATTCCTTATGGTTCATCCTTAGCATAATGTGTATTGGATGTAGTAATAATAATGATGAAGACCCTGATCCAATTGAACCGGAACCAACTGTTAATACTGTGAGGTTGGCCAATAATTCTTCATTCGGCAAAATATTGACGGATTCCAATGGCGCTACCCTTTACTTTTTTTCCAGAGACACCAAAGAAACTTCAGAATGTTCAGGCGGATGCTTGGGAGTTTGGCCAGTATTCTATACAGAAAAAATAACGGTGGATGCTGGTTTGCAATTGTCAGACTTTGCAACCATTACTCGTGTAGACGGGTCCAAGCAAACAACCTATAAAGGTTGGCCACTTTACTATTATTCAGAGGATACTATAGTGGGCGACACTAAAGGAGACGCATTTAACAATGTATGGTTTGTTGCCAAACCAGATTATTCCCTCATGTATGTACAATCACAATTGGTTGGGCATGATGGAAAAAATTATCTGGATGATTATACGGAAGGTGATGGGGATACCTTTTACCTTACCGATATTGAGGGGAGAACATTATATATTTTTATAAACGATGCCAAGGACACCAATAGTTTCACAAATCCCGATTTTTCTAATGATGCGGTTTGGCCTGTAGCTGAAATTTCAATAGAGAATGTTCCCAGTATTTTGGAAAAGACCGATTTCGGTTCGATCGACGTATTTGGAAAAACTCAGATTACCTATAAAGGATGGCCATTATACTACTTTGGTCAGGATATTGAACGTGGAGACAATAAGGGAATTAGTTTTCCTGCCCCTGGAATTTGGCCAATTGCCAATGTTGATACACCAGCGGCTCCGGAACCACAACCAGTTGAAAATTCGGTTAAATTAGCTGATAATGCCACTTTTGGCAAAATATTGACCGATTCTAATGGAGCAACACTTTATTTCTTTTCTAGGGATACTCAAGGCACTTCAGTTTGTCTAGGTGGATGTTTGGAAGTATGGCCAATCTTTTATGCGGAGGATCTATCACTGGATGCTGGATTGGATGAGATGGACTTTGCTACCATTGATCGCACGGACGGTTCAAAGCAGACTACTTACAAAGGATGGCCATTATATTACTATGCCAGTGATGCTGTAGCTGGGGATACCAATGGAGATGCCTTTAATAATGTCTGGTATGTAGCCAAGCCAGACTATTCCCTTATGTATGCCCGTGCTCAATTGATTGGACATGACGGAAAAAATTATTTGGAGGACTATTCGGAAGGAGAGGGGCTTACTTCGTACATAACCGACGACCATGGCAATACCCTATACATTTTTATAAACGATACCAAGGATATGAATAGTTATACAAATCCTGATTTTTCCAACAATTCGGTCTGGCCCATTGCGGAAATAGATTTGGCCAGTATCCCAAGTATTTTAGAAGTTGGTGACTTTGGGTCAATTGAAGTATATGGAAGAACACAGATCACTTATAAAGGTTGGCCTTTATATTACTTTGGGCAGGACAGTTCACGTGGTGATAATAAAGGAGTAAGTTTTCCCGCTGCGGGCGTATGGCCTATCGCTAACGTAAATACAACCCTTGCACCATAATGTACCAGTTTTATGCTTAGGAAAAGGTTATACCACTTGAAATAACCCATAATAAGTTTGGAGGATTTGTGCAATGTTCATTCATGAATAACAATTGTCTAATTGTAAGCATGTCTATCAAAAAAACTTAACTTAAACAGATGAAAAAAATACTATCTATAAGAATTATTATCTTCTTGGCAGCTGCCCAAGCATCATGCGAATACAATTATGAGGAAGAAACCGTGGATGGGAGTGTAAATAATTGTGATATAGAAGTTTCATATAAAGATTATATAAGACCGTTAATTGATAATAATTGTATGCCTTGCCACAATGGTGATGGAAGTGAACCTTTTGCCCCTGATTTAAGAACATTCAATGGTGTAAAGGGTATAGCAGAGCTTGTTAAAGAGGTGACTTTGAGCAGAAGAATGCCAAAAACAGGTAGTCTTACCAATGAGCAGATAGCGGCCATAGGTTGCTGGGTAGATCAAGGTGCGCTGAACAATTAAAGTTGAGAAGGATGACAGGCAGAAAATTTAATATAATCATTAGTTTGTTCATACTGGCCATTATAGGTTTGGTTGTTTCTTTTTTATATTATAATAAACCTCATACTAATATTGAAAAATCGAAATCTGATTACAGTTTAACGGCTATACAGCTTATTAAGGAATATAAGGAACAAGGGATAGAGGCAGAAAAGAAGTATGCTGAGCGCATTATCCAAGTACAAGGGCAAATAAAAAACATTTCTACCCTTAAAGGTAATAGTGTAATAACACTTCAGTCATCTGATTCCGAATCAAGTGTAATCTGCCATATGTTGCCCGAGGAAAATGCAAAAGTTTTAGAATTGAACAGCGGCCAAGAGATTAAAGTGAAGGGTAAGTGTACAGGGTTTTTACTGGATGTTATTATGGTTAGATGTATCTTAGTTGAGTAAGAATATGAAGGAAATTTATATAATAATAATCAATTTATTGCTCTTAAATTGTGTATCGGCCCAAGGAAAATTCCTTACTAAAGATGGTTATGTTTCATTTTTTTCCCATTCGGTTGTGGAAGATATAAAAGCGGATAATAATCAGGTCTTAAGTATTGTGGATAGTGAAACCGGGGAGATTGCGATTCAGCTCCTTATGAGATCATTTATGTTTAAAAAAGCATTGATGCAGGAGCATTTTAATGAGAATTATGTGGAATCATACAAGTATCCGAAAGCAACTTTTTCCGGCAAAATTATGAAATTCAATGAGTTGGAAGAGTTGGAGGGGGAAACGCAAATTGTGGGAATTCTTACTGTTCATGGTCGTGAAAAGGAAATTAGCGCAAGGGTCAATGTCGAAATTAATAAAGATGAGATTATACTGATCGGGGACTTTTATGTGGAAGTTGCAGACTTCGATATAAAAATTCCGGCAATTGTGGCAAACAACATTGCTAAAACCATTAAAGTTAATTTTGAACTTCGACATAAACCATATAAGATGTGATTAAAATCAATCTTAAAATTGAAATCAATTAGTTGCGAATTACATTTCGCCAATAACAAAACATAAATTTGAAAAGATGAAAAAAGCCTTATCATATATATTAATTATGCTTTGTGCCTATAATGGCGTTGCCCAGGATTTGGGGGATATTCTTGACCAACAAACTTCGGATACGACCTTTTTGGTTGCAAGTACTTTTAATGGTACAAGGTTGTTGAATGGTCATTCTGTGGAAACCAGAAAGGAAGGTGTACTGGAATTTTTGATATCCCATCGTTTTGGTCGTATTAACTCCGGGTTCGAGCAGTTATTTGGATTGGATGACTCTAATATAAGGTTTGGTCTTGAATATGCAATTAACGACAGGCTAACTATGGCATTTGGAAGGAGTTCTTTTGAAAAAACATTTGATGTCTATGGGAAATATAGATTATTACAACAAAAAACCGGACAAAACCCATTTCCTTTTGGTCTCACAGTTTTTGGAAGTGCCACACAAAAAACTATAAAAGACTATGAGCCAGGTGATAAGCCTTCTTTTAGTGATCGATTGACTTATACCGGACAGCTTTTGATAGCGCGGAAATTCAGCCCCAGCCTTTCTGTTCAATTGGCCCCAACTTTTGTCCATTTCAATACCGTTCCAGAATCTGTTGATCCCAATGATATTATTTCAATTGGCATAGGGACGCGTGTAAAGATTAGTAAAAGGGTTTCTCTCAACGGCGAGTACTTTTACAATGTAAATCCATTTGAGTCTGTTAATGTTAAAAATTCACTGGCATTTGGTGTAGATATTGAAACCGGGGGCCATATTTTCCAGCTTATTCTAACCAATTCTGTTTCTATGATAGAAAAGGGCTTTCTTGCAGAGACTGGAGGAGATTTTTTTAAGGGTGATATTCATTTTGGATTTAATATATCCCGAGCATTTCAGATAAAAAAAACGGATAGGCCTTAAATAGATTAAAAATTATTTAGGTTGCCAAAATCTCCAGCAATTGTGCTAAATATTTATGAATGCAATAGCCCTTTTATGACAAGGGCTATTGTTTGTCTAAAAAACTTGGTAAAATGTACCTTACGCACATGATACAGATACTGAATGTGTGTGTCCGTCTCCAGAAGTAGAGTCAACTGTTATTGAACTGTTACTTTTTAATGAGTTAAAATTCGCAGCAGTGATGGTTACTTCATGATTATGACCTGAACTTCCTTGAATAGAATAGATCTTCTGTGCACCGGCCTGTACATCAGCAGTTGATACAGTTATGCTATGCCCGTGATTAGCGGCAATTGTGCTTTTGGTTCCGTTAGCCAAACAGTTACCTTGTGGATCTGGATTAGGATTAGGGTCAGGATTAGTATCCGAATCATTATCAGAGCTAGAACAGCCGATCAGTGAATAGGCAGGCAAAGCAATAAGCATGGCCCCCATTGTTTTTTGAATAAAAGCTTTTCTGTCCATCTTTTTATTTTTCTAAATAAGATACAAAAAATAAGCCAATTGAAAGGTTGTTATTGAAGGAAATTGGACTGTTTCGGGAGGTTTTTATTTTAGGAAACCTATTATTTTAAAATGTAATCTGGATCTCCCAAATCTTACCATAACTTAACTGCGCATGGACCCTGATTCGATTTTATAGCGTTCGGGTGGATAAGCGTTAAATAAAATCGAATTAGGGCGCGGCCAAATGGACAAAAGAGGTAATCAATTCAAATTTAATCTATGATTTATCCGATAATATAGATCTATTCATTTTATCGATTTGTAATTTTATTGAGTAGAATGTGAGTACAAAATGTGCTTGAATTTTAAAGGACTAAGTAATTAATAAAAATTTACTCCCGAGGTATCTTCAATCACCTTTTTGTTTTTAGGAGATACAACTTTAGACCAGTTATAAAGAGAGTTATTGGAATTAGACCAGAAATAAAAACTAGGATCCTTCCCCATAACCCTCCAATTTCCCCTATATGAACGGGATAGAATTGTGCTGCAATGCGGTTGCTGTTGGGATCTGTTTGAAAATCCGTCAGACTAGTAATAGATCCTTTTTGATCAATTTTCAGTTCCTTGGTTTTTCTTTGCCCTTCCATTTGGAATCTATCCTGAATATATCTAAAATGATATCCTTCCTGTTTGTTTTTGGGAAGAATGACAGTACGAAGATCATAGTCTTTATCAGGATTGAGTAGATATTCTTTATGGCTAATTGGACTTCCAATTTTAAGTTCGTTTTGCACTGACTTCGGTTTTGCTGAATCATTGAATATGCTTAGTGCCGTTTTGTAGTAGGTATTATAGGTAAAATAAGCACCAGTAAAGGCTATGACCATAAGTGGGACAAAAAAGCTAGCTCCAATTGCCTTATGAAGGTCATAATTTAATTTCTTTTTCTTAGCTGTCCATTTTATTTTGAATCCCTTGATTAAATTAGTCCTATAGGTTTTCCACCACAAATAGGCACCAGAACTTAACAATAACAGGAAAAATAAAAGAGTACTGCTTCCAGTAATATACTTTCCAATTTTAGGAATTCCCAAGGTGCGGTGAAAGTTCAATAAATTTTCAAAAAATTCAATGGAACTCGATTTTTTGCCCAAAAGCGAGCCAGAAATGGGATGATAATAATTGGTCTCACCATTTGTGTATTCCAGGGAAATAGTCTTTTGCTCCCGATAGGGCAAGTTTATTTTGGTCAGACTATCCTTATGTTGTTCAACTAAATTGTAAGCCGTCTTGTAGAGATTATTTTCATCAAAAGGTTTAATAGGCTCGATGGTCAATAACTCTGGGTTGAGCATAGCGCTTAGTTCAGGTTGCCAAATATATAGAGAACCTGTCAACCCGGAGATAGAAGCGATTAGGCCGCATGTTAGACCCAGCCACAGATGTAAATTCCTGATAAACCTGTTAAAAGTAATCAAAGAAGCTATTGTTTAATTAGGCCCCATATATGATGATAGTCGAACATGGGGCCTATGGTTTAAAAATTGTACCTAAGTCCCAGTTTTGCGTTGGCTCCTTCTCCAACCCCCGTAAAGGTTTTTAAAGGGGCGGCCCACTGAGATCGGGCAGGTAGATAGTATTCGTTCAATATATTGTTGACCCCTAATGAAAGGGATAGGTTCGATTTTAATTGATAGGCCATAGAAAGGTTCAGTAAAGTATAGCCACTCACAGGGAATTGTGTATGTCTATAGGCCCAAGTATCGTTAGTATCGATAAAGGGATCAAATCGGTTTCTATCACCCAGATTGGTCATTCTAAGCGATGTGTTTAATTTTTCTGTGGGCTGCCAGTTAATATATGTGGTCCATTTTGGAGCGGCTATAACATCACCTCCCAAATAGGTTAAGTTATTCTCATCACCAACACTATGGGTTAGGCCCTCTACGTAGGAATATGAAGTTCCTATTTGCCATTTCTTGTCCCAACTAAAATAATCTACGGATACCTCACCTCCATAAATTCGTTGTGGTTGTTTAGAGGGTACAAAGGAATTGATCTCATCCACAAATACAACACCTGCGCCCAAGTTGGAGGTGCTGTAATAGCCGACGGCCTCTAGTTGAAAGTTATTGAACTTGGATATAAAGCCAAATTCATAGTTATTGGTAACCGCTGGTTCCAACTGTATATCATTTATGTTATTGGCCACAGCAGACCTCAATATAGAGCCTAGGTCGGCAATGGAAAAACCTTGGGAGTAACTTATATAAGGTGTAAATTCCTGATGCTCTATATACCGGGCACCTATGTTGAAGGCCAGATTGTTGAACTTAAGTTTACCACCTTCCACAGCTACAGATGGACTGAAATTGCCATCGCTTTTGGCTGAATAGGGAAGGGTGTTGTAATCTACGATATCCATATTCATATCGTCATATCGCAAACCTGCTTTAAGAACCCATTGGTTCTTAAGTTTTATGGTAGATTGCGCGTAGGGCGCCCAACTCATCAAATCGATATTTGGAACCCATAGCCTTCCATCCAAAAGCCCTTGATTGGTTTTGTCCTTTAAAAGGTCTACGCCGTAGGTCAAAGTTATATTTGTTGGGCCATATGAACCAAAACTGGTATTGAAGTTGGGTCTGATGCCATATTTTTTGGCATTTATTACGGATTGTCCACCGTTTTCGAATTTGTCGGAATAGAAGAATACGTTCTCGGTGTTTTGATAATATAGGTCTGTTTCAAAATTGGTAGTTCCCTGGAATATATTGTTGAGACTATATTTTAATTGTCCATTGACCAAGGTCGTCCCAGTAGGTTCTTCACCAACAATGGTCCCCTTTACGCCATAACCAGGAACAAGCGTATAATCCCCATTCTCATTAAAGACTTCTACCTCCGCTGCCACCGGAATGAAGGGGCTATCTTGAGCGGAATGGTAGATATTACCACTAAGGGTAAGTTTTTGTTGTTCTGTTAGTAAATATTCCAGTTTTCCAAATGTGCTATAAATATCGGTGTTGTCAAAACCATATGTAGGGAGAATGGGAACTCCATCTGCATCGTATTTATTACCCGTCTGTTCCAAACTGCCGCTGATGTAGTAACTGAATCTATTCAAGTTGCCCTTTAGGGACTGATGTATGCCCCAGCCTAAGGCATCATTTGTTTTAGCCAAATTGGCGGAGCCCCAGATATTGGTAGTGCCTTCAATTTTTTTATTGGAAGCTGGATTCTTGGTGATATAATTGATAAAACCGCCATTGCCCCCATTTCCGAAGATGGATGTGGCTCCTTTGATTACTTCTACACGGCTAATATCATTGGGATTTACGGATTTTATTCCCAGTTGCCCATTTCTCAATGGGGTAGATTGGGGAATGCCATCGACCATAACCAATAGTGATCGCCCTCTGAGGGTTTGACCCCAATTGGAAAAGGTACCTGTAGAGGCGGCAAGACCCGGGACGGTAAATTCCAGTATTTCGCTGATGTTGGAGGTAGATTGAGCAAACTCCTCCAATTTGGCAAGGCCTACAACGGTAACGGATGCCGGAATTTCAGAAAGATATTCGGAATGCCTGCTGGCGGAAACCACTACTTCATCCAAATCGTTCAGATCTTCTTGTAAAACTAAATCATAATTCCAGGTGGAGTTCGGTGCTATAGTGATTTTTTTAGATTGAGTTTGATATCCAAGCATTCTCACGATAACCGTCCATGATCCTTCCTCAATGTCTCCAATTATATAATCACCATTTAAGTCGGTCATGTTGCCCTTGTTCAATTCGGAAATATAAACGGTTGCACCTATAAGTGGTTGATTGGCTTCATCTGTAATTTTGCCTTTGATGCTAGCTTGCGGGAACGCGTAAAAAGAGAGTAATAAGGCTACGGCCCAGGTCATAATTTTCATTCTATTCTTATTTAGATTAATTTAAAACAAGGAGCAAATATAGAATCCAAATTAATAGCGTCAAATTATTTTTAACTTTTATTTGTCTAAAGGGGTTTTAAAATTTTATGTGTGTAAAATTGTTTTAATTACAACCGAAATGTTAAAAGTCGGAATTACGGCACAGCTATGGCATTCTAAATTTATGCTGGTTTAATGGATCTAATACTGATAGCATTTTTATTAGGTATTAAAAGCCTACTTTGTAATCTGCGACCGAAATAAAGCGTTCGCCCTATATCAGATACATAGTTCAATTGTTCATGGTTACTGCTGATAAATATTAATAATTCTGTTAGTTCCTTTAATCGCGCTATTGAATAATAATGAGTGGTATTTTGTTAAAGCAGGATATTGAATTGGGATTTTTAATGTAAAAATTTGCAATAATAGGGGAGGTTCGGGTTGACTTACATTAAAAATAGTACAGTGTCGCTAATTAATATTTCAATTTGGCGTTAAAAATAGGGCATAATAAACCGTAACACCGCCTTGGCGTGTTACCCTCTTGCTTTACATTTTTCACTCAACTACGTTCGTTTCAAAACGTAAACATCTAAAAGGAACACCTACATTTCATAAAAGATCACAAACTAAAACTATCATATTATTCCATTGCCCTTCCCTCCTAAATTTTTCACTTTTTCGATACACTTCTCCCAACCGATATAGACTTAAAGAGGGTTTAAAAAGTAACGAGGAACGAGCCCGGTTAAGCAATCCGATTAAGACAAAATCGGACAACTTTGGTATCGGAAATGGAAAGTATAAGAATAAACTTCCCCATTGTACATAGACATATATTACCAAAAACCTAAATTACCATTTGATGTCTTTTGATTGATTTTGACAAGAGCACTAACCACATAACCAAATCCAGTACAAGCAATGGGACAAGTGTTGGACAAGTTGTGTACCCATACCATCCCAAAACAAGGACAAGCACTGGACAAGTAGTGGTACCATATATAAACTATATAAAACATTAATAAACAAAATAAAACTTATATAAATGGTTGGGCCTTTTTTTTAAAAACGCCCACTGCCCCAATATTGAATTTTCATTTAAATCTTATATATAAACATAGACTTTTTTGGGATTTTAAGCATGATTTTAACGCTTTTCACCAGCGGTGAATAGTAGAGTTCATTTACCTCGAAATTAAGTCGCTACATGGCTTTAAAATACATAATTAACTGACTGTCAGTATGTTAATAGCATTTGTTGGCATTTGCCTTCATTTGGTATAATATTAAATTTTTATAAAAAATAGGCAGTTGAAAAAAAAAAGAAAAAAACCTGTTGAAAAACTGAAGCGGACTTAAGCCGTTTTCTTTTTCAAAAACGGCTTGTGTCCAAGCTATTTTACGATGCGCTTTGGCCGGAATGTAATGGAGGACAATGGGCGGAAGTTATTTTTAGAATAATTACCTGTATTTAGAATTACTTCAGGCGTATAAAGGGAGGTCTTGAAAAATTTTCACTTTACAGGTTACCAAACTTATACTATTCCAAACCTCTGTGAATTATAAAAACTTAATAACAGTCCAATTTTTATTTAATTTCAAAAGTGGTCAAAACGAATCCATGATCTGAAGGATATTTGATAGTCTTGCCATTAATAAATAACTGATCACCAAAAAACACTTTATAAGTTTCAGATTTAATCGCCTCTAGGTTTGAGCCTTTATAAAAAATATAGTCAATTCTATGCTCGTCATTCTTTCCCTTGGTATGCCATGTAATGCCGGGATAACGGACAGGGTCCGGATTTAAGGCCCTAAAAGTGTCTACCAAGCCAATGTCTTCCAGGATTTTTGTAGTATACCATGGCACCACCAACCCATGGTGCATATCTACAGTCTCCACCCCCCAATCCAAATGGGAAGGAGCATTTAAATCTCCTCCAAAAATCATGGGTACAAATTCCGCATTGGCTGCATATTTCCGGAGATAAGGGAGTACCTTTCGTTGCATTTCATATTTTGCCCCAGTTTTTTCCCATTCCAAAAGTTCTTCCGCCGTTTTGCCAAGCTTTTCAGGTTCATCTTCCCATGGCAGATAATGAAACCAATTTGAAAAAAATCTAATTTTCCGATTATTTATAAGAATTTCACGTCCTCCAAGATAAAAGGGATAGTCAGTGTCTATCCACTCTCCGAAGGGAAATTTTGAAAATATGGAAAGATTTGTACCTTTGTCATCCAAGGCAGTTCCCTCAGGAGCTATTAAATGAAAATTATACCCTAGGGAGTCCGCAATTATCTTCCCCGAACCATAAGTTTCTATCATCAATATAACATCTGGGTCTACTTCCCGAATTATCTCAACAACATTTTGCACCCCGTTTTCAATGTCATTGCCTCCATGTAATATATTCCAGGCCATTACCTTGAAAATGACCGACGATTTCTGGGAATAGCAACCAGAACATATAAAAACCAAAGTAAAAAAGAAACATAAACTCCGCCTCATTATTAGTATTTTTTCAATGAACTCATAATGATTTTTTCTTTTTCCCTTGGTGGCAAGTTATATTGGTAGTTGTAAATAGCACCGTCCCAATCTCCGTACATAGAATTAGGAAGAACAATAAAATTGTTGCCGAACATTTTGGCATTATTCCTAACTTGAAGATTACGTTCTTCCATTGGCTTTTTGTCGAAAACGGCACTGAAATCACTAAGATTATCCCCAATGAATAAAAGAATATCATATTCCTCTGAGACAAGTTTTCTACGTATTTCTTTACCCGATGTTGTCGTTTTCATGGTAAGATGGTCATTTGTTGCATCAGGGAAGCCATAGCGCTGCAAATCCGTTAATGTGGCTACCCTTTCTTCTTCAAGTCTATTAGTAATATAAAAAATTGATACTCCCTTATCCTTAGCATAACGCAGAAAAGACAACGCTCCAGGAATGGTGTCGCACTCAATCCTATTGGTCCATTCCATCCATGAAGAATCACTGTATTCCGCTCCTTTTAAAGACTGATGCACTTGATAAGGACTATTGTCCAGTAGAGTTTCGTCAATATCAGTTACTATTGCAAACGGTTTGGGCGATGTCTTTGGTAAAAGGTGATCCAATCGTAAGCGGGCCAAATTATATGCTTGGTGGCACAAGGCTCTATACTCTCCAGCCTTTTGTTGCCAAGCAGCAGCCCATGCCGGGCCTTGTAATACCATTGGGGCTCCAGTGTCTGTATTTTCAACTTTTTGTTGCACCTTACAAGAGGATAGGCAACTTAAAAGTAAAGTAAAGAACAAAAAATAAAATATAAGTAAGAATTTACGAACATTGAAATATGTATGAGTACACATATGTTTGAGGTTTAGAAGATATTATAGCTTATAATTTTCAAGCGTTTTTTACATAAATGGTTTGTAGCCTAATATGAGTGGGGGTAATAGATATTGGATAATGTTCCGTCATCAAAGAAATCTATTATTGTGTATCCTGGAGGGGTTTCATGATACCAACCCTTGGCTGCCGAATCCTTGTCACCATCGCCCCACCAAAAACCACTCACTGAGCCATTACAGTAATAGTGAACATCATTGTAAACGGCAGTATCCACTAAATGCATATGGCCGCTAATACAATGTATCTTTTTATCTCGATGCTTGTGGAACAACTTGGTAATGTATTTACTGTCTGTGTGACAACCGCCATAAGGTATGGTACTGACCCCCAAAATTGGATAATGGCTCATGACCAAAATGGCAGCCCCTTCGTTCATTCTATCCAGTTCATTTTCCAACCATTTACGTTGCTCCTCATCCAATGACCCTGCATTGTCATTATTGCTATCCAAAACAATAAAATGCCAACCAGCCTTCTCAAAACTATAATAGCGCGAAGGCATATTTAGTTGCTTTACCACATATTCTTTTCCGTACATGGCGTCTGTCTTGTCCGGGGCTGCCCACCACATATCGTGGTTGCCAAGGCAACTATACAGATCATAGTCCTTAAAATTATTTCTTAATTCCCCCCAAATACTCCATTGGTCTAAAACCTCTTCCCTAGTAATATGATCATAATCTGCTGCCATAATGGTATCCCCTCCATTTAACAAAAAATCTACCCTCTGCTTCAATACATCATTGAGACATTTTCTAAATCGTTCTGGGGCATTATTACCAGAGGTAATATGTATATCGGTAATATGGGCAACGCGAAGCACAGGTTTTTCTTTACCCTTACGTTCTTTTTCGTTCGCTATGGCAACACCTCCGAACATAGCTGCCCCCGTTGCCAAACCAATATTCTTTATTAACTGCCTTCTCTTTATATCATGCTTTTTTTTCATGTGCTGGTCTTATGGTTATTCTTTTATTACCCATGTATTAATAGAATTGTTTTTGCCTTCCAAGACAATCTTGTAGAAATTGGAAGGAATTGTAGATATATCCAGAGTTGCTTTTTCCGATTTAGTTTTAACCTTGGTTAGTAAAAGATATTCATCCTTGCCGCCCTCAGCATAATCATTGCTAAAGGAAACCCAAATTTTGAGTTTTCCCTTATTCTGCATCGCCTCCCAGGTAAGTTCAATTTTATCTCCATTAAGCTTGCCTTTGGCATTGGCAATAGAAATAGGACCTGTTATAGGCACCCCATCAATTTCCCACAATTGCTCTTTTTTAGGGTGAATATCAAAAGTTCGCATGATCGTTGGCATGATATCAATAATTCCAGGATTTTTTTTATAGAAATAAGGGTTTAGCTCCTTAGCGTTGGTAACAATCCATGTTAGTCGCTCCCTTTCACTTTGTCCTCCATGTCCTTTGCCCGTTTCCTTATTTCGGCCATGATCTGTGGTAATAAAAATTTGCCAAATTTCATTATGGTATTGTTCCCTGAATTGAATGGATTTCCACAGACGTTCTATTTGATTGTCCATTATTTTGACCGCATTGTAGAACTGTTCACTATCCCCATATTTATGGCCCATGTCGTCCGTATACTCCAAATATACCCAAGACAAGTCTGGCCCCTTATCCCTTATATATATTGAAGCCTCTTGAACAACATGTTCATCTATTTTATTGATGAATAAACGACCTTCATCATGAGGAAAATTGATGGTGTCCTTTTCAAAGCCATCAAAGTGATAATCGAGTTTTATACTCCCCGTTTCTATAAGCCCTTCCCCTATTAATTTAGTACGATTGTCTTCCCAAGAAGAAAACACCGCAGTTTTCAGCTCTGGACTGTACACTTTTGCCATTCTAAAAATGGTCCAATAATTATAGTTAGGGTCTTTAATTCCATTCCCCCACACATTGTGTTTGTTTGCCCAAGTTCCTGTTAGCAAACTATTATATCCTACGGCCGATATGGTAGGTGTTTGCGAATACCCATTCACTTGACCCCCTACATAGGCCCGTGTGTACCCTCCTACCTGGGAAATGGCGTCCAAATGTGGGGTTGGAATCTTTTCAATCACATCGGCAGATATTCCATCAACAATTACAAAAAGAACTTTTGGCAAGGCTTCTGTTTGGCCATAACCTATCAAACTAAAACAAATCAATACTATAAAATTCTGCACTATTTTAACCATATCCTACTTATAAATAAATTAAAACTATTTGATTTACTCATTTTTTGTTAGGTAAGTTGAAAAGTTAACTATCCTTTATTACAACCGAAAAAATTGATTCAATATTTAGAAATAAAGATGTGGTTTCCGAGAAAACCACATCTTCGAAAAACTAGATACTAACTCAATCAACTTAATTCTATGGAATAGAGAAACTATTATGTGAGGTATACCAAAACACCCATGAACCTCCAGATTCATAATACACATCGATGGAAACTTTAATTTCCCCGGCACAAATATTGTAGGTTCCTTGTCCATTTTGCCTGAATTCATACACATATCCATCATTATCAGTCCCTGCGGCATAGTTATCAAAACTAACTGCACCTGCAGTGCCTCCTTCAACGGTCGGTGTTAGGGCTATACCAATTTCGGCATTTGGAAATGCCCCATAATCAATTAGATTTCCTGTCAAAGTTAGTATATTGCCCGCCACTGTTCCTGATACTGTATGATTTCCTGCCGAGTTTATTAAATTCGGAGAATTGAAAATACTAATAGTATCACTACATTCATCATCAGTAATATTTAAGGTTGCTGACTTGTTGGATTGATTTACAACACCTACACCTATATCGATATTGGGATTGCTGACACTTTCAATGTTGATATCCAGACTCCTTTCCTGTTCGCTATTTAACAAGTTGTCTACGATATGAATAAATAGCGGTTCAGATTTAATCTCTCCCGCCTTAAAGGTGACGGTGGTATTTTCCACGTCATAATCTATACCGGGCTGGGCATTGTTGGGAGTGATTTTTAAAGTAACTGTAAAATCTGTCTCCAACACGCTTCCGTCATATCTCAAGTAAATAGGATATGCTTCATCGTTGTTGTCCGTGGAATAGGTTTCTGGCACCGTAATGTCAGAAGCTATAAAGGAAACAAACTTGTATTTTTCAAAGTCATAGTGATTTACGTCCTCCTCGCATCCTAAACTGACTAGGGTTAGTATTATCAATATCAGGGAATATTTAGTTTTCATTGGTTCGTTATTAATATTTGAATTTGAATATTTAATTACCATCCCATTATTTGGGTAAGTTTCGGATTAAGTGCCACTTGATGGGCTGGGATTGGCCGGTAGTAGTATTTGGGTTCCACAAAATTTGGCTGATCCACGGAAGTAACCATATTTCCTGAGGTGCCATTGGTCAAGAATAAACTGGCACTACTGTCTCCAAAGAAACCAGCTTTGTAATAAATTAGATCTACACCCAAGGAATTGGTTTCTTTTGGGGAAGGAATATCGTCATTACTGGCAATAATATTGATATCCTCAACTCCATCTCCTGTCATATCATATTTTCCTAGGCCAGGGAAATATAAACCTTGCGGAACTTCTTCCAGTATTTTTCCAGCATGCCACCGCATGAGATCGTCGAATCGGAATGCTTCAGCCGCAAATTCCACTCGTCTTTCCCTTCTAATTTCCAAAATCACCCCTTTATTTGTGCCAGATACGTAAGGAAAATCACCTTCCATAGAAGGATCTATACTGGCATTGGCCGTATTTAAATCCAAATTGGGCAGTCCGGCTCTTTGCCTTAACAAATTGACACTTATATCCAAATCATTTTGTTCAATATCTCCCATTTCTGCCTTTGCTTCGGCATAGATCAACAATGCTTCTGCATATCTGTATACAGCAATATCCACACCTGCACTTTCTACACTATTGTTGTATCCTTTTAGTTGGTGATATCCGGTAAAATTTTTGTTCAATTCCAATATATAGGGATTGATGCTTCCTGCCGACACCCAACCCGGATAAACAAAAGTTTGGGTTAGCCGCGGATCTCTATTTTGAAATTCTTCAACAAATGTGAAGGTATCATACCCAATCTGTTCGTTAAACCGAGTACCATCGGCCATTAAGTAAGAGTCCATTAATGCTTTGGAAGCGCTTTGCTCATAATTCCCGAAAACCGTTCCATTGCCACTAGTTTTCTTTTTGTCCACATCGTATACGTTTACCAAAATGGCCTCAGAATTACCAGACAAATCTTCAGAGGAGAATAGAGCAGCGTAATCCTGATCTGGATTTCCCGTATAATAGATCCCAAAATTCCCGGAATCAATTAATTCCTTGGTGGCATTAATAGCCATTTCCAGAAACACATTTGCAGTTCCCTGTAAATTAAGTTCAGGATGATATTTTCTATAAGTGCCTTCATATAGTGCAATACGAGCCTGTAACATAAGGGCCGACCATTTATCTATGTTCCCATAAGAAACGTTTTCACGGATATGCTGGGAGGCGTATTGGATATCACTAATAATGCTGTCCATGACCATTGCTCTCGGATCCCTCGGTTTAAACAGGGATTCATCCTCTGGATCCAAGGTTTTGGAATACCAAGGAACATCGGAGTATCTTTTTACTTTATTAAAGTAAAATTCGGCTCTATAATATTTCCCTAACCCTTCAAAATGCATTTTAGCCTCCTCTTCTATATCGGCCTTAATATAATTTTCAAGAAAAAAGTTGATACTCCTTAATCGATCCCATGACCAACCAGCACCTAAATTCTCCGCACTGGGACTACCAATTGTTATATTCTTTATCTCAACAGCACCCGTAGTGGCCATGTCATCAGTACCCTGATCGCTTAAAAACATTCCGTATCCAGGAAGGGAATGCAGGCCATTAATATATAATTGTAGGTCCGATTCCGAATTAAAGAAATTGTCCTTTGCCAAAGACGATTCTGGATTTGTATCCAAAAAATCATCATTGCACCCTATAAGGGCTAATAGAAACACTAATATTATTGTGAATGTATTTTTCATAGTATAATTGTTTTGTTCAAACATTTAAAAAGTAAGGTTCATGCCTACGGATAACTTGCGATGAAAAGGATATGCAAAACCTCTATTGCCGGTTGCCTCTGGATCTATATGCTTTTTTATTGAGGACCATTCATATATATTTTCACCGGTTACGAAAAATCTCAATTTGGAAATGTGCATTTTATCCAGCAATCTATGCGGAAGGGCATAACCAATAGTGATGTTTTTAAACCTCAGGTATGAAGCACTTTTCAAATATTTTGTCTGAGGAATATCAAGACCGGCCCCATAATTGGAATCTGCCAACCAACTTTGTAAAACAGGATACTCGGCATCGGTGTTGGCATCGGCCAAACCAGCATCTATATATGATTGTGAGTGTTGGGCCATTAAGGCATCACTATCGGCAGAACCCCTGTAAAAATCTAAGAGATGGGGGTACACATTGGCATAGGGTTGTTGATAAGGACCCCAGAAAAGATAGTTGGTGGGATAGTAATCCATTTTTCCGACACCCTGCAGGAATCCGCTAATATCAAATCCTTTCCATGACATATTCAGATTAAAACCAATTTGGTAACGAGGCCTGGAATTGCCTATCAATTTTAAGTCCTTAGGGTCATTGGCAGATTCCCCGCGTAATATTTTACCATCCCCATCTTGGTCAACGTATTTTGGCCATCCTGGCACAATGGATAGCGCGCCCCATGGAACAATAGCCGATTCGTCCAGGGCAGCTATCTCTTCCTCGTTCTTAAAGAAGCCATCATTTTCCAAGCCCCAGATTTCACCAACTTTTGCACCTTCACGCCATTGTGAAAATAGTTGCCCATCATTATCAAATCTAGTTATGGTAGTTTCATTGTCCGAAAGGATTATAGAACTGCCAAAATCAAAAGCACTTCCTCCCAACATAAAATTATTCTTATATCCAAGGGTGAATTCCCAACCATAGGTTTGGAGGTCCGCTGCATTAGCACTGGGTGGGTCCGTACCCAATACACCAGGCAATTCTTGACTTGGTGTTAGCATGCCTATGGTATTTCTAACATAATTATCTAAAGAAAGGTTGAGGGAGTTGTCAAAGAATCCCAAATCGACCCCAAAATTGGTAGTCACCACTTTTTCCCAAGTGTATGTATTGGGGTTAATCCCCAATCCTGGAGCATAAACTGCCTTTGGGTATTCTCCGTCTATCAAATAACCGGATTGCCCAGTGGACATAGTATTGATATGTCCATAATTACTGACATTTTGGTTACCAAGTGACCCATTTGAAATCCGAAATTTTAAATGGTTTATCACATCACTTAGCTCTTCACCAAACCCTTTACTGGCTATCCACGCCAAAGAAACTGAAGGAAAGAAACCATATCTATCTTCTTTTGGAAATCTTGAGGAACCATCATATCTTCCATTTAGTTCCAAAATATACCTATCATTATAGATATAATTTAACCTACCAAAAACACCGTTCAATGCCCAGTCCGAATAGGCCCAACCAACTGTTTGTTCTCCAGTAGCCAAAGCCATGTTTGGAAGATCCGATGAAATTAGATCATCCCTGTTGGCCGAGAACCACTCATACTCATTTATCTCTTTATTGTAACCAACGATGGCCGTGAAATTATGTTTGTTAAATTCTTTGGCGTATGTAGCATAAAGGTTAAAGACATTGTATTTATTCTCGCCCAAAGCCTCGTAAGCATAATCCTCATTTACCTGTTCCCTGACATCATTGGGTCCAAATCCTATTTTATACTTGGTT
Organism: Arenibacter algicola; assembly: GCF_000733925.1. NCBI lineage: Bacteria > Pseudomonadati > Bacteroidota > Flavobacteriia > Flavobacteriales > Flavobacteriaceae > Arenibacter > Arenibacter algicola. The sequence goes on from NZ_JPOO01000001.1 coordinate 288,698, forward strand.
CCATCCCAATGTCTGCGATCAAAATCTTTTTTAAAGGTGTGCTCGGCGGTCAAGGTTAGAGCCTTGTCCAATAAATATAAATTCAACCTATTTGTAGTCTGAATGCCAGTTTCCGTAATGGCCGTTTTACCGCCGTCTATCATACGTGCCGCTGCAATCCCGGCCGGCGTATTAGCCCATGTACCATCTGGGTTTCTTACAACATCGGTAGGTCTAAGGTTGTAAACATTGGTTATCCCATAAGTAGGCAGATTCCTATTGGTAAAAGACAAAAAGGTATTGTTCTCAAAATCCAGCCACTTATAAGGGTTTATGGAAACTTTTGACCTAAGTGCATTTCTCTCCCAAGAATCCTCAGCCAACCTATTTAAACCATTTTCAAGGGTATGGTTAGCGGAAACATAATAACTTATAACCTCCTTTTTCTCACTACCGGGGTCTACTATTTCCTTTTTTCCACTTATCGAAATGTTGTGGTTTTGAGAAAAGGCAGCACTATTGAAGAAGTACTCGTTCCAATTGGTATCTCCCATATATTGCCATCTATCAGGATTTTGGGGATCCAATCGTACATTGGGGACCGTTGGATCATTGGATCTATCTCGCGCCCATGCATAGGTTTCATCGGAATAATTTACATAGTCCCAGGGTGTATTATTGGTTGAAGTATCCAATAACCTGGAAAAGATATATGGATCAGTTATTGGATCGGGAGTTATTGTAGGCTTTCCCCAAATAAAAGAATTGGAATAGGTAATTTTACTTTGCCCACCCTCTTTGGTAGTAACCAGAACTACTCCAAATGCTGCCCGAGCACCATATATTGCAGCAGAGGATGCATCCTTCAATACAGAAATGGATGCAATATCGTTAGGGTTCATACGGGTAAGATCTGCCTCGGATGATGGAACTCCGTCTATCATAATCAGAGGGCTACCCCCATTAATCGAGGTAAAACCCCTAATATTAATACTGGCCGTGCTACCTGGTGCTCCATTAGCGAAGGAAATATTTAAATTAGCAACTGTGCCTTGAAGTCCCTGGGATACGTTGGCAATTGGCCTGTCTTCCAATTGTTTCATATCTACTACCGCCACGGAACCAGATAAGTTAATTTTCTTTTGGGTGCCATACCCTACTACCACGACCTCATTTAGCGCTTGGGAATCCGGGACCAATAGGACCTTAATGGTAGATTTCCCATCAACAATAACTTCTTGTGTCTGAAACCCAATGTAGGATATAACTAACGTGGTATCCAACGATGGAATAACAATACTAAAATTACCATCAAAATCAGTAACGACTCCAGTTGTTGTTCCCTTTACCATGACACTCGCCCCTGGCAATGGCTGACTGGTCTCAGAATCCAATACTGATCCGGAAAAAGTCTGTCCTTGAGCAAAGGACAACTGCCCCGCAAACACTACTAGAACAACACCGAGCAACATTGTGATAAGTGATCGGCTTTTGGCTAAGCACCGGTTTTTTTCTTTTTTCATAAAATCAAATTAAAAAATTCTACTATTTGGTTACGGTTAAATAAATTCTGTAATCTCTTGAAACAGAATATTGAAAAACGAAAGTAATAAAATAAATTGATTGAATGACCAATCAATTTAAAATTTTTGTATTATTATTGTTAAGATTATATTAACTTGTACAACCGATGGGAAGAAAAAGCTTAAAGACAGAACGCCAATCAGAAATAATTGAGGCCTTTTACAGGGTGGCACAAAAAGAGGGCCTAGAGAACGTTTCATTAGCCAAAGTGGCTACCGAAATGGATGTGAATACCAGTTTGGTGTTGCACTATTTTAAATCCAAAGATGAACTTCTTTTTGGGTTGATCAATTTTATTCTTGAACGCTATAAAAAACTTTATACAACAGAATATAATAAGGAAAGAAGTGGCTCCCGATTAGTGAGTATAATAAATAATTTATTCTCCAGAGAATGGAACGAACTTGTAGACGACGGTGTTTTTTACAGCTGTTTTGCCCTAATTTTTAGGGATGAAAAAATACAATTAGCCTATAAGGAATTACACGATTATTTAAGACTATTGCTCACAGAGGTTATTGAAGAGGCCAAAAGCAATGGTGAGGTAAATATTCAATGCTCCAAGGAAACGGCAGATTTAATCTTTGTTATGGTAGAAGGGGCGTATTATTATCTTTCCCTTTTTGAACCTAACGAGGAATATTATGAAAAGTTGAAAAAGTATAAGGAGGCCGCCATTGAAATACTTCAATTTACCAACCATACCTAATCCCCTTTTGAACCGCCTTTTCTTTTTTGGATTTTGATCAGAGCATACACCCCAATAAACATCCAGACAAGGTTTGTAAAAAGATTTGGCCTATCCTGCGTGTCATAAGCACAAACAACTAGGCACAAACCACCGGCAACATTCATCAATTGATAAAGTATACTTCTAGCGTGCAGTCGGTTAATGCTCAACAAAAAATAGGAAATTATGAATAAAGCGGAACCTGTCCACCCGATGATTTCGAATATGCTCACTGGTAATTGCTATTTTTAGAATTGACAAGATACTTCGAATTTTATAAATTGTATTTTTTAAAATTGCCTATTACGAAAAGACAAACAATTAACCTTACCAATCCTAAATTCACCTAATTGGTGAGCATAAAAAAGCAACTCTCTTAAAACTCCTATTCACAAGGCTTTCTAACGGTAGGTTCTGGACTCCCCGGGACAATATTAAAAAAGGCAAAGTTTTAAGGGAATTGAAACATGTTTTCATTCGTCAAAAATCCAACAAGGGCAGGTGATATTGGTAGGGAACTTAACACTCACCAGTCTATTTTGCCTTTTCTGGATTTAATTTACAAGCGCATTAAATATTACTAATGTTTTAAAGATAAAGATTTTGAGGCCGCCTTTCCTTCGAACTTAAATTTGTAATGGGATTATTCTCAAAAGTGTACTTTTTTTCTGGTCTTCTTTAGTTCAGAGGAATTATTTTTGTCTTCCAACAGTAATTGAAGTTTGTTCATATCCTCGGCAAGTTTAGTGTCCAGTATTTTGGCGTAATGCTGGGTTGTCTTTAAAGATTTGTGTCCCAGCATTTTGCTCACGGATTCAATGGGAACGCCATTGGATAAAGTTATAGTAGTGGCAAAGGTATGTCTTGCAACATGAAAGGTTAAGTTTTTGGTTATTCCGCATAGGTCTGCTATTTCTTTTAGATAGCCATTTGTTTTTTGATTGCTATAAACTGGTAATAATTGATCATTGTCACAATGTAAAGAGGAATACTTAGCGATGATTCTTTCTGAAATCGGTAAAAGGGGAATGCTACTTAATGATTTGGTCTTGGTCCGCTTTACTTTTATCCATCGTTTCCCGTCTATTCCAATTACGATATCGTTTGCACGGAGCTTGGCAACATCAATATAGGCCAAACCAGTGTAGCAGCTAAAAATGAAAACATCCCTGACCTGTTCCAATCTGGAAATGGAGAATTGTCTTTCCATAAGGGTATTAATTTCTTCTTTGTTTAAGAATTCCTTATCAATTGACTTGGGGCGAAGCTTAAAATTGTAAAAGGGGTCTTTGTCGATCCATCCATTGGCGTAGGCCTGACGTATTATTTTCTTTAAATAGGCTATATATTTTAAGGCAGAATTGTGTGAAAGTTCAAGATTGGCCTTTAGATAGTAAATGAAGCTATTGATGAACTTAACATCTATCTTATTTAGAGGGAGGTCCTCGGAATTATAGTTTGAAATTATAAATTTTTGGAGGTGTTTCTTGGTGGTCTTATAGCGTTGAAGCGTCCTAAAGGAGAATTCCCTTCCCACCAGTTTTTCCATTCTTAGGTTATGTTCTTCAAACATTTCCATGATTAGCTTTTTATTGGTATTTGCCCCTATAAATTCATCCCTTATTCCTTTTGCCGATATATAATTATTGCCATCGTTCAAAAACTTTTGATAAATCTCATATATGCGATTTTTAATGATATCCAGTTGACGGTTGGTCTGTTTGGCTTCCGGGGTATAGCCAATAACCTTGTTCGCCTTGGCATCCCATTTGGAAATAGCAACTTTTCTCATGGTACTAACTTCAGCTCTTTTACCATTATAAGTAATTCGAAGATAGATGATGGCCTGGGAAGGATCACTCACCCCCTTTTTTCGAATATAAAACAGAATTGACATTAAATCTTGCATAATTTTGAAATTTTTACTGCCTAAATATAGGGAAATAAAAATAAAAATATGCGTTGTAATACGCTGTTTATAAGGTGTTTATGATTGATTCGGTGGCACTAAATTCTGGAGTGTTAGTGCCACCGAATGGGACACTTTTTGGATGGTATAATATAGCATCAAATGTGATTAAATAAAATGAAAAACCCTGTAAATATTGATATTTACAGGGTTTTGATTGAATTTGACATTCAAATTGTACTCGAGGTGGGAATCGAACCCACACTCCGAAGAACTGGATTTTGAATCCAGCGCGTCTACCAGTTCCGCCACTCGAGCAAGGTAATTATTTCTTAGTTTTCAATTTTCTCAGCTGTTCTTTTCCAACACCTGATTTCCAATACTTTTCTCTTTTTCTGCCTTCCGTCCAATTTTCCCGGGATTCCGTGAAAATCAACTCGAAGGGTAAATAAGGTTTGGTTGTTTTTTCTCTGCCTTTATTATGCCTTTCTATCCTTGCCTCTAAATCCGTGGTCATTCCCACGTATATATAGTTAGAAGTCAAACTAGATATGGCATAAATCCAAACCATTTTCAATATTTCATTTCCAGCGCGCCTGCCTGTCGGTAGTCTGGCCTGCCTGTCGGCAGACAGGTCTACCAGTTCCGCCCTGCCTACCGCAGGCAGGCACTCGAGCAAGGTAATTATTTCTTAGTTTTCAATTTTCCCCCGGTTGTTCTTTTAACTCCCAGTTTCATTTGAGACTGCAAAACTAAAAAATATTTTCTTTATATCACCAAAAAAATAACAACATTTATACTTTAGCAACCCAAATTAATTTCTAAATTTGCACCTCCTTTTAAAAAGGAGTTCCAATAAACTAATAAACAATACATTAACAATGCCATATCAAGTACCGGAGCCTAAAATTTTCACCTGTACCCAAAGTACCAAGCTATCAGAAAAAATAGCCGAGCATTTTGGTTCCAATTTAGGCAATGTTATTTTTTCTAGATACAGCGATGGGGAGTTTCAGCCATCCTTTGAGGAATCTATACGTGGAATGCGTGTATTTATTATTGGTTCTACGAATCCTAGTTCTGAAAACTTGATGGAAATGTTGTTGATGTTGGATGCTGCAAAAAGAGCATCGGCACGGCACATAACTGCAGTAATGCCTTATTTTGGCTGGGCCAGACAGGATAGAAAAGACAAACCTAGGGTTCCAATAGCGGCCAAACTGGTAGCTAAAATGTTGGAGGCGGCAGGTGCTACCCGTATCATTACCATGGATCTCCATGCCGATCAAATACAGGGCTTTTTTGAAAAGCCCGTGGACCATTTATTTGCGTCCACTTTGTTCTTGCCTTATTTGAACAGCCTTAACCTTAATGACCTTACCATAGCCTCGCCGGATATGGGTGGATCTAAAAGGGCTTACGCCTATTCCAAGGCGCTTGGTTGTGATGTTGTTATTTGTTACAAGCAAAGGGCACAGGCCAATGTTATCTCGCACATGGAACTTATTGGTGATGTAGAGGGGAAAAATGTGGTTTTGGTAGATGATATGGTAGATACGGCCGGAACTTTGACCAAAGCGGCAGATTTAATGATGGCAAGGGGAGCTGTAAGCGTAAGGGCAATTACTACCCACGCACTTCTATCAGGGGATGCCTATGAGAAAATTGAAAAGTCGAAATTATCGGAACTTATTGTAACCGATTCCATACCCTTAAAAAAGGAAAGTAAAAAAATTAGGGTAATCAGCTGTGCCGAGTTGTTTGCCGATGTTATGCACAGGGTGCATCACAATACTTCCATTAGTTCCAAGTTTCTAATGTAGAAGTTTATTATAGGAAAGTAATTTAATTAATATTTAATAAATACAATGAAGTCAATTACAATTAAAGGATCAGAAAGAGAAAGCGTAGGCAAAAAAGCAACAAAGGCCTTACGTAATGCTGGAAAGGTTCCTTGCGTTATTTACGGAGGGGAAAAACCATTACACTTTGCAGCAGAAGAACTATCGTTCAAAGATTTAGTGTACACTCCAAACGCACACACCGTTGTGGTTGATTTGGAAGGTGGTAAAAAGTACGATGCGGTAATGCAGGATATTCAATTTCACCCTGTAACCGATAGCATTTTACATGTAGACTTTTATCAATTGTTCAAGGATAAGGAAGTTACTATGGACATTCCTGTAAGGTTGTTGGGTAATTCTCCAGGGGTTAGAAATGGTGGTAGATTATTGTTTAGAAAAAGAAAGCTTGCCATTAAGGCTTTGCCGGACAATTTGCCAGATTTCTTTGATGTGGATATCTCTAAATTGAAAATCGGAGGAAATATTTCCGTATCTACATTGTTGAAAGATGAGTTTACCATTCTTCACCCAGAAAACACTGTGGTTGTTCAGGTTAAAGCTGCACGTAATGCAGTCTTGACAGATGAAGAGGATGAAGAAGGAGAAGAAGGAGAAGAAGCTGCTGCAGAAGCGCCAGCTGAAGGTGGTGAAGAATAGATTTTATCTAAAATAAGTGTAAAAGCATCCCGTATCTGCGGGATGCTTTTGTATTTTTATGAATTTCAATTACGGTGCTATGTTCCGGTTTTTAGAATCTTTTTTTAAATTGAACAGTACATTGTTGGATGAAAAAGACGACATGAAGAAATTTTTAGTAGTAGGATTGGGCAATATTGGGGAGGAATACGCGGAAACCCGACATAATATTGGCTTTAAAATATTGGATTCCCTATCCACAGAGGAGGCTTTTACCTTTGAAACTGCAAAGTTGGGAGATGTGGGTACTTTTAAGGTCAAGGGAAGGAGTATAATCTGTCTTAAGCCATCTACTTATATGAACAGAAGTGGAAAGGCCGTAAAATATTGGATGGAGAAGGAAAATATTCCCCTTGAAAATGTACTTGTCATTACAGATGATATTAATCTTTCTTTCGGGACCATACGTTTAAAGACCAAGGGAAGTGACGGAGGCCATAATGGTTTAAAAGATGTTCAGCAGTACCTACTTACCACCAATTACAATAGATTGAGGTTTGGTGTTGGGTCCGATTTTGGAAAAGGAAAACAAATAGATTATGTCTTGGGAGAATGGAACCAAGAGGAAAAGGATGCTTTGGGTGAACGATATGAAAGAGTCAATGCGCTTATCCGTTCATTTGTACTTTCCGGGGTGAATAGGACAATGAACGAATACAACGGAACTTAACACCTTTAGCGTACTTTAAATTCGGAAATACTATTTGTAGCGGTATTTCCTTCCCTATCCATGGTAACTATTCTCCAGTAATAAACGGTGTTGGCTTCAACGCTTACCTTTAGATCGGATTTCCCTGATGTTAGTGTGCTTATCAGAGTAGTTGGAGGGGTTTCGGTGGAAAAATAAACTTCGTATCCTTCCAGATCATTATCCACATCTGCACCTTCCCATTCCAAGAGAACCTCATTATTAATGTCCCTGGCTATGTTCGATCCTGTTTTGGGAGCTACAACCTCAGCGGGAAAAGGGGCGTGGGTGGTTTCCACACCAGCATTAAAAAACCGCCATGTTTCGCTACGTGCCGATTCCGATACTTCCGTATTTTTGGAAACTACCAGCCAAGAAAATGGGGCCCCTCTTTCAATATTCAAATTTGCCGAAGTACCGCTTACCACAATGGTTTGAGTGGTGTTGGTATTCAAATTTGTAGCCCTTAGTTCATAGGATTCCGTATGATCCGATGCTTGCCATCTAAATTGTACTGTAGAATTATTGGTTCCTGTTACATTTATGCCGGTGGTGCATTCCGAGTTTTTCTGGGGAAAGACCAACAGGGCGGACAAGGGAGGTTTGGGAGAGTCCTTTCCTCCACATCCCACTAGGGCCAAGAAGCATAAAATTATGGCTATTGGTTTCATCCGTTTATTTTTTTACTACCTTAAAATTACTATTTATACCTTCCCCTTTAACCTTAAGGATGTAAATACCTGAGGGCAGACCTGTAAAATTAATTTTAATTTCATTGCTGTCAAGGGTGTAATCCTTATGGCTTATCAATTGGCCTACATAATTAAAAATCTGGGTATTTACAGTTTCCGGTCCATTATTGATTAAAATGTTGACTTCCTCCTCAAAAGGATTGGGGAACACTATAGGTTCATCCAGGAGGAACAATTGATCTTCATAGACGCCTTGGCATGGCAGATTGGTAGACACTTTAATTTGGTTTACACCTTGTTTAAGGTCTAAAGTAATACTGGAAGATTTGGTCTGCGTAACAATGCCATTTAATTCAATATTGTAGAAATCGCTTCCTTCCAGGTTCAATATGGTCTGATTTCCCGAGGCCGTTAGTTTGGAAGTAACGGTTAAGGGCGGAGGTTCTGTAATGATGGCTTGAAAACAATAGGGTTCGTATACCTTGTCATCTTCGGTTCCGGTAATACATATTTCATAGGTGCCAGCGGCAAGGCCTTCTTTAAAAAAGAAATTGGTAAAATTATTGCTTTCATTTATTCCATTACCGATAAGCGTAAGGTCGTAGTCCATATTGATGCCGGCCACGATACGTATAGAGCCATTATTTTGATTGCTACAGGATTCACTATTGATTTCCACTTCAAAATTATCTGCAGGTAAAATATAAACGGCACAGCCGTTTAAATCCACCGTGGCCCCCATGGGGGTGTTTAAACATAAGTCGTCCCCATCATCAAAAACCCCATCTTTATCTTCATCCGCCCTAAAGGTCCCTTCAACACAGATGTCCATGGAAAACGCATTTAAGGATCCTCCATCCGAGGCAGCAATGTCCTTGACCTCCAATATCCAGTCCCCATAGGTAGATTCCCCATTAAAAGCTGCCAAAGAGCCTAAGGGCCTTACGATGCCCTGAATGGCCGGACTTGTTCCGCATATAAATCCTTCCGCGCTATCATCAAATGTAGCCAGTATATCCTGATTTGCTCCACAGGAATTGGATACGAGAATTACCCGAGTGCCAGCAGGGGATATAAGGGTTACTTCCAAATCGGCAAGAAAGGTATGGGTCAGATCCAAATTAACATTAATATCTGCTACAGGCAGGTCGTTTAAAAGGGTAATGGTGGAAGTTATTGTGGGTGCCCCGGTTGTTGATATGGTAATGGGCAAATCCTTGGCGGCTTCCAAAGCACAGTTCAACTCCAAGGTTGTAAAGCTAAAGGCCGGACCAAAGGTTCCCTCCCCGCAGCTATTTTTTGGTTTAACGTGCCAATAATAAGTGGTTTCCTCTGTTAGACCGGTGGCCAAATAGGAGTTGAAAATAACCGTGGCCGTATCAATGATATTGGTGAAGGCCGCGTCATCGGCAATCTCAACATCATAGGAGGTATAGGAACTATTGGATTCCCATTCCAATTCTGATGCTATAAGTGCGCTTGTGGAACCATTGGTGGGCAATTGCAGAACAACATCCGTAAATGTAGTTTCCAATATTTTTACATCAATGACAACTTCCTTGGTGACATTTTCTGTAGTGGCCACTATGTTTATGGGGTAATTGCCTGGGGTTACCAAATCCGTATTGGAAAAGGTAATATTTACCAGGGTGTCGTTCACCATGGTGGAGGCAGGAGAAAAATCAATGGCCAATCCCGGGGGCATGCCGGTAGCGGAAAAGGTGGCCTCCTCGGAAAAATCATTATAGGTTTGGTAGTTGAAGGGCACTATTAAATCGTTGCCTTGGCAAACTTCGTGCTGCAATTGGGGGAAGTTCAACACTATATCGGACGGTGATATCGTAAAATTGGAAGCGTTTACTGCTAAAAAGATGTTGTCGTGTGCACTGACCATAATTCGGCCTGTAGGAGTGGAAAATCCAGGGATCAATATGTCCTGTTGTCCATCATTGGGGACGCTATCCGCTAATTTTATGGGAAAGGAAGCGCCTCCATTGGCAGAAAAAAAGATGTCTACTTTTTGAGTGTTTACCGGGCCCTGATTTGTTTTAGCCACATCCCATGTAACCTCTTGTCGGGTCCCTGCGGTATAAATCTCATTGGCGGCTTGGGAAGTTATTACAAAGGGCCCTGCATTGTCTATGACCATAACTTTTACCAAGTCCGATGTAACTTGTCCTCCGCCTAAGGAATTGTCCCTGACGGTAAGTGCAAAATCCAGTTCGCGTTCTACGTCGGAAACGGTTTCCCAAGTGGTATTAACATTGGGATTGGTTTGGGTAAGATTGCCCGATACGATGCTGCTGAGCCTTGGAAAATATCTGGTTGGTGTTACCGTTGGTTTTAGGGATCTAAAATTGGCTCCACTAAGATTTGTTGGTCCAAAGGTATTATGGGTAACTATGCCATCATTTATTTGTTCCCAATTGTACGTAAGTATATCATCTTCATCCACATCCGTTGCATTGCCTTTTAACCTAAAGGCCGTAGATTTTGGAATGGTAAAGTTGCCTGTAGGGACTATTTCCGGTGGATTGTTCAGCAAGGAGATTTCCTGGGCACAACTCGTTGTTTTTATGTATTCCAGTATCTGAAATATGCTGTAGTAATGAAAATAGTCATCCCCGTTCAAGGCCACATTGTTGTTGCCGGAAATACCTGCATACCCCATAATGGTTGTTCCACTTCCTGGCTCGGCCTGTACCAGAGTACCTTCCGATTCAAAGGACCAGGTGTGGTTGGCACCAAACTGATGTCCCATTTCATGAGCCACAAAATCCAGGTCAAAAATGTCCCCTTGCGGAATTAAGGCAGAGGAATAGGCACTCCCTTTTCTGGAATCTATACAAACCGAGGCGATAAATCCGGCATTACCTCCATTTTCGTCATTTTGGAACAAATGGCCCACATCATAGTTTTCAGCACCAATTACCGTATTTAAGGTATTTTGTACTTCAGAATTAAGATTTGTTCCATAGGGATCATTGTTTTTGTCCGTGTAGATTACCTCGTCTGTATTGGCAACAATCTCTAAACTAATGCCCAAATCGGTTTCAAAAATTTCATTTACCCTTGTAATGGTAGCATTTATAGCTGCTAGGGCATTTGGTACGGTTCCGCCGTGGAACTCTGTATACTCCCCTGTTGCCGAGATGGCCACCCTAAACTTTCTTAATACTTGACCATCCACCAATTTTAAAGCGGAAGGTCCTTTGTCTTTTTCGATAAGGGAAGTGGTCTCGCAAATGAAATTGGTGTTCATCATATAGGCGTCTTTCCTATTGTATACCAAATATTCATTGTCGGAACCAGACACTTTTTGCATGTAGGTGGCATTTTTGCTTTCCCCGTATACGATCATGCTTTGAATTCCGTTTTGGGAAACACTAAATCTTACCCTGTCCTTTTCATTCTTTAAGCCCCTGCCTACATAAGATTTTATTTGGGGGTATTTTTTGGAAAGTTCTGGAGAAAGTACTGAAGCTTCCTGAACAACGAAAGGGATCAAGTCTCCGTCTTCGTCTGGAAAACTTACTATTTTTGAAGACTTTTGGATTTGGTTCCCCTTTAGTTCATTGATAAAAACATCTTTTTCCAAAGAAAAAGTAAGGCCATGATTTATCCTTAACTCCGCTGTTTGCCTTTGGGACTTCTTGCTTCTAGAATCGGTTTTTTGCCAATACTTGGCTTGTCCAAATCCGCAATAGCAAAGAAAAAATATGGATATTGAAAAAACAAGACGTAATTTTACAACCATCAAGCGGGTTTTTGTACAAACTCAAAGATAAGTTTTTTTATTATTCGAATTTGTGATAACAGTTCAAAGCATCTCCAATTACGATAAAGCGTACCCTACTGCCATTACCATTGGCACTTTTGATGGGGTGCATATCGGTCATCGTAAAATATTGGAACGTCTCATAAATAATGCCAAAGTGCTGGAGTTGAAATCAACGGTACTCACTTTTTTCCCCCACCCTAGAATGGTGCTTCAAAAAGATGTCTCTATCAAGCTTTTGAATACCATTGATGAAAAAATCAAAATTTTGGAGGAATTGGGGATCGATTATTTAATTGTACACCCGTTTACCAAAGAATTTTCACGCTTGTCCGCAACACAGTTCGTTAGGGATATTTTGGTGAACGATTTAAAGACCAAAAAAATCATTATTGGTTACGATCATAGGTTTGGCAGGAATAGAAATGCCAATATAAACGATTTAGTAGCTTTCGGGAACGCCTTGGATTTTGAGGTGGAGGAAATATCGGCCCAAGAAGTGGATGATGTTTCCGTAAGTTCCACAAAAATCAGGAAAGCCTTGGAAGAGGGGGACATGAAAACGGCCAATATGTATTTGGGATATAATTATATGCTAACAGGGAGTATTGTAAAAGGAAAGGGAATAGGTAGAAAATTAAACTTTCCTACTGCCAATTTATCCATTCCCGAAGAATACAAGCTAATACCCAAGAACGGGGTCTATGTGGTGAGCAGTGTATTGGATGGCAAGACTGTATTTGGAATGATGAATATAGGTTTCAATCCTACCGTGGAGGGCAAGACAAAAAGTATCGAAATTAATTTCTTCGATTTTGATCAGGATCTTTACGGAAAAAAAATTCAGATCGATATTATTGATCGTATAAGGGATGAAAAAAAGTTCAATTCCCTAGAAGGTCTCCAGGCGCAATTGACAAAAGATAGGGAGACTTCCCTTTCCATAATCTCCAAGTAAATGTTGGATCGGTTTCTTTTTAAGCAAATCGATAATAGTCCGCTCCTAATTTTCAGGATATTTTTTGGCATTCTTGTAAGCCTTGAATGTTATGGGGCCATCGCCACAGGTTGGGTCAAAAAAAATCTGATAGACCCTGAGTTTACCTTTAATTTTATTGGTTTGGACTGGTTGCAGCCATTGCCCGGAATAGGTATGTATCTGTATTTTATTGTAATGGGCACCTTAGGGATTTTTATTGCCTTGGGATATAGATACCGATTTAGCGCCGGGGCCTTTACCCTGCTTTGGACCGCTGTTTACCTTATGCAAAAAACAGCGTACAACAATCATTATTACCTACTGATATTGATTGCCCTGATAATGGCTTTTATGCCTGCTAACCGGGATTATTCGCTGGATGCCAGGAGAAACCCTTCCATAAGGACCAATCATATGTCCGCCTATTTAAAATGGGCAATTGTTTTGCAGTTGTTCATTGTCTATACCTATGCCTCTGTGGCCAAGTTGTACGGGGATTGGTTGGATTTCAGTATTATAGAGATTCTTTTTAAAAATAAAAAGTCCTATCCTATCATTGGTGGACTGCTTCAAGAACCTTTGGTCCATAGGGTAGTTGGTATTTCTGGTATCCTGTTCGATTTGCTTATTGTACCTGCCCTCTTGTGGAAGCCTACTAGAAAATGGGCCTTTGTGGCTTCCCTGTTCTTTCATTTGTTTAATTCAATTGTTTTTCAAATAGGCATCTTTCCCTATTTGGCCCTAGCTTTTACGGTATTTTTTTTTGAACCTGAAACCATCCGGAAATTGTTTTTTAAAAAGAAGGAACCTTATTTGGAGAACGTTCTTACTGTACCTCCCCAAAGAGAATTGGTTTTGGGAATTTTGTCCCTTTATTTTTTGATCCAATTGGTCTTGCCTATCCGTCATTATTTTATAAAAGACGATGTGTTATGGACAGAGGAGGGCCATAGGATGAGTTGGAGAATGATGTTGCGTAGTAGGACCGGAATTACAACATTTAAAATAGTGAACCATACCAACGGGAATTCGTATCTGGTAAATTTGGACGATTATTTATCAAGGGGACAGAAAAGTAAAATTAAGTCCTATCCGGATTTTATGTGGCAGTTTGCACAACGCTTAAGGCGGGAATACACTGAAAAGGGAGAGGATATCTCGGTTTTTGTAAATTCAAGGGTTAGCATAAATGGAAAGCCATACCAAGAATTTATTGACCCAAAAATAGACCTTGGCAATGTGTCCTGGAACTATTTTGGGCATAATGATTGGATCTTGCCTTCCCCGTCCAAAAATTAGAGTAATAAGAATGCCCTAGGGTTTTCTAAAAGGGTGTGGCCCTATGGCAGAGTTGTAGCGGCATGCCCCATGGGTCTCGGAGCATTACCAAATGGCTGCCGTCTTCCTTTGTTATTTCCTCAACAAAACTGGCTCCTTTATCCAATAACCTAATCTTATCTTTTTCAGCATTTTTGGAAACAAATGCCATGTGAAAAGTAAGTGGATGTTTTGTTTTAAAATCTGTAATTTCTTCGTCCGGTCTATGATATAGTTCCAAAATTACACGTCCGGATGAATCTGAAAAAAAAGTCATGAAGGGAGCTTCCTTTTGCTCGCTTACTACCTTCAGCCCCAAATTGGCAACATACCAATCCTTAATATCCTTGATGTTTTTTACGTTCAACGCAATGTGTTCAAAAACCATGAAATTTAATTTTGCTAATTATATCTAGGCTAAATTTATGCCGAAAATCCGAAGATTAGGTTAAATTTGCACGATAAAAATCAAAAAAAATGTTGCAGTTACAGGCTATCCGTGAGGATAAGGAACAAATTGTTGAGGCTTTAAAAAAGCGTAATATTGACGCCTTTCCACTAATTGAGAACGTACTTCAATTGGATGAAAAACGACGAGCCCTACAGACACGCCTAGACAATACACTTGCCGAATCCAATAGTATTTCAAAGGAAATCGGCATTCTTTATAAAAGCGGTAAGGCGGCGGAAGCCAACGTTTTAAAGGAAAGAACCGGTAGTTTGAAGGAGGAGTCCAAGGAATTGAACGAGGCCTTGACAGTAACCGCAACCGATCTTCAAAATTTACTGTACCAAATTCCAAATGTTCCGCATGAATCGGTTCCAGCGGGTAGCACTGAGGAGGATAATGAAGAGGTATATAGGGAAGGGGACATCCCTACCTTAAAAGAGGGTGCACTTCCCCATTGGGAATTGGCCAAGAAATATGATATAATAGATTTTGAACTGGGAGTTAAGATAGCTGGCGCAGGATTTCCGGTGTACAAGGGTAAAGGTGCTCGATTGCAAAGAGCCCTTATTTCCTACTTTTTAGATAAAAATTCAGCCGCTGGTTATAATGAAATTCAAGTGCCACATTTGGTAAATGAGGCTTCAGGTTATGGCACGGGCCAGTTGCCCGATAAGGAGGGACAGATGTATCACGTAGGTGAGGACGATCTTTATCTAATCCCTACGGCCGAGGTGCCGGTAACCAATATTTTTAGGGATGTTATTCTAAACGAATCTGATTTCCCTATTACCCATACGGCATATACGCCTTGTTTTAGGAGGGAAGCCGGGAGTTACGGCGCCCATGTACGTGGACTTAACCGCTTGCACCAATTTGACAAGGTAGAAATAGTACGTGTGGAACATCCCGCTAAATCATATGAAGCCTTGGATGCTATGGTAGAGCATGTTAAAAACATACTTAGGGAACTAAAATTGCCTTATAGAATCTTACGACTTTGTGGAGGTGATCTGGGCTTTACTGCTGCCCTTACCTATGATTTTGAGGTCTTTTCAACGGCTCAGGATCGCTGGTTGGAAATTAGTTCGGTCTCCAATTTTGAAACCTTTCAGGCAAACCGATTAAAACTGCGCTATAAGGACGAAAATGGAAAAAGTCAATTGGCACACACTTTAAATGGCAGCTCCTTGGCCTTGCCCAGGGTATTGGCCGGAATATTGGAAAATTATCAGACAGAGGATGGAATCCAAATTCCTGAAGTTCTTATCCCGTATACCGGTTTTGATAAGATAGACTAAGGCTGGCCGACGGACCGGAAACATTAAAAACTGCTATGACTACCTGTGAAGGGGGTCATGTTTTATCCCAAGAAATATTGTTAAAAGGTTGGGTACATGGCAAAAATTGTCCTAGTAAGGTTTTTCGGAAAATCCGTTTTACCCTCCCGATATCTATCGGGACTAAAGGTAGCCTGATTTTCCTCGATTTCCCCCTTTATGGTCGGGGTCAAAAATTGAGGAAAATCTTTTGGAATTTAAAGTTGTGCCCACATATAATTCTTTATATTGGCCTTAACACCCACTTTGTACATTCTGCGTATCTTTGAAAAAAAGAATCTTTGCGACTACTTATTTCCATACTTATATTTTCTTGTTCCCAACTACTGGTTTCCCAGGAAGAATTTTTGGCGAAACAGTATTTTGAGGATGGTGCTTTTGATAAGGCCGTGGTATTCTATGAAAAGTTGGTTGCCAAAAACCCTTTGCGGACAGATTATGGCGAAGGCTTGGTAGCCTGCTACCAGCAATTGGAACAGTATGATAAGGCCGAAGAATTTTTACTGAAAGCGGTGAACGGGCAAAATATTTACCCTACCATGCTCATAGAGCTGGGGTACAATTACACCTTGCAGGACCAACCGGAAAAGGCGACCGAGTATTACAATGCAGCGCTTCAAAAAATAAACGAGAACCCTAATTTTGGTTATGGTCTGGGATATAGGTTTCAGAAATATGCTTTATTGGATTATGCCATAAAGGCGTACTCCATGGCAATGGAGCTTAATCCGAAATTGGATTATAATTTTCAGAAAGCAAGGATCTACGGGGAGCAGGGGAACATAGAGCAGATGTACGAATCCTATTTAAAATTAATAAGTGAAGGCAAGGCCTCACAGGCAAATGTGCTTCGTAATATTAACGATTTTATTAGTTCGGAGGCCGAGAATCCAAATAACATTAAATTCAAAAAGGTATTGCTTCAGAATGCACAAAGAAGCCCGGATATACTATGGAACGAATTGTTGAGTTGGCTTTTTGTTCAACAAAAACAATTCAAGAGTGCCTTTAACCAGGAAAAGGCCATTTACAAAAGGGGTGGAGAGACCTCTTTGCAACGTTTGCAGGGATTGGGAAAAATGGCGATGGAGGAACAGGATGTAGATACGGCAAAAGAGGTGTTTGTTTATATATCCGAAAATAGTACCGATGCCGTAGTGGCGCTAGACGCCCAGCTAAATCTTATAGAATTGGATCTATTGGAAGCCGATGATAAGGTTTGGGACAAGGTCCAAAAGAAATTTGATGATTTATTGGGCGTGTATGGTTATGAAATGGAGACCTTGCAGCTACAGATAGCCTACGCCAAATTTTTAACGTTCAATAAGAATAACCCCGAGCCTGCCATTGGGATATTACGTCAATGTTTGGAGCTGCCCCTAAATAATTATAGTAAATCCTATATTAAAAGTACTTTGGGGGATATTTTGGTCTATGACCGGCAGTTTAATCAGGCCTTGATCTATTTTTCGCAGATCCAGAAGGATTTAAAAAATGATGTCCTTGGTCAGGATGCCCGTTTTAAGGTGGCGCAAACTAGTTTTTACAAAGGGGATTTCGATTGGGCATTAACGCAATTGAAGATACTTAGGGGGTCTACCTCGCAATTGATTGCCAATGACGCTATGCAATTAAGCCTATTGATATCCGATAACTCATTGGAAGATTCTACCCAAACAGCTTTAAAGAAGTACGCCCGTGCCGATTTTTTGGCCTATCAAAATAAAAAGAAAGATGCTGTAGAACTATTGGAGGATATCCTCCAAAATCATAAAGGGGAAAAAATTGAGGATGAGGCACTTTTAAAACAGGCACAAATTTTAATCGAATTAAAGGATTATGAAAAGGCGGAATTTAACTACCTTAAAATAGTGGAATTCTATGCCAACGATATTTTGGCCGATGATGCCAATTTTGCCCTGGCGGAATTGTATCGCAACATCCTGGAGCAGCCTGAAAAGGCCAAGGCGCATTACGAGAAAATTATCTATAACTATCAGGATAGTTACTTTTTTCCACTGGCAAGAAGGAATTTCAGGATGTTGCGGGGAGACAGTATTAATTAATGTCAATGCCTTGGTCCATCCAAAAACGAATATAAATATTCCCGTTTGGGAATGCAATGACGAAGCATGTATATTTACAATGTTACCATGAATATTGAAGAATCGATTCAGGGACAGTGGCTGTCCTGGATGAAGGAGGTACATATCCCCGAGATGTTGGAAACAGGAAAGTTTACCAAGGCTCTAATGTCCCAAGTTTTGGTGGAGGAGGAGATGGGAGGAATTACCTATTCCATTCAATATACCACCGATTCCAAAGAAACCCTTCAAAAATATTACGCCGAAGATGCAGAAAGACTGCGTAAAAAAGTGATGGAACTCTTTGCGGGCAAGTTTGTTGCCTTTAGGACAGAGTTGGCGATCATTAGCGAACATTAATTAAATACGCAGCGCCATGAGCAAAAAAGGAAAAAAATCCTTTCATTCCAAAAAGGAAAAGTTCAATAGACCCTGGCAGGAGGAAAGTCCGGTGAAAGCAAAAAAACATTTAGGGCAACATTTTTTGAAAGATGAGGCCGTCGCCAAAAAAATTGGGGAAACGCTAAAATTGAACGGATATCGCAATGTTATAGAAATTGGGCCCGGTACCGGGGTGCTCACCAAATATTTATTGGAAAAGGATATCGATTTGGTGGCAATGGATCTGGATGAGGAATCTATAATTTACCTTAACCACAGCTTTCCTTTGGAGCACAATAGTCTAATGCAGCGCAAGGGCGAGTTTAAGGTTTTGGAGGCCGATTTTTTAAAGTATGACCTATGGACCCTTTTTGGGGAAGAGCAGTTCGCTATTACTGGCAATTTTCCCTATAATATTTCCACCCAGATCGTCTTTAAGATGCTGGAATTTAAGGATCAGATTCCTGAATTCACCGGGATGTTCCAAAAAGAGGTGGCCGAAAGGATTTGTGAAAAGGAAGGGAGCAAGGCCTATGGGATACTTTCCGTTTTGGTACAGGCATTTTACGAGGCCGAATATTTATTTACGGTTTCGCCCCAAGTTTTCGATCCACCTCCCAAAGTGCAGTCCGGAGTGTTGCGACTTACCAGAAAGGAAATTTTTCAGTTGGACGTGGATGAAAGACTCTTCAAGCAGGTGGTCAAGGCAGCATTTAACCAGCGCAGAAAGACCATTCGTAACAGTTTAAAAACATTCAATCTTTCCGATGTTCTCAAAGAAGATGCTATATTTGGCCTGCGTCCGGAGCAACTGAGCGTTGAGGACTTTATTTCGTTGACACAGAAGATAGCAAATGATACCATTTAAACTCACCGAGGAATATTTAGCTGAAATAGAACAGCTAATAGACAACCAGCAGGACGGGCAATTGTCCGCATTGTTGGCCGAGGTGCATTATGCGGATGTGGCAGAGATTATCAACGAATTGGACGAGGACCATGCCACCTATCTAATTAAACTTCTGGATAGTGAAAAAACATCGGAAACCCTTACGGAGTTGGATGTTGATGTCAGGGAGGCCATCCTTGCCAATCTTTCCGCCAAGGAAATTGCCGGGGAATTGGACGAGTTGGATACCGATGATGCCGCAGATATCATAGGGGAACTGCCCAAAAATATGGTCCAAGAGGTAATTTCCGAATTGGAGGACAGGGAGCATGCCAAACATATTGTGGACCTGTTGCGCTATGATGAAAATTCGGCGGGTGGACTTATGGCCAAGGAGTTGGTAAAGGTCAATGAGAATTGGAACGTCCTTACCTGCGTAAAGGAAATGAGGGCACAGGCGGAAAACGTAACTAGGGTGCACTCCATTTATGTGGTAGATGATGAAGGCAAACTTAAGGGGCGACTTTCCCTCAAGGATTTGCTTACTACCTCTACCAAGACCCATATCAGTGAAGTATATATCCCCAAGGTAGATGCCGTTAATGTAAATGAAAAACCAGAGGAAGTAGCCAAGATTATGTCCAAATACGATTTGGAAGCCATTCCCGTGGTCGACGAAATTGGCAGGCTGGTGGGCCGTATTACCATAGACGATATTGTGGACGTTATTAGGGAAGAGGCGGAGAAGGATTATCAATTGGCAGCAGGTATTTCCCAAGATGTGGAGGCAGATGATAGTATTTGGGACCTTACCCGTGCCAGATTGCCCTGGTTGTTTCTGGGCCTATTGGGAGGCGTAGGGGCTGCGGCCATCATGGGCGGCTTCGAGACCCTGATGAGCGATTATGGAGTGCTGTTTTTCTTTACCCCGTTAATAGCTGCGATGGCCGGGAACGTAGGGGTGCAATCCAGTGCCATAATGGTGCAGGGATTGGCCAATGACGATCTTAAAGGGAGTATCACTGGCCGACTTATCAAGGAAATGTTGTTGGCCCTGCTCAATGGAACCGTTTTGGCGTCCATACTGTTATTTTTTACCTGGCTTTGGAAAGGAAGTTTTCTTACCTCCCTGGCCATTTCCATTTCTTTGATTACCGTAACCGTGGTAGCAGGGATTATAGGAACTTTTATTCCGCTGTTTCTGCACAAAAGGGGCATAGACCCCGCCATAGCCACGGGACCGTTTATTACCACAAGCAACGATATTTTCGGGATTTTGATCTATTTTTCAATCGCCAAGGTTATTTTGGGTATTTAGGGCACTCCGCCTTCTTTGGCGGCGGCGGGCTTTCCGCGCTACATGGTAGCCAGCTGCAATCCCTAGTGCAAGATCTTTGTTTAATTTATGAAGCCTGTTTCCCGGTTACCAACCAATTGGCACAGATGACGTAAAGTTGGCGCAAAGATGACGTTAGCACAAAACCTGATCCGATTTAGTTTTGTTTTAAATTATTAAAACACCAAGAATGAAAAATGGAAATTTAGCAAAAAGGGTAAAGGAATTAAGAAAGAGAAATGGCTTGTCCCAAGAGGAACTGACTGAAAATTCAGGATTAAGTTTAAGAACAATTCAGCGCATTGAGACTGGAGAAACCCAACCGACCGGTGACACCCTTAAAAGAATTGCCAAGGTACTAAATGTTACGCCAAATGAGCTAGTGGATTGGACCATTATGGAAGACAAGGGATTTTTGAAAGCCCTTAATTTGTCCGCACTTACATTCCTGTTCTTTCCCATACTTGGAATATTGGTGCCACTAATAATGTGGATTTCCAAAAAGGACAAATTAAAGGACCTTAACAAGATAGGCAGGGATGTTATCAATTTTGAAATTACTTGGACAGTATTGCTTTTTCTTGGGTTTCTGTTAAATGCTGTTTACATGGCTTATTATTGGGAAACAAATGGAGTTGTTTCCGCAAGTAGCATACTTTCCAGTGTGAGGTTCAATATGTTCTTTCTAATTTTTATGTATTTGTTTAATCTCGTATTCGTAATTTTTAATACGGTTTTAATTGATAGGAATAAGCAGGTTAGGTATTTCCCAAAAATTAATTTCGTAAGAAAATGATGAAGTTGTTGAAGGCATGGCCTTTTACCTTGCTCCTTTACTCTCATGCTTCACTTTGTCTAAATGACTAATTTCTAATTAATGTTTTTGAGAACAAAAAGATGTGATTTATAGATTGTCCCTATATTTAAATCTTAAAATAGTCCAGTTTCTTGTTTCCAGTAGTCCAAGGGTCTTGTATCTTTGCTGTTCAATATTTAGTTATGAAAGTTCTCCATTTAGATGTTAACCATCCCTTGATCATTGAGCAATTCAATGCCCTGGGATTTCAAAATGATGAAGATTATACCTCCTCCAAGGAGGAAATTGAAAAGAAAATAGCCAATTATGATGGTGTTATCATCAGAAGTAGGTTCACTATTGATGAGGCCTTTTTGGATAAGGCGGTCAACCTTAAGTTTATTGGCCGCTTGGGTGCAGGTCTGGAAAACATAGATACCGATCATGCCAAGCGACTGGGAATCTTTTTAGCTGCTGCCCCAGAGGGGAATAGGAATGCCGTTGGGGAACATGCGCTGGGAATGCTATTGTCCCTTTTCAATAGATTGAACAAGGCGGACAGGGAGGTAAGAAATGGCAAATGGGACCGGGAAGGAAACCGTGGGATAGAGCTGGAAGGCAAAACGGTAGGCATCATTGGCTATGGAAATATGGGTAAGGCCTTTGCCAAAAAATTAAAGGGCTTTGATGTGGAAGTTATATGCTACGACATAGTTGGTGGTGTAGGGGATGAGAATGCCAGACAGGTTGGGATAATGGAATTTAAGCAAAGGTCCGAAGTCGTTAGCCTTCATGTACCCCAGACTCCTTCTACCATAAATATGATCAATACCGATTTTCTAAAGGATTTCAAGAATCCCCTTTGGTTGATAAATACCGCAAGAGGGAAATGTGTGGTTACGGAAGACCTTGTTGTGGCAATGAAAGAGGGCAAGGTGCTCGGAGCAGGTTTGGATGTACTGGAATATGAGAAAAAATCTTTTGAAGATATGTTTGGCGGGTCAGAATTGCCAGAGGCCTTTACGTATTTGATAAAGGCCAATAATGTACTGCTTACTCCGCATGTTGCGGGATGGACAGTGGAGAGCAAAATAAAATTGGCGCAAACGGTGGTGGACAAGATCAAGGAAAAATTCTGCTAAGCAAGGCCAGAAGCCTCTAATTTTGATCTTTTAAGCCATAGGGTCCATTGGTTATTGTACTGGACACTCTCCCTTCGGAGTTTGAGATTTTATAAATAGAAGATCATGAAAAATAGAGTTACAGGATTGGGCGGTTTTTTCTTTAAGACCAAAGACCCTAATGCAATTAAACAATGGTACAATAAACATTTAGGACTCAATACGGATCAATACGGCTGTACATTTTGGTGGAAGGACAAGGAGGGGCAGGACTGCTCTACCCAATGGAGCCCCATGAAGGACGATACCAATTATTTTAAACCTAGCAAATCCCCTTTTATGATGAACTTCCGAGTAGAGAATTTGGAGGAATTGCTGAAAGTTCTAAGGCTGGAAGGAGTTACTGTTGTAGGCGAAATAGAGGAATACAGTTACGGTAAATTCGGTTGGATATTGGATCCTGATGGTAACAAGCTGGAATTGTGGGAGCCCAATGACAAAGCGTTTCTTTGATTAGAAAATAATTATTACATTTAGTACTATTATTAATCAACTAAAACACTACCATGTCAGAAGAAAATAAAGATTTAGGGGATAAGGCCAAAGACGCTGCAAAAGGTGCCAAAAAATCGGCCAAAGAGTTTGCCAAGGATGCCAAGGAATCTGCAAAGGAGTTTGCGGAAGATACCAAAGAGGCTGCCAAGGAATTTAAGGAAGACACTAAGGAAGCTGCCAAGGATTTTGGTCAGGAGGCCAAAAAAACCGCTGATGAATTTAAGGAAGGTCTGGCAAGTGCAGGTGGGGATAATAAGAAAATTCTGGCCGGGGTCCTAGCCATTGTCTTTGGACAATTAGGTGTCCATAAGTTTATACTGGGATATCAAAAAGAGGGAATAATTATGTTGGTAGCAACCGTAATAGGCTATGCAACTATGTGTTTAATTATAGGGAGTTTTATTGTAATGGCTACTGCCATTGTGGGGCTAATAGAAGGTATTATATATTTGACCAAAAGCGATGAGGATTTCTATAACACCTATCAGGTAGGTAAGAAGCCTTGGTTCTAAGAATATATTGAAGTCAGATTATTTATGGTCTGACTTTCTTTTTATCAATATTAATCGTAATATTACGATAAATTGAAATGCTAAACCAAGGGTCTTTTTAAGACCTAGGTTTGTTCCAAAAAGTATATTCATGGAGATACGCACTATGAAAAACAGCGATTGGCCTGCAGTTGCTGAAATTTACCAGCAGGGCATGGATACGGGCTTTGCTACCTTCGAAAAAGTAGTCCCTTCCTTTGAGGTGTGGGATGCAAGTCATCTTGCGGTAGGAAGATTGGTGGCCGTTAATGGGGAAACCATATTGGGCTGGGCAGCACTTTCCCCTGTATCCAGCAGATGTGTTTATGGAGGGGTGGCCGAGGTTAGTGTTTATATAGGACAGGGCAATAGGGGCCAAGGTGTGGGTAAAATGCTAATGCAGCAGTTGATTGTTGAAAGTGAAAAAGCGGGTTTATGGACCCTGCAATCGGGAATATTTCCGGAAAATGAAGGAAGTGTGGAATTACATCTCAAAATGGGGTTCCGTTTTATAGGCAAAAGGGAGCGCGTAGGCAAACGGGATAATGTCTGGAAGGATAATCTTCTCTTTGAAAGAAGAAGTACAGTAGTGGGCGTGGATTAGCCTAATGCTAGCGCTTTTAGGATTGCCTTAGGGAGAAAACCCTAGGCAGGGTTTCCTTCATCCTGTTGCCCCTCGGCCAATTTTCGTTCCAATTCCGCCTGAAACTCTTCCATAACGGGCTTTACCGTGCTTTCAGGGAGGTCGGCAATTTTAATATACATTAAACCGTCTACCGAGTTGTTGAACAAGGGATCCACATTAAAGGCCACCACTTTAGCATTCTGTTTAATGTATTTTTTGATCAATACCGGGAGTCTTAGACTTCCTGGCTCCACTTCTTCAATAAGCCTGTCGAATTTGTTGAGATCAGCTTCGGTTTCATCAAAAATAAAATCTTTGTCCGCATCGTTAAGCTTCACCTTAAATTCCTTTTTGGGCCTAATGTATTGCGCCACGTACGGATCCCAATAATTACTTTTCATAAATTCTATCATCAAGGACTTTGAAAAGTTGGAAAACTGGTTACTGATACTTACCCCTCCAATTAAATATTTGTGGTCAGGGAAGCGTAAGGTAGTATGTACAATCCCCTTCCATAAAAGAAATAAGGGCATTGGTTTTTGCTGATATTCCTTGATGATGTAGGCCCTGCCCATTTCTATTGATTGGGACATCATGCCGTATAGTTCAGGTTCAAATCTAAATAGGTCCTGTAAGTAAAACCCGTCTATTCCGTATTCCTCAAATATTTCCGAGCCCATACCCATACGGTAGGCCCCAACGATTACTTTGTCCTCGTCGTCCCAAAGAAAGAGGTGGCGGTAATAATTATCAAACTTATCCAGATCAATGGCGTTATTGGTCCCTTCCCCTATGGCCCTAAATGTAACCTCCCTTTGTCTGCCAATTTCATTCAGAATAAAGGGCATATCCGTCGCCTTGGCCAAAAAGACCTCATAATTTTTGCTTTGTAACAGTCTGCAGTCTTTCTCCCTTAGGCGTTCAATCTCCTCCTGTATGACCTCAGTGCGCACGGCTGCGGCTATTTTTCTTGGGGCCTTCGGTATTTTTAAACTTGTTGGAATCTGGTCCAATAGCCTTTCCTTCTCATAGGCATTGGAAAGCATATAGGTCTTGCGCCTTAAAAGGTCTGCAAATTCTGCCAAATTTTCCTGTTCGTTCTGAGTTTGTACGGAAATAGGTTGCCCAATACGTACCTTGATAATCCTGTTCTTTTGGGTGGTTACTTCAGACGGTAGTTTGGCTGTACGGAATACGTCGCTTATCTTGGATAAACGATAAAACAACCTACTGTTTTTAGCGTGAAAATAGATGGGAACCACAGGTACCTCTGCCCGGCGTATTAGTTTTAGGGCAGCTTCCTCCCAAGGTTTGTCTACAATTAATTTTCCGTCCCTGTAGGTAGAAACTTCCCCCGCTGGAAAAATTCCCAAAGGGTGGCCGTCCTGCAAATGCTTCATGGCGCTCTTGAACCCTGAAATACTGCTTTTGGCATCCTTGTGTGTCTCAAAAGGATTTACAGGCAGTATATAGGGGGACATGGGTTCTATCCTGTTCAATAGGAAGTTGGCGATTATCTTAAAATCGGATCTATGGTTTAAAAGTAGTTTTAGAAGTAGCACCCCGTCTATCCCACCAAGCGGATGATTGGAAATGGTAATATAGCAACCTTGTTTGGGCAGGCGTTTAAAATCTTCCTCGGGAATCTCGAATTTTATTTCATAATGGTCCAAAATGGCATCCAAAAAGGCCAGTCCATCCAAATGCTTGTGTTGGTCGTAAAATTGGTTGATACTGGAAATCTTGGTTACTTTCATAAGCACCCATCCAATAAACGTTCCCAGAAAGCCGTATTTATCCAAGTTAATAGCCTTCGCTACCTCCTTTGCGGTTACTAAACCCATACCTTAGTGTAATTTGGTAACCGCTAAGATAGGAAAATCACTACAGCTATCCTTATTTATACTTTCCAACCAATTATTTCAATGCCCTATTGCACTACCAATTGTACTGTTTCCTTGCCACGTTGTTCAAGCAGGATTTCCTTGCCATTTTGGAGACTTGTTAAAGCTTCGGTGTCAAAATGCCTAATGGTATATAGGGAAACACCCTCATGATGCACCACCTTGAACCTACTTTTTAACAGGTTTAAAAGCTCCTCTAATTTGTCAAATTTATTATCGACACATACAGAAAAACTAATGGCGGAATTTTGTATCAGATCTACTTTCATCTGATGGTCGTGCAATAATTTAAATAGTTCGCTGATACTATCTTCCACAATGAACGAAAAATCCAAGGAGGATAGCTTCATTAGCACTTGGTTCTTTTTTACGATAAAACAGGGAACCTTAGGTTCTATCCCAATGCCTTTTCCGACTGTGGTTCCTTTGTCCTTAGGGTTAATAAAGGATTTAACGTGTAAGGGTATTTCTTTTCTCTGCAATGGTTGCAAAGTTTTTGGGTGAATTACGGAAGCCCCATAAAAGGCAAGTTCAATGGCTTCCCGATAAGAGATTTTGTTTAATAATTCTGTTTTTTCAAAATATCTTGGATCGGCATTTAAAACCCCTGGAACATCTTTCCAAATCGTTACTTCCTCGGCATTTAGGCAATAGGCCAAAATAGCAGCAGTGTAGTCAGAACCCTCACGGCCCAAAGTAGTGGTAAAGTTGTTATCATCACTTCCTAAAAAGCCCTGTGTAATATTTAGTTTATGCTTATCTACCTTCTCGTTGACGTTTATTTGCGTTTTATCCCAATTTACTTTGGCATCGCGATAATCGTCGTTGGTCTTGATCAAAGAGCGCACGTCCAACCATTGATTGGCTATTCCAATTTCATTTAAATAGGCGCTGAGAATGGTGGTAGAAACCAATTCGCCATAACCTACAACCTGATCATATACAAATCCATGTTTAGGAGATTTGTTCCAGACCAAAAAGCCCTGTACTTCATCAAAAAGTGTTTTTACCTTGGCAAAAACCGGATGCTTGTCATTGGGAAACAAGTCGTGCAGAATGTTGTCATGATATTGAATAACCTCATGCACTGCTGCCGGTAATAAAGACTTATCCTTAAAATAGGCATTTACAACATCTTCCATGGCATTGGTCGTCTTCCCCATGGCCGATACTACCAAAAGGGTGTTGTCATGACCAACTTCCTCTAAAACCCTAACAACGTTTTTTACACTGCTTGCATCTTTTACCGATGCTCCTCCAAATTTAAAAACCCTCATAACTTATTTAAAAATGTTTTAATTCCTTTTTCGTCCAAATGAACTACATTCCAATCCCTCAAAACTCTGGCGCCTTTACTTTCGTAAAACGAAATCGCCGGGTCATTCCAGTCCAAGACCTCCCAGCTAATACGTTTAACCCCAAGTTGATATCCGTGCTCCACTACTTTTGCCAACAAGGCCGCACCCAGCCCACTACCTCTCATTGCTTCGGTAACTATCAGATCTTCCAAGTGTATAATTGGACCTTTCCAAGTGGAGTACCTACTGTACAAAAGGGCCATCCCTACCACATCCCCATCAGTTTCCGCAACATAGCAATGGAACAATTTGTCCGTGCCAAATCCATCCGTTTTTAAATCCTCTACCGTAACCTCTACGGCATTGTCCTCCTTTTCAAAAACGGCCAATTCCTGGATCAGTTTATGTACCTGGGCCATATCCTTGGCTTCGGCATCTCGAATAATGTACTTCATAATTGTTACAAATAAAACACAAAGTTATAAATTTAAAAAATCATTATTTTACGAAAACGTTGTAGTTTCACAAATTAACCGATATTTGTGCTCAAATAAACAAAGCTTTTGTAATGCACAGAAAAAATACGACCCTGGGAGAATTCATTATTGAAAACCAATCTTCTTTCCAATATTCCTCCGGAGAACTTTCCAAACTTATAAACGCTATTAGATTGGCGGCAAAAGTAGTAAACCACGAGGTAAATAAGGCGGGATTGGTAGATATTATTGGGGCGGCAGGGGATACCAATATTCAGGGGGAGGACCAACAAAAATTGGATGTTCTGGCCAACGAAAAATTTATTCAGACCTTAATTAATCGTGAAATTGTCTGTGGGATAGCCTCCGAGGAAGAAGATGATTTTATCAGTATTAATAGTAGTGATAACCAACACCAAAACAAATACATTGTATTGATAGATCCCTTGGATGGTTCGGCCAATATAGATGTGAATGTTTCCGTAGGGACCATTTTCTCCATATACAGAAGGGTTACCCCTATTGGCACCCCTGTTTCCCTAGAAGATTTTTTGCAGCCTGGCAGGGCGCAAATAGCGGCAGGCTATATTGTTTATGGAACTTCGACCATGTTGGTGTATACTACTGGCGACGGGGTGAACGGATTTACCTTAAATCCGGCCCTGGGAACTTTTTATCTTTCCCATCCCAATATGGAGTTTCCCGAAACGGGCAAAATTTACTCGGTAAACGAGGGTAATTATGTACACTTCCCCCAAGGTGTAAAGGATTACATTAAATATTGCCAAAAGGAGGAAGGGGATAGGCCGTATACCTCAAGATACATTGGTTCCCTGGTTTCCGATTTCCATAGAAATATGATCAAGGGCGGAATTTATTTATATCCCAAGAGCAGTGTTGCAGCGGAGGGTAAATTGCGTTTGCTCTACGAATGCAATCCAATGGCATTTATTGCCGAACAGGCCAAAGGGAAGGCCAGTAATGGGTTTGGTCCCATTTTGGACATTAAACCTACCGAACTGCATATGAGGGTGCCCTTCTTCTGTGGAAGCAAAAAAATGGTAGAAAAGGCAGAGGAGTTTATGCAGGCCGCAAAATAGGAAAAGGAGCCAATAGCTCCTTTTCTTAATTATATGGATATCGGATATTAGTGTTTCAAAAGGTACAAATAGTCCTCAAAACTTATTTTTCCAGTAAAAATATCTATAGATCTTTTAATGATCAGATTGGCACTTTCGGACCTGTACCCCAAACCTATGGCGTATTTGGTGATTAGGGCTCTTTCCTCCTCATCAATTACATTGTCAACGAAGATAATTCTGAACAAATCGAATAACCTTTCCAAACGCTCTTCAGAACTGGCAGGTGGATTAATAGGATATTTGTTATCCGATTTCATAACTTCTTTATATTCATCCTCCGTAATATCAAGCTTATTGGCAAAACGGTCCAATAATTCCCTTTCCTTAGAGTTTATTTCGCCGTCAATGGCGGCCAAAGTAGCAATAGATGCAAAATGCGCTAAATTTCTTCTGTGCGTACCACTACTATATAAATCAACATAAGACATACTCATAATATTTATTTGCAACAAAGATAAATTTTTAGAAAAGTTTATTTATAAATTTCTTTAATTATTTCACAGTGGTTTCGTTACCGAAGGTTGCGACCATGGGGCTAAGAGTTGGAAAGTTTGGTTTAATAGTGCGGTTTGCCCCGTCCATTTAAGGGACGGGAATATTTAACTTGCCGATCAGTATTTTAATTCTTGAGCTTGGTAATAACAGATGGCCAAAAGACCAAGGTAAAATGATAGTTTCTTTCAACGGATAGTTGTAAATATCTAAGTAACAGGATTTAGTAGGTAATTGTATAATTTCCATTAATAATTTATAGCTTGTTCGGGCATTTTTAAATACCCCTTTATTATAAGCCGAATAAAAAGAGGTGTTTTTTATTTATTGTGATATCTTTGACTATATCAACTACTAATTGTTTTAATTAAGCTTTAGAGCACCCCTAATATGTCCTTTAAGATTCCAAAGAAAGAAATAATATATCCTTTTTCTGCTTTTGTCCTATTGATGATTGTTGTAGTTGCGCTTTGGAAGAACTCTTTGGAATCCAATAGGCAACTGCTCAAGAAAGATATAGAGGTTAATGGGCAAATCCAATCACAGGGATTTTTGTCCTCTGGCCAAAAAAGCATTATTGTCCTTGAAAATCTTATGGAGAGGCTAGAGATGACCAATGGTGATTATTTTGAGTATTGGGAAGAGGATGCCAGACTTATCCTAAAAGAAGATCAATCTTTTAAATTCGTTGAATGGATCGATAGTTCCTTGGTGGTACAGAGGATTGTGCCGCATAAGGGGAACGAGGCCATTGTAGGCAGAAGCTTATCCAACCATCCACGACGTGACGAGTGGTTGCGGCATGTGCGGGATTCCACGACCAACTTAACCTCTTGGATACCTTTAATACAGGGTGGTCATTCCATATTACTCGATGTACCTGTTTTTTTTGGGGGTAAATTCCAAGGGACCATAACCGCTGGTATGGATTTTACGACCACTTTTGATATGTTGTCAGCTGGAATGGATGATTATTCCATTGAAATTAAGGATGATAAGGGAACTACTTTTTACAAACTCAATGACCCCTCACCCAGCGACTTTAGCGATGATTTGGTCTATGTTAGGTCTTATGAGGTGGACGAGGATGATAAACAAGTATGGACCTTTTACTTAATGCCGCGCAATAAGGACGTTTTGGCCGAAAGAAATAAGTCTTCTTCCAGTATTTTAATGTTTGGGATCCTAATATCCCTACTTATGAGTTTGTTGACATATTTTTATCAATCTTCCAGAAATGAGAACACACGTTTTAGGGAGTTAAATATTAAACTTCGCGTAGCCAATAGAAGTTTGAGGGAAGAAAGAACCAAGGCGGAAAAAGCTTCCAAGGCAAAAACCGAGTTTGTCTCCAATATGAGCCATGAAATTAGAACTCCTTTAAACGCTATTATGGGCTTTATTGAGGTGCTAAAGGAGTCTAAAATTGATAGTTCCCTACATGAATATCTTTCTTTGATGGATGTTTCTTCCAAAAAATTGCTTCTTCTGGTGAACGATATCCTGGAAATTGATAAAATAGAATCTGGCCAAATAAGCTTTAAAAAAGATATCTTTTCCCCAGCGGACGAGCTACAGAATATTATCAGTATTTATAGGCCCAGTATCGAGGCTAAGGGACTTTACGCGAACTTGGATATCGTCTCGGATTCCAAAACCCATGTTATAGCGGATATAGGAAAGTTTGGCCAGATACTCACCAATCTCTTAAGAAATGCCCTAAAGTTTACGGACCAGGGAGGAATAGATATTACGTACGAAGAAACCATACAAAATAGTGACTTAAATATCACTATCGGCATTAGGGACACAGGAATCGGAATACCGAAAAGTAAACTTAAAACCATTTTTGATAGGTTTACACAAATAGATTCCGGTATAACCAAAAGACATGAGGGTAGTGGTCTTGGATTATATATTACCTATCTGCTAATAGAGCTGCTGGAGGGTCATATTGAGGTAGACAGCACAGAAAATGTTGGTACGGAATTTAAGATTTCACTTAGGTTTCCAATTACCGAGATGCAGCCAGAAGTAGATGCGCCTATTTCCGATAGCATAGATTTAACCGGCTTTAAGGTTTTGATCGTGGACGACAATAAGGTTAATGTAGTAGTCCTCAAAAAGACCTTGGATGCTTTTGGCATTAATACCTATTGGGTAGGCAATGGAAAAGAGGCGGTAAAAGCAGTGGCCGAAAACCAATACGATTTGGTCTTCATGGATATCCATATGCCCGAAATGGATGGTTTTGAAGCTACCGAGGAAATAAGGAAAACCCAAAAAGATCTTGTTATTATTGGTTTCTCGGCAGATGTAACCAAAGAAACCATCCAAGGTGCCAAAGAGGTCGGAATGAACGATTATTTTACCAAACCTATTACATTTGATAAACTTAGACAGAATTTATCCAAATATCTTGTTCGGGTATAGTATGCTTCTAAGCCCTAATTTCTTTTCGCTAAGGCCTATTTCTAAATTTTGAATCCTGGGTCTATACTCTTCTTAACGGCTGGCAATAAGCTGGTTTTGTTGATAATTACAAAGTTTAATTAGACTTTCTGCCAAGTTGAAAAACAGTCTGTTAACAATCATATAACTTAATTTTAAAGTCACATTTGGTTTATTATCGGCCCGAAATGGCAATCTTTGAATTTATATTGATTTTCTGCGCATGAAAATTATTTCTAATTCATTATTGACCACCATGGTCAAAATCTTAAACCGGGGATCCGGATCCTTTTGCTCTCCTTTCAAGTTTCAAATAATAAACCGACCAAATACTGCTTTATGAAAAAAAGACCTGTGGAACTAGTGGTTTTATCCGATGTGCATTTGGGAACCTACGGATGCCATGCCAAGGAATTGGTCAAATATCTAAAATCTATAAAACCCAGGGAAGTGGTTTTGAACGGGGATATAATTGATATATGGCAATTTAGCAAGCGGTACTGGCCAAAATCCCACATGAAGGTGGTAAAGATCATTATGCAATGGGTGGCCGAAGGAATCCCCGTGCACTATGTGGCAGGCAACCATGATGAAATGTTAAGGAAATTTCTAGGCTTTAAGTTGGGCTCTTTTAGTATTGTCAACAAGGTGGTTTTGGAGATAAATGGCAGCAAGGCTTGGATGTTTCATGGGGACGTCTTTGATGTTACCATGCAGCATTCCAAATGGATAGCAAGGTTGGGCGCTACAGGTTATGATATGCTAATTTTGTTGAACAGTGCCATAAATTATTGCAGTAAAAAAATGGGAAAAGGCCCTGTTTCCATGTCCAAGAAGATAAAAAACAGCGTTAAATCGGCCATTAAGTTTATTAATGATTTTGAACAGATTGCGGCCGATATAGCAATAGAAAATGAATATGACTATGTGGTTTGTGGGCATATCCACCAGCCGGAAATGAGGGAAATATCAACCTCCAAGGGGACAGTTATGTACCTTAATTCCGGGGATTGGATAGAGAATTTAACTAGTTTGGAATTTAATAATGGGGAGTGGAAATTATACCATTATATGGAGGATGTTATGGTTATCAATGATGATGAAAATGTGATGGAGCCAATGGATATTCTGGACAAAAATCAACTTTTTCAAAATTTGGTGAGGGAATTTCAATTTTTGACCTCAGCCGAGAACAAATGATTGTCCTGAACATTTGATCTCCTAAAATATTAATTATATGAAAGTACTATATGCCATCCAGGGAACTGGCAATGGTCATTTAAGTAGAGCGCGCGATGTTATTCCGGCACTACAAAAAAAAGGATTGGAATTGGATATACTGGTTAGTGGAATACAGGCAGATA
Source organism: Arenibacter algicola (assembly GCF_000733925.1). NCBI lineage: Bacteria > Pseudomonadati > Bacteroidota > Flavobacteriia > Flavobacteriales > Flavobacteriaceae > Arenibacter > Arenibacter algicola. The sequence goes on from NZ_JPOO01000001.1 coordinate 322,126, forward strand.
TTCGGATTCCCCATCCGGTCAAGTATCAGCTTCAGGGACTTAGTTTTATTTTTGGCAAACAAGGAAATGTTAATTTATGGAGGACCTATCTCAAGTCCAATGCCGCTAGATTGCAGAAGGAGATAAAAAGCATTCCGATAGAAAATTACGACTTGGTCATAAATGATTTTGAGCCCGTTTCTGCCTGGGCATGTAAATTAAAGAATAAACCCTCTGTAAGTTTTAGCCATCAGGCCGCAGTGCTTTCCCCCAATTCCCCAAAACCGGACAAAAACGACCTTATGGGGAAATTTATCCTAAAGAACTATGCACCCACAACCCAGCAGTTTGGTCTACATTTTAGGGCCTATGCGGATAGGATCTATACCCCTATCATAAGGCAGGATATTAGAATGGCGGAGGCTAAGGAGGGGAATCATTATACAGTGTATTTGCCTTCCTATAGTGATGGAAGGATACTGAAAACCCTCTCAGAGGTTGCCAATATAAAGTGGGAAGTTTTTTCCAAACACAATAAAGTGGAATTTTTTGGCAAGAATATTAGTATTAGGCCAATAACCAACGAAGCATTTGTGAACAGTATGGTCACGGCCAAGGGTGTATTGTGCGGTGCAGGTTTTGAAACTCCTGCCGAGGCTTTGTACCTGGGCAAGAAGTTGATGGTAATCCCCATGAAGGGACAGTATGAACAACAGTGCAATTCCGCTGCATTAAAAGAATTGGGGGTCCCCGTAATCAAATCCCTAAAGAATAAGCATTTGGATAAATTAAGACAGTGGGTAGATATTGATAACAAAATAGAGGTAAACTATCCGGATATCACAGAACAGATTATTGACCAGTTGCTGGAAGAGGTCGTTCTTAGATAATCAATCTTAGTTTTATGTCGAAAAATTTAGATTATTTTGATTTACAAGCAAATGACTTTGGTGAAGATTTTATTTGGGGAGTATCTACGGCGGCATATCAGATAGAGGGTGCCCACGACATACATGATAAAGGACCTTCCATCTGGGACCATTTTACCTCCAAAAAGGGGAATACCTACCAAAATCAGCACGGCAATGATGCCTGTGAATTTTATCACAAGTTTCAGGAGGATATCCTTCTGATGAGGAAAATGAATATTGACCACTTCAGATTTTCCTTGTCCTGGTCACGGATACTGCCAAATGGAACGGGAGCCATAAGCTCAAAAGGAATTCAGTTCTATAATGATGTTATCAACTTCTGCCTGGAATGTGGTATAACACCTTGGGTGACTTTATATCACTGGGATCTGCCCCTAGCTTTGGAGCAAAAAGGGGGTTGGACCAATCGTGAAATTCTGGGATGGTTCCAGGAATATGTTACGGTCTGTGCCAATAGTTTCGGAGATAGGGTAAAGAATTGGATGGTATTGAACGAACCTATGGTTTTTACGGGTGCGGGATATTTTCTTGGGGTACATGCCCCGGGTAGAAAAGGCTTAAAAAATTTTTTGCCCTCTGTGCACCACGCAGTATTGTGTCAGGCTGCAGGAGGTAGAATTTTGCGCAACTTGGTAGCCAATGCCAATATTGGCACTACCTTTTCCTGTTCCCAAATATCACCTTATAGGAACAATAGCAGGGATCATAAGGCAGCTGAAAGGGCAGATGCCATGCTTAACCGCCTCTTTATAGAGCCTTCTTTGGGAATGGGTTACCCATGGGGTACGATCCCGGTTTTAAAGCGACTACAGTCTTATATAATGCCGGGGGACGCCGAAAACTCGGAATTTGATTTCGATTTTGTGGGGATCCAAAATTATACCCGCGAAAAAGTAAAGCATTCCTATTTTGTTCCTTATATCAGGGCTAAAATTGTAAAGGCGAGTAAGCGCAAGGTCAGGGCTACACTAATGGACTGGGAAGTCTATCCGCCCAGTATTTTTAAAATGATAAAAAGATTTAACAGCTACGAGGGAGTAAAAAAAATAATGATTACTGAGAATGGAGCTGCCTTTGCAGATGAAATCTACCAAGGAGGGGTACATGATGAGGAAAGGCTTTCCTATTTACAGGCATATTTAAAACAGGTGCACAAGGCGCAAAGGGAAGGGCTAAAGGTAGACGGTTATTTTGTGTGGACGTTTACGGACAATTTTGAATGGGCAGAGGGGTATTACCCTAGATTCGGATTGGTTTATATCGATTTTGAAAACCAGCAAAGAATTGTAAAGTCTTCGGGACAATGGTTCAGCCGTTTTTTGGGCACTAGGTAGATTTTTTGACCAAAGACAAGGGCTGATTGCCGAAAACAAAAAAACCGATGAGACCATCGGTTTAGAGTAGCTAACTCAAATCAAATTATAAGAACGTATCCTTTATTAGGTTACTGTAAAACTAGGTTTTACTTTTGTTTTCCATGTTATCTTAAGATAGTCAATGAGTTAGTTTAGTATTAATTATTAAACCATTTTCCGAAATGAGGGTCAAAACTAAAAATATACTAACTTAGTACACGGCCTATAACTTGTAATTCGCTGTATAAATCATTAACCAATATTTTTTACTATGCTAAAAAAAATTTTGATAGGGTTGGGTGTTGTATTGATCCTGATCCAATTTATCCGACCCGAAAAAAATGAATCCAACGAAAATACTTATGATATTTCCACGAACTATCAGGTTCCGGAGGATGTAAACCATTTGTTGAAGGTTTCCTGTAATGATTGTCATTCCAATAAAACGGAATATCCTTGGTATTCCAATGTTCAGCCAGTAGCTTGGTTCTTAAACAGTCATGTTGTTGACGGTAAAAGACATTTAAATTTTTCCAATTTTACAAAATTGCCTTTGGCCATTCAATATCACAAATTCGAAGAGATAGTTGAAATGGTGGAAGAGAAGGAAATGCCCATTCCTTCCTACACTTATTTTGGTCTTCATCCTGAGGCCGACCTGACCCAAGACCAACGGGATCAAATTTTGGATTGGTCCAAGGCGCAAATGGCATATTTAAAGAATACTTATCCCGCGGATAGTTTGGTAAGAAAGCCTAGGCCTGGGAAATCCCCTTCGAAATAAAAATTTAGGATGCGGCCCAAATGGGTGGCCTTTGTCCATAGATAATCTCGGTGTGTCTTTAGTAAGTGGCTTTAGAGTTATCTATATTTATAATTAATGGTGACCCAACATTTCTTCAATTGAAATAAATTAGTTTTTTGGAATTTTATTCCTTTTTTAACAAGTGCAACGATATGGTCACTGCTTTTGGCAGTGACCATAATTTTATGTCCGAGCTGCAGTGTAAAAATAAATTTCTTTTTTTTATTAAAAACCTAGGGTATTCCAATTAGGTTACGTCGTACTAATATATCACGTAACATGATTCCATCCAATATAGAATTAGGTATACTTAAATACCTCGATAAAACGGCCACGGCTAAACAACTACAAGAGTTGGAAGAATGGCTGGAAGATCCTTTGAACATGGAGCTCTTCAATGATTATGTTCTGTTGCACTATGCAATCAATATGGGACTCAATAAAATGGATGATCAGCCGATGAAGGAAGAATTGATCCGTAAAATCCAGAAAGGGAAACTTGGCATTAAGAAGGTGCACCCGCAAATCCTACTTAAAATTGCTGCAGTATTGCTCTTACTCGTAGGATTTGGTTATTTTTTTAGTCAAAAATTCAATGAAGTCAATGTAGAGGAACAAATTGATCCCAACCAGATTACACTTCAGTTGGATAATGGAAACATAGAGGTCATTAGTGAAGATGGTAAGCGAAAGATAATCGATGCAGAAGGAAATGAGGTTGGAGTGCAAAAAGGAAATGCACTTAACTACAATGAAGGCGGTGATCCGGGAAAACTAATCCATAATCAGCTAAATATTCCCAATGGCAAACAATTTGAATTGGTCCTGTCCGATGGCAGTAGTGTATTTCTAAATTCAGGTTCTTCCATAAAGTACCCAGTGAAATTTTTGCCGGGCAAGACAAGGGAGGTATTCTTGAGCGGTGAAGCTTATTTCCAAATAACAAAAGACAGTATTAATCCATTTATTGTCAATGTTGACGATTTAAAGGTGCGTGTCCTAGGTACGGAATTCAATCTTTCTTCCTATCCCGAAGATAGTCAGGTTACTACAGTTTTGGTCAATGGGTCCGTTGGTCTTTATAGCGGCGATGTTTATGGGCCTGAAACTACCACTTTTATGAAGCCTGGTTTTAGGGGGGTGTATGACCATTCCAGTGGTAACATCTCTTTGGACGAAGTGGACACTAGTCTGTATACCAGTTGGAAATCGGGGAAACTGGTGTTCAGAAGTATGCAGTTTAAAAATATCATTAAAAAATTAGAGCGCTCTTACAATGTTAGTATTGTAAATAATAATAAGGAACTGGGCGAACAATATTTTAGTGCCAGTTTTGACAAGGATGAGCTAATGGAGCAAATCTTCGCTTCCTTTAGAACAAGCTATAGGTTTACCTATACGATTGAAAATGAAAAAATAACTATAAACTAAAACTAGATTACTATATGGATTAAAAAAACAAACCAAAAATCAAGTTTAAAAAAAACTGGAAGATGCGCGAACATCTCCCAGCTAAATAACAATGAGCAAATAAATACTCATCTAAATAATCAATACAAAAATATGAAAATCCTTCTTAAAATTAGGAGTAGGCTTCTATGTCCTCCGGAATTGAGCTTAAAAATGAAATTAACCACCCTTTTGCTGTTCATTGCCTTATTTAATATAAGGGCCAATAATTATGCACAAAACACGCGAATAAGCCTGGATCTCAAAGAGGTCTCGATTGAAAAGGTGCTAAATGAGATTGAATCCCATACAGAGTTTAAATTTCTGTACAATTTAAAAGATGTGGATATTAGTAAAATTGTTACCCTTAAGGTGAACAAAGAAAAGGTTAGGAGTATATTGAATACGCTTTTTCTCAATACCAATGTGTCTTATGAGGTATTGGACAAACATATTATCCTAAAAAGAAACGAGAACAAAGACATTAAAAATGTTCCCCTTAAAACCGATGATACTCCGATACAATCGGAAGTTCAAGGTATTGTTAAGGACAGCGATGGGATGATTTTAGCTGGGGCCAATGTTGTCATTAAGGGAACTACCAAAGGGGTGGTTACCGATTTTGATGGCTATTTTAGTATTGCTGTACCCAATTCGCAAACCGTTCTTGTCTTCTCCTATATTGGAATGGAGACGAAAGAGGTTGTTGTGGGGAACAATACTAATTTAGATGTTGTGATGAACCCTTCTGCCCAAAAAATGGACGAAGTAGTGGTTACGGCTTTGGGCATGAAACGGGAAAAAAGAGCCTTGGGATATTCTGTAGGCGAAGTTGACAGTGAAAAAATAAACTTGGTGCCCCAGGAAAATGCGTTGGGCGGTTTGTCCAGTAGGGTTTCCGGGTTGGATATTCGAAGGTCTGGTAACGACTTAAATGCCGAAACCTATGTGTATATCAGAGGTAGAACTTCTTTGTCCGGAAATGATGAGCCTTTAGTTGTTGTAGATGGTTCCCCTGTTGGGAGTACTGCAGTTTTGGGTAATATAAGCGCTATGAACATTCAGAGTGTTTCCATATTAAAAGGAGCAAGTGCAGCTGCACTTTACGGTTCCAGAGCAGGTAACGGGGTTATCCTTGTTACTACTAAATCTGGTGAAGGTCTAAAAAAGGGAATTGGGGTTTCATTCTCATCAACAGTCACTTTAAATACGCCCTATAAATATTTTGAAACTCAGGATCAATTTACCAATGGGCAAAGAGGTATTTTTGATGAAGCCACGTGGCAACACTGGTATGGTCCCGGGGAAGGCGGATCTGCGGTACAATGGAATAGTAATGGTGAAGCAGTGCCATTAAAGTTTTATAAAGATCCACAGAAAGATTACTTTAGGACAGGGGTAACCACAATAAATGATGCTAGTATAAGTGGGAATTATGACAAGGGTAGCTTTAGATTGGCAGTATCACATTTGAAAGGAGAAGGCTACTCCCCAGGCACTGAGCTTCAAAAACTTGGTTTCCGACTAAATACGACCTATAAAATAACGGATAATGTAAACGTTTCCACGAATTTTGATGTTTCTAACCCTAATTCTGACAATAATCCAGTTAAAGTTCTTGGTGGTGATGACCAGTATTTTGATTTATTCAATATCGCGCCACATATAAATATCAATGACCTAAAAGGAGACTATTGGGAAACACCGAACGTGGAGCAACGCAATGTTACGGACGGTTATAATAACCCTTGGTTTTCCGCAAATGAAAGGAAAAACAAATTCGACAAGCTAAGTGGTTTTGGAAATATTAAGCTGGACTGGGAAATTACCTCAAATTTTAATGCTATGGCTCGCGTAGCTTATAGTGGCAATTACAATAAAGTGGAAACTTTAAAACCATGGTCTTTTCAAGGATTTGGTGGGGGAACTACCAAACCAACTGGGGCATATAACCTGGATAATAGTAGTTCTAAGGAGACTAACGTAGATGTTTTGTTTTCCTATGATAAGAAATTTGGAGATTTCCGTATATCCCCTTCTGTAGGTGGAAATATATTGAATAGCGAAGTTAACACCTATAGTTCTGGAGGTGACAATTTGGTTCTTCCTGGGTTGTTTACCCTTTCCAATGTAAGCAGAGGAGGATTGGAATACAGTAGTGGAACTTTTAAAAAGGCAGTATACAGTGTTTATGGAATGGCTACGTTGAGCTATAAAAATATGCTATACTTGGATTTAACAGCACGTAACGATTGGTCCAGTACCCTTCCTACGGAGAACAGATCTTACTTTTACCCTTCCGCTTCTGGAAGTGTTTTGGTTTCTGAAATGTTCCAAATGCCATCTTGGATTTCGTTACTTAAAATACGCTCTGGATGGGCAGAGGTAGGAAAGGATACCGATCCTTATTTAATCCACCCAACTTTAACCCAAGGCTTTTGGGGGGATGATTTTACCTATTCACTTCCGAGCAGTATGCCAAATACCAAGCTAAAGCCAGAAATAGCTACTTCTTATGAGGTAGGTACTGATTTAGGTTTCTTTAAGGGCAGACTGGGTCTGGAGGCTACCTATTACAAGACTCAAAACAAAAACCAAATTTTAAATGTGAACGTTTCACCACTTACGGGGTATACCAGTACCACCATTAATGCAGGGAATGTGGAAAATTACGGGTTTGAATTTGGATTGAATGTGGTTCCTATTAGAACGGAAGATCTTGAATGGAACATGAACTTTAATTTCACTACTCAGGAAAGTAAATTGGTGGAATTGGTTGACGGTATTGACCGTGTTGATTTTGGTGGAGGAACAGATGGTGGTGCTTTTACAAGAGTAGGAGGAATCATTGGGGACATGTACTCTCCTTATATAAAGAAAGTAGAAGAAGGCGAGTATGCAGGATGGAATCTATTGGATTCTAATGGAAGATGGGTGGATGATAGAGCTCGGGAGAACCAAATTAAGGTTGGAAATTTCAACAACGATTTTGCTGTTGGAATGAACACTTCTATTAAGTATAAAAACTTTACCCTTTCTGCTAGTTTCGACTGGAGGCAAGGCGGGGATTTCTTCTCCGAATCCATGAAGAGAATGGCACGTTCTGGAAAAATAGAGGACTGGCAAAATGGAATCAGCTCCAGCACCTTTTCTGGTGTTTTAGATGCTAATTCTTTTCCGGATGGTGCTGCCTTGGCCAATGAAATCAAATCTAACCCTATTTATAGAGACAACGATGTCTGGATTGGTGGGCGAAATGAAGAATTAGGTGGGTTTGAATTTAACGGAAATTACAATGGAGCCTTCTTTCCAGGGGTAATAGACAATGGTGATGGTACCTACACCGAAAATTTTGGAGATGTTGGCACAAAATTATTTGACGCCTATAGAGTGGTTGAATCTAGCGGTAGTTATTGGAGAACCGGTTATGCTTTTATGTACGACGCATCTTTTGTTAAATTAAGAGACATCACCATGACCTATGCACTACCAGCCGAGGTTGCCAAGTTTATTTCGGCTGATAACGTAGCCATATCCGTATATGCCAAGAATGTTATGCTTTGGACCGCAGCCGGTATCGGAATCGACCCTGAGCTTGCCTATGATCAGGGAACCCAAGGGTTTGAAAAATGGAATGTGGCCCCTTGGACTATTCCTGTAGGCCTTCGACTAAACATAAGTTTCTAAAAATAATATAAGATGACTGGAATAAAGAAAAATATAATCGCAATTTTATTGCCAATGGTAGTACTTTTTGCTGCAGGGTGCTCCGAATCTTTGGAGGATATAAATGTGAGCCCCAATAGTTTACCAGATACCGAGATAGACATTAAATTTGTGCTGACCGGTATTTTGTCCCAATCTGCAACTATAACTGCTGATCTTAATATGGGTGCCGCAGAGATTACTGCTACGACCCAATATTTGCAACGTGACTTTACAAGTTATGACCGATTTAATTTTAATTGGCAGGCCTCGAGTTTTGCTGGCTATTATGAACCTTTAAAAGATAGTGACTATATCTTCGAAAGGGCAGAAAGCGAAAAAACAGGGAAGGTAAAAGATTACTATCAGGGGGTTGCACTAATCATGAAATCGTATTGGTATGGAATGTTGACGTCTGTTTTTGGGGATTTGCCATACACGAATGCACTCCAAGCAGAAAAGGGAGGAGATGAATTTTTTAAACCTGTTTATGATGATCAACTGACTATTTTTAAGGGAATAATAAATGATTTGGGTCAGGCCAATACCCTTCTAACGGGAGTTGGGGTCATACAAGAAGTTGCGGATGCAGACGTTGTGTATCAAGGAGACGCCTTAAAGTGGCGTAAACTTGCGAATTCCTTACGCCTTAGGTATTATATGCGATTATCAGAAAAGGGAGGTATTGATATTAATCCAGCTGCAGAAATTTCAGCTATAGTGGGGAACAGTGCAGAATATCCTATTTTAGTTAATAATGACGACAATGCGGCCATCGGATTTGTGGGAACCAATAGCGACAACAGTTGGTACGGAGGTCCCTTAAGAAGTAGTAATCGCTCTGAATTTTATCGTAGGAAACCATCAGCTACTATTGTTAATGATTTGACTGCCCTGGGCGATCCCAGACTAACTGCTTGGGTACGACCAGTGGATGTTCAAATTTTCGAGGGTGCCACCGATGAAATTGTAGAGGAAGATGGCGTGATAAAACGATATACCACTGTAGATGTTAACACAATAAATAATGATTTAAATAAGGAGAATAATATTGATACCTCCTTATTTGTAGGTTTGCCAGTCGCCTTAACGGATCCTAACCAATTTCAGAAATTTGCGGATGGTATCAATGCTAATGAGGTAATTGCGTCTCTAGATGGTAGCGTATATCTTGCTGCGGCATCTAACCCACATGCTTCTTATCTAACTGAAATGTATGCAGAGGATGCCCATCCAATGGTAAAGGCGGTACTAATGAATGCTGCTGAGGTACAATTTATTTTGGCTGAGGCAAGTGTCCGAGGGTGGATATCCAATAGCGCTTTGGATTATTACAATAGTGGTATTCGATTGTCAATGGGGCAGTATGGAATTTCAGACGGAGACCCATCTACGGTGTATGATAAAGATAACAACACCCTTGTTCCTTTTGATCAAGGAATGTATATGGCACAGGTGCAACAGATATTTAATGATGCTACTGACAAAATGGTGCCTATAATGCACCAAAAATGGATTTCTCAATGGCTTACTCCGGAATCATGGTTCGATTGGCGTAGAACTGGACTTCCAAATTTAAGTGTCAACATTATAGCTGGGACTAAGGGACAAGAGATACCTGTTAGGTTTTATTATGATGATCCTTTTAATGAAGAGAATATGTTGCAAGCCATAGGTAAATTGCAGCCTGCTGAAAACGATCAGTGGTCTAAAATGTGGTTGCTGCAATAATCTAAATCCAAGTCATTTGAGATTTTTTTCCAGACCTGTTTGCCATGCGCATACAGGTCTGGTTTTTTTGTAAACTATTCTCGTTGATGGTAAAGACTATTGGATTATTTTATAAACCTTCGTGCAGATTTATCCTTGGGATAGGTTATAATTCTCACTTTAGCAAATAATAGAAGAAGAACTGTTTTTTGGTTAGTTCAATTTTATAAAAGAAAAGAGAATCATGGCTAATTTCTTTATTTTCGTCTCAGTTTTTTTTCTAATTGTGCTATAGGCTTGGGCAATTTGGTATTCCACGGTTTTAATGGATATATTTAAATAGGTCGCAATTTCGGAGTTGGTCAGGCCATCTTGTTTGCTCAATAAAAAAATTTGTTTGCATCTAGTAGGTAAATGTTCCACTTCCCTTTTTATCAAAGCGATCTTATCTTCCACTAATTCGTGGTTGTTATCGTCCACGGCATAATTCAGGGCTTGCTTATAGGCTTCATTGATGATTGTAGAAGATTTCTTTCTTCTGTAATCATCAATATATTCATTGTAAACCGATTTGTACAAAAGCCCTTGAAAGGACTCTTTGATATTAATATTTTGTCTGCACTCCCATAATCGTAAAAAGACGTTTTGAACTATATCCTGGGCCTGAGGGTAATCATTGGTGTAGCTATAGGCGTAGATCAAAAGTTTTTTGTAGTAGGCTTCCATCACCTGTTCAAATGCTTTCTCTTCTCCTGCGATGAGTTGTCCAACTAAAACTAAGGTATGGCGATCAGCATTGGTCATTAGGGGGTGATTGTCCAGGTTTTATAATTTGTGCAAGGAACTAAAAAGGTAAGTATTCAAAGTTGCTTCATTGTTATTAAATCAATATATGTAGGTAAATATTATCTATACAGTATGTTAATGTACTTAATATTTTGAATTTTAAAAAATAAAATCTAAGTACTATAGATTTCACTAATTCTAGGCATTAAAGTTTTTGTGTGTATATGTAGTTCTAGGCATAGAACTCGTAACGGGATAATCCGGAATATTGACTTTTAGCGGATTTGCTCGGTAAGTTTTTAGTCGGACATATAATATAGAAAGGTACATTAAGCAATGAGCAAACCCTCAAGTTGCCCAATTGAATTATCTCGAAGATTGCTTATTGAAAAGCCGGTAGCCCCGTAATGTCCGCACCTGTAATCAATAGGTGGATGTCATGTGTGCCCTCATAGGTGATGACACTTTCAAGATTCATCATATGGCGCATAATGCTGTATTCTCCAGTTATGCCCATTCCGCCCAAGACCTGTCTGGCCTCCCGGGCTATCTTGATCGCCATATCCACGTTGTTGCGCTTGGCCATTGAAATTTGTGCCGTAGTGGCCCTCCCTTCGTTTTTCAATTGACCCAATCGGAATGCCAATAATTGTGCTTTGGTGATTTCGGTAATCATCTCGGCCAATTTTTTTTGCTGCAATTGGGTGGCTGCAATAGGTTTACCAAATTGTATGCGTTCCTTGGCATATCTCAGGGCAGTATCATAACAATCCATAGCAGCACCTATAGCGCCCCAGGCAATTCCGTAGCGGGCGGAATCCAAGCAGCCTAGAGGTGCACCAAGCCCATTTTTACCAGGTAGTAGATTTTCTTTAGGAACTTTTACATTATCAAAGATTAATTCGCCGGTCGCCGAAGCACGTAAAGACCATTTATTATGGGTCTCGGGTGTGGTAAAGCCTTCCATTCCACGTTCTACGATAAGTCCGTGGATACGTCCTTCTTCATTCTTAGCCCACACTACCGCTATATCTGCAAAAGGGGAGTTGGAAATCCAAAGTTTGGCACCGTTTAGTAGAAAATGATCGCCTTTATCCGCAAACTTGGTTTCCATACCACTAGGGTTGGAACCATGATTGGGTTCTGTTAATCCAAAGCAGCCCATAAATTCGCCGGAGGCCAATTTAGGCAGGTATTTTTTTCGCTGCTCCTCAGTGCCATAGGCAAAAATAGGATACATTACCAAAGACGATTGTACCGAGGCGGTAGAGCGAACCCCACTATCTCCACGTTCTATTTCCTGCATAATTAGCCCGTAGCTTATTTGGTCCAGTCCGGCACCTCCATATTCTTCTGGGATATAGGGTCCGAAGGCGCCAATTTCAGATAGGCCTTTAATGATTTGTTTTGGGAACTCCGCCTTTTGGGCATATTCTTCTATTATCGGGGAAATATCCCGCTTTACCCACTGTCTGGCAGCATCGCGAACCAATTTATGTTCTTCGGATAAAAGGTCGTCTAAATTGTAATAATCAGGAGCTTCAAACAAATCGGGTCGCATAAAATTAATTTTAGAATCAAAAATAAACAAATTAAGGATTTGTTTAAAAATATAACACAAGAAAGTGCGATTGTTACATTTTTAAATAGAAATCTTTTGTCAGATCTATATATTCCTTAGTGTATTCGTGACGTGCGGATTCTATGGTGAGATTTTCAATCTCAACGGAAGTCTTCCCAACTTGTAATTCCAACAAGCTTCGTTTAATCCCGGATGTAGGATTCCCTTTAATGCGCAAAAGCCGGCTGGGATATAGGTTCACTGTGGCTGCCAATTCCAAAAATATTTCCTCTTCCTTAAAAGGGATGATGGTAGAAAAGGTTCCGTTATTGGCCAAGAGTTTCACAACACTAGTTAAAAGGTCCTCAAAGGGCAAGGATTGGTTTTGTCTGGCCATATCCCTGGATTCATTGCCACTGGGCACTATTTCGGAGTAGAATGGCGGATTGGATACGATAAGGTCGTACTTATCGTCCATTTCATCCACAAATTCGTCCAGAGATGCGTGGTAACAGAATAATCTATCGGCCCAATTAGATGCTTCAAAATTCTCTACACATTGCTCATAGGCATCTTCATCTATCTCTATGGCGTCTATGGTCTCTGCATGGCTCCTTTGCGCGAGCATCAAAGCGACGACACCTGTTCCTGCCCCGATATCCAGAATGGATTGGGGTTGGCGCTCCAAGGAGGTCCAGGCCCCTAATAAAACCCCATCAGTGCCGATTTTCATGGCACAGCGATCCTGATGTATTTGGAATTGTTTAAATTGGAAGGGTTTGGTCATGAAAAATCTTGTTTATAATAGTTGGCTGTACTTATTCCGCTTTTCCTGCCTCCCTGTTTTTGGTGCCTTCCAGCTCTAGAAGGGAATCCCCTAGTTCGTGGCGCATTTCATTGGCCAAGACCTTTATTTTGTCCACCACTTCTGGATATTCTTCGGCCACGTTGTTGGTTTCACTTATATCCGTTGTAACATCATAAAGTTCTATTTCTTCCATTTCTATCATTCGGTACTCCCCTGGAAGCCCATCCTTACCTGGCTCTTGTCCGTCCATGGTCCGGTAAGTGTGCGGAAAGTACATTTTCCATGTTCCGTAACGGACCCCCATGAGTTCGTTTATTCTATAGTAAAAGAAATAGGCTTCTTGCGGACTCTCTTGGCTTTCCCCAGTGAGCAGAGACAAGGCGCTTTTTCCGTCGATGGTTAAATTGGGCAATCTGGCCCCTGTCATCTCTGCTATGGTAGGTAGGATGTCTATGGCCATGACCGGTATATCAATGGTTTTTCCGGGAGTTATTTTGTTGGGGTATCTCATAATGAAGGGTTCGCGCTGTGCACCTTCCCAGGCGGTTCCCTTTCCTTCCCTAAAGGGCAGTGCGCTGCCTGCATGGTTGCCATAGGAAAGCCAGGGCCCATTGTCCGAAGTAAAGATTACCACAGTATTGTCCTCAAGGCCATTCTTTTTCAGGGCAGCCAATATTTCGCCCACGGACCAGTCGATCTCCATAATGACATCGCCGTATAATCCTCTTTCTGATTTTCCTTTAAATTTATCCGATACAAATAGTGGTACATGGGGTTGCGGATGGGGTACATATAGAAAGAAAGGATTGTTTTTATTTCTGTTGATGAAATCCACACTCCTTTCTGTGATTTGGGTGGTCAGTTGGGATTGATCTGTTAACGTGTCCAAAACTGTTTCATTTTCATAAAGTGGCAGGGGGCCAAAATTGAATACTGTTCCCTGCTGAGGGTGGTAGGGCCACATATCGTTGGAGTAGGGGATGCCAAAGAATTCATCGAAGCCATGTCTCGTAGGTAAGAATTTTGGGCTATCTCCCAAATGCCATTTTCCAAAAATAGCGGTTTTGTACCCAATGTTTTTCAGCATTTCCGCTATTGTCATCTCCGATGCATTTATTCCTGTGGGGCTACCTGGTCCCAAGGCGTTGTGTATGCCAATACGGTTGGGGTAGCAGCCGGTCAATATTCCTGCTCTTGAAGCGGAACATATGGGTTGCGCGGAATAAAAGCTGGTGAGTTTTATCCCATCTTTTGCCATTTGGTCCAAATGGGGGGTTTCAATATTTGGGGAGCCAAAAGTACCTACATCCTGATATCCCTGATCATCGGTGAAAATCAAAATTACATTGGGTGGAACTTCGGGTTGCAATTCTTTTTTCTTTTCCGCGCAGGAAAATAAAACCAATGAAAGGATAAACAAGGAAAGATTTCTGAACATTATTTTAGTTTTTGATAAAGCTAAAATAATATTTTTGAAATGTTATGACCTAATAATTGTAAGTAGTATATCCGATAATTGGTATTGCACTTTTGGGAGTGGCTGTTGTCCCTGCTAATCCCCGTTATAATAGTTGTTTTTAATGGAATCCATCATTATTTTTCCTTCGGAAATTGAGCTTACCAAATTCCAAAGATTTTCTGAAATCAAGGGCTTTAAGGGTTGGTTCAATTGTGGGATTTTCGGAAACACCTGTTGTAGTTTTTTGTCCCATACTTTGTAATATTTCAGGAGGTCATCCGGATATACCACCTTTCGTTTCGTGCCTTCATCAATTCCCCTGAAGGGTTGTGGTATGTTCAAATATCCATAGTCGTCCGTTAGTTGTTCCCCTACATGGATATCCCTTATGGCTACCTCAAAATCATAGGCTGTGGTAAGGCAGTTGGAATTAAAACTGTGGTTTACATATCTGGCGTTGTCCCAGCAAAGTATAAATCTTCCCTTGTTGTCCCTAAAGGTATAAGTATCCAATATGGACTGATAAATAGGTTCCAAGGATTCCAATTCGGCCGGGGTAAATTCGCGGTCCAACTTATCCAAAACCCAGGTTATGGTTCCGGCAGGAATAAATTCTGTGGCTACTACGCCATAGCCGATCTCCTTATTGATGAATTGTAATTCTGTTTTGGGATGAATCATTTTAACGCATAAAATAATCTCGTGAATACTGAATAGTTGTTTTCATTTGCATATCAAAATATATTTAAGAGATCCCTCTTTTAAACAATTTGACTAGCTAAATCCAAAGGGCAAAATATTTTTGGATTTGGCCCGATCAATAAGAAATGCAATAAAGAAAGATAGATAAAATTATCATTCGTTTTATAGCGGGAGAAAAATTAAAAAGGGGGGCATTTTAGGATAAATAAAGGTCGACCAATCCTTCCGGGGTGTCAACAAAAATAGTCTTGTTTTCACGGTCTACCTTAACTATAATCTCGTCCCTGACCGGAATAAGTAATTGTTTGTCGCCTTTTTCTATCTCAAATAGGGCTTGGGAAGTGGTGTCGTTAATGCTTTGGATAATTCCAATATTCCCATGGACCTTGTCTTCCATGGCAAAGCCAATTACCTCGTGGTAATAGAACTTATTGCCTTTTAGTTTGGGCAAAAATTTAAGTGGGAGGTATATTTCGGAGCCCATTACCTTGTCGGCGTCCGATTCATCGGCAACCTCCTCAAACCGTACGCGCAATAGGCTGGATTTGTGAAGTTGACTTTTTTCTATAAAAAAAGGAACCAGATTGTTTCCGAGGGAAACGAATACTGATTCCAATTTTTCGTACAATTCGGGTTCGTCGGTATCCAATTTAATGAGTACCTCTCCCTTAAAGCTATGTTTAGAAACGATTTTACCGAGGTAGAAACACTCTTCCTTTGTCATCGTTTTCTATTAGCTATTCTGTTTCTTTGGTCTCTTCAGGAGCTTCGGCAGGAGCAGCAGTATCTTCGGCTACTTCTTCTTCTGCAGCTGGTGCTTCTGCTTCTGCAGCAGCGGCCATACGCTTTTCGTTAACCTCTTTCTCGGCTTTCAAAGCTTTTGCTTTAGCATCGGCTTCAGCCTTGGCTAAACTATCTACTTTAGAACCAACAATATTTGCTTTTTCTTCCAACCAAGCATTGAATTTTTCTTCAACTTGCTCTTCGGTCAAGGCGCCTTTACGAACACCGCCCAATAAATGGTGCTTTAAAAGGACTCCTTTATAAGATAAAATTCTTTTTGCAGTTTCAGACGGCTGTGCACCGTTATCCAACCATTTTACAGAACTGTCAACATCCAATTCTATGGTTGCAGGGTTGGTATTTGGATTGTAAATACCTAATTTCTCCAAGTATTTACCGTCTCTTTTAGCGCGGGAATCCGCAGCTACTACCCAATAAAAAGGTTTTCCTTTTTTTCCGTGTCTTTGTAATCTAATTCTAACTGGCATATCACATTAATTTGTAGGGTGCCCGACCCTTGGTTATTAATTCTTTTTTCGCTAGGTTCTTCCTAAGCGGGTGCAAATATAATATTTCTTTTAATGTGGTTATCAAATATTTGGGCTAAAATTCAATTATTGTGCGCAAATGGCTTAACATTTCTTAAGAAAAGCTGTTAAACTCGGGCTAAAGTCGCCCTTGGATTTGGAGTTATATACAATTTTTATAGTTTGTTATAAGGGTTGGCGAAAGTCGCTGGCCAAAATGACTAATTAAAAATGAAGAGAGATAACATGAAGTATTCAGAAAAAATTTCAGACGGGTTAAACAACCTATTGGTAAAAAATTATGATGCCGAAAAAGGATTTAAATTGGCAATGGATAAAATAGATAATCCAACTATCAATACATTTTTAAAGGACAGGGCGGCCCAACGTGGAAAATTTGCCCAAGAGCTTAAAAGTGAAATTTTGCAATATGGGGAATTGCCAGAACAGGACGGAAGCATAAAAGGTGATATTCACAGGGCGTGGATGAATCTTAAGGCGGCCATGGCCTCCAATGAACAAGAACAACTGCTGGAAGAAGTAGAGCGTGGGGAAAAGGCAAGTCTTGAGGAATATAATGAGATTTTATATGATAAGGGAGTTGTACTTCCGCCATCCACGGAGAGTATGTTGAAAAGACATAGGGATGCCATTAAATCTTCATTGACTGTGGCCAATATCCATGAGCGAATAGCGTAGGACCTAATATTTTATAAATAGTATATTGGAACCAGATGGAAACATCTGGTTCTTTGCTTTTGGCAACGTTGATAACTCCTAATAAATGCCCTTTCCCTTTAAGTGCTATTTCCTTATTTTTACCACTTCCAATCCCATCACATAAACCCGCTCTATGTACCTTATTTTTGATACGGAAACCACTGGATTACCCAAACGTTGGGATGCCCCTTATACGGACACCGACAATTGGCCGCGCTGTATACAAATTGCCTGGCAGTTGCACGATGCTATGGGCAATTTGGTGGAAAGCCAGGACTATTTGGTGCAGCCGGATGGTTTTAATATTCCCTACGATGCGGAACAGATTCATGGGATTTCTACGGAGTTGGCACAGCAACAAGGGGTTCCGATCGGGGAGGTATTGGAAAAATTCAACGCGGCACTTTCCAAAACCAAGTTTGTTGTAGGCCAGAATGTGGGATTCGATCTAAACATTATGGGTGCCGAGTTCCACAGGTACCAGGTTGAAAATTCCTTACAGGAATTGCCGGTGTTGGATACCTGTACCGAGCATACAGCTCAATTATGTCAGATTCCTGGTGGACGTGGCGGTAAGTTTAAATTACCGACCTTAACGGAACTGCATCAATACTTGTTCGGTGAACCTTTTGGAGAAGCGCACAATGCTACAGCCGATGTGGAGGCTACTACCCGTTGCTTTCTTGAACTGGTGCGTAGAAATGAATATACGGCCGAGCAATTGGATGTGAAGCCCGATTATTTTAAAAATTTCTCCGAGGCCAATCCGCAAGAAATACAATTAATAGGTTTAAAGCACATCAACCTAAAAAAGGCATCAAAAAAAATAGCCGATGCCTTATGGGAGAAAGATTCTGGTGGAATTTCCAAGGAGGAAATAAAGGAAAATTTGGCCACTTTGGAAACGGCAAACTTTGCCCATCTCCATAATCATACACAGTTTTCCATTCTACAATCTACCATTAGTATTCCCGCGCTGATCTCTGCCACAGCAAAAGCTAAAATGCCGGCGGTGGCCATGACGGACCACGCGAATATGATGGGGGCCTTTCATTTTGTTAATGGGGTCATTAACCATAATAAGGGGGTTGTTGCCAGAAACGAAGAAAATTTAAAGCGCTATGAAGCCACTGTAAACGGAACCTTGGAAGAGGGGCAGGAGCCACTACAGGAACTTCCGGAACCAGAGGTGGAGATTACACCGATTATAGGGTGCGAATTTCAAGTTTGCGAGGATCACACCAATAAATCCCAGAAGGATAATGGGTATCAAATAGTAATGCTTGCCAAAAACAAAAATGGATATTTAAATTTGGCAAAAATGTCGTCCATTGCCTTTGTGGATGGGAAGTATTATGTTCCGCGTATAGATAAAAAGGTGATAGAACAGTACAAAGAGGATATCATTGTACTTACCGGAAACCTTTACGGGGAAGTGCCCAGTAAAGTTTTAAATGTTGGGGAGAACCAGGCGGAGGAAGCCTTACTTTGGTGGAAGGACACTTTTGGGGATGACCTGTATATGGAAATTATGCGTCACGGTCAGGAGGATGAAGATCGTGTAAATCAGGTCTTGATCCAGTTTGCCCAAAAGCACAATGTAAAATTGGTTGCCACCAACAACACCTATTATCTGGAAAAGGAGAATGCGCATGCACATGATATTTTGCTTTGTGTAAAAGATGGTGAAAAACAGGCCACTCCTATAGGTCGTGGCCGGGGTTACCGATATGGCCTGCCCAATAAGGAATATTACTTTAAGTCCTCTGATGAAATGAAGGACCTGTTCAAGGATATTCCTGAAGCCATTACCAACATTCAGGAAGTAATAGATAAGGTAGAAACATTTACCCTTGCCCGCGATGTCTTATTGCCTGCTTTTGATATTCCGGAAGAATTTAGGTTCGAAGAGGATAAATTGGATGGTGGAAAACGTGGGGAGAATAAATATCTCCGACATATCACCTATGAAGGGGCTAAAAAGAGATATGGTGAAATTACCCCTGAAATTGATGAGCGACTCGATTTTGAGCTTAAGGTAATTGAGAAGACCGGATATCCTGGTTATTTCCTGATCGTAGAGGATTTTATTAGGGCCGCACGTAATATGGATGTGTCCGTTGGTCCCGGTCGGGGATCCGCAGCAGGTTCCGCAGTTGCCTATTGTTTATGGATAACCAATTTGGACCCTATTAAGTACGATCTGCTTTTTGAGAGATTCCTAAATCCAGATCGTGTGTCCATGCCCGATATCGATATTGACTTTGATGATGAAGGCCGTGGAAGGGTAATGGACTATGTAATAGATAAATACGGTTCCAATCAGGTGGCCCAGATCATTACCTATGGTACCATGGCGGCAAAGTCATCTATCAGGGATACGGCACGTGCCTTGGATCTGCCGTTGGGGGATGCGGACCGTATGGCCAAGCTGATTCCCAATATGTCCAAGTTGAAAAAGATTATTGGGGTCGATGAAAAAACCTTAAAAGAAAAATTCAATAGCGAGGAACTGATCAAGATCAACGAGTTGCTGGCTATTTCCGAAGGTGAAGGCCTGGAGTCGGAAACCCTTAACCAGGCTTATATATTGGAAGGATCGGTGCGTAACACCGGTATACATGCCTGCGGGGTAATTATTACCCCTGATGACATTACCAAGTTCGTTCCTGTTGCCTTGGCGAAGGACTCCGATATGTATTGTACCCAGTTCGATAACTCTGTGGTAGAAAGTGCAGGCTTGCTAAAAATGGATTTCTTGGGGTTAAAAACTTTGACCTTGATCAAGGATACCGTTAAAATAGTAAAGGCCAAACACGGTATAGAATTGGATCCGGAGAATTTTCCCTTGGATGATGAAAAGACATACGAGCTTTTCCAGCGTGGGGAAACCGTTGGGGTGTTCCAGTATGAATCCCCCGGGATGCAAAAACACATGAGGGCTTTAAAACCTACCGTTTTTGCGGATCTTATTGCCATGAACGCCTTGTACCGTCCCGGTCCAATGGAATACATTCCCAGTTTCATAGCCCGTAAGCATGGTACCGAGGAAATTATATATGACCTGGATGCCTGCGAGGAGTATTTGGCAGAAACATACGGCATTACAGTCTACCAGGAGCAGGTAATGCTCCTCTCGCAGAAGTTGGCCGATTTCACCAAGGGTGAGGCCGATGTTTTGCGTAAGGCGATGGGGAAAAAGCAGAAGTATGTCCTGGATAAGATGAAGCCGCAATTTATAAAGCAGGCTTCGGAGAAAGGACATGCCGTAGACAAGCTGGAGAAAATCTGGAAAGATTGGGAAGCATTTGCGGCCTACGCCTTTAACAAGTCGCACTCTACCTGTTACGCATGGATTGCCTACCAGACCGCCTATTGCAAAGCGCATTACCCTGCGGAATATATGGCCGCGGTACTTTCCAATAACATGAACGACATAAAGCAGGTTACCTTCTTTATGGAAGAGTGTAAGCGTATGGGATTACAGGTATTGGGGCCAGATGTAAACGAATCCTACTATAAGTTTGCCGTAAACGATGCCGGTGCGGTCCGTTTTGGCATGGGGGCCGTAAAAGGTGTTGGCCGGGGTGCGGTGGAAACCATAGTTGAGAACAGAAAGAAAGACGGACCTTATAAATCTGTTTTTGATCTGGCCAAACGAATAGATCTAAGGGCGGCCAATAAAAAGGCCTTTGAGAACCTGGCGGTTGCCGGAGGCTTCGATTCATTTGGGGATACTCATAGGGCGCAGTATTTTTATGATGAGGGGGACGGAATTACCTTTTTGGAAAAAGCCATGAAGTATGGGGCCAAATTTCAAGAGAATGAAAATTCATCACAAGTTAGTCTGTTTGGTGAAGCCAGTGATGTTCAGATTCCGGAACCTGTGGTCCCGCCCTGTGAGGAATGGGGCACCATGGGAAAATTGAGAAGGGAAAAAGAAGTAGTGGGAATCTATATTTCCGGTCACCCCTTGGACGATTTTAATGCAGAGATTAAGGCCTTCTGCAATGCGAGCCTTTCCAATTTAAATGATTTGGAGGCTATAGTAAATAGAGAGGTCTCCTTTGCCGGGGTAATTACCGATGTGCAGCACCGGGTTTCCAAAAATGGCAAGGGATGGGCCATGTTTACCATGGAAGATTATACGGATACCTTTGAATTTAGAATGTTCGGGGAGGAGTATTTAAAATATCGTCATTTCCTGATGATCAATTCTTTTGCATATGTCAAGGTGTTTGTACGTGAAGGTTGGATGAACCGAGATACCGGAAAAAAAGGAGATCCCAGGATGCAGTTTAATATGATTATGATGCTGCAGGACGTTATGGAAACCTTTGCCAAAAAACTCACCATTAAGTTGGATATATCACAATTGAAGGAGGAAAGCATATTGGACCTTAAGGATACGTTGGTATCGCATAAGGGCGATCATCCACTTAGTTTTGTGGTGTATGAGATGGAGGAGCAGATAAAGGTAAACATGACCTGTAGAAAACAAAAAATCCAAATATCAAGTGAATTGCTTCTTCAGCTCAATGAAAAAGACGTACATTACAAGTTGAACTAAAGGTTTTAAACTAATATTATGGTCAAAATTCCACGCAAGTGCAATGTGATTAAAAAGAATAGGTTTTATCAATTTAGCCATAGTCAAAACGAATATAATCTTAGTAAGGAAAAGGCAAAATAATTGTCTAAATTTGTATAATATTTAAAAATAACGAAACATGGCATTAGAAATAACAGATGCTACTTTTGATGAGGTAGTTTTAAAAAGTGATAAACCAGTAGTAGTGGATTTTTGGGCAGCATGGTGTGGTCCTTGTAGAATGGTAGGTCCTATTATCGATGAGGTAAGTACCGAGTATGATGGTAAGGCCGTTGTTGGTAAGGTAGATGTGGACGCCAACCAAGAGTTTGCTGCTAAATACGGCGTAAGAAATATTCCAACGGTATTGGTGTTCAAAAATGGTGAAATCGTTAACAGACAGGTTGGTGTTTCCCCTAAAAAGGTATATACCGATGCTATTGATGCATTACTATAGCCTTCACTGATTCCCTAAGGGGAATATAAATGATAAAAAAATCCTGCTGTTAGCGGGATTTTTTTATGCCTAATTTCCAATAAAAAGGGTGGAAGCTCCAGAAAATAGGGGTTGATTACAGCGTATTTAATATGACCTCCCAATTTTTGGGAGTTTCTATTTTCCGATAAGTCAATATCTTCATTATCTTAGCTAAATGAACCTACAATCCGAACTACATAAGGCAAGTTTGTTCCAGAATCTGGAATTATTGGCAGGTCAGGTAGTGGAAGGGTTTATCAGTGGTATTCATAAAAGTCCCTTTCATGGATTTTCCGCAGAATTTGCCGAGCATAAAATCTACAATAATGGGGAAAGCACCAAGCATATAGATTGGAAGTTGTTTGCAAAGACGGATAAGTTATATACCAAGCGTTACGAGGAGGAGACCAATTTACGCTGTCATATGATCTTGGACAATTCGGCCTCCATGTATTATCCAGAGGTTGGTTCTTTGAGTCTTGACAACCTTAATAAAATTGGTTTTGGGGTCCTGGCCATTGCCTCGTTGATGAACATACTTAAAAGACAGCGGGATGCGGTGGGCTTAAGTGTATATAGCGATCAATACAATTTCTATTCTTCGGAAAAGAGTAGTGAAAGGCATCACCAAATGTTGTTGGCCAAATTAAGCGAGATTGGTCAGGAAACAAAACCGGCCAAGCAGACCGAGACCTATACCTATTTGCACCAGATTGCGGAAAAATTAAAAAGAAGAAGTTTAATTGTACTTTTTACGGACATGTTTCAATCTTCCGGGGATGACGGACAGTTGTTCGATGCACTGCGGCATATAAAGTACAATAAACATGAGGTTATCCTTTTCCATATCATGGATAAGGAAACGGAATACTCCTTTGATTTTGAAAATACTCCCAAGCGTTTTCTTGATGTGGAAACAGGGACCCATATTGATCTTTATGCCGATTCTGTAAAAGAAGCCTATGAAAGGGAGGTGGGATCCTACTTCACAGAATTGAGACTAAAATGTGCCCAATATAAAATTAAATATGTGGAGGTAGATGTAAAGGATAGTTTCTCCCTGATAATGAACACCTTTATGGTGGAGCGCCAAAAATTTATGTAGAAACTTGCATTATTTTTATAAAATTGTTTGTGCAATTAAATAAGGGGTGTATATTTGCACTCGCTAAACGCCACGGTTCGGTAGTTCAGTTGGTTAGAATACCTGCCTGTCACGCAGGGGGTCGCGGGTTCGAGTCCCGTCCGGACCGCTAATAAAACAAGGCCTTCACAGATGTGAGGGCTTTTTTAGTTTCTCGTTTATAAACTATTTATAAACATCCAAGGGTTTAGTATTCAATATTTTAAAGAATATTAAAAAGTCATATCTTAAGTCAATATAACGGATCAGTCGAGCAAAGCAACAAAAAGAGAAGGGGAAAAGGTTTAGGTCTATAATCGGAGATTTATAAATAAATATAGCTTTCGGCTTTAAGTTGATACTCCTGAACGAATACGGGTCCTTAGCCTTTGCTGAATTTCTTCATAGATTTGTACATCTACATTTTCTGCTATTTCGAGCGTAACGGCCAAACCATATTTGACAAAAGTACCGTGGCCCAATTTGCTTGCATCTTCCCTGCAATTTATTTTAATATTTAATGAATCCCCATCAACAAAAACATCGGCTTTATCTCCTTCCATGATATCATGTTGTACAGTTCCTGACTGAGCTGCATTAAAGTCATAAGAGAGCCGTTTTAATTCGAGGTGACCATTACGCTTTGGATTATCAAAGTACAAATGGGCAGATCTGTATTTTCTCGTTTTAAAATTCAAGGGACTATGATAAGACAAGGTAACCGTAAGTCTTTTTTTTATTTGTTTTTGACTTATGGTGGTTGGAAGCGGAAAACTATACAAATGGGCATTACCTTTTGAAAGTGCACCATAACCTAGCAACGTAACTCTTTTGTCTGTGCAGTAGAGAATCCTTTCTGGGTCAATATTGCCGTAACCTAGGTACGGTAAAGTGTTTCTTCTGATAGTTTTATTCGCTACTCCTGGCTGATTTTTTACAATCTCTAGCAGTTTTTCGGAACCTTTTCCCCAACCTGCACTGTGCACCAACAAACTTTTAATCAACACAGTTAAATAGTTACTATCCAGAAGTGAACCGTCGTCCAAGGTAAGCGTTGACAGAACTTCGTGCAATTGAACTGCCAGTCTGGAAGTCAGAGCAGCGGAGTTGCTTGTTCCACATAAATATCCTATTCCGTCAGTTCTTCCCTGTTGGGATGGCATAGCCACTTGGCTTCCTGGAGGATTTGCTGCCGAAACGGAGGATTCCATACGCAATATAGTCTGGGCAGGATTTGGTTGTATGGGAGCTTTACGGTATAGTTTTCTTCCGCCCGGCATTAGTATATCCGGCTTTATGCCCTTGCGATAACCAAAACCTATTCTACTTATAGGAGAGGGCAATTCTGGAGAATCGATGACATCTTTTCTTTGATGAAGGTTTCCGGGATTAGAATAATCGCGATGTGTCGCTCCTACCGTAAGATTGTTGATGCTTTCGGATGGGGTCAATATTTTGCGGTTATAGTTGGTTTTGACTATTTCTTGTAGTACAAGGTTCTCAATTTCTTCAATGGAAAGACCATCAAATTCTTGTTCACCTACATTTAAAACTAGTTGTTCAACATAATTTCCTGCACTAATGATAAAAAGGAGGTCAAATTCATACGCTAGCCAATCGAGAAGTTTTGCCCAAGAACTAATATTGAAATGAAATGGTCTGAAAGGATCACCAATGGATAGATTGATAAATCGAACTTTTGGGGCTGTAGGTGCATTTCCATTTTCCCCTACTTTCATTCGTAGTACTGCCCTGTGTATCAAATCAAGTGGGAGTCGGTCATCTGGTAAGGCCTCTTCTTGAAAGTGAGGCAATGAATTTAATTTCATTATGGGCCTCACGTATATCGGTGTATCCAGAACAGCAGAGTTCGGAGCGTTTAAATCTCCATGAAGAATAAGAGAAGCCATAGAAGTTCCGTGAATTCGCGCGTTACTTAGATAATTGGTGGCAAATTCATCGGGGTCATCGACAATCAATCTATTTCTGAGCAATTGATGATTTTCCAATGGCATACCATCGAAAAGTGCTACTACAGGCTCTCTGTTGGTTTTATCAACTTCTACGGTTTTAGTGGTTGGAAGAAGTTCATTTTCTTCTGGAACACGTAATACAGTTTGGCCGACCGGTCGAAAAAATAGAATCTGCTGACTTTTAAGAAATAACACATTGCTGTTTTCGGTTAAGTCATCAAAGGACGCTATCGGGGCTTGGGCAATGAAAGCATGGTAGCCAATCTCAGGAATCATTGTCCTTGAGTTAAGGACACCAAAACCCTCTTGAATTCCAAGTAGAGCGATAACCTCGTTGTAGGCGGCCAAGTTTCTATTTTTATCATCCTTGTATGCCAATTCAATTTCAAAGCGAACATAATCAAAATGGAATGATTTCATTTCATCGATATACTCCTGAAGGCCAGTATCACGAATCCTATCTGCCACTCCATAAGGTCTTATATCCCTTAATTGTTCGAAAATAGTTCTGAACTTTGTAGTACCGCGTTTAAAGTGCTGGTTTTCACTTTCCTTTTGGTATTCGTTCCAGTACTTTAGAAGTTCTTGCAGTGCCCGCTGATTGGTCATTGTAAGATAGAAACGGGTGTCAATGGGCTTATCAGTCGGTTTGTCTTCTTTATCTTTGACATAAAACTCTAGGTCGGCTTCAAGCTCTGCCTCAAATTCCGCGAGAAACTCCATCCCAGGAGTATGTTGGGCAGCCTTGAAAAATTCATCTATTTCACCTGCTGTTTCTAGCACAAGGACCATTTCAGGGATAATATTGTCGATAGAGGATTGTAAGGAGGCTGTTTGGTTAGCAAGCACTGTATCTAATTCGGTGATTCTCGGACCATGTTTGGTAATCTGACTTTGTTTATCTGGGAATCTAATCGAACCGGGACCGCCGGACTTGTTCGACCTTTGTGCCGTGGCAGGGGAAGGAAAAATCAATAAAGGCTTTTTACTCATTTTTCAAAGAGTATTTCTTTTCCATTTCATCCAAACATTCGTCCACGACCCGCTGAACGTTTACCTCAGGAAGTGATAATATATATTTTCTTTCTAGGGCCAGTATAAATTCTTCAACTTCTGAAAAGTTATTTCCAACTAGTTTTGATGCTATTTTGGAAATAGGATATTGTAAATCGTATTTTACCTTAGCCTGAAATTTTCGCAACCAGAGTTCAATCATATCCTTATCCGGTGCTTCAAGTTCCAAACGTATTTGAAAGCGTCTCCATACCGCCTTATCAAGAAGTTCTGGATGATTGGTGGCTGCGACGACTACCACATAACTTGGAAGTCTATCAATTTGTAATAGTAATGAACTGACGACCCTTTTTATCTCTCCTGTCTCATGAATATCGCCACGTTCTTTGCCTATAGCATCAAACTCATCAAAAAATAGGACACATTCCTGTGTTCGTATAAAATCAAACATAGCCTTTAATCGGCTAGCTGTCTCGCCAAGATAACTACCAATAATTCCATCGTAGCGGATAACATAAAAAGGGACCATTAAAGATTGGGCAATAACCTCAGCTAAGGAGGTTTTTCCATTTCCAGGAGGACCCGCTAGTAAAATTCTGTTTCGCGGTTCTAGATTATAGGATCTTAACAAATCACTCCGTAAGTGCTCTTGGATAAAGTCTTGGATTACTTTTTCATTGCTATCATTAATAATGACATCATCCAACGATTTGTTGGGGTAGATTCGATACAAAAAGTTGTCCAGCTTTTCATCCAGTAAACGACTCTGGATAGTTGTTTTGGTATTTGTTCTGTTTGACTCATTCAGTGCCTCCGTAAGCTGTTTTGCCACAACATGATGCTGTTTGCTCTTTTCTTCGGCAATAATGGACTCGACCACTTTTTTGAAAAGGGTCATATTACCATTTATCCCGGATTTGACAAGTTTTAAAAGGAGGTCCGCTCTAGCCATTTGATACAAATTTATATAATTCCTAGGACAATCAGCTTTTTTTAGTTTATCCTAGGTTGATTTTTTGTTGGGCCTGCCACCTGCGGAAGTTCAAAAACCTTCCACTTCAAGACTTCCCGAGCTAACCGCTGCGCCGGTTCGCATTCGGGATCTTTTCGTTCCATTTTTTTGAACCCCCTCGCGGCCGCGCAAAAACCCAAGCGGCGGAAAGGCCGCTTGTCTTTTTCTCTCCCTAGTCACAAATTTGAACATTTCCATATTTCCTTCCATTTTTTCAACACCATATTAGACCATTTAAATCTACTATCTAGACCCATTTGAAGCCATATGTATTCATATGTTTTTGAAGTATAACATATTGATAATAAGTTAGTTAAATTCAAAATTAATATGCTAAATTTATCTATGAAACAGATAGCGAGGTGCATTCTAAGTAACTTAGAATTGTCTACTTCTGACGAAGTGTTTTGCTTTAAAAAGCAACGAAAATGGAACAACGAAAAAGAGGCCGAAAACGATTGGGGAAAATGAAACGGTACCATAACGTGATGCTACGGTTCAACGATACGGAATATGAAGGATTGAGGAAAATCTGCGAATCCTATGACTTGGATATTTCGGAAAGAGGAACGATAAGTCCGTTGTTGAGAAGATTGGTTTTGCACAGCGAAGCAGAGGAAAAGGATAGGCTTCCCGATACTTCAAATCTTGCCTATCATGTCAACAAGATAGGAAACAACATCAACCAATTGGTCAAGATAGCCCACCACAAGAACCTGAGAAGTCCGAACAGTAGTTTACAAAATGAAATACAGAAGACCAATGAACTGCTGCATAACCTTATAGAAATTACAATAATGGAACAAACAAGTTGATAGCAAAGATCAGTTATGGAGAAACCTGTCAGGGGACATTGAACTATGTCTTCGGAAAAGAAGGTATGCGCGTACTCGGTTACGGCAACACATTTTCCCAAAGCATATCGCCAAAGTTTTTCGGGAGCGTGCTGCACTTTCAGGGACAGCGCAACGCCACCAAGAACCGCTATGCCCATATCAGCCTGAACCTTCCCCATAGCGAACACCTTGATGACGGTACGTTTTTTAAAATCTCCGAAGAATACATGCAAGAAATGGGCTATGGGGAACAGCCCTATGTAGTGGTACGGCATAATGATACCAAGCACGAACACGTCCATATCGTATCCACTATCGTAAAAGAAGATGGAAAAGTGCTCGAAATCTTCAATAGCCATAGAAGGAGCATGGCTACACGGCAGCACCTGGAAAAGAAATACCGCCTGTCAAAGGCACCGACGACAAAACAGAAAAGACAACTCCCGATATACCGATTGCCCGAACTACAGTTCGGTATGGATGTGGAAAAAGGAACGAAGTTCTATTTACAGGATGTACTGAACGGCATCAACCAAAAGTATAAGGTGCGGAGTTTCGAGGAACTGGCGAAACTTGTTAAGCCCTATCATATCGAATTAAGAACCACCACAAGCGAAACGGGAAGGATAGGAGTAGCCTATGGCCTGAACAACCAAAAAGGCTATCGGACAAGGTTCATAAACGGGTCCGCCGTACACCGAAAGTTGAGCGGCCCGAAACTGCAAAAGGTCTTCGATACACATTCCAAATCCAAAATGTTGCCCATGCACCGCAAAAGGCTATTAAAACAGATCGAGACCACCTATGGTCTTTTCAAAACCATCCAGCCGAGGGAACTGGAAAATGTCCTGAAGGAGTATCAATGCATCGACATAAAATGGGAGGAAAGCCAAGACGCCATCGAGGGTTACACCATCTATGACAAATCGGGGTATGTGTTCACAGAAAGGGAGTTGAGCCCGAACATTAGAATGCAGAACCGTTTGGATATTTTTGGGAACGTTAACGAACCCACGAAAATCGATACCGAAGGTAAACAGTTCAAATTGGAAATCCAAAAAGTGATAAAAGAGGCATTGACCACATCGTATCTGAAATCCCAGAAACAGAACGGGTTGCTCTCGGAACATATCATGACCAGGAATTTCTGCAATATCGTTCCGAGCTTGATGGTTTCAAATAACCATAATTTTTTGGAAGGATATTTCCCAACAAATCAGAGAAAAGAATTCAGGAAAGCGGTAGAAGATGCGTTTCCTATGGTCAGGGAAAGGTTATGCGAATTGGAAACGAAAAAGGAAAAGGAAGCCTTGGAAAACAAGTTCCAACTTATCGGTGATGTACTAAAAAAAGAAATTTTCGAGGTGGGTACAAAAGAGGGAAGCGTTCGTCTTCTGTTCCAATCCTTGGGCGTAAAGTACAATGAGAACAAATTGTCCTTCACCAATTCGAACAGGCATACGGTTCCTGTTCCGTTAGGACGTTTGCCTATCCCCGAGAATATGGAAAAATATGTATCCTCGGGATTCGTCCGTCAAAACCATTTGATGCTCCAAATGCTTTTGGAACGGTCTTCCGAAAACAGTCCCAAGTTGACGGCATTGGCCATTTTTCTGCCCATGATTTTTCCGAAACTTTATGAAAAAATGAACCCAGTTTACAAAAAACAATATGAAATGGTAGCCTTGGCTCCCTATATAAAGAATGCGGAACGGATGCATGCCCCGTTCGAAAAATCCCCGAAGGACTATATCGCCCTTTTCAATGCGAAAGGCTTCTATTTCGTAAAGGGAGAAAATGGATTTGAGGTAAAATCCATTTACACTGAGTACGAAACAAGTTACCCATTGTCGCAAAGGACAAGTCTTTATTTGAGTTCAATTCCCGATTTGACCACAACATTGAATAAACAAGGACCCATCATCCAAGGGTTGGTTCAAGATGGTCGGAACAACCTAAAGAACCTATGGGCGGGGCACCTCATGGAAAGGGGAGTCTACGATAAGGTCACTTTCATGCTAACGAGCGAAAAAGCCTACCCGAACCTGCATCGGGAGATGGTACAGCACCATATGGACAATGGGCTACGGCAGAGCCTTGTTCAAGTATCCGAAAGGCAATTCAGTATCCAGCAGAACCGAAGGCTCAGAAAAGGAGTTTATACCGTTAGTTCGTTGTTGGGCGTTGGCGGCAAGAAAACTGAAGAGGTCTTTAACGGTTTTAAGAATGAGATGACAGACTGGTCGAAATATAAACGTAAGAGTAGAGGATTTTCATTTTAAATTTTGTTTTTAGGCTTAGTTCCAAAAACTATTGTTTTATAAAAGATCTCATATTTTCTGACCATTTTTTCATCGATTGCATTACTGGCGGTTTACTACCCGAAGATAAACTGAGCGAAGTAGAAGAACTCAAGAAACAACCTGATAGCAAGGTTGAATTTAAGAGTGATGGTATCAATGACGCAACTGTATTGGCGGTAAACGATGTAGAAATCGCAATGGGCGGTCTAGGTAGTGATGTTGCCATTAAAACAGCGGATGCCATCATTCGGACCGACCAAGCGAGCAAGATTACAAGGGCGGTCAAAATATGCAATTACAGCAATGTTTAATTGTTCAGGTTCATTACCTTATTGATTGTTATCAAATCGTTTTTGTTAAAGTCAATCATATCCCGCTTTAATAAAAAACTATAGTCCATAAGTTCATTTACAAAAAGAATGGATGGTTTGCTGAAATGGGTACCAGCCATACCCATGGAATCCATTTTTTCCCTGATGGTAACCCCAACAAAAAACCGGCCTCTTTGTCCATGAACCTTCATGCCGTTTCGCAAAGAGGTATAGACCGTAATGCTATTTGTGGCCATATACTTTGACTCGAAGTCAAAGACATTGACCAACCATTCATGAGTAAGGTATATTGGGATGTACTTTAATTTGGAACCCTTTACATCTTTGCTTTCCCAGAGGAGGATTTCCTGTAGAACCGCTATGTCCACTATCTTAATTCGTTGTTGGTTGTTGTCATAAATGAGGTGGCCAACTTTGAACTTATCACATAAAGTGGTACGGTAACTTCGCTCTGGTTCAACGTAATTCTCAATATCGTATTCTTTCATTTCCTTTTTATAAACGGTCGTTGGGCAATATTCTCAGATTACTTAGGAAAGCATTGGCCCACAATTAGGCCCGCTGCCACACATGTGATTCCAAAGCTTCCCTTGCCGGAGGATATTTGAAGTCAAACACTATTCCTTCATCCCCAGATGCTAACAATTGCGTTGCAAATTCATGATATTCATCTATAAATTCAGACGCCAAATTTCCTTTATCTTTCTTTTGCTTCATGTCGTTAAGAAAGTCCATGAAATTGGATCTGTTTTCGAAAATATCGTTTACAATACTTATGATGCCTAATTTATCCGCTCCATCGAATCCATACATACGTGGCGTTTGGATGAATTTGACCAAAAAGTGATCTAGGTAATTCTCAATGAAAGCGATAAAGATGTAGTTGGCCTCTAAGAACCGTTCCTTTCTTGAGGTTCGTGAAGATGGGCCCGTTGGGTCCCACTCCGTGACCAAACAATTACTGTAGTAGTTCCAAACGTCACCGTCTGGTACGGTGACCTTCTTAGTGTAATTTTTAAAACTGTTTAGAATGTACTGTTTAATTTCCTTTTTAGACAGAATCCAATTCTCTCCATGATAATGACTGTACCACCAGTTAAGCAGGTTTGCGCAAAACATTGTTGAATATTCTTTGGAATGCATTAGGTTCTCAACGAAATCCTTTAGTTTCTCTCTTTGTCCATCATAAAACTTATTGGACACTATGTTGTCATGATCTCCTATTATATTTCTTAAACTAACTGGGTCATAACCGTAATAGCCCATATGGTATTTATCATTTTCTCTTTCCATACTTGCCAGAAAGAAGGTGGCCTTTATAATCTTCTCGAATGATTTCCTATCCGGCAGCTCATACGTTTTCACTTCATAAAATCGTGCCCGTACCGCATCCAATTTCCCCTGTTCCTTCCATTTTGAAATGGTATTTTGTATACTGTCCAAGTCCTTTTCAATCTCTGTATTGAATACCAGTTCCGATATTTCGTGTTCCTCCAAAATGTCTTGAAAATAGCGATAATAGTGCGATGAAAATACGATGGAGAGATGGCTTTTCGATCCATACGTATTGTTCCTGAAAATATCAGACACCAGTTTTTGTAGGTCTTTAAGGGAATCCCCATGGATACGCAGGACTTCTGTGGCATGGATTCCCAACCTTGAATCCTCAAACTTGAGAAAACGGTTCCTGTACTCGTTTTTAGTTTCCCCTTCATAGGCCAATTGCCTGGCATCCCTATGTACTCCGCTGGCATTGCTTGTATTTTGTGAGGGACTCAAATAGTAATGTGGGTCCAAAAATAGCACTCGATATACGTCGTAAAACTTGAATTTTAAAAGTTTAATATTGAGATAGTCTTTAAAGTCCACCTCTTGTTCTATTTTCTTGTATTCGCTCAGAAAATTTTGAAGAAATCGTTTCACGTCCCTAATATGCTTCAGGCAAAAATCTCCTTTATCTCCCGTCAAGGAACGCATCGTATAGCCAAAGTAATTGTCAATTTCCTTTAGTCTAGAAGGCAGTTCCTCTTTTAAACGATCTGAAAGGAACTTCTTAATCCTGGCCTCGGTAATCGGCAAGAGGTTTTCTTCCTTCAGGAAAATCTTTTCCGCGAACTTTTCGTTCTTGGGTATACCAATTTTATTCAAGGATTCTGAAATATAGGTCTTGTCATAGGCCACCAGGTAAATGAAGTTATCAAAGTTTGCGGTATTCCGAATCAATTTCAAAATCTCAAATACTTCATCCGCTTTCAAGCGGTCCATATCATCGAGAACGATTAAAAACTTTTTACCCAACCTTTTCAGGGAAGTATTAATGCGTTTGAAATCTTCCGTGACGCTGTCATTTTTTCCAAAATCCAGCAAATGCCCTAAAAATTGGAAAAGGGAACTAGGGCTTAACTTTAATATGTTTCTGGAATACTTGCCCATATCCATGTAGAGGTCATAGCTTTCAGGTCTAATTTTTAATCGTAGAAGTTCAAAGAACTCTTGGATTATAGTGGTCGTGCCCAAGTTCAACCATGGATTAAAATTTAGTACCAATAAATCCCCTTGCCCTCTTTTCTCCAGTTCCCGCTCCACCAAATTCAAAAATGAGGTCTTGCCCGACCCCCATTCACCGGTAACGCCAAACGCTATGGAATGTTTGTTTGACGCTGCAATTATCTCATCGGCTAATAAGCGTACCTTCGGCATGCGTTTCAAAATGTCCTCCTCCTCATCGTCTATGGGTTCGTCAAGCAGTCCGGCAGCCTGGTCCGCTGTGGAATTCTTATTCCTCATCATTCGCTGTAGGAACGAAACAAGAACAAGCAGAAGACCATATCCCATTACCATATCCAAATAGGTAATTCCTGGAAAGGAAGAAAAACCTGTGAGCGTATATGTGTTTGCGAAAAATCGGTAATGGACATAGCATCCCAGGATAAACACCAAGGTTGCCACATAACCCCTGCCCATATCGGTACGTTTGGTAAATTTCCGCCAGCTATCGTACAGCATCCAAAACAAGAAACCCAGAAGGATAAAATCAACCGATAGGCTGGATTGGACTTGGCTAAGGATTGGGTCAACCACTATAGCGTTGAACATCCGTTCCAATGGGTCAAGAAAAACAATGACCAGTGCCGTGACCACCAAGAGGATCCGCGTTTCTTTCTTTATGATATGGTTGGCCGACCTAGTTTTCATACTTCAAATATAACCTTATGTTGCTGTCCATTAAAATTACTTTGTGGAAATTGCTCGTTCCGTAAGCGGCTTACTCCTTTCACGATGGAACCATCCGGACCTGTCAATTTCATCTATTGTAACTGCTCTCCAAACGGGACTATTGCGCTTTCTATTTGGACTTGGATGTATTAAAGGAACCGGATTTTGCTATTGAAGGCCTTTGGATGATACGAATTCATCCAGTCCTTGTTTTTTAGCTCGGCCTGGTTAAGATTGTCGAGTATGGCGTACCGTTCAATGAGGGGCTTGAAATTTTCACCTTTCTCCGTTAGACCGTTGAAGAAGAGCAGGAGTAGTTCATAATCGGATAGTTGGGCCCTGATAATGGCGGCATACTTATATTTTTCCGCTTTGATCCTTTCCGTCTCCTCAATTTTTTTGCCTAAACCAGGACTAGCATTTTCAGCGGTGGTATTATGGCTAAAGTCATACTCATCAATCATCTTGAAAATCCGGTACAGGTTTCGATAGTAATGGGCAAAATCCGTTCTCCGCTCGTGGAACATTTCCTCATACACCTTATTGGGGTCCTCGGTGCCTTTCTTCAATTTCCTGTTCATGGCTTTAAACCGATTTCGGAATACATCCCTTCCTATAATGGTACTTAGTGTATACTCATTTTTAGGACTCGGTTTAATAGTCAAATCGATGTCATTCACAATTTGATGATGTAGCGAGACCATATTGAAAAAGGTATTCTCAAACAATTGTTGTTTCAAGGTGGCGTTCTGCTGTTTGAATTCTTCCCTTGTTTGCTGTAGCTCCTTACGCTGATGTTCCAATTCTTTGCGCTGCATCAATACGGTTACGATTAAAAACCCAAAAGCAAGTGCTGAAAACAAGGCATTGGCCGCACCAAAGCTATCTCCAAATTGCGCGGCCGTTGGCGGCAACTCATGCCAATGTCTGTTCAGTAGCCAGAAGCCTATAAAAATCAATAGAACAATTCCAATCGCTATACCGATCCACTTCCCAATATTTGTTTTTTCGAATGATTTATCTTCCAATTTTTTCGTATTTTTTTGATTTCTTGTCTGCATTTCTTTCTTCCTTGGTAAAACACTTCGAATTGCCCTAATTGTTTAATTTTCCAATTCTAATATCGTCCTCTATTTTTAGTAAGATAAGTACGATTACCTTCAGTAGCAAGTAGTAGTCGTGCTTATGTCTTTCTTCAGATAAGGTGTTGGTGCCATGCAAGTAGCTGTTCCTTAAATCGTAACCGTTTGTGCAATCCCTTTTATTCAAATAATAATTTAGATATCGCGCTTCCTCCCGGGTAAATAAGGTGTTTTGGACAATGAACGTTCCTTCTTTTATCATACGATCCAATTCCTCCCGGACAAACCTCGGATAGCGCCAGAAATTTAGTCCCTCGTTTCGGTGCAGTTCCCTAATGATGTAAACCAAAGTAATCCTTTCAATACTCACCTGTTTATCCTCATTGATGCACAAATAGCCGTCCTGAATCATATTCTGGATAAGGCCCTTTTGGAAATTGGCAAAGTCCTCCATGAAGATTTTTTCCTTGGTCAATAAATCGAATAAGTTGTTGTATTTGCTCTTGTATTTTTCCGTGTAAAACAAATGACTCTGGTCTGAGAAGAATAAGTGTTTCAGTTGTAAAATCAGATTATCCTCTGAGTATACATATTTTTTGCTGGATTGGCTTTTGATTTGTTCTATTGCTATCGGCCGTGAACTCCAATGAATCAATTCAAGGTCGATTAGTCCATCTTCGGCCAGGAGCTGGTATTGTCTGAGCAGAAAATCTACATCGGGCAAGACCGTGCGCATACGCTCCAAATAGGTAGCCTTTGAGTCCCTTATTTTAAATACGAATTCGGCTCCTTCAATGAGACCATTTACATGGACCATAAAAACATTGATAAGATTTTCTATTTTGCTGTCCTTACTTTCTAAGTAACTATTTAGAATATGT
Organism: Arenibacter algicola; assembly: GCF_000733925.1. Classification (NCBI taxonomy): domain Bacteria; kingdom Pseudomonadati; phylum Bacteroidota; class Flavobacteriia; order Flavobacteriales; family Flavobacteriaceae; genus Arenibacter; species Arenibacter algicola. The sequence continues at coordinate 358,248 of NZ_JPOO01000001.1, forward strand.
AGTTGCAAAAATGACAGGTACTCCTTTCTTGTGAACGCTTCCCCGATTTCGTATTCGTTTTTTGATTTTAAGGATATTCGCTCAAGTACGTCCAATTCACTTCTTTTGCTGACCAATAAAATCATGGAAGTGTCGTCGGTATATTGAAAAAGATGTTTGAACATACTGAACAACTCGACATCATCCTCGATACGGTCCAAAAACTTTGCACCGTAGGTAGTCTCGTACAAACCTTTATCATACTTGTATTTTACAGGTTCTTCCTGATCTTTATGGAGTCCCACCTGTACCCTGATGCTCCAGGCATGGCCCTTCTCGAAAATCTCATTGTTCATTTCCTGAGACCGCCTCTTGGCCTTTAGTCTTGTTTTTCCCGATAGCCTCAAATTATTGGAGTCCTTGGAATTTTCCACCAATCGAACGTAGTTCAGATTGGCATCCTCATGTTCCAGATAGGCACTGATAATACCTTCTTTGTCCTGTAAATCAAGACTTTTTGGAAAATGGTAATTTGGCCGGTCCTTATCGGATTTTTGCTCCTCGAACTGGGTCAACAATAGTTCAGCCGAACTTTTATAGCACAGCAGAAATTCCCTGATTGTGGCATCGAACCTCTTAACGATATTCCTTTGGGACAATACAAAATCGATATGTCGGGAATGCTTGTATAGTACCCTCTTGAACGTTGCATCCGACAATTTTTCATAGCTCTTCAACGTATTCAGCAAACGCCAAAACTGTTGATGGTATGGATACTCTAGGCTTACAAGCGTTGCATCAACATCTTCGTTATTGATTGTAAGCAGTCGTTCCTTAAGTAATCGCCAATTATTCTTCAGGGTCGTTTGGTATCCTTCCATGTCATGCACACTCCACTTGGGTAGAAACAGGTTGTTATCAAAATGCAATTGGATATTATAAATTTCCAGTAAGTCATTAATTGAAAATTCCGCATCCGGACTATAATTGTCCAAGATTTTTTCTGCCTTTATGAGGGAATGCTTGGAAGCCATATCTTCTTTCGAATAAAACACTACCCTACCCACTATACAAAGAATTAATTGTTCTTTCCATCTTTTTACTGCTCTGAATCCATCCCTCTTGGAACACTAAATTGGGCAATCATTGCAGCCCTCAATGTTATCTTTTTGGTTGGCTTGGACTACCATTAATGGAAGGTACAAAAATGTCCTTAAAATATTTGTTATGCAATAGAATTCGGAAGGATTCTTTGTTGGCGTTTTGCCCTGCTTTCTTATGGCTTACATGCCACAAGAGGGTTACTTCTTGGATTTTTCAAATCGGAAGGCCAAGCCCTTCGTTGTTTTCGGGGCAGCAAAAAACAGGCATAGCATAACCCACTTCCCATATTGTACTACGCACGGAGGAAATCAAACAAACACCCCTTAAAATGAACCAAAGGTTTCAATTCGAAAAGGGAAACTCATTAACCCATCTGTAAAAAGCGGATATAAAAACCACGTGTTATGAGCAGTTTTAGAAACCATGTACAGTTGATTGGGAACATCGGGAGCGACATCACTATCCCCGATTTGGAAAGTGGGAAAAAAGTTGATGCACTTTTCCCTTGCCACCAATTAGTATTACCGAAATGCCAAGGGGAGAAAGGTAGTTTACTAATGGATGATAAGCTCAACGAAGTGGAAAAAATTAAAAAGCAGCCCAATACCAAAATTGCTTTTAGGGGCGATGCATTAATAATGCCCCTGTCACAGTAGCTAGCGGTGTGGGTATTCTAATGGGTGGGCTGGGCAGCGATGTCACAATAGAGACCGTAGACGTTATAATCCATACCGACCAACCGAGCAAGATTTCTCGAGCTATTTAAATAGGTCGTTCTACCCGCAGCATTTTTATCGCAAAATTCTGGTTTGGCCTATGCGGTAAAAATTATAGTGTTCATTCTGGGTACAGACAGACTTACCACTATGTGGGAAGCCGTTTTCGCCATTGTGGCTGTGAAGTTGTTAGAGATATTGAATACGGAAAGGTTGCAGAAAATGCGGTGGAGCAAAATTTTGTGGTTAAGGAGAAGAAGAAAAAGCGAAACTTAATTTGGCGCGTGAAGAAAAAAAAGTACACAATTCAATAAAACTCAAGACATGATTTTCGCATCGTAATCATCAAGGACGTTGGTTTCAAAAGAACTTAGATAGGCTTGGGTCATGGCCTCGGTAGTATGCCCTAGGCTGTCTTGTATCACATTGCTGGGAGCACCGCTTCTTTTCAGAATATTGGCGTAGGTGTGTCTTGCACTGTAGATAGTGAATTTTGGAAGTTCAAGCCTTTCAGCCAAACGCTTTAGGTAGATGTTCTGTCTTTTTCTTTTGTTTTTTATGGTTTCGTGGATTTGATCTTGAGAAAAATCCCTAGTAAGAATGGGAATTACAAAATCATCTTCTTTTATTTTCCCATTGCTATAAGTAAGTAGGATTTGCTTTAAGGCAGGGGTAATTTTAATGGAAAACATTTTGTTTCTTGTTTTGGATCTTATGTACATTATCCGCTCCAAGTCACCTTGAATATTATCCCCTTTCAAAAAAGCCATATCCATCCAGTTCATTCCCCGCAAATAAAAAGAAGCCATGTATAGGTCACGAGCTTTGGCCAAATGGGATTCCTCAACCGGAGCATCTTTTAAGATTTCCAATTGCTCTCTATTCAAAAACTGTCTTTTCGGAGTTCCGTTCTTTATGGAATAATCATTAAAGGGATTGTGATTTTCCTTAGCTAAACCATGCTTAATAGCCTTCTTATAAACCGATCTGAGTGTTCTAAGGTATACGCTCAGACCTCCTGCAGTATTTCCGGAAGCGTAGTGCTGTGTCTCCAACTTCTTTACAAAGGCATAGTTAATTTGACGAAAAGGAAGGGAACTCTTTCCGTGGAATTTTTCTATTTTATTTCGCAGGGTCTTATAGATTTCAGCATTGCCATATTTTTGGCCCTTTTTCAAATCTTGTATTAAGGTATCAACGAAACTGAAAAAGTCCATGTTGCCAACTGATTTTCCTTCAATTTCTTTTTTGAGGGACGACATGGAGAGGCTTTCTATTTTACCATCTTCTTCCAGACGGGATACCGTGTCAAAAATCTTCTTCAATTTTTCTTGTATGCCATTGTTAAGCCGCGTAATATTTGAAGCTATTTTACTTGAAGGTCTAATCCGTTGGTTCTTTGCATCGAAGTCTTTCTTGGCCATGTTATAACCTAGCGGCAGATATATTGATTTTCGATTGTAAGTAACACGAATTACCAACGGAAAAGTTCCATCCTGTTTTTGGCGTACTTTATTGAGAAGGACCTTTGTGGTTAGCATTTGTTTATAAATTTATAAACTATTTATAAACAAATATAGGTATTATTTGGCTCAATATGGTTTTGTGTAATTATTAATATATTGAAAAGCAGCACTTTAATGTTTTATAAAATCATATAAAGCCATAAATGACGTGTCTGTCACGCAGGGGGTCGCGGGTTCGAGTCCCGTCCGGACCGCTAAAAGCCTTCAACGCAAGTTGAGGGCTTTTTTCATTTTAGGGGACGAATCAGGGGACGAATAATGGATCAAGAACAATTGTTGTGTTTATGCAAATATTGTGGTTAATCTATAAAGGAAGAATTCTACGTTTTTGACTCCTCTGAATTGCGCTCTAAAAGCTTTTATTTTTGCATTGAATGATTCCGCCGATGCATTTGTACTCCTGTTTATAAAATAGTTCAGGATCGACCTATAATTGAGCGATATCGTATTAGCAATAGTATTGAAGGCCCTAAAGCCTGTGTTCTCTAGGATCATGATCATTTGATGTGTTTATAGAAAGATTCCAGTTGATTTGTAGAGAATAATGTATTCAGTCCAAACAAGAAAAATATAGAAAAGCCTCTACTGAGTTTTTTCTACAGAGTAAAATGGCTTCCCAATTACTCCTTCATCACTAAATAAGGAAGATTTCTGAATATCTTGAAGGACCTTTGTAATAAGATGTACTTTGTTATTGACCAGGACACTATCCTGTACCAATCGGATTCCGTGACTGTAATCGGCATATGTTTCACTATGACCCGCATAGACCGGCTGAATTGGGGTTCCATTTTGGTAATGCCAACCGTAAATAACAACTGGCTTGGACGATTTTTCATAGATTTTGTTGGAGATTATAACATCCTTTTTATGTCCGGCCACCAAATCTCCCAAAGATGCCTGTTTAAGGGTCTCTTTCCTTTGCCCTTTTAACCTAGTGTTGTGTTCCCACATAACCGGAATGGTTGTCATTTGGGGACTGGGAGGAATGGGGGAGGGAGCCAATTTTACGGAGGCGTTGCTCCAAATTTGATCTACCATTTGTTTGGTTGGGAGGGTAAAATCGATAGCCTTGGCTATTTTCTGGGCCAGGATTGGGGTCATTGGCATTAAGAAATAATCGGTATCCGAGCCAACGGCCAAATAATCTGGAAGTACATAATAGGTTACAACATAAGCGGAATCCTTGATGGTTTTTGAAAATGAAATGGGAACCAAGTCACGTAAAAAAGTGGGGATATTTCCATTCAATATCTCTTGGTAAATTTGATTTTCCCTGTCTTCCACGCTTAGGGTATCGATCTGATTTTTAAAAGTACTACCGGAAATAGCGTCATTGGCACGTGCAGGGAGGGGTAATTTTTGGGCCTTCAGTATCCCAGAAACAGTCATGCCTAAAAATAAAAGCACGACTGTTGACTTATTTAATGCCAAATAGAAAGTTTTACTCATTTTTTTGATGTTCCTTATTTACGAATGTATTTGCTTGAATTTTTTTTGTTTTAAACAGCCTGGTACATATTGTAATAATAGGTAGCCGCAGCCAGATCTTCCAAGGCATGTCCGACCGACTTAAACATCGTAATTTCCGCAGCACTTTTCCTACCTCCTTTAAATTGGGATGCAAGTTCAAATAAATCGGCCTTAATGTCCGTCTCCTTCAAAATTCCACTTTTTAAAGGAATGACGATATCTCCACTTTCCTTTAAACCGCCTTGATACGTATCAACATACACTTCCGCTTTTTTAACTGCTTCATCATCTGCCTCCCGCATATCCACCTTGTAGGCTCCTACCAGATCCACATGTTGACCGGGCTGTAGATATTTTCCCAAAACAAGAGGAGTTTTGGATAAGGTGGCAGAGGAAATAATATCGACTTCAGATATCTTATCCTTAATCGCTTTAATGGGTTGGACATGGAAGGATGCGTTCTTAAATTTTTGACTCAAGCTAAGTGCCTTGGAACAATCCCTGCCCCAAACATAGACTGTTTCAATGGGACGTATACTGGCATGGGCCTGTATTAAATTGGGAGCGAGGGCACCCGTACCTATCATTAAAAAGGAGCTGGAATTTTCCCTAGATAAATATTGTGATGCCAAAGCGGAGGCAGCGGCAGTCCTTTTTACGGTTAAACTTTTGGCCTCCAAAAGTCCAAGGACTCTACCCTTTAGGGCATCCAGATAAATATACGTTCCCTGAATGGCCGGTAAGTTAAATTGACCGTTTTTGGGACTCACAGTGGCAATTTTTACCCCAGCCTGTTTGCCGGGCTTCCAAGCCGGCATCAATAGCAAGGTGGAATCTTCTTGGACTTCGGGATTGGGAAAATCGTGATGATGTCTCATGGGCACCAAGGTGTCCTGGGCAGAAAATGCAGTCCTCAACGCATTTATAAGATCGGGAAAATTGGTGTTTTGCTCTATAAAACTTGCCTGAATTTGGGTTATATTATTCATCTCCCCAAAGTTATAAAAATAAAGGAAAGTCAATCTCGGTTCACAGATACCATACAAGTGGTTTGGTTTGTATGAAACCTACCTGGAATTCACAGTTAGGTCTATAGTAGCTATGTAAACGGCACAAAGGGACAATTAGTCGCAATAATGTTTTCGGCCATAATTTAATTGCCAATTAAGCACTTATATGCTACACGGATCTACATTAAAGGCCTTGCCTGCCAAATTGGATAGTTCCCCCGAATACCTTTTCGGCAAGCTGGCCAGTATGTGTTTAAGATGTGATTCATTTTGCCTCAATGGAACATTGCCTTTTTCATAAACCAGTATTCCATTATGGCATTTCATGGACAAACCTAAATTTATAAAAAGACAATCCCTTGCGGTTTTCCGCAAGGGGGTTAAAAATGTTCTTGGTGGTTTGGAATTTTCCTTAAATGGATATTGAGAATTGCAGTAGCCACTAAAAATAATTAAAGGTCACTTAATTATTTAAACAAATTTGATTAGCTTAGGAGGGGTTGTTCGGTATCGGAATCAGTTATTTGTAATTAAGATAAAAGATTAAATGTTACTCTTTATGGCAACAAAAAAGCACATTGATCATCAATTAGTCCATGTTATTTTAATTATGCTCAATAATAGATTTTACTTTCTTGGCACCGAATAGGAAATATAAAGAAATGGCAGTTCTCCTCCGTATATATAACATCTTGATTATCTTATTGTTTTCGGGCATTATGATGCAATGCACGAAGAGTTTGCCACCTGGAGACCCTGATAATGGCGGATTGCTACTTCCTGAAGGTTTTGAGGCGGTAGTGGTGGTAGACAGTATAGGGCCTGCCCGCCATCTTGCGGTTAATGACAATGGCGATGTATATATAAAAATGCGATTTGCCCATCCGGAAGGCGAGAATATTGGTCTGCGCGATACTGATAATGACGGAAAAGCCGACCAAATTGAACGGTTTGGGGTATTTGATCAGCGCGGTTATTACGCTACAGGGATGCGCATCTATAAGGATTACTTGTACTACAGTACAGCAAGTACGGTATATAGGCAAAAGCTGACCAGGGGCAAGTTGGTACCTGAAGGTGAACCTGAGGTCATGCTTACGGATGACTATCAAAATTCCCCTTATGGCTATTCCCATATTGCCAAACCATTGACTTTTGATGGTGACGGTCATATGTATGTTCCCTTTGGTTCTCCAGGAGATGTGTGCCAGTCAAAAGAACAGAATAGAATGCCAGGGGCATTGGGGCAGGATCCATGTCCTGAGTTGGAGTGGCACGCCGGGATATGGCAATTTGACGCAGATAAGCCTGGCCAGACGCAAAAGGACGGCTATCACTATGCTACAGGTATTAGGAGTGTTGTTGGGATGGATTGGAACCCTTACGATAATACCTTATATGCCTTGCAACATGGAAGGGACAACCTGAACCGTAACTGGCCGGAATACTACTCCCCATGGCAAAGTGCTATGCTACCTTCGGAAGAGTTTCTCAAGGTCGAAGAGGGGACCAATGCTGGTTGGCCTTACTACTATTACGATCATATGCAGGGCAAAAAATTGCTTAATCCAGAATATGGAGGTGATGGCAAAAAGGAAGGTGATGGGGCTAAATACGAGCAGCCCATAATTGGTTTTCCAGGTCATTGGGCACCCAATGACCTGCATTTTTATCAAGGTGATCAATTCCCTGAGCATTATAAAAATGGTGCTTTTATCGCCTTTCACGGCTCTACTATCAGGGCTCCTTTTCCTCAAGCCGGCTATTTTATTGCTTTTGTCCCATTTAAAAATGGACAAGCTGGCGAGTGGGAAGTATTTGCCGATGGTTTTACACAGGTCGATAAAATTGTTGATACGGACGATGCAGGATATAGGCCTATGGGTATTGCCATGGGACCGGATGGTTCATTGTATATCAGCGAAAGTGAGCACGGTAAAATTTGGCGGGTAATGTACAAAGGGGACAAGAAGAGTTTTGGAAAAGACCAACTTTCGAAAATGGAAAAACTCAAAAACTTACCGCATATCAAAACTCCGGATGAAACTAAGGATGATCTTACGCCACTTAGGGCAGAAGCGGGAGCTGTATTATATAACAAATACTGTGGAGCCTGTCATATGGCCAATGGTATGGGAGACGGTAGTAGGTTTCCGCCGATCGCCGGTTCAGAATGGGTCAAAGGGGATCAACAAAGACTTATAGACGTTGTGTTGAGCGGATTAAGTGGGCCCATAGAAGTGAATGGCAAGGCCTTTGACGGTGTAATGCCAGCGGTAGATTATTTGGAAGATGAGGAAATTGCCCAGATTTTGACGTACATAAGAAAGGAATTTGGGGATAATTCCCCACCTGTTGGGTCCTACTATGTGAAGCAGGGCAGGTACTTCGCCAAGAAGAAAAAACAGGAAAGTGGCATTTAGATTTCTAAATGTTTTTAATGTAGATGATATGAGTTGGGGGTAGGAAGGAAAGATGAATGGAGTTTGTGTCCAGACATATTATACAATACGTTTTTCAGGGACCATAGATCAAAGAATTAAAGTTGATGGAGGCATATATCCTTGGTATGGATTAAATTTAGACCTCAAACAAATCAACCACCGAAAATGAAAAAATTAGTACCCTTTCTATATCTTATTCCTATTTTGTGCATTGGCCAAACCAAAGATGCCGAAGCCAAACCAATAGCAAAGCTTAATACAATTTATGTAGATGAGCCTTTTGTTCAAGAATATCACGAGGCATTTATTGTTGCCGAAAACAGTGAAGACACCAATAACGTTAGGGCCATAAAACCCGATTTGGCGGGCAACATCTGGATTGCCACCAAAAATGGCATTTATCAAAAGGAAGTCGATTCCAGGGAATGGAAGTTAGTTATTAGTGGGAACAATCAGGGTCCGGCCTATGACGTAGAAATTGATAAAGAGCAAGATGTATGGATGGCCACTTGGAACGGAGTTTATAGGAGTCGCTCCGGGGATATCCAAAAAATGGAAGGTCCTAAGCCGCCTATTGCCAAACTGCTATCGGCAAAAGAAGGTTTTTATGCCCTTGGGCCACATGGAATATGGCTGTATAAAGACAGTAAATGGTCGAAAAAAGAATATAAAACAGCGAGAAGTATTCGTGCGGTACTGTCTGATAATAATGGGGGACTTTGGATAGGTACGGACGTGGGCCTGTATTACTGTAAGGATGAAAAAACTACGGCATATCAAGCAAACGTGGATCTGATCAGTGCCTATGTTAGGGGAATGGATTTTGACCAGGATGGAAATATGTGGATAGGGGGCCTGGGGGGTATTTCCATTAGAAACAAAACCGCAAAAATTGGGGAAAAACGGCCTGAGGATGGGATTACCAATGCTAATGTAACCGCTGTGGCAAGAGGACCGGACGGTAGGATGTGGGTAGGTACCCAATACGGCATAACACGATTTATCCCGGGAGAAAAAGAGTATTCCGTTAGATTGGGCAAGCGCTGGTTGGTAGATGATGCGGTGAACGATATCGCTTTTGACCAGCAGGGAAATGCATGGGTTGCGACTGCCAATGGAGTTAGTGCCATAAAGAACCGGAAGATGACCCTTGAAGACAAGGCAGACTATTTTTATGATAAATTGATACGGCGCCATGTCCGGGAACCATGGATAATAGCCCGTTCCAAATTAGTGGTACCGGGCGATACTACAACCATACAACCGGAGGACGATGATAATGATGGGGAGTTTACATCCAATTATCTGGCCATGGAATCCTTTAGGTATGCAACAACCAAAAATCTGGAGGCTAAGGAAAGGGCCAAAAAAGCATTCGATTTCTTACATTTTTTAAGGGAAGTAACCGGGGAAGATGGTTTTTTTGCCAGAACTATAATTCCAGTTTCCTGGGAGCAATCCCATGATATGAACCGCACTTATACCGAACGCGAATTGGCCGAGGCAATAATTGAAAACCCAAGACAAAAACCGGTGGAAAAGCGTTGGCATGTTTCCAAGGACGGTAAGTGGAAATGGAAGGGCGACACCAGTAGCGATGAGATTTCGGGCCATTTATTCGGCTATTATTGTTACTATAACTTGGTGGCCGATGCCAAGGAAAAAAAGCGGGTAGCGGATCATTTTAGTAAAATTATGGACCATCTCATAGAAAACGACTTCAACTTGGTAGATGTTGACGGGACCCATACCAAATGGGGCGTATGGTCCCCGAATATCTTGAACCATAATCCCGACTGGGCTCCGGAAAGGGCATTGAACTCTTTGGAGTTGCTGGCGTTCTTAAAGTTTACCCATCACATTACCAAAAAAGAAAAGTATCAAAAGGAATATTTGAAATTGATCAAGGAAGAGGGGTATTTGGAAAATGCAAAAACCTTGCATAATACCAATCCTTCCTGGGAGACATATTTTGATATTTTTTTGTCCCTATACATGTATCCGACCCTAATAAATTATGAAGATGATCCTGAATTGAAGAGGGAGTATCACGACCATTTGGAGCAATGGTTCAATAAACATAAAAAGGCAAAGAGCCCCATGATCAATTTTACTTACAATTTTCTAACAGGGGGAGATGAGGAACTGGATAATTCCATTGCCTTTTTAAAGGATGCCCCCTTGGACTTGGTAGACTGGTATGTGGACAATGCCCAAAGGGAAGACCTTAAGGTAGTTCGGAAGCCTATTCTTGAAGAGCTGCAAACGGCCTTACGCCCACCAAGTGAGTACCGAACTATGCGATGGGATCAAAACCCTTATGTTGCGGTTAGCGGTGATCCGTCCCAGGAAAAAGAACCTGTATACTGGTTGTTGCCCTACTGGATGGGGCGATATTTAAACTTGATATCCGCGGAAAAGTAAAACTTTAAGCTATTCAATGCATTTGCTATAGCCCAGTCAATGTGCGAAGCTTACAGCCCCAAGAGCTGCCATTTGTTTGTTTTAGTCTTTAAAAAAGATTCTTTTTTACAAGCTCATAATAACTGGCACTTACGGGTATGATCGCTTTTTCAATCAATAAATCCCTGCCCTTTAAAGCGTTTACTTTTGCCTTGTTAACGATATATGATCTATGTACCCTCATGAAACTTTGTACCGGGAGCTTTTTCTCCAAGGCGCTAAGGCTCTGGTTGCTCATAATCTTACCTTGAGGAGTGTGATAAATGACATATTCACTATCACTTTCTATGTATAGAATGCTATCAAACTTTATTTTATGTAGGTCATAGCCAGATTTAACAACTATTGAATCCTCTGTGGTTTCCTGATTAGTTTCTGTTTTAATTTTGTTGACCGCCTTTAAAAAGCGTTCAAAGGTAATTGGCTTTAAAAGATAATCTATGGCATTTAGTTCAAACCCTTCCAGGGCGTATTCGGAGTATGCCGTGGTAAAGATGACCTGTGTGCCGGGTGGAATCATTTTGGCAAAATCGGTACCTTTTATTTCGGGCATTTGTATATCCAATAGAAGGAGGTCTATTTTTTTTTCCTTAAGTACTTTGATGGAGTCCAAGGGGTTTTCGAAATCGGCCACCAATTCCAAAAAATTCACTTTGGCAATATAGGTTTTAAGGAGGCTTCGTGCCAATTCCTCGTCGTCTACAATCAAACATTTAATGCTTCCCATTCAGATCTATGTGTAGTTGAACTTTAAAAGTAGTTAATTCTTTTTGGAGCTTTAAGCTATGCTTTTTAGGATATAGAATTTCCAATCTTTTCTTTACGTTTTCGAGGCCTATTCCTCCCATTTTGTCCTTTTGCATAGACTCTTTGGGAATGCTGTTTTCAATTTCAAAATGGATTTTCCTGTCATCGGAGAAGATACTTATTTTTAAAAAGGCATCTGTTATCTTTTCTAGATTACCGTGTTTTAGGGCATTTTCAACAAACGGAATAAAAAGCATAGGGGCCACCTGTACAGTATCGTTTTTTATTTGAAATTCTGTGTGTATGGGATAGGTTTTACTGCTTTTTAGGACGTACATGGCCAGATAGTCCTTTATATAAGCTACCTCCTTTCCTATGGGTACATAAGCCTGTTCACATTCGTACAAAACATAGCGTAACATATTGGATAGGGTACTGATTCCCTGTTGGGTCTTCTCCGAATTGGTAACCGAAAGGGCATAAATATTGTTCAGGGAATTGAAAAGGAAATGTGGGTTGATCTGCGATTTCAGCAGTTTTAGTTCGGTCTGCAAATTTTCATTTTTGTTCCTAATGGTTTCTTCTTCCTTCTTTTGGGCAAACAAAAATGTCTCTACAAAGGTGGCCAGCACATAGGCAATGGACATTATCAAAAAATGGATCAAAAACTGGGGCGGTACCCTGGGGCGCATAGGGCGTGGTGGACCTGCCTCACGTGGTGGCTGACCTGAAAATAGTCCCAAAACAGGTTCGGAAATAATGGCGGCACAGAAAACGATCAGGGCCAAAGAGATCAATATAAAGGGCACATACTTTTTTTTGAACAAAAGTGCTGGAGCTGTGTAATAGATCAAAACGGCTATGACCACAATTTGTAAAAGAAAGGACGGTGTGTTTTTTTTTGCAAAGCCTGCATCATCTGTCATTAGTAACCAGGCCATAAGCCAAACGGCTAGCCATAATACAGTGTGAAAAAGAAATCGTTTAGTTCTGTCCATGGTACAAATTAAAGGAATTAATTTTCATCGCACTGCAAAAATTGGCCATCCAAACCTTTCTGAATATGTAGTTCACTGAAGCTAACACCTCATACGCTTAAAACCTCCAGTGCTTCATTGAAACTGGCCATTTGGTATTAAACCACGGGCCACCTTTGTAGTCCAAAGAATGAATTTAAAAAACAATAACAATGAAAAAAATGGTATTAAAATCAGCAGTGTTAACAGCAATGGTAACCTTATTTTTTAGCGCTAACCTTAGTGCGCAATCCCAAGGGGGTAAAGGACAAAAAGAACCACCATCCGTAGACCAAATTTTTAAGGAAATGGACAAGGATGAGGACGGTAAATTATCCAAAGAGGAATTAAAGGGCCCTATTAAAGATGATTTTGACACGATAGATACCGATGAGGATGGCTACATCTCTAAAGAAGAGTTGGAGAAAGCACCAAAGCCTAAAGGACGTAAACGTGAATAGGTAGAAAACTTAAGTGTAAATATAAAATTGAAGCTATGACCAATAAATTCCCATATTTTCTTGTAGGTACCGTGCTCCTCATGTCCTGCCTAAACTGCAGCAATGATAGTGCTGATACTACGGATGATAGCGAAACTATAGATGATTCTGCTGTTGTAAATGTTGATCCATCCTACTTTTATACAGCAGATGGGTCGGTCACGATTACTACCGTACCTTGTACACTTTCAGACGGCACCCAAACGGATTGCTATCAAATTGTTACCTCTAGTTTGGCAACAGATCACGAAATGGGCCCTTGGTGCCCGGACCACATCGCAGACGGTGAGGAAGCAGGAGGTATATGGCTGGAAGGCGGGGAAGTTTATGATGTGGATGGTGCCTTTGTTGAGAATTTGGCGACATTTTACAATGATACCAATTGGCTGATGTACGATGCCAATGGAGATATTTATGTAACCGATACGGAAGAAGATTGTGAGAATGCCGCTAACCCCAATGTAGGCGCCGAATATGAGAACTTCTGCGTAGAATGCCTTCCTTCCTATATTACCGATTTAAGTCAGACCTGGGTTATACCAGTAAGACCGGTAATACAGACTAGTCCCACTTTGTTTACTACTGCAGGAGGAGGACCTCCGGGAGCAGGCAATACGGCGCCTTCGACTCGTGGAGTAGCTTTGAACGGCATAGAATTTTCTGCTCCGGCACCTGTGGATAATATACTTGGGGCCTACACTCTCGCTCCTTTTGATGACGCTGGGGGGCATATTAATGTACATCAGGGCTATCACTACCATGCTGCTACAGGATTTGGTACACAAATAGTACAAGACGATGGGCATGCAGCTTTGATAGGATATGCCTTGGACGGATTTGGAATATTTGCTTTGGAAGATGCCCATGGCGATAGTCCTTCCGACCTGGATGAATTACGGGGGCATACGGATGATACTAGAGGATATCATTACCATGTAGACGCTGCAGGGAATAACAATTTTATAAATGGTTTAAAGGGTGCTTACGTCAATTGACAATACAGCTAGGAATAAGCCATGACCAAATAAGTATGCAAATCGATGGGGTTTTGGCTTATTCCATATGCCCTTTTGAACAAAAATATAAACAGATGAAAAAATATATGTTACTGCTTGTTGTGTTTGGGTTTTCAGTGGCCAGTTTTGCCCATAATCCCAATGTTTCTACTACCATGCTCGTAGAAAAGGAAGGTAATGGTTGGGTATTACAGATAAGTGCATCATTGACCGCTTTTCAACAGGAAATACGAACACATTTTGCAGAAACACCTTATCAAACTCCAGAGGAGTTTCGACAAATGGTGTTGGAGCATATTAAGAACAACCTTCGGATCAGCTTCAATGGGGAAGAGGATATTTCTTTCGGAAATGGGGCCGTAAAACTTGGACATGAAACCATGGTGGTTTTCGAGGTCTTCGGCATTCCCTCGGAGATAAATTCGGTTCTTGTTAGAAACAGTGCCTTTAAGGATATTCACCAAAATCAAAGCGCCCTGGTTTTTTTAAAGGAAGGATTTGGCAAAGATCGTTTTGTATTAAATAATGCGAATGAACACACCCTGTCATTGGAGGTAGTCGGAAATGAATTTGTAGAAGTAGGCCAAAATGAGGCTAGCTTTTTTTCATCCAGTATAGGGGTTATTTTATTTGGAATTGCAGTTATTTTGATTTTAGGGCTGGTTTTGTTAGGGGTAGGATATTTATTTAATAGGCCTAAAAAAGTGCCACTTACCATAGTTCGATGACCCAAAAATTGTGCGGTACAACTAATTGGCTTTAGTGGTATTTAAATGTAGTAGAATTATTGTCACCAAGTTGAAATACGAGTGAATAACAAATCACATTGTAATCAAAGTAATTGAAATTCAATCTAAAAAAAGAAATATAACCAATGGAGCTATGGGATAACATATGGGGCCATTTCAAGATTGCGGGTAATGAACCCAATCTCTGGTGGGCTTTTATTGTTTCATGTATGGTAATTGTCTTAGCCGCTTTGGTTATTTATAAAATGATCAATCCTGTAAAATAGCCCTTAACCCTTAAAGTTAAAATTGGTTTACCGATTCATATATATTATAGGCTTAATAGCAGCTGTAGTTCATGGAATTAAGGATTTTGCACTTAACGGATGAATTAGATTTGACATTGCATAACCTATGTAAAAGTTAAAAACATCACATTAAATTAAAGGATATGAAAAAAGAAGTGAAAATAAAAAAAAGAATTATGGCATTGGCAATGGTTCCGGTCTTGTTAATAAGCTCTCTAATTGCTTGTAGTGCGGATAGTGCCAGTGACGAAGAAATTGAAGAAGCCGAAGTAACAGAATTACATGCCGCCTTTGCAGCCTTTAATTCAGAAGCTACCACCATTTATTTGGAAGGATCCAATGTCGTAATAGAAACAACGGGTTTGCCCGATCATGAAACGGTGTATTGGGGAGAGGGAAATGCATTATATAAGGAGGAGCCAGATGTTGATAGAACCCCAAGTATCATGTCCAGTAACAACAATGCTACTACAATTATAGTGGATGCAACCCCTAATTTAACGGGAAGTACCGTATCTACACAATTGAACACTATTGGCATAGCAGTAAGTGGGGCTTCCATTTTCAATGATCAAGAAGGGGGAGGTTCATTAAACCAAGCAGCTGCTAGTTTGGATTGGACTGGAGCCCATATAGGCCCTGGGGTTTATCATTATCACTTGGAGCCAAAGGCTTTCACCGATGACGATGAGAAACTGGTGGGGATACTCTTGGACGGGGTTTTTCTTTACGGCAGAAAGTGTACTTCCACAGGGACCTACCCAACAGATTTGGATGCTTCTGGAGGACACACAACTGCAACCCAGTATACCGATGGTGAGGAGGAGTATCATTACCACATCATTAATGAATTGTATTCAACGACAGGATCTTATCTGGCTTTTGCCGGTCCATATCAAGGATATTAAAAGGAAATTATGCGACCATTAATCCTATTGTTCTTTACGGCTTTCTTTCTGTTAAATTGTAAGCAGGCACCTAGCGGTATTCGTGAAGGGGGAAAGTCTGTGGCAATCAATTCTGTTGAGGTGTCAAAAAAAGATTTGGTCCTTAATCAAATAGAAGGCAAATGGTATTATAAAAACCAGGCTTACAATGGCTATTCGCTGAAATTTCACGCCAATGATACCTTGGCCGAAAGATTGGGGTTTGTAAATGGTAAAAGGGAAGGTGTGGCAAGAAGTTGGTCCGAAAATGGAGTGCTTAGGGTAGAATCTACCTATCATCAAAACAAGTTGGTAGGGGTGTATAAAAGCTGGTGGGAAAATGGGGTACTGGCGGAAGAATCCAATTACGTAAATGGTTTAAAGCAAGGTGAGGAAAAGCAATGGTATGCTACCGGGCAATTGTCTAAAATAAGGCAATTGGTGGAAGGGAAGGAAGAAGGCTTGCAAAAGGCCTGGTTGCCGAACGGGACCTTATATGTTAATTATGAGGCCAAAAACGGACGCATTTTTGGGATGCTTAGGGCTAATTCATGTTATAAATTAGAAGATGAAGTTGTTGTTAGGGATTAGGAAGATTGGGGTAGTTTTATTTTGTTTGTTGGCGCTTCTTGTTAGTTGCAAAAATCAAGTAAAAAAGGAGACCGTTGAAGTGGTGGAGACCAGTAGGGTGGAATACCTTCCCTACTACAGAGATGAATCCTTTACGCCATATTGGATAACGCCCAATAGCGATGAGGAAAAAAATTTCCATAAAATCCCGGATTTTCAACTGCTGAATCAACTAGGGGATACTGTTTCCCAAACGACTTTTGATGAAAGGATCTATATAGCGGATTTCTTCTTTACCACATGTCCCGGTATATGCTTAAAGATGACCGGGAATATGGCAAAAGTACAGGAAGCATTTAAGGATGATCCGGAAATATTGTTGCTATCGCATTCGGTAACCCCCTCAATAGATTCGGTTCCGGTACTTAAAAACTATGCCGAAAAAAATGGGGTAAAGGATAATAAATGGCATTTGGTTACGGGAGACAAAACGGAAATTTACAATTTGGGAAGAAATCAATATTTTGTGGAAAATGATTTGGGAGTACCAAAGGATATAAACGACTTTTTACACACGGAAAACTTTTTGCTTATAGATAAAAACAAGCATATTAGAGGTATTTATAATGGGTTGAACAGGGCTTCCATAGCCCAGCTCATTACGGATATCAAAGCTTTAAAATTGGAGTAGTTGCTATGCGTTTATTTGCAAAAATTCGACGGGGCTTCATATTTTCCGGAAAATTCAAAAGCTATCTGCTCTACGCTTTTGGAGAAATATTCCTGATCGTTATTGGTATTTTGATCGCATGGAAAATCAACGATTTAAATGAAATCAGGAAAAACCGGATAGTGGAGATGAAGATCTATCACAGTTTGTATGAAGAATTGAACACCAATTTGAAAGTTCTTAATGAGGGCATTATCAAGTACTCCAATAATGTTAACAGATTGGAAGCTGCCTTAAACTATGTTGGCCTTGCTCCCGAAAAAATTACAAGAGGGGCCAAGGATACTATAGTGCACATTAATTATGCGCCAATGGTCTTGTTGGATGGAGCCTTAAATTCGGTTATAAGTACTTCTAAATTTGAGATTATAGAAAGCGATTCTTTAAAAACCCTTATCGCCAATTACCCCACGGAAATTGCGGAATTTAAGATAACAGACGCAAAGATCAACGATATAGTCGTCAATCACTTACAGCCTGTATTGGAAAAGCATCTTGCCTTGGTAGATATACTGCCACAGGAAAACCCTAAGTACAATAAAATTAGAGACTTTGGAAGAGTCTCCAATTATTACACATTACTTAATACAAAGGAATATCAGAACGCCTTGGTGGATAGATTGCTGCAAACTGAAAACCTTTTGACCCAGGCCAAAAAATTAAGGAATAGGACTCAGGTCATGGGCCTAAAATTACGACAGGAGCTGGGGTATCCTTCAGAAAATTTATAGTAGTGCCTCTTTGTTGACCAGTCAGAGGTGGATGATATAATTACCTCCATACAGTACGGAAAGCTTAAGGAATCCAGAGTGCGAATATTTGGTAGGTGACAATCCTATTTACAGTATAGGGGTTTACTCCCCTTGGTTAGTTTAGTTAGATTTAAAAGGGAGGTCGTTTCTCCCTTTTTTTATACATTTTGATGCGAATTCGGAAAAATCAAGAAGACATTTAAAAAGGACCCATGGCATTTTACAAATTTGATCCTTGCATTCGTTCTCGGAATGAAGTTCAGATGGCTTAAAACTTTCCAGAACATGGACATCAAAAACAGCTTAATTATATCATAAATTAGTGCTAAAAGCTATCTTTTGGTTTTAAAAGTTAATTTTACGGAATTTAAGTTTTAAAACTAATAAAACATGATGAAAATGAAATTCTTTGTAACTGTTCTAGGCTTAGCATTATTAACCATCACCAGTTGTAAGAATAAGACAGAAGATAAAAAAGTGGTCAGTACGGAAAGACCTAATATTCTTTTTATAATGTCAGATGATCATACCGCACAGGCCTGGGGTATTTACGGTGGAATTTTAAAAGATTATGTGCACAATCCCAATATAAAACGGTTGGCAGCCGAAGGCTGTGTTTTGGAGAATTGTTTGGTGTCCAATTCCATTTGCACTCCCAGTAGGGCAACGATCCTAACCGGACAGTATAGTCACGTTAATGGGGTCACGACCCTAGGGGCTGGTTTATCCCCGAGTCATAACAATATAGCGAAGGAACTGCAAAAAGGCGGTTATGCTACCTCCGTAATCGGGAAGTGGCATTTAAAACAAGAGCCGGCAGGGTTTGATTATTATGCCGTACTGCCTGGGCAGGGAGATTATTGGAACCCAAGATTAAAAACTGCCGACAACTGGGAGGATTACTACGGAGGCGGTAAGGTAGTGGAAGGTTTCAGTACCGATATCATTGCCGATAAAACCATGGAATGGATAGAAAATAGGGACAAATCCAAACCCTTTATGGCCATGTGCCATTTTAAGGCTACCCACGAACCCTATGATTACCCGGAACGCTTTAGTAATCTATATCGGGATGAGGAAATTCCTGTACCCGATTCTTTTTATGATCAAGGAGCTGAAACTACCGGTCGCGTCTTTAAGGGGCAATCTATAGACAACCTACAAAAACGCTATTTGGATGCCACTGCCGATCCGGAATTGAGAAAGGATTATATGGCCTATCCGGAACTGCCCTTCTCTGTGGAAGGCTTGAGCGCTGATAAGGCGCGGATGAAGACCTATCAAAAATTTGTAAAGGATTTTATGCGCTGTGGAGCTGCCATTGATGACAATATTGGCAGATTGTTGGATTATTTGGAAAAGTCTGGATTGGCAGAAAACACCATAGTTATATATACCGCCGATCAGGGTTATTTCTTAGGGGAGCACGGTTGGTTCGACAAGCGTTTAATTTATGAGGAATCTATTCACATGCCCTTTGTAATACGGTACCCAAAAGAGATTCCA
The DNA here is from genome assembly GCF_000733925.1 of Arenibacter algicola. Taxonomy (NCBI): domain Bacteria; kingdom Pseudomonadati; phylum Bacteroidota; class Flavobacteriia; order Flavobacteriales; family Flavobacteriaceae; genus Arenibacter; species Arenibacter algicola. The sequence goes on from NZ_JPOO01000001.1 coordinate 377,762, forward strand.
GCTGGTACCCGAAATGCCGATATCATAGAAAATGCCGATTTCTCGGCCCTCTTTGCAGATTATGCTGGCATAGATTATCCTGAAACTATGCAAGGCCATAGTTTTCGGGAAAACCTAAAAGGTAATACCCCGGCAGATTGGCGAAAGCATGGCTACTATAGGTACTGGGACCACAGCAAAGACAGGCCAGGCCATTTTGGGATTAGGGGAGAGCGCTACAAGCTTGCCTTTTATTATGGCAACGGACTTAAGGTAAATGGGTACAGCAAAGAGGAGCAGCCTGAAAAATACTGGGAATTCTTTGACCTGGAAGAGGATCCCAATGAACTTTATAATGCATATGCCGATTCAGATTATCAGGATGTTATTTCCGAAATGAAAGCCGAAATTCTTAGACAGCGTAAAATGCTAGGCGATCTTGATGAAGGTAATGAGGAAATTCATCAAATCATTGCTGACCATTGGAATGATTAGTAGAATTCCAGTTATTCAGACCACCTAATGGCTATTAAAAGTTTGATAAGTTATAAGCCCAAAAAAGCAAAGAATTGGGTCTTATGACTTTCTCCGATGGGAATACGGGTATCGTTGATTACAATTCGGTTCCTTTGTATGGTCTTGATCACATTAACGTTGACGACGAAAGATTTGTGCACTCTTATAAACTGGTAATGGGGTAGTTTTTCCATAAGATCCTTGAAGCTCAAAAGTGTCAAGATGGTCTTATTGGTACCTGCAATATGAATTTTTAAATAATCTTTGAGACCTTGAATGTATTCTATATCATCCAAATTTATTTTGATATTCTCGTGTTCGGATTTTACAAAAATAAATTTTTGGTTATCGTTGCTTCCCCCAAAGGAAGGAAAAATATTGGCTTCCGTTGGTTTTACCTTTTGGGCCAAAATTTCTTTGGTTCTTGAGATGGCCTTTATAAATCTATGATAGGGAATCGGCTTAACCAAGTAATCAACTGCGTTAAGTTCAAAACCTTCCACGGCATATTGGGTATAGGCTGTAGTAAAAACAAATAATGGCCGGTTTTCCAAAGCGTTTATAAATTCCAGACCACTTATTTGGGGCATTTCAATATCACAAAAAATTAAATCAACTTTTTTTTCCTTAATAACTGTTATGGCATCCAAAGGATTGGTATAAGTGCCTACTACATCGGTAAAGTCTATTTTTTTGCAATAGTCTGTCAATACATCTATAGCCAAAGGCTCGTCATCAATTATTATGCAATTCATAGTTCTTGAAATTTAAGGTTAAATTTACCTCATAGGTCTTTCCATCATCCGCTATAAGCAATACATGGGCATGGGGATACAAATAGTTTAATCTGTTTTTTACGTTTTCGAGGCCTACTCCGCTACTTTTCGATTGGGCTTTAAAAGTTCCAATTATGTTCGTTACCTGTAGATGTATAGACTCATTATTTATGGAAAGGTTTATTTTCACAAAGGTTTTTCCATTGTAATCGGTGCCATATTTAAATGCGTTTTCAATAAAGGAGATAAATAAAAGTGGTGGGACAAATTTTCCCCTTTCCTCACCGGATATTTTTAGGGACACATCCTCACTGTTGGAAAGTCGCAGCCGCTGTAAAGCCACGTAACTTTTAATGTATTCCAATTCCTTGGCAAGGGGCACTAGTCTTTTGTCCGCCTCGTAGAGCATATACCGCATAAGTTCGGATAAATTGATTACCGCTTCGGAGGTATCGGGAGATTGTTTTACCGAAAGGGAATAGATAGTATTTAATGAATTAAAAAGAAAATGCGGGTTTAATTGGGTCTTTAAAAATTGAAGTTCTGACTGTATTTTTTCTTTCTCCACCAATTTACGGAGATCTTCGTTTTTTTGCCATTCCGTATACACCTTTAACATTGTTCCAAAAATATAGGGAACGGCGAAAATAATGGTCGTCATCAATAAAAAACGAAAAGCTCCAGGGCCATTATCCGTAAATGGGCGCATACGGGCCGCCCGTCTGGGAAGGTCGTCGGGTCCCATAGGCGGATGGACTAAATTGGACAAGATACCTGTGGCCAGTAACAGTAGAACAGATAGGCCAATATAGGTCCACATACGATCCTTTAGTAATAATTTTGGTGCCAGATAATAATAATTGAGGTAGAAGAGTGCTATGGCCAAAAGTAATTTTGCACCTAAGCCGTATGGAATTGTCCTAGACTCTGATAGGAAAGGAAAAAACAGCAAAATGGATAGTGTGGACCATAATAGGGTGTGAACAAGCCATTGTGGTATATTTTTCTTGTCAAAAGCCATGCGCTGCTTTATTTTGAGTTAAATTCAGGAATTTGCAGTTCCTTCAATTCTAAAAGTGTCAAGATTGGACTCTCTTTTCTTAATAATTTGGTGATAACCCTATTGGCAGTGCGCTCTGCATCTTCAGCTGATGTAAACGGCTTTTTTCCTTCTAAAATTGGAATATACTCCTGTCTAATAAGTACTTTGTCCTCTAGTGCTATTTGATATCCATAGCCATTCCCTACCTTAAATGTTTCGGAATGCAGCGGGTTTTTGCTTTTTGTTGAACCAAAGGTGTAATCTGTGAAGTTCAAAAATAAAAGTCCAAATACGACCGCAATCAAAATATATGCTACTAAAATTCTTTTCATTTATCGTTTATTTTAAAAGAGCTATGCCAAACAGCATAGCTCTTTTTACTAATTAATAAGTAAACATAATCAAAATCACTAATCTTCGTCGTCGTATTCGTCATATGGTAAAAATTCCTCCAAATCATCCAAATAGAGGCTACCTGTACGGCCTAGACCTATAAATGCCCTTACGTTATTGGAGAATACCACTGCATCCTGTCTGGATGTTCTTTCAAAATCTGTTTTGGATTCCCAAGTATCGGTATTGGGATCATATTCCCAAATAGATTGTAAGGTTCCCCCAAAGGTTCCTGTGGCTATATATCCATAGTCATTTAGAGTAAAACCTAAGGCATTGCTTCGAACAATGGAATAATCGTCTTCCTCGTCAAGATCCAATTTCTGTGTCCAACTTTCTGTGGCGGAATCAAAAGCCCAAAAGTCATTCAAATAAATACCATTGGAAACCCCGGTTCCCATATATGCAGTTTCACCTATGGTAAAGGTGGTTGCAGCCCTTCTTTTGTCACCACCAAAGCCTACTAACTCGGACCAGCTATCGGTAGATGGGTCGTATTTCCAAAAATCCTTCCTATCGTTGTCACCGTCAAAACCGGTACCAAAATAGCCATAGCCGTTTATTCCAAATGCAATAGCACTTCGTCTTGGGGTAGATGGGAAGGATGCGATTGCCGTCCATGTATTGGTGCTTGTGTCGTAAGAATAAAAATCCGACAGTTCGTCAAGACCATCATAACCAGATCCTATATATCCCTTGTCATTTATGGCAAAGCCTACTGCGGCATTCCTTGCTGCTCCTGGGAAATCGGCTTTTTGTGACCAATAATCACCATCCATATCATAGGCCCAAAAGGAGGTTAGGTAATCATCGCCATCATAACCTACACCACTATATCCAATGTTTCCAATTGTGAAATAGGCACTGCCACTACGGGGACTCCCATCAAATACAGATTTGTCTATCCAGTTTCCTAGATCTTCATCCTCATCGTCGCTAGAGCAACTGGCCATTAAGCAAAGTGTTAAGCTAGCCATAGTTAACATTCTAATGTGGTTTACCCTTTCCTTCATATTATAAATGTATTTCATTAGTTATTTTTTTTTTTCAAAACTAGATGCCGAACCTCGGGTTTGAAACTTAAATAGATAAAGTCACCTATTTAACATATGAAAACGGCTATTTTATCTACCAATGGTAGAGCCTATTTAATAGCTAAAATCCCCCATTTGGTCTTATAAGTTTGTGGATTGGTCTATTGGGGTTTCCGGGCTAGGGAAACGCATTTACTTTTGGTATCAAATAATGAACGAATGAGAAAACTCCTTGGACTTATAGCTTTGCTGGCATTAATGGTTTCATGTAGCGATGATACTATTAATGATTCCGATTTTGTAGCTGGCGGGACATTTACGAACAGTAATATACGGGTTGTACAAATTGATACTATGAACGTGGAAACCTATACCATGAAGTTTGATAGCCTCGTAACTTCACAAGCCACCCGTATGTTGATAGGGAAATATATAGATCCAGTTTTTGGGGCTGTGAAAAGTGCAACCTATGTGGAATTGTTGCCCAACAGTTATTCTATTGACTCGGAAGCCGAATATGACAGTATCGGCTTCTTTCTTAAATATGACGCTTACTATTATAATGACACCCTTAAAAGCAACACCATCCATATTAAGGAGTTAAGTGAGCTACTAGAGCCGGAGGATGGGAGCAATTTTTACAATACCAGCAAGGTGGCATATTCCGATGAGGATTTAGGTTCCATAACCTACACTCCAAGGCCCCTTGAAACCGATTCTCTAGTTATAAAATTAAGCGACACTTTAGGGCTCGGTATTTTTGATCAATTACAACAAAAGGATATTACCAACACGGAGGAATTTAAGGATTACTTTCATGGGCTAACCTTTCAACCGGGCGAAGACGACGATGGGTCCATAATAGGGTTTGATTTTTCTACAAGTGTAATGCGAATGTATTATAGTATTCCCGGAGAGGAAAGTCGAACACAATTTACCGCAGATTTTACCATAAACACGACCAGCAGTCCAATACCTTTCTTTAATCAGATGTCCGTAGTTGAAACCAACGAATATTTGGAGACACTAACAGATAAGGAAGTTCTTCTCAATAGTTCCGAATCGGATAACCAAAGTTTTGTGCAGTCCGGTATTGGATACACCACCAAAATAGAATTTACGAATCTAAAAACGCTTTTCGATATTCCGGGACAGGGCACCTTGTTGAATGCTGTTCTTAAAATAAAACCGGTTTTGGGATCCTATAGTGATGAACTGGCTCTAAGGGACAACCTAGCGCTTTATATAGTAGATCAAAACAACGATTTAACGGAGCAATTGCTGGGAACGGATAATGCAGCGGTACAAGCCACTTTAAACCGCGATGGTCAGGAATTCAATGACATTTATTATGAAATACCCCTAACTACCTATATAGAAGGAATATTGTCCACAGAAAGGGATGCCGACTATGCATTTATTCTTTTGCCAGAGAATTACAACAGCACTGTAGACCGTTTTGTATTAATGGGAAAAGAGGGCACTGACCAAGGTGTAAAATTGGAACTTACCTATGCAATATATGATGAAGATGAATAAATTACCTTTATTTGCCCTATTTCTAACGTTTTTATCCGCAATTCCTGTTTTGAGCCAATCCGAGGGGCTCACAAGTTCACCTTATTCCCTATATGGTCTCGGTGTAATAAACCAGACCAGTATTGGCCGCACCAATGGCATGGGATATTCCGGAATAGGGTTGAAATCCGACACAGAAATAAATAATTTGAATCCTGCCAATTTTGCCTTGACACCCCAGAATTCATTTTTTTATGATGTCGGGATAAGGGGAAAGCATAACAGTTATAGCAATAGGATAAATGATGAGGCAAAAACTACGTTCAATTTTTCAAATTTGGCCCTTGCCTTCAGGATAATGGACAGACTAGGAGCGGGAATAGCCCTAGTTCCATATACCGACGTTGGGTATACCCTGGTTGGGGTAAAAACCAATATTGAGGGATCTGAAGAATCCTTTGAAAGTAACGTAAACGGTCTTGGAGGAATGAGCGATTTTAAGTTCAGCCTAGGATATGGAATTACTGATAATTTGAGGTTTGGAGCCAGTTTCTCCTTGTTATTTGGGAAGATTGAGGAGGAAGAATCCTTTCAGGTTTACGGCAGTGCCCTGGTCTCTACGGAGGATACCAATTACAGTGGCGCGCGTGTAGGTCTTGGACTGCAATATGACCTAACAAATAAAATCACTATTGGAAGTACGGTCCAACTTCCAACCAGTCTAAAGGGTAGTGTAAGGCGATCTGTAATTAAAAGTCTTGATGGGGTTGAAATAGACGTGGAAGAGGATGAAAGTGATACTGTTGCCGATTTTAATATGCCATTGGAACTGGGGGTGGGTTTAAGTACCAATTTTCTAAAATCCTTTACCCTAAACGCCGATTATAAAAAGAATTACTGGAGTGATACAGGACAGACCGAGAATATAGGGACATACGTTGATCAGGATATCTATGCGGTGGGTTTGGAATTCGTAAAAAATGCTGCCAGTTATAAATTTAACCAGCGTATTCGATATAGGACTGGTTTCAATTACGACACTGGGTATTTGTCCATCAACGATGAAAAAATAAATGGCTATAATTTTACCGCCGGTATTGGTTTGCCTATTGGCCGGGGTAATAATTCCATGCTCAATTTATCCTATTCCTATGGGTCCAGCGGACAAATAGAAAATATACTCGTCAAGGAAAATTACCATGTACTTACCCTTAATTTAAGCTTGGAAGACTTGTGGTTTAAGAAGCGAAAAACCGATTAACGTGTGTTCGATGGATTTTAAATTGATAATGTGTTGTTTATGGTAATGTTGTCCGGTCGAGACCCAAGAAATTTTATTTTTCAAGCGGTAATAATGACGTAAATTGGATCATAATCTACCGAATTGCAAAATAATCGTAGTCGGAATAGTGTTATTTACCTGTGTTCGAGCATGATTTTCAAAAATTTGGAAAGCGAATCTGGTACTCAATTTCTATAATTGATGTCCGTATGGTAGTCTTGCAAGCTTGTTTTTTTTGAAGGCAATTTGGTTTTATAATCATATAGCTATGAAAAAGATCAGAACCCATGCTGCAGGTATCGACATTGGGGCAAAAAAAGTGTATGTGAGTATCGAGGACCTGCCTGTAAAAAGCTTCGATACCTTTACCCAGGACCTGGAGGCTCTGGGCGTTTATCTGGTGGCCCATGGCATAGAAACTGTGGCCATGGAGGCTACGGGCGTCTATTGGGTCATTTTGTACGATATACTGGTGTCCCAAGGTCTGGATGTTTGGCTGGTCGATGGAGCGGGCACCAAACAGGTTCCCGGCAGAAAGACCGACGTAAAGGATTGCCAATGGATACAGCAATTACATAGTTATGGGCTGCTGAACAAATGTTTCGTGCCCGATATCCGGGTACAGGAACTGCGAGCCTATCAACGCCTTCGCGAGGACCACATCCGTAGTGGTGCGATGCACATCGGCCATATGCAAAAGGCATTGATACTGATGAATATCCGGCTGAAGGAAGTAATAAGCCAGATCCACGGGACAAGTGGGATGCGGATTGTCCGCGCTATCCTATCAGGCGAAAGGAATGCCGAAAAACTGGCATTGCTATGTGATCAAAGGATACTTAAAACAAAAAAGGAATGGGTGATAAGATCATTAAAGGGGCATTATTCGGAAGCCGCATTGTTCGAACTGGGCCAAGCCGTGGCCTGTTATGATTTCTATGGGGAACAAATTGCCATGTGCGACATAAAGCTGGAAGAGGTGTTGAAGAAGATGGACCTGGACGGTACACCAAAGCCAAGGTCCAAGGGAACAAGAAAAGCAATCCGTCACAATAGACCGGATATAGAGAATATGGGAGGACACTTGTTGGGGATCTTTGAGGGAAAGGATGCTACCGTCCTGCCCGGAATTACGGATTATAACTGGATGCAACTGCTGTCGGAGGTGGGCACCGATCTTGGGAAATGGAAATCGGAAAAACATTTCACCTCTTGGTTGGGACTTGCCCCAAAACAACACAATTCGGGAAAAATGAAACGCAATTACAAACCCAAGGGAGTCCCAAGGGCAGGTCTGATCTTCAAACAGGCAGCAGTAGGCCTGCTCAACAGCAAGCACATTGCATTGGGCGCTTTCGGCAGAAAGATACGGGCCAAAAAGGGAGGATTGGTGGCCATAAAGGCAGTGGCCAGGAAATTGGCCGAACTGTACTGGAAATTGTTTGTAAAGGGACTGGAGTATGTGGAGAACGGTATCCAAAAATACCAAGAGAAAATGCTCTTGAACAAACAAAGGGCGGTAACAAGAATGGCACAAGAACTAGGGTTGGGGATAACTCCATTGAAAATACAAAGTGCTGATTAACAGTTTTCTATGATAGACGTCAATGGTAGCCTGCCTGTCTGGCCGACATGGCAGGCTCGAGGAGACAGAAACAGTAACTTTGATTAATTGATAATCAGTTATTTGAATTTCATTCAAAGCTGAACCTACCTTAACTACTGGCAGGACAGAATGAATTATAACACGGAATAGTTATGGCAGAACGAACCCCGCTTTCTTTGGCGGGGTTTATGTTTGATGCTCTCACCCTATACCTGGTTTCTTCTAGGGTCTAGAACTTACACCGGAGTTAAATGTTATTCTTTGGGAAAACTGGAATTGGGGTTTCTTCAGTGAAGATTTCAAAGTAAAAAATCAATCCAGGCTATTTTTGGCAATGTAGTCAAAAAAATGAGGTTTATAATTTTCCGAAACCGTAATACGCTGGTTTCCGATTATGATCTGACTGCGTTCTATAACATCTATGGCCTGTAAGGAAACTATAAAAGAGCGATGTACGCGCATAAATTTATCTTTTGGAAGTTCCTCCTCCAAGCCTTTGAGGTTCATTAAGGTTAGGATGGCCTTGACCCTCTCTTCTTCCTTTTGGGAGGCTTCACAGTTGTTTTTGGCAATCAATATATTCACTATGGCATATGGCAATTGTATATAACTTTCTGTAATGCTCGGAGTTATATTGTTCTTGACCTCTTCCTCATATAGCTTATATTGATTTATTAGCAGCTTTCCCTGTTTCATAGATGATTTATTTGGCAAAGGGACTATCCTGTCAATTTTTTTGTGTTACAAGTATTTTGGAGGAAATCTAAAATGGTGTAATCCAGACCTCAAGAAGTAAGCAGGGAAATTGTGCCAATATGTGTTTCGCTTTAGAGATATATTTTAAAGATGAAAATAATTAACGTATTTTTCGGAAATAGTGGAATCTATGGATCAATTCCTGATTTCATTTTAATATTTACAGGCCCATAGGGGAATAAAAATCAGCAATGTTGAAGAGGCTTGTACAACTATTGCGCTTTACCATAATCTGACTAAATAAAGAATAATTAAAGCATTATAATAAATATGGGGCTACCCGAAAAGTTTATCAGTTGCGATTGGGGCACCTCCAATTTTAGACTCCGTTTGGTGGAAACACATTCCTTAAAGATCCTTTCGGAAACTAGGAGCGACTTGGGGATTAAAAAATGTTATCAGTTATACAAACAGCAAAAGGAGCTATCCCAGCAAGCCTTTTTTTCCAATTATTTGTTGGCACAGTTGGAGAAGTTGGATTTGCAGGCAGTTGGAAAGCCTTATTTGGTGTCTTCAGGAATGCTGTCTTCTTCCATAGGCATGCAGGAATTGGAGTATTGCAAATTGCCCATTGCATTTTCTGGGGAAGATCTGATTAGTAATTGGATTCCTATGGGTAAGGATTTGGACCTCCTTTTAATTTCAGGGGCTAGAACCAATAGTGATGTAATGCGGGGGGAGGAAATCCAGGCCATAGGGCTTTCGGATTACCTACCTAAGAGTGGAAGGGGGATACTTTTGTTGCCCGGAACACATAGTAAACACATCCAATTTAACGATGGGCAATTTATGGATTTCACTACCTATATGACCGGGGAATTATTTGAGGTTATTGGGAAGCAAAGCATTTTGTCCGCCTCCCTGGAGGAAGTGCCATGGAGCCCATTATTTAAGGATATTTTTTTGAAAGGTGTTAAAAAAGGAGTGGACAACCAACAGATGGCATCCCTTTTTTCCATTAGGGCAAATAGTTTGATACATAAATCCTCCAGTTCTGAAAACTATTATTTTCTATCCGGATTGCTGATCGGAGCTGAGTTGTCCCATTTGAAAGATAGCAAGGAAACGGTATACCTTGCGGTAACTGGTATACAAAACGAATTGTACCAATTGGCTTTGAGATCGTTTCTGGAGGAGGCCCGAATAGTTTGTTTTGAGCCGCAGATTATAGAAACGGCCCTATTGGTTGGCCAGCGAAAAATTTTGGAAGCACATGTTAAATAAAGAATCATTTTCTTGGGAGCTCTACAATAGGGCCCCCATCGTGGGTATTGTAAGAGGAGTGTCAATGGACGTTATGCGGGATATTGCCAAGGCGTATCTACGGGCAGGCCTGCACACCATAGAAATAACCATGAATACTCCCGGAGCTGCCCAAATGATATTCATGTTGCGAAACGAATTTCAACAGCTCAATGTGGGTGCTGGTACGGTCTGCAATCTGCAGGATTATGAAATGGCCGTTGCTGCCGGAGCCCAGTTTATTGTGACCCCGATCATTGATGAGGTCGTTATTAAAACTGCCGTAGCCCAAGAGATACCCATTTTTCCAGGAGCTTACTCTCCTACGGAAATATATAAGGCATGGAGTTTAGGGGCATCGGCCGTAAAAATATTCCCGGCCTCCCAGCTTGGGGTTCAATATATAAAGGACATTGCGGCTCCACTTAACGATATTAAAGTTTTACCTACTGGTGGGGTTTCTTTGGAAAATATCAAATCCTTTTTTGAGGCCGGTGTTGTGGGGGTAGGCATGGGCAGTTCGCTCTTTGATAAAAAGCTTATTGAAGATAGGGATTTTGACGGGCTAACCGAGCATTTTATCAAGATAAAGGCTGAAATTGGGCGCTAGACATCAATGAATATCGCGATTAAAAAAGAATCTTTAGGAAAATGAAATGATGGTCATTTATTAATGAGGTAAATGGATGGCCATATTTTTATCGTTTTAAGCTGAAGTGTCCGCTTAAGGACTTATTGTTGCCCAAATTCACAAAGAACCAATAATCCGATGAGGGCATTGGTGATCCTTCGTAGCTGCCGTCCCAGCCCTGGCTGTCAAATTCCAACATTCGTGCTAATTTTCCATAGCGGTCATAAATAAATACTGGTGACTTTTCCGTAATATTTAATATGGACCTATTAAGTTGCCAAAAGTCATTAATGCCATCTCCATTAGGCGTGAAGAATTTTGGGTATTGCTTTGCGCTGGCCTGTCCAGCACAAACTAAAGGGTCAATGTTAATTCTAAAACTGGATTGTTCCATGCAGGAACCAACCTGGTTTAAAATATAAATGAGCTGACTGTTGGTAACTCTACTGCCAGCTTGGAGTTCGCTGCCTGTGCCGTTGGGTCCGGTAAAATAACGGTTGTTGGTACTATGTACTGGTAGCGCAAAACTTTCACAAACGGTAATGTCCTCCAGTACTTCAACTATTGGAGGCTTTACCAACCTAAGGCTAAATATTGTCTCTTTTAAGCAGCCATTGGTATCCGAAGCTTTAACCAGAAGGGTATATGGGCTCGAGTTTGGGTTTGGCAAAAGTTGGTTGAGATCAATGGCATTACCTATCAAATCATAATAGGTTAACAAAAGATCTTCCTGTGCACCTATAAGTTCCCGTTCAATACTAGCAAAATCTACAAAAATTTCATTGGTCCCTACGTTTTCGGTATAACATACCGATATATCCTTTTTTGGATTTATATAAAAGTCACATTCCTGAGGGGTGCTAAAGGACCACTTTGGGCAGCCGCTGGCAATTTCCATATCGTTGAAAGGAGTAATGGTGACATAGATAGTAGCATTGTTTGGAAAAATGATTTCTTCGCTATAATTTACCATATATATTGTTTTGCTCAGGATATCATCAGCAGTAGGGGAGCTTCCTAGAGTTAAAAGGTAGCCCGATGCAGAAGGGGTTTCCGACCACGAAATAATTGTAGGGGAACTAATGTTTAGGGAACCGTTGGGGGGACTTATCATTGTTGGGCATTCCAACTGTGCATGGGAGAGTATTCCACTTAAGGCTATGGATAAGTAAAGCAGTTGTTTTCGCATTCTACATCGTTCAGGCTATACAAGATACTACAAATGCCTTGTTTTTAAGGTACTATGGCAGTTTTTATTTGAATAATGAAGGCTTGTAAATGAAAATGTTTAAACTCCTTTTTTTAGAGAGCAGGTATCATTATATTTAAAATTCAATATTAATAATAAAATGATATGTTAAGACTTCCATTGCAACAGAATTCTGGATTCATAGCCCTATTATTGGGGATGTCTATTTTAATCGGATGTAAATCGAACTCCAAAAAGGCGGAAATATCCGAGACGGATTTTGAAAAAATAGAGAATTCCGAAGGAAAAATTCAAAAACTCTTGGTAGGAAGTTTTGCCGAAGGGGATGACCAGGGTATTTACCAGCTCGACTTCAATACTGAAACCGGGCTGCTTTCCAATAGCCATCGTGTGGCAATAGAAAGCAAGCCAGGTTATCTTTACCTTTCAAAGAATGGTGACATGGTCTATTCCTCCAATGGAACCAAACCGGGTAGTGTATCGGCATTCCAATGGAACGAAGAAAAAACGGCTTTGGAGAGAGTGGCCAATCTACCCAGTATAGGGGATGGAGCCTGTTATGTTGGGGCAAGTCCCGAGGAACACCTTGTTGCAGCGGCAAATTATAGTTCGGGAAATATCGTTTTATATCCGCTTGATGACAAGGGGGTTATACTAGAGGAACCACAAGGGATACAACATACGGGAAGTGGTCCGCATCCCAACCAAAAATCGGCCCATGCACATTGTGTACAATTTTCCCAAAACGGAAAATTTTTATATGCTGTAGATTTGGGTATAGATCAGATTTTGACGTATCCAATTAATTCTGAAAATAAATTGGGCAAAGCCGAGGTGGGTCTACAATTGGATCCCGGCGACGGTCCAAGACATCTCGTCTTCCATCCCACTCAGAACATGGTTTTTATTATAAATGAACTGTCCAGTACCGTTGTATCGGCCACCTTGGATGAAGAGACCGGAGTTTTTACAAAAATCGATAAAAAGAGTACCCTCCCGGATGATTACCAGGAACCGAATGCCTGTGCCGATATTCATATTAGTAATGATGGCCGGTTCCTATATGCTTCCAACAGGGGCCATAATAGCATAGCTGTTTATTCGGTATCTGAAAGCGGAGATTTAAAATTGCTTAACATAGAACCTGTTCAGGGAGATTGGCCGAGGAATTTTGCGTTATCACCAGATGGAAATTTTCTTTTGGTAGCCAACCAGAAATCTGATAATATCACTGTTTTTGAAGTAGATAGGCAAACCGGACTACTAAAGTATACTGGAAACCAAATAAGCCTTCCGCAACCAGTTTGTTTAAAGTTTTAAAACAATTTAGTCCCAATGACCAACCATGACCTAAATGCCATTAAGCTATTTATTTTGACTTTTGCACTTTGGAACATTTCCTGCTCCCCTAAAAAGGAGTCCAAGCAAATTGATGATAAGCGGCCCAATATTGTTCTTATAATAGCAGACGATATGGCTTGGGACGATAGCGGTGCATATGGACATCCAAACATTAGGACTCCAAATATAGATAAGCTTGCCAAAGATGGGATGCGATTTGACCAGGCATTTCTTACCGCCAGTTCCTGCAGTCCAAGTAGAACAAGTATTATTACTGGGCTATACCCGCACAATACCAATGCCGAGCAACTACACTGGCCTCTTACCCCGGACAAAGTGACCTTTGTGGAAAAGTTGAAAAGCTCTGGTTATTGGACTGCCCAGGCCGGAAAATGGCATATGGGAGATGCTATTAAGGGCCGCTTCGATGTGGTGTATGATATAGGTACCTCTGGGTTTCAGTTGGCACCGGATGGTTCCAAAGCCAAACAAAAAGGAGATGGTAGTGGTTGTGAAAATTGGGTTCCCTTAATTCAGGAACGGCCACAGGATCAGCCTTTTTTCCTATGGTTGGCTGCAGTTGATCCCCATCGTCCTTATACCGATGATGTTGTAGCCTATCCCCACAAAAATGAAGATGTAATTGTACCTCCATATATGCCGGATACTGAAAAGGTTCGGGAGGACTTTGTCTTTTACTATAACGAAATTTTAAGGTTGGATGATTATGTGGGCCAAGTAGTGGCCGAATTGGATAGGCAGGGAATATCGGAGAATACATTGATTCTCTTTATTAGCGATAATGGAAGACCATTCCCAAGAGATAAGACAACCCTTTATGATGGAGGTATAAAGACTCCATGGATCGTAAAATGGCCTAAAAGTGTAAAGCCTAATTCTATTTGTAGCAATCTGGTCAGTGCCGTGGATATTGCACCCACCTTTTTAAAATTGGCAGGTCTTGATCCCCTACCTGCTTTTGAAGGAAAGGATTTTTCAAAGATGTTGACTAGTCCTGAAATTAATATTAGGGAGATGGTATATGCCGAAGATCATTGGCACGATTATGAGGATTATACCCGTGCTATAAGGACCAAGAAGTTTAAATATATACGTAATTTTTATGCCGATCTTCCCAATACCCCTTCGGCGGACGCCTTTGTCAGCGGTACATTTGCCGAAATGCGCAGACTGAAGGAAGCCGGAGAACTTACCCAGGCCCAGTTGGCATGCTTCCTTACTCCGAGACCCAACGAAGAGCTTTATGATATGGAGAATGATCCTTATGAACTTACCAATTTAGTAGGCAACCTGGATTATCAGGAAAGTTTGGGGACTTTGCGGGAAGAAATGAAAAAGATACGAAGGATTACCAAGGATAGTGTGCCTTCTTTAAGGACTCCGGATGAATTTGATAGGGAAACCGGTAAAGCAAATTCATTTAGGAAACGTCCGCGACCCTCTAAAAAGGAAATGGAAAAAATTATTCAAAATACCACTCGGGCCAATTAAAGGTGATAAATCTATTCTTGTATGATCAATTGAATTCGTCAAAATTTTCTCAGCACAAGCGTTGTTGAATAAATAATTTTTACGCGTAAATTTTACATTTAATAAATTTTTGTATATTTAGCTGCTTTATTGGTAGTTAAACACATTCAATTTTATGTAATTCTTAATGCATAATGGAGAAAGGGCAGTTAAGTTTGGCGGATTTTCGGTTCCTTCAATTTAGGGAAGGTGATCGGCGTGCTTTCGAGTATTATTTTAAAGAATATTACAATAGTATTGTTGGGTTCGCTATTCAGTTTATAGGGGACAAGGACAAAGCAGGAAGTATTGCCCAGGATGCATTTATAAAACTATGGGAGAATAGGGAAAAGGTCCAAAAAATTAATGGAATTCGGTCCTTTCTATATACCTCGGTAAAAACCGATTGTTTAAACCTAATAAGGCATAACAAGGTTGTTCGAAAGTATGAATCCAAACAATTGCAAGCAAGGGAGAGCAGCTTGCACACAGAAATTTTGAACTCCTTGAATTTTGATTCCGTCACCTTTTCGGAATTGGAAAGCCTTATTGAAAAGTCTATAGAGGAATTGCCGGACAAATGTAAGCTGGTATTTGTAAAAAAGCGTTTCGAAAATAAGAAGAACAAAGAGATTGCGGACGAGCTCGGTATCACACTCAAGGCAGTGGAGGCCAATATTACACGAGCAACCAAATTCCTTAAATTAAGACTCTCCCACTACGTATTACTTATAATTATTTATTGTTTTTTGCAGTTTTAGCAAAAAAAATCATAATTCAATGTAGGGTAAAGGACTTCTAAGGTGTACTTAATTGGAACGCTAAACTCCAGTTAATGGATCACCATCTAATTTCAAAATATCTTTTAGGAAATGCCACAGAGGAGGAAGTGGAACGAATCTTCCAATGGATAGATGATTCCCCGGAGAACAAAAGAGTCTTTATTCAATTTAAAAAGGCCTGGGCCTTGGGCGCCAAAAGCGATGAAGATAGCCAGCTGGCCTGGAAGGCATTGGAATCCAAACTGGACAACAACAAGTCGAAACCTGGGTTTTCCGGACTCATAATGTATGCTGCTATCTTCCTACTTCTTGTGGGCTTAGGGTATTTCTTTACACAACAAAAATCAAATTCCGATCTACCGATCATCGATGAAAACGCCATTACCTTGCAATTGGGCAATGGAAATATTCAGGTTATAACCGAGGATGGGGAACAAACCTTTGTTGACAAAAAAGGAAAGCTGATTGGCACACAGAAAGGAAATGTCCTAAATTATAAGAGTGTTGCAAATGATCTAGATACTTCAAAACCTATATATAACGAATTGAGCATACCTTATGGAAAAACCTTTAAGTTGGTTTTGTCCGATGGTACAACCATTCACCTTAACGCAGGCAGCTCCATTAAATATCCGGTAAAATTTATTGAAGGGGCCCAAAGGGAAGTATTCTTAAAAGGGGAAGCATTTTTTGATGTTGTCAAAAATTCAAATCAACCTTTCGTAGTAAATGTAAATGAGTTGAACGTCAGGGTTTTGGGAACCAAATTCAATGTTTCTTCCTATCCTGAAGATAAGAATATCAACACTGTTCTCGTAGAAGGGTCTGTTGCCCTGCACGATAAGGATGATGCATACAATACTTCAACCGCAGTTTTATTGGAACCGGGCTATAAAGGGGAATGGAACCCCGATTCAAAAGAAACAAGCGTGGCAAAAGTAGATACAAATGAGTATACCGGCTGGGTAGAAGGAAGGATGATCTTTAGAAACACCCCTTTTAAAATCATTAGAAAAAAACTGGAAAGGCACTATAACATCTCTATTAAAAATAATAATAAAATACTGGAAGAGAGGACCTATAATGCAGTTTTCGATATAGAAAGTATTGAGCAGGTATTGCGGACTTTAAACGAAATATATTCTATTGAATACACAATAGACCAAGACGAAATAGTAATCAATTAATTCTAAAACAATCAAATATGAAATGACATCAAAGAGGCTAGACTAAATCTACTTTATAAAAAAACCAGAAAATGCTTGCGACATTTTCTGGCAGATTAAAGTGATTAAAAATTTTTATTAACCACCAAACGTATTACTAAATTATGAAAAAATTTAACAAACCGCGGTATGGCAATGGTTCTCCATGGCGATTCGACTTAAAAATGAAATTAACAACACTTTTATTATTAGTTGCTCTTTTTCAGGTAAATGCAAGTACTTACTCACAAAACACAAAAATAGACCTGAATCTTAACAATGTTAAGGTAAACGATGTGCTCAACGAAATTGAATCCTTAACGGAATTTAAATTCTTTATGGACACCAAAGAGGTGGATCTGCAAAGGATGGTTTCCATTAAAGTAAAAAGGGAAACTGTTTCGAAGATATTGGAGAAGATATTTCAAGGAACCGATATTGTTTTCAAGGTTTTGGACAAACAAATTGCCTTAAAACCTGGCCCAAAAGAAGATAAGGTAGACCTAAAAGGCAGCCCGGAAATAGGATTGCAGCAGTCTACGATAACAGGGACAGTTTTGGACAATACTGGTACCCCGCTACCCGGGGCCAATATTGTGGAAAAAGGAACTACAAATGGGGTAACGGCAGATTTTGACGGTAATTTTTCCATTGAGGTGGAAGATGCCAATGCCACTCTGGTAGTTTCCTATATTGGTTTTTCAACAATTGAAGTTCCCATAGATGGTCAGACCAGTCTTAACATTACCTTAGAGGAAAGTGCAGCCGGCTTGGACGAGGTGGTTGTTGTTGGTTATGGTGTCCAAAAGAAGATAAACGTAATCGGTTCTATTTCGCAGGTCTCTTCAGAGGATATAGAGAATAGGCCCGTAACGCAGGCATCCCAAGCTATAACTGGACAGATGCCAGGGGTTACGGTAATACAAAGATCGGGAAGGCCAGGCCAGAGTGGCGGAGATATTAGTGTAAGGGGGGTAGGTTCCTTCGGTGCCACACCAAATGCCCTTGTGTTGATAGATGGTATAGCAGGTACTTTAAATGATATCAATCCAGATGATATAGCGTCTATTTCCGTACTTAAGGACGCTTCCTCAGCAGCCATTTATGGAGCCAGATCTGCCAACGGGGTAATATTGATTACCACAAAAAGTGGCAGTAATAAAAAGTTTTCCGTTAGCTATAACAGTTATGTAGGTTTTAATGAAGCCACGGAGCTTCCTGATTTTGTCGATTCTTGGGAGTATGCTGAAATGTACAATATTGCTTCGGGAAGCAATAGTTTTAGTGCCGAGGACATTGAAAAATACAGAGCTCAAAACGATCCTGACAATTATCCAAATACTAGGTTTTTAGAGGATTTGTTTTCAAAAAATGGTATACAGACTTCTCATACCCTTACCGTAAATGGTGGGGATGAAAATAATAAATACTATGTATCTGCCGGTATTTTGGACCAGCAGGGTATTGTACCAAAAAATAGTTTTAACCGCTATAACTTCAGGATGAACCTTCAAAATAAGTTGGGGGACAAGTTTGAATTGAATTCCAGGTTTTTTGGTTCCTTGGAGGAGCGAAAAGAACCTCAGGCTACTGCCAATAAGGGCGGTGGTTTCCTAGATCAACTGGTTCAGAACGCGGTGCGCTACCCAGCAACTTTTTTAGGGGTTGATTCCGAGGGGAATTACGGTATAGGACCTGAAAGTGGAGGAACACCAGTGGCTTGGTTAGATTCCCAGTCTTATTTAAACAACCCCACAACCAAGGCCGGTGTAAATGTAAAATTGGATTGGAAGCCTAATGATGACCTAGTTTTTTCCGCGATAGGAGGATATAATTTTACACTATATGAGGAGCGTTCATACCTGGCCTCCCAAAGACTTAACGAAGATGTATTTTTAGGGCAGTCATATCTAAATCAACAGAGCAACAAAACTATTTTTAAGACCATGCAGTTTACCGGGGAGTATTCCAAAGAGTTTGGGTCCCACGATTTTAGCTTGTTGGCAGGATATTCCTTTGAAAATGAAGAGCTCTCCCTGTTTAACGGATATCGTCAGGATTTTGCGAGCAATGATTATACGGTTATGGATCTTGGTAGCGCGGAGAATCAGCAATCCGGGGGTTATGATGCGGAATGGGCTTTACAATCATTCTTTTCGCGTTTAAAATACAGTATTAACCAAAGGTATCTATTTGAGGCCACTATGCGTTATGATGGTTCATCGCGCTTTCCAGAAAATAACAAATATGCGTTTTTTCCATCTGCTGCTGTGGGATGGCGTGTTTCCCAAGAATCTTTTATGCAAGAGGTGTCTTGGATCTCCAATTTAAAATTAAAGGCTTCTTGGGGTATATTGGGGAACCAAAACATAGGGAATTATCCCTATCAAACGGTTTTGGCCTCGGGAAGGGATTACTCCTTAGGGGGTGGACTCGCCACAGGTGCCGCATATGCGAATTATAAGGATGCCAATATTAAATGGGAATCCACGGAAACCACGGATATAGGCTTGGAAACAGGTCTTTTTGATGGAAAGTTGACCTTTAATGCCACTTATTTCAATAGGAATACCACAGATGTCCTTTTTAAACCATCTGCAAGTGTATCCTCGGTACTGGGAGTTGGTATTAGCGAAACCAATACCGGAGAGGTAAAAAATACCGGATGGGAATTTGATCTAGGACATCGTGGCAATGCAGGAGATTTTGGATATTCTATCAACGCCAATT
This sequence comes from Arenibacter algicola, assembly GCF_000733925.1. NCBI lineage: Bacteria > Pseudomonadati > Bacteroidota > Flavobacteriia > Flavobacteriales > Flavobacteriaceae > Arenibacter > Arenibacter algicola. Next base: position 397,335 of record NZ_JPOO01000001.1, read on the forward strand.
TTTCTATCATTAACAACGAGGTTATAACCTTGGGTCTAGGTAATGTGGAACAGCCCAATGGCTTTGTAGGTAATGGTTCGGACTTGTTTATAGGCTACCCCATGCAAATGTATTACGGCTATAAAGCTGATGGAGTGTTCTTAAATGACGGGGAGGTAGATAGCTGGCCAGATATGTCGGCGGTGAATCCTACGGCCCAGGCCGGCGATTTTAGATACAAGGATATTAGTGGGCCGGATGGGGTACCTGATGGTAAGGTAGATCCAACATATGACCGCACCTATCTGGGAAGTCGTATCCCTAAATATACCTTTGGTGCCAATCTTGGTTTTAATTATAAAAATTTCGACCTGTCGGTTTTACTTCAGGGTACTGCGGAGGTAAAAGGCCAATTGACCGGTTATGCAGGGAATGCTTTCTTTAATTTAGGGAATATTCAGCGTTGGCAAATGGACGGTAGGTTCGACCCCAACAATCCTGTGCGTTACCCTGACTATCCTAGGCTGGAAGTGCTGACCAACAGTGGGTCGGCCAATACGGAGACATCAGATTTTTGGGTAATAGACTCAGGGTATTTACGTGTAAAGAATATACAACTTGGATATAATTTCCCAAATGCATTGACCGATGTCATTGGGGTAGATAGTCTAAGATTCTATTTAGGGGCAGAGAATTTAAATTCTTTTAATTCCTATAGAAAGGGTTGGGATCCTGAAATAATTGGGGGTGGTGCATATTACCCCATATTAACCACATACACTTTTGGTTTAAATCTAAAATTCTAAGATCATGATTAAAATATATAATAAAGATTCATATAATTCTAGGTTCCTGAAGTTGCTTTTTCTAGGCATCGTTTCTTTGGGAACAATTGTTTCCTGTGATAAGGAACTGGAACAATTTCCGAGCAACGCTTTTGCGGCGGATAACTTTTGGACTTCAGAATCCAATGCCAATATAGCCCTTACAGGGGCATATAGAGGGGCAGTGGAATATAGCACACAGGTGGTTCCCTCCGACTGGTGGACCTACTGTGGCATCGTATTTATGGAATTTGCCACGGACAATGCCTATGATCGTAGAGGTGACAATTCCACCCAAAATCGACTTACCAATGGGACATTACTGCCCAATAACAATGTTGTAAATGGATATTGGCAGGGCTCCTACAAGAGGATCGCCATATGCAACGATTTCTTGGAAAATATTGACAAGGTGGATATGGAACAGGCCAAAATAGATAGAATGAAGGCCGAGGTACAGTTTCTTAGAGCAACACAGTATTTTTACCTCTCACAGTTTTGGGGCAGTGCTCCTTTGGTTACGACTACTTTAACACCGGATGAGGCCAATAATGTGGATAAGGCCTCTAAAACGGAACTAGTGACTTTTGTTGAGAACGAGCTTAAGGCTGCTACCGCTGCCCTTCCCACTTTTGGGGAATTAAAAGCTGGGGAAGCCGGTAGGGCCAATAAACAGGCGGCCCTAGCTTTTCTGGGGAGGTTGTATTTAGGGGAGAAGAAATTTCCGGAGGCTTCCGCGGTATACAAGCAGATCATAGATATGGGAGACAATATTATTGATCCAGATTACAAATCGCTTTTTACTCCCGTCAATGAGGGTAGTAGTGAAAATATATTTAGTTCGCAGTATTTTGGGGGTCAGGCAGGAAATGCGCTACCCCAGCACGCCTATCCGGCGGTTGCCTCGGGGTGGCATATTGTAAACCCCTTGGGAAGCCTAGCGGATGCCTATGGTTTTGATGATGGTACGCCTTTGTCTTATGACGACCCAAGATTTGACTATGAGGATATGGGAGCCAACAGGGATCCAAGATTTAGATATAACTTTATTTGGGATGGTGCCACATTTGCCGGAAGGATCTATGATTGTCATCCAGACTCTTCCGGATCTGTAGATCAATTAACGTATTCCAAACAGGCTACTAGAACAGGTTATGGCCTGCGTAAGTTTTTTGATGAATCCTTTAGTGGTAACTTAAGGACGGATTATGGCGGAAATATTCCGATCATCAGATATGCGGAAGTATTGTTGAGTTATTTGGAGGCCGAGCTCGAAGCTGGCAATGCCATTACCCAACAATTGTTAGATGAAACAATAAACGCCGTTAGGGGAAGGGCATCCGTAGGATTGCCTCCTATAACCGAAACCAATGCAGCAGCCCTAAGACCTATTTTAAGAAATGAAAGAAGAATTGAGTTGGCCTTGGAAGGACAGCGTTTATGGGATATCTTTAGATGGGGAATTGGTGATGAGGTATTGGTAGGAGATTTTTGGGGGGCCCCATTCCCAAATTCAACCTTGTACCCAACTACATCGAAAAAACTGGATCCGCAATCACGATGGTATGTAACCACAAAGAATTTCAGGGAAGGTGTGGATGACGTATGGCCAATTCCAGAATCGGAAGTCAACGTAAATCCTAAATTGGGAAATTAATCATTTTCAAAAAATGGTATTAAAAAGAAGAAAATTTATACAAAAAGTAGGGTTGGCAATTCCAATAATTGCCAACCCTTTCTCAAATATATTTGCACAAGGTGGAAAAGAATTTATAGCAGCAGAGGTTTCCGTTGCACCTTCCGTTCAATTTGGGTTTGATAAACTAAACGATAGGATCTGGATCGGAAAAGATTTCTGGAGTGTTCCCATGGAAGACTGGGAAATTAAAAACAAACGACTGGAGTTTAAAGGGGCTATGCAAAACGCCCGTTTACATCTACTGACCTATGTGCTTAAAAAGGACCAGGTAGATTTTCGGATCAAAAGCAGTCTAGGTCTCCTGAAAAACAATGCAGATAAAGGTTCCGTCGGATTTACCGTGGGCATAAAGGATACTACGGATCCCAAAAGTGTAAAAGCGGCCTGTTATTTTGGGGAAGGTGTATCAGCAGGTATTTCTTTGAACGGCAAAATATTTATGGCCGACAATGAAACTCTGCTTCCCGAAAATTTTGATTATAACAAATTTGACATGGAGTTGGAGGCCTCACCAAAAAATGGGGGTTATGAGTGCACCTTGACGGTGGTGGACAACAACGGTCTAAAAGGGGAATTGACTTATAATCACTCCGGAGAAATGGAAGGTTTGGTAGCCTTGGAGCAAAACATCCAAGAAAAGGTTGGGAGTACATTTTGGTCCCGATCATTAAGCTTGGAAGGTAGTAAAGTAAAACATGTTGCCGACAACAGTTTTGGGCCCATCCTTTGGGCAATGTATACCCTTTCTCATGGGACTTTAAAATTATCTGCCCAATTACCTCCAATGGGGGATAAGGATTCCAAGCATGTGGAACTGCAATTTTTTAAGAATGGCAAATGGGTGAAGGAAGGTAAAATGGAAATTGATACCATATCATTTACCACCATTTTCACTGTCAGCGAATGGAATTCGGATCAGGATATTAAATATCGCCTGGCGTATTCCGTGGATAAGGAAAAGCAATACTACGATGGGGTAATCAGGGAAGAGCCGGACGACAGACCGCTGCGATTTGGGGGGCTTACCTGTCAGGAATGGGCAGGATATCCTTATCGGCCTTTGGTGGAAAACCTGGAAAAATCCAACCCTGATATGCTGTATTTTTCCGGAGATCAGTTGTACGAGGGCAATGGTGGATATCCCATTAAAAGACAACCAGAGGATAGCGCTATATTGAACTATTTTGGTAAGTGGTATATGTTTGGTTGGGCTTTTGGCAATATTATGCGGGACAGACCAACCATTTGTACCCCTGATGATCACGATGTTTACCAAGGCAATTTATGGGGAGAAGGAGGCGAAGGTATTTCTTTTGAAGAATGGGAAAAAGTAAGGGACGCCCATGGGGGACTTGTGCAGACCCCGAAAATGGTAAATGTGGTTTACCGCACCCAATGTGGTCATCTCCCTGATGCCTATGATCCATTGCCCCTGCCATCCGGAATTACCAATTGGTATACCCAAATGGTTTATGGAAAGGTCAGTTTCGCTATTGTAAGTGACCGGCTTTTTAAATCTGGTCCGGAGATGCTTAGGAGTGGAGAAGGTAGGATAGATCATCTTACTGCACCGGCAAAACCAGAGGAACTTGATTCCAATGACCTGACCTTTTTTGGAAATCGACAAATGGAGTTTTTGGATGGCTGGATCCAAGATTGGAAGGGAACCCATATGAAGGTACTGTTAAGTCAGACTTTATTTTCCAACGTAGGTACCCATCATGGCCCTAAAAAGCAATTTTTATTCGGCGATTTGGACTCGGGAGGTTGGCCTAAATCCAAAAGGGATGAGGTAATACGGACAATTAGGAAGGCCAGTGCCTTTCATATCAACGGAGATCAACATCTGCCTTTTATGGTGCAATATAGTGTGGATGAAGTGCGGGATGGGGGCTGGACCTTCTGTACCCCGGCTATTTCAACGGGCTATCCAAGATGGGGACAGCCAGATTCGGTCAACGTACCTTTCACGGATAGACCGGCACATGGTTTGCCCAATACGGGTTGTTATCGTGATGGTTTTGGAAATATTAATTATATCTATGCCGTTGGGAATCCGACCGATGATTTTGACCTAGAGAAAAATAGATACTTAAGGGCTCAGAAAAAGGCATCCGGTTTTGGGATAGTTACTTTTGATACCGGAGCTAGGACAATAAAAATGGAAGCGATTCGGTTTTTGGCGGACCTTGATGTGGAATCGGATGAAAACACTTACCCAGGTTGGCCATTGACCATTGGCCAAGATGATAACGATGGCAGAAGGGCATTCGGCTACCTTCCCAGATTACATTTTAAGGAATCCGACCAGGTTGTTAAGATCATTAATGAAGAGACCAACGAAATGGTGAAATCCTTAAGAGTAAAGGGCAATGAATATATTCCTCCTGTTTACTCTTTGGCCAAGCACACCTTGGTTATAGGGGAAGGGAAAAATGAAAAAGTTATTAAATCGGTTGAAATAAGTACGGACCCTAAACAAGTTATGGAGGTTTAGACCAAATAAAAAATATGTAGTAAGATGCGACCCAAAAAATAGAAGGGTTGTACCTTACGAGCTGCTAAAACCAAAATCAGTTAATATACTATTAGAATATGAAAATTATTAGAAAGAATTTGTTTCAAACCGCTTTGGTTGTTTTGCTTATGGTAGGATGCAAATCCAAGGCAGAAAAAGAGGTCGCCGTTGTAGAGGATTCAAAAAAACCGAACATTGTATTTATTTATATGGATGATCTGGGTTATGGGGATATGAGTGCCTATGGCGCAACCGAGATCAGTACGCCAAATATGGATGCCCTGGCAATGGGCGGAGTGCAGTTTACCAACGGTTATGCCTCCTCTGCCACCTGTACCCCCAGTAGGTATGCCATACTAACGGGTAGGTATCCTTGGCGTAACAAGGATGCTAAAATATTGCCGGGAACAGCTCCTTTGATAATAGACACGGCACAAATGACTGTGCCCAAAATGTTGCAGGGAGAAGGATATGCCACAGGTATAGTGGGGAAATGGCACTTGGGTCTAGGTAATGGCATGGTTAATTGGAATGAAAGGGTATCCCCTGGTCCCAATGAAGTAGGTTTTGATTATTCCTATATATTGGCTGCAACCCAGGATAGGGTGCCAACAGTGTATATTGCCGATGGGTACGTAGATGGGTTGGATCCTAAGGACCCAATAGAAGTTAGCTACGATAAAAATTTTGAAGGTGAACCTACGGGATTGGACAATCCTGAACTAACTACCATGAAATGGCATCATGGCCACAATAACAGTATAGTGAACGGAGTGCCGCGAATAGGCTTTATGAAAGGCGGGGAGGTTGCCAAATGGAGCGATGTGGATATGGCCGACCATTTTTTGGCCAAGGCCCAAGAGTATGTAAAAGAACATAAAAACGAACCATTTTTTCTTTATTACGCACTACAACAGCCACATGTACCACGTACTCCGCATCCACGTTTTGTCGGAAAATCCGGTATGGGCCCAAGAGGGGACGTTATTTTGGAAGCCGATTGGATGATAGGGGAGTTTATGAAGACTTTGGAAGACGAAGGAATCCTTGAGAATACCTTGATCGTCTTTTCCAGTGATAACGGTCCTGTTGTGAATGATGGCTACTATGACGACTCTGAGGAAAAACTGGGCAATCATACCCCTGCAGGAATTTTAAGGGGAGGTAAATATAGTTTGTTCGATGCTGGTACAAGGGTTCCTTTTATCACCTATTGGAAGGGTACTATAGCCCCAGGCAAGTCGGATGCCTTGGTATGTCAACTAGACCTGCTCACCTCCATGGCGGCCTTGGTCGGAAGCGATAAAACTGGGGAGGACAGTGAGAATCTTTTGGATGCTTTTCTAGGCAAGTCTACAGAAGGAAGGGAAGAGTTGGTTTTGGAAGCAACTTCTAGAACAGCCTTTAGGAAGGGCAATTGGGCTATGATTCCACCTTACAAGGGAGCGGCGATAAACAAACAGGTAAATATTGAGTTGGGCAATGCTGAGGAATATCAACTTTATGATTTGGAGAAAGATCCTAGTCAAAAGGAGAATTTGGCGAAGTCCAATCCGGAAAAACTTCAGGAATTGGTTGCCGATTTTGAAAAAATTAGAGGTAACGGGAATGAGGGTGTCCAAGAATTGGAGTTGAAGTAAACCGTCTAATGTTTCCAACCCATCATGTTAAGATAAAAAACCAAATCATGAAATCACCAAGCTTTTACCCATTGTTAATTGGAACCTTGTTCTTTGCCCTCTTAATCAATGCCCAAGCAACAGGTGAAAGACCCAATATACTTTTTTGCATTGCAGATGATGCCTCCATGAAGAGTTTTGGGGCATATGGCGATACCTTTGTCAATACACCATCAATCGATAGCATTGCTAGGGACGGAGTTGTGTTTAACAATGCCTATAACGGCAATCCAAAATGTTCACCGGCCAGGGCATGTATCCTTACGGGGAAATATAGCTGGCAGCTCAAGGAAGCAGCCGACCACAATGGTCGTTTTCCTTCCGAGTTTAGGACGTATCCCCAATTACTGGAAGAGGTGGGGTACGATGTTGGTTTTACTGGCAAGGGATGGGGGCCAGGGGTGTACGATACTGCAGACAATCCCGCTGGTCCGGAATACAGCAGTTTAAAACTAATACCTCCTTATAAGGCTATCAGTGATGTAGACTATGCTGCAAATTTTGAATATTTTTTGAATAAAAAGGACCCAAATACCCCATTCTGCTTCTGGTTGGGGACCAAGGAACCCCATAGGGCATATGAACTGGATTCATGGAAAAAAGCAGGGCGACAATTGAAGGAAGCTTCTGTGCCTCCCTTTTATCCGGACAACGACATTGTTCGTGGAGACTTATTGGATTATGCCAATGAGGTGGAATGGTACGATACCCAAGTGGGCCGGGCAATTAAAATATTGAATGATAAAGGTTTGTTGGAGAATACCTTGGTAGTGGTAACTTCAGATCACGGGATGCCTTTCCCTAGGGTAAAAGGTCAAATTTATGAAGAGGGTTTTCATATTCCCTTGATTGTTTATTGGAAGGGTAAAATACTTCCTGGGCGTAGGGTGAACGATTTTGTAAGTTTTTCAGATTTGGCACCTACTTTTATGGAGGTAGTTGGGGCTGAACCACATCCTCAAATGACCGGAGGAAGTCTTGTGAAACAATTGCTTTCCACAAAATCGGGACAAATAGACCCGACCCGAGACCATGTTCTGTTGGGGAAGGAACGTCATGATGTTGGCAGAGCCAATGAGGATGGGACCGATTTGGCATATCCTGTCCGTGCCATTCGCAATGATTCCATGCTTTATGTCCACAATATAAAACCGGAAAGATGGCCGGTTGGCAATCCTGAGTACGGGTTTTTAAACACGGACGATTCCCCAACAAAAAGTTATCTTACCAACTTAAAACAGGGAGATAGGGAATATTTCTTTTTTGAAATGAATTTTGATAAAAGACCGGAACATGAGCTGTACAACATTCAAAAGGACCCACATTGCATAACAAACTTGGCTAATCTTCCAGAGTATGCTGTTCAAATTAAAGAACTCCGTTTTCAAATGGAATCAGAGCTTAGAGCGCAGGGCGATCCCCGCACCTTGGGCAATGGGGATGTTTTTGACAATTATATCTATTACGGAAAGAGATTGGATTATAGTACGGGCCAGCGCATAAACGCAATTAAATATACAAAGCAGGGAACCGACTAGTAAATAGTATGAAATAAACCATTTTTAATACTTTACGATATCTTTATCACTAGTGGTAACCTATTAAATACAGGAGTTTTATAAACACTTACAAAATGAAATATTTGAATATAAAGCTAAGTATGTTTTTGTTGTTGGGCTTTTACTCATTTGGGCAAAAAGCAGAAAACGACAGACCCAATATTGTAATTATTTATGCAGATGACATGGGATATGGGGACCTTCATGTCCAAAACCCCCATTCCAAGATACCCACTCCAAATTTGGACCAATTGGCTTCTGAAGGTATGCGTTTTACTGATGCCCACAGCTCTTCCGGGATTTGTTCCCCCAGTAGATATGCCCTTCTTACGGGCACCTATCATTGGAGGAGGCAATTCGGTATTGTAGGGTCTTTTGGGGAACCTTTTTTTAATGAAAGTGATGTTACCCTGCCCCAAGTGCTTAAATACAACGGATATCAAACCGCTTGTATTGGTAAATGGCATTTGGGATGGAATTGGAATTTTAAAAATGAACCCTCTGGGGAGGTAGCGCAATGGGGAGGGATACGGAAATTTTATCAACCGGAGGATATAGACTGGAGTGGACCTATAACTGGTGGACCGTTGGATAGGGGATTTGATTATTATTTTGGTGATGGGACCATTAATTTCCCTCCCTATGCCTGGATGGAAAATGACCGATTTGTACGGTTGCCGGAAAGTGTTATGGATGTTCATAATGTGGGCTTCGATATCGAGGAAGGGGAATGGGAATTTAGACCTGGGCCCAAGGTGGAAGGTTGGAACCCTTATGAGGTTTTGCCAACGCTTACCAAAAAAACAGTGGAATGGATAGGAAAACAGGATAGTAATAAGCCTTTCTTTTTGTATTTCGCCCTTCCTTCTCCACATGCCCCTATAATTCCAAACGATGAATTTAAAGGGAAGTCTTCGGCGGGACCCTATGGAGATTTTGTTTATCAAACGGACTGGGTAGCGGGTCAAGTTCTCAAGGCATTAAAAGAAAAAGGATTGGAAGAGAATACCATAGTTATTTTTAGTGCCGATAACGGACCGGAAAAGTATGCCTTTGAAAGGGCCCAAAAATATGATCATTTTAGTATGGGCGAATTTAGGGGACTAAAACGGGATGTCTGGGAGGGCGGTCACCATGTTCCCTTTATTGTAAAATGGCCAAATCACATTAAGCCTGGGACAGTTTCCAAGGAAGTAATATCCCAGGTAGATATCATGGCAACATTGGCATCCATTACCAATACAGGCTTACCCACAAATGCGGCACCCGATAGTTATAATTTAACCCCGCTTTTAAAAGGCAAGGCCTATAGTTCCCCCTTGCGAGAGGCCACGGTACATAATACCTACGAGAAAATCTGGGCCTTGCGTCAGGGTAAATGGCTATATATAAACGGTCCTTCTGGAGAACATTCCAAAATGCCCGAAAGTTTTAAGGAGCTTAGAGGTTACACGGATTTTGAATCGGCTGGATTACTATTCGATATGGAAATTGATGCCGAACAGAAAAATAACCTCTATGATAAATATCCCGAAATTATTAAGGGTATGCAGGGTGTTTTGGAAAGGTACCAACGGCAAGGGTATTCCGTTGAATCCAGACAATAGTAGGAATAATACAAAATTAAATTGGCCTATATTAAGATTTATGCAGGGGTATAGGTTCAAGTTGAATGATTTTCCAAGTTGTAGTATAATACAAAATGAATTTTAACAACTAAATATATCCAATGAAACCTAGACTAGCCATTAGTATGTCCATTATTGTGATGTTGTTCAGTTCCTGCGCGGACAATAAAGAGGCAATGGTAACAACACAGACCTTAATAACTAGACCAAATATTATTCTTTTTGTTGCCGATGACCATGGAACGGATGCTTTGGGTTCTTATGGGAATAATGTAATTAAAACCCCTCACCTAGATCAATTGGCTACCGAAGGGGTGCGTTTCAACAATGCCTATTGTACCACTGCCAGTTGTGCCGCCAGCAGGTCGGTAATTCTTACCGGACTGTTCGGCCACGCCACTGGGTCTTATGGGCATGTGCATGATTATCATCATTTTAGCACCTATGACAAAGTAAAATCATTACCTGTATTGCTGGAGAAAGAAGGATATGCCACAGCAAGAATAGGCAAGTACCACGTAGCTCCCGAATCGGTGTACCATTTTCAGGAGGAGTTAAAGGCCAACCCAAGAAACACTGTGGAAATGGCAGAAGAATGTAAAGATGTATTGGCTTCGGAAAAGCCATTTTTTCTTTATTTCTGTACAGATGATCCCCATCGCGCAGCTTCGACCAACCCAGGGCAGTGGGATGCCCCAAATAGTTTCGGAAATAAGGTGGATGGATATGCCGGAGTAGAAACTATAACCTACGATCCCGAAGAGGTTATTGTACCCGATTTTTTACCGGATACCAAGGAAAGCAGGGAAGAAATTGCGCAATACTATCAAAGTGTTTCCAGGATAGATCAAGGTTTTGGTAGGTTGATGCAGATGCTCAAGGAGTCGGGCAAGGCAGACAACACAATTGTTATTTATATATCGGACAATGGAATGGCTTTTCCGGGAGCAAAGACCACCCTTTATGAACCGGGCATGAAATTGCCATGTATCATAAAAGATCCCTTTTCAAAATTGAAGAACACTACATCCGATGCTATGATTTCATGGGTAGACCTAACGCCGACCATTTTGGACATGGCGAAAGTGGAAATAAAGGAAAATTCGTTTCATGGGCGTTCTTTCAAAGATGTTTTGAACGTAAAGGAACCCGAAGGATGGGATCAAATATATGCCTCCCATACCTTTCATGAAATTACTATGTATTACCCCATGCGTGTGGTTCGCGACAAGAATTACAAGCTGATCAGAAACATAGCATGGCGCTTGGAATACCCCTTCGCTTCAGACCTGTGGGCGGCATCAACCTGGCAGGAAGTACATAGAAACCAAAAGGAGTTTTATGGAAAAAGAAAGGTGCAGGATTACCTATTTCACCCCGAATTTGAATTATTCGATTTGGAAAAAGATCCAGATGAAATCTTGAACTTGGCCAATGACCCGGATTATAAGGAAGTAGTGGATGAAATGATCAAAAAAATGAAGGCCTTTCAAATCCAAACTCGGGATCCTTGGTTGATTACTTGGGACCATGACGATTCGTTGCAGGGAACAGGTGTTAATTTATAGCCTAATAGTCTTGAGAAGTGATCGAATGGGAATGTTGCGGTTTGTCAGGGTAAATATACTTACCTCGACCTATATGATTGACAGTGACAGCTAACAATGGCCTTTTTTTTGATGGTATACGTTAAAATTTAGAACTAAAACCATAATTGGTTAATTTTGGCCACAATTAAGACGGAGTTTCCAATGGTATTGAAAATGAAAGTAATTGTATTTGGTCTAGTCCTTTTTTTATCTATTCATAAAATGGACGCCCAATCCCAAGTAAAGGACACGGTCACTACTTGGGAAATGCTGGGTTATGATGGGGCAAGCGCCTTTGGTGGGTTAAAGTATGCCTACTCTCGGCCGTTTCATTGGGAGAAAAAAGATTTTCTAACGGCAGGGGCCATAGTCTTGGGAACTGCTGCGTTATTTACTTTTGACGAGGAAAGTTCCGACTGGTTTCAGGGGCAGGAAGAAGACGTTCCGGGAGTTCTTAAGGAAACAGGCTATTATCTTGGAAAACCGCTTTACAACTACTCCATTAACGGAGGGGTGTATTTAATAGGGCTTTTTACTAAGAATGAAAAATGGAGAAAAACAGGGGTGCTCTTAATTTCATCGGCCACTACGGTGGGATTGATACAGACCGTTAGCAAAACTTTGGTGGGGAGAGCCAGGCCCATTGCCAATGTAGGTAAGGCAAGTTTTGAACCTTTTAGTAAGGAGGCTGCCTATCACAGTTTTCCCTCGGGTCACACCATATTGGCATTTACCACCTTTTATGCCATAGGCAAGCAGTTTAAAAACCCTTGGGCCAAAGGCGGGTTTTATACTTTGGGTCTACTTTCCCCGGTAACCAGACTTTGGAGTGGAGCACATTGGTTGACCGATGTGGCACTGAGTATGGCGGTAAGCGTTGTGGTGGTCGATTCCATAGACAAATATCTTAATAAGGAAAGATATCCAGGGATCGATTCTAAGAACAAAATTAGCTGGAGCCTTCAAATGGGGCCAAGCAGTATTGGTTTAAGGGGCTCCTTCTGAGAACAGGTAAAAAGTGATTTTATGTAGTCCCTGTTTGGAAAATAGGTGCTACTTTGATCGTTTTTTGTAAACTACCTATTGCTAATCTTGCTTGCAAGAAGCCTCTACAAATGTGAAATAATATATTTAGCTGAAGGCTTTTTTTAGTTTTTTGTAACTAGAAATATTAGGGGATGGGCCAATTGGCCTTCATCCCCATTAATAGATTTAATAGGTTCTTTTTTTAACGATTTTGTAGGTGATAAGTGCTAAGGCTATAAGCAGACAAAAAACTATTGAGATAAATGGATTATTGTCTATTAGCTTTACAATTGGGGTCACTATTTCCATATTATTAATTTATTTCAGAGTATCTAAAAAATAGACCACGGTTAAACGTTTTTTTTCTTTAGATATTATACACATACAAAGGTTGCTCCAAAACTTCTTAAATAAATTGCAAAACACTGCTAAACTTTGTTAAAACTAACGGAATTAGGGAAAGAGGTTGGTTAATTTAAAAGCTTTGAACTAAACCGTATGGCCAAAAGGAGGCTTTATTATGTTAACGTGAGTTCGATATGTATTTTATTTAAAATCAGTTGTTTATATGACATCTGTCCGGTCGAGCGGAGTCGAGACCTCATTGTAAATACATTACAGTAAAATAACCTCTCGACTCCGCTCGAGGGGACCGTAGCATTTATTATAACTTACATTAAATCAATGTATTGATAATATTTTTATGTCGAACTCACGTTATGTTACCAATTTTAGGGGTAACACAATTTTTGAAAATTTACAGGTACTGAACGATTATTTTTTCAAAAGGACAATGGTCTTTTACTTTCTTAGATCACTGTAATAGGATATCCTTACCATGGGGTAAATGGTGAACTTAACAGGGTAATCATCAAGTATTTCTAGTTAAGCAACCTATTCCCTTTGTCCTTTTTCATGATTTTTGAAACCAGTTTAAAAAGGCGCGACTTAAGTTCCCTGTAGTTAACAGAATATTTTCCTATTTCTGAATTTAACTCCCAATGGGTCTCGGTATAGGTTTTTTCCATTTTCAACTGATCTATATGATCCAGCATAATTTCCAATTGGTTCTCATGGGCCTGTACTTTTTTCATAAGTACAATTACTTCCTTTTCGGCGGTTGCGATAGCCCCAATAATCTCCTTGCTTTCATTGAACACGGCGGAATCCGTCAATTGCAAGGTGAAGGATTTTACCAAATCGTTCAAGAACAGCTGTTCGTCTCTTATGAATTTTAATTCGGACATCCATTTTAGGCTGGCTTCGTGCATTTCGCTTGGATCCAACCACTCCATCATACTTTTTTTATTGATTGAAGCGCTCATAATTTTGTGTTTTATATATTCTACATGACTCTTTATGTGCGGTATATCCAATAATTATAGACTTATTAGAAGATACCATATGCGGATAAAGGATAAAAAAGGGTCGGTAGTTGCAACTTTTATACCCGCAACCTTAAAGTTAGGAAATTGAAAAAGGTAGTTAAATGACCTTGGTCATTTTTGTTGTTCCATTTACAAAATTTTTATGCTTACCACAGTGTTAAGAGCTTTATATATTTTAAGGGTAGAAACACTATTTTAAGCCGTTGCAACTGTTGCGCTAAATAAATATGTTGTCTCTCCTTGTTTTTTTTTGGGAATTGGATATTAAGTACAATTGCCTAAAAATCATTAATTTAGATAGGGTAAAAGAAGTATTAACAAATTCTTACAATTTTAAATTAATGGGTCCATAGTAAGTATTTCTAATTTTGACCTACAAATAGAGCAGAACATAAATACGATGAAAAAATTAAAATTTACTATAATTTTGTTGGCGGTAATGTCAACGGCCGTAGCAATATCACAGACAAGAAAGGATAAAAAAATTCTGAACGATGCTGCCAAGGCAAAAAAGACCTTGCTAAAGGCCCATTCCGGGTTACAAAGCTTATTTGATGATTCTGCTGGATATGTAATTTTTCCAAACGTTGGCAAAGGTGGACTTGTGGTAGGCGGAGCTTCAGGAAATGGAGCCGTTTATGAAGATGGAAATGTTATTGGCCTAGCTGGACTTAAAAAATTAAATATTGGGTTGCAGGCAGGTGGGCAGGCAATAATAGAGGTCATTTTTTTTGAAGATGCTGAGGCGCTTAACGAATTTAAACAAGGCAATTTTAGCTTTGCAGCAGAGGTGTCGGCGGTTGCGCTAAAGTCTGGAATAGCCTTGAACGCCAAATATAAGGATGGTGTTGCCGTGTTTGTTTTACCTAAAGCAGGTCTAATGGCCGATGCTTCGGTAGGAGGACAAAAATTTAGTTTTAGAGCATTTTAGAGTATTTGGATTGTTGTAGCATTTTAAATGCTGTTGTTTTTTTGGAAGAACTTAAGACTGAACAGGATGAAATACCTTTCAAGAGTTAAATTTCTGCCCTTCTATGCAGTTTCCATATTACCAATGGGGGTACTTTATGTTCTCTCGGATATGATGTATTTCTTGGTATACCGGGTAGTGGGATATCGTAAAAAGTTGGTTTTCAATAACCTTAGAAATTCATTTCCTTCCAAGAGTGAAGAGGAAATAGGGCAGATTGCCAGGGATTTTTATAGGCATTTCTGTGATATTGTTTTGGAATCGTTTAAAAGGTTGACGATAGGGGAGAAGGAAATAAAAAAACGCTTGCTCATCAAGAATCCGGAGTTGATCCAAGAGTATGTAAATGACCAACGAAGTATTCTCATGTACACAGGGCATCAAGGCAATTGGGAATGGTTGGTTTTTTTGCCTTTAATGTTTCCCTATAGTTCCAATACATTTTATAAACCTATTAAAAACAGATATTTTGATGAGCTGTTCAAAAATATGCGAGAACGTTTTGGTGTAAATTGTGTGGAATCGGACAAGGGTTTTAGGACCATTATAGATAATCATCAAAGGAAAGTACTTACCCTAAATTGTATGATCGGCGATCAAAGTCCAACTAAAAAGAGTTCCAAATACTGGTATAATTTTCTAAATCAGGAAACAGCATTTTTTATAGGTGCCGATAAGATAGCCAAGAAAACCGATCAGGTAGTTTTATTTCCATTTTTCAAAAAATTGCGGAGAGGTTATTACGAATTGGAGTTTAAGATCATTGAAGATCACCCACAAATAAGGGACAATTTTGAGATATTGGAAAAATATACCCAACAATTGGAACAGGCCATTATGAGTGCCCCGGAATTATGGTTGTGGAGCCATAGACGATGGAAGCTAAAAAGGGAAAATGAAGCCTCTTTGCCGGAATTGGAATATGCTTCCAAATAGGCTGGCCATGGTTCATAACTTACCTCATCTTTTTCTTTTCGCCCAAATTGAATTAGCAAATAAATGGGCGTTGGACAGGTTGAAAAATTTAAATTTGGGTTCCATTCTGTTTTTTGTTCTTAAAAATCAGGCTAAATACATATCCAAATACAAAGCAGGAAACCAATCCAAAAAAGGCGTACATTAAAAAGTTTATAGAGGTATAGTTACTAATATAGTAGATTAAGCCTCCACTGAACACAAATCCGATTAGCGTGCCTTTGGCATTGGCTTTTTTCGTCAACATGCCCAAAAGGAACATTCCTCCCAGGCCGCCTGTAAAAAGACCCAGGTATCTGTAGAATTCATCCCATAGGGATTTTATGTTGGAACTAGCCATCCATAGTGCAAACAACACCCCTAAAATACCTGTGATTATGGTAGCCACCCTTGCAATGCGTAGGAGGCGCAAATCGGCTATTTCGGGACGGAAGTGCTTGTAGAAGTCGCTGCAGAATGCCGTGGAAACCGAGTTTAAACTACTGCTGATGCTGGACATTGCCGCTGAAAAGATTCCTGCCACAAGCAGTCCTGACACTCCTAGAGGAAGCTCTTTAACAATGTACCACGGAAAAATGGAATCGTTGTTGGTAATGGATGGGGATAAGCGATCGGGCATCTCAGAATAAAATATAAATAATAAGGTTCCAATACCAAAGAATATTATGGTTGCCGGTAGGGTCATAATGGCGTTGGTGTAGACGGTTTTCTGTGAATCCTTGATATTTCTACTGGTCAAGTAGCGTTGAACAATGGTTTGGTCCGTTCCTTGGGTGACCAGAGCAGAAGCCAATCCTCCAATAAAAACCACCCAAAAAGTGGAGTCGGTAAAATTGAGTTCCATGTTCATAATGTTGAACTTATTTTTGTTTGATGCATAATCTATCATTTCACTGAAGTTAGCTTCTGTATGCAGCATAATCCAGATAATAGCCAAAACACTACCTCCCATTAAAACTATCACCTGCAGTACATCTGTCCAAATTACCGCTTCTATCCCTCCGAATGCAGTATATATTATGCAGAGTATGCCCATTAATAAAATACAGGCCTCAACGGGTATTCCGGTAACTATGGATACAGCCAATGATGGCAGCAATAGGACAATCCCGATTCTGCCCAATTGAAACAAAATAAAGGAAAGACTGCCCAATGCCCTGGCCGTGTAATTAAACCTATTCTCCAGAAATTCGTAGGCTGTGGATATTCGGAGTTTGGCAAAATATGGAATAAATATATAGGCAATTACAGGGGTAATCAAAATAGCGGTCATATTGAGCATAAAATAGGACCAATCTGTAATAAAGGCTTTGGCCGGTATAGCCATAAAGGTTATTGCGCTCAGCAAGGTTCCAAAAACACTGAGTCCCGAAGCCCACCAAGGGATACGCCCACCTCCGGTAAAGTAGTCTTCAGTAGAGCGCTGTTTCCTGGAAAAATATAGCCCTATAAGGACCGATATGCACAAATATGCCGCCAATATCCCATAATTTAGCAGTCCAAAAGGATGTGCAGCTTCCGCAATTTTGAACGCTTGTACTTTCGGCGTGCGTATTCCGGGAGATATTTCACCTGAGACGATGATGAAATTGTCCTGGTCGCTGAAAGATAGGGCCGTAACCGGAATTTTAATGTCCAGACTATCATGGACGAACCATTTTTTGGTAATGGTGTTGTAGGCCAAAATGTCCCTGCTAAAACCGGGATGTGTATTTAATATATTATTTCTTGATCGAATTAAATTTTGCCTTATGGAATCATTGTTCTCTTTGGAAATTTGTAACCCATATTGCTCCAATTGATTGAAAAGTGTTTCGTCAGAACCACCGTAAATCATTAAATGCATAGATCCCATGGCTTCGGCGGAGGCCCCCATCAATACCCTGGGCTTTTGGTCTATAAGTACTTCACCTTCTTCTTGCCAAGTATTGTTTTTGAGATTATAGGATAAATAGGTGCGGATTACTTCCGAAAGATTTCCCTTTACTTCATTCCTTCCGCCAACCACAAATATCTTTTTAGCTTCAGTGGCTTCTTGGACCACTGCCGTATGAAGGCCCCTGGGGGGACCCGGGAAATCCGGAAGCCGTTCCCAGGAAGTTTTGGTTTTTAGATCCAGTCTTAGAAAAGCGTTGGTGCTCTTAGCATTATTGATGCCCCCAATAACATAAACATAATCTCCGTTGATAACGGCGGCAGAGTTGGATAGAGGTTCTGGGAGGTCCGGGTAGTTTATTATGGATATGTCCGAGGTATTTTTGTCGTAACTCATAAGAAAAACAGCATTACTGGTTTCTTCATTATTGTTGCCGCCAATACACAGAATTCCATTGGGAAGATTTACCGATGCTCCGTAGGCTAAAGGGTAAGGCAGAGAAGTTTTTGCCAATTGCCATATGTCATCTTCGAGGATATATATAGAACTGCTCCATTTTTTTTGTCCACCTTCCCAGGGAAGGGCATCGGGGAAGTTGGCTCCTCCTGCTGCGATCATTACTCCATCATGCACGCCCCCCAACATCCCTGCGAGGCCGAAGGCCTTTGGCTGATCAGGTTCGGCCGGAAGATTGGGATAATCTTGAATGGAAAGCTTAAGGCTGTCTTGGGAAAAAGCTGGGAATGTGCCCAGGAGCACGATTATAAGTATAAAAAGCTGTTTTAATATCCGCATGTTAGATATGTGTCTTGGTTGGGCCAATATACTTAAAATAATAGTATTATGTATGACATATTCACAAGATTTTAAATTTTAACAACTTTATTATTCGTGATGGTGGTATGGCTGTTAATATATGGTTACTCGTACATATCATCAACATCGATTTCATGGAGTTCCACTAAAAATTTGGCAATAGAAGCTGTCACTGCCTTATGGAAGTTGGCTCCATTTTCTGGGCTGGCCATTTTTGGATTTCCCACGCCGGTATCTTTGGTGACGGCCGTCCATTTACGTTGGGCGGTAACCCATCCCTCCTTTAATCCTTTTATTTTGAATGTTTTAGCGTTTCCATCTCCGGCTTCATTCAAGGGCAATACCAAATTTGGGGTTAAATGCATTACAACGGCGGTCTCCAATTCCCCGGCATGGTCCCCTGGTTCTTGAAAATAGTAGGAAGCCTTGGCGGCCTGCCACCAATTTAGAGAGCAAACGAAGACTGTAGGATGAATTATGCTCAGTTCCCTGATCATCTGTTTGAAATTATTGCCTCCATGTCCGTTTACGATGACCAATTTCCGAATACCATTGGCCTCCATAACCTGGACCAAATCTTTTAATACGGCCATTTGGGTACTTGGGTTCATATTTAAACAAAGATCAACATCTATTTGTCCCGTATTTACACCAAAAGGGATGGTGGGCAGAACAATCACTTTAGCACCTTGGGTCCAGGCAATTTCGGCCGATGCCAAGGCGGCGTTCTCTGCCAGAATATTGTCGGTTCCATAAGGCATATGGTAATTATGTGCCTCAGTAGCGCCCCAGGGCAATATGGCAACGGTGTAGTTTTCCTCTCGCACGGTTTTCCAATTGGTTTCGGCCAATACGTATGGTCTTGGATAATTCTTCATCTTTATGGATTTTAATTTAAAGGTTATTGTTATCTAAATAAATAATCAATTTCACATTATACCTCTACAACTTGTTACCCAACACACTTCAATTTCCATATTAATATGTAAGACATAAAACAATTTTTACGCAATTAAGGGGAAATAGTTGTAATTTTGTTATAAATTACGCAAAAATTAATCTTCTGCCTTTAAATTGAACCAGGGTAATATCGCAATTCTAATTTTCGTAAAAAAATGAGTACACTAAATAAAATTGAACCTTTGGAAAACCTGTCTTTGGTGGATAAGGCGGAAATTAGAATTCTTAAGTTTTTTAAGGAGAACAATTTAAAGCCGGGGGATGCCATTCCAAAAGAATTGGAATTTTCCGAAGCTTTTGGGGTTAGTAGAACAGTTGTGCGGGAAGCTCTCTTGCGTTTAAGAACGCTAGGGATTGTTGATTCCAAAAAGCATCGCGGCATGATTTTGACCCAGCCCGATATTATAAATAATTTTGAACGTATCCTTGACCCCACTTTACTAGGCGATGATACCCTTAGAAACTTATTTGAGCTTCGATTGATAATGGAAATGGGAATTGCGGATTTTCTGTTTGAATACAAAACGCAAAAGGACATGGATGAACTGGAGCGAATTGTGACTTTGGAGGAAGAAACAAGTTATGAGAAGGATCGCTTTTCTTTGGACAGGGAAATTGCATTTCACGGCAAGCTTTACCAAATGTCCAACAATGCCACTGTGCAGCGGTTTCAAAGTCTTTTGTTGCCCGTTTTCGAGTATGTGTATTTGGAAGAATCCAAGAAAAACAAAACTGATTATCAATATTCTTCCGGACAATTTGTTACACATAGAATGCTAATGGACAACTTAAGGGTAGGTACTCCCGAGACCTATAGGAGTGCCATGCGCCGTCATTTGGAACCCCATTTTGATCATGCGTTAAAGAAAGGTAAAAAATAGAACAGATACTTTTTTAGGAATATTGAGGGGTATAAAGTAAAGGGAAAAATTTACCCTCCATCTTATGGCCTTTTGGAACCTTGGGAACCCCGGCCAAGAGCTCGTCGTCCGTATTGCTTACAGTGCCATCGGCAAATACGTTGAGTACAAATGCCCTTCTGCTTCTTTCCGATTTATTCTCGTAAGAACCATGCACCATTAATGGATGATGAAAAGTGGCGAAACCCTTTTTCAATTCAATGGCCGTGGGCTTAAACTCTTTTTTCTGATCTTCACTAAGATATTTCATGAGGCCATCCATATCACCTGCCAATGACGGGGCATCCAAAAGACCCCATTTATGGCTTTTGGGAATATAATGAAGGCAACCATTGTCCATATTGGCATCATCCAATCCTGTCCAGCAGGTAAGGTGTTGCATGGCAATTGTTCTGGTCCAATAGGAATAGTCTTGGTGCCAAGCTACTACACCACCATGCCGGGCTGGTTTACAAAATAATTGGTCGTGCCAAAACCTAACGGATTTGGTGTTCAACAGCTGATGGGCCGCCATAGTAAAGGCAGGGTTCCAAAGAACGTCGTGAAATCCTGGAGTAATACGCCAATGTCCAAGGGAATGGAATAAAACCGAATTGGGGTTCTGGGATTCATTACTGTGGAATTCATAGAACAAATGATTCCCGGGATGATCCGGGTCCATTATTTCCGCCAATTCTTGGTTTAATTTATCAACCTGCCATTCCTCCAAGAGCTTTATGCCCGATACATAACCAAATTCATGAAAGTGCGCCAGCTGTTCATCGGATAATTTGTATTGCTCCCATTCCGCCGCTGATTTAGGCTGTTTGAACATATCCGAAACCGCGTGGTCAAAATTGGCTAGATCCTTTACAATGGCCATAGGTGGATTTGTTAAATTAAATGATAGATCTAAACTAACATGCTAAAAGGCGTAGTTCATCATAAATATATCCATAATTTTTCAATGGGGCAATTTATCTGAATGTATTGCAGTTGTTTAAAGTGAGTTCGACATAAAACAATATCAAGATGTTGATTTCGTGTAAATTAAATAATTACTGCAGTCCCCTCGAGACCCAAGAAATTTTATTTTTCAAGCGGATAAAATGACATTATTTTAAAAATTTGATTTTGGGGTAAACATCAAATATGATACGGGTAGAGAGACAGTTAAAGGTATGAGTTATAAACTGAAGGTTTCCAGATCGTCATTTCGAATGCATATGAGAAACCGAAGGTTCACGAATACCCCTGAAATAAATATGACATGAGCTAAATCGCACATCCAGCTCCCGGCCTGTATGTGTGACTTCTCGTCGTCCCGAAAAGGGACTCTGTCGAAGTGACTATCGTTACCAATTCATATCATTCATATTGAGACTATTAATAAAGACGTCAATGGTAGCGGAGTCAAGAGGTTTTTTGAGAGTTATATCTTTTTATTGAGGTCTCGACTGCGCTCGACCGGACAAAATTATCATAAATAACTAATTAACAATTAGATATAAGTCGAACTCAGGTTACTTATAGTTTCCAAAAACTTAGGTAGTCCACAGTTGGCAAAAGGAAACCTTATTCAGTCAAGGTCACGTTGCCAACTGAATACTGTATACTACCAACGTATCATCCATTCCGTTCCAAATTCCTGACAGCAAAGCCAAGGATGTATTTTCATTGCATAATAGTTTAGTTTTTCCTGGGCCTTGGCTTTCTGTACCTGTCTTTTCCATCTGTCAGCCATTTTAGCGAAAAGCTTACGAAAGTATTCTTCTGGTAATCGTCCTGTTCAAAAAACAGACCTATGTCCCCGTTCTCCATGATGGTCATGGACGAATAAGCCGATTCTCCTTTGTAAATAGTTTTTCCTTCGGACCAGGTTTTGCCCTCATCATAACTTATTCTAACGGTCATGTTAACGCGATCTTTTTCACTTTTGGCATTGGAAAACAACAATCTGTTTTTTCGGTAACCATCCTCGATGGTGGTATAGCGGACTATACTGGCATTACAGCCTGGATCTATCAAGGCAGGTTCGGGTTGGGTTACCCAGCTTTTTCCTTCATCACTGGAAATATGTACATATCTTTTCCCCTCTTTATTCGCCCTTGCGTTGATCATCCAATCCCCATTGGCCAACTCTATAATTTTGGATTCGTCCGCAGGACTTACGGGAGTGTCTATAAAAAACCAGGATTTTCCATGGTCCTTACTGCCAAACACATGTAAACCGTTATTTAGATTTACCATGCAATGGAGTAGGGTGCCGGATCGGGTCTGTATACCACGACCGGAGGTGATAAATTTAAAATCGTTATGCCATTCCTGTTTCGTAATTTGAGGGGTAATATCTTCGGGTTGGCTCCAGGTCTTGCCGTTATCTGCACTTTTTACCACATGTAAATAGTACACGTCCTTTTCCTTATCCAGATCCATATAATTGTAAAATAGAAAAATTTCATTGGTAATGGCATCGACGATCATAGAAGGGTCCGAAGCGGATTGACCTAATGGAAAATCCACAATTTTTTCAATTGCTGACCAAGTTTTGCCATTATCAGCACTTCTTCTTATCACAATATTAATGTCTTTGCTCCATTTTAGGTCGCCACAGGAAGGTACCCTTTCATCAATAGCAGCAATAATATTGCCATTGGGAGCAGTGGCCAGGGCAGGGATGCGATAACAGGAAACATCCTGGTTCATAGTGGTGTTGAACAGATCCTGATGGCTTATAACCCCATCGGCAATCTCGAAGCTTTCCTGTTGTGCAGTAACATTATAGGTTACGAGCAGAAGTGCTAAAAATGTATTTTTCATGTCTTATAAATTTACGATAATTTCTATTTTATTATTCCTTTATTCTCCATTCTCTCAAAGGCTTTCCAACATTGGAGCATGGCTCTTGGCACATGAAAGCATCCCTTCCATTTGCCTCCTTTGAGGTTTAACAATACTTCCCCCCTTCGATTTAGATACCCAAACCATTCTCCGTGTTGTGGGTCTGAAAAATGCTGCCAGCTATAGTCGTGCACCTTGGTGTACCAAGCGGAAATTTCCGGGTTTTGGGTTTGTTCATAAGCCTTTGCAAGGGCTACCAAAGTCTCCAAATGTACCCACCATAATTTTTGGTCCCATTCCAATTGTTGGGGAGGATGACCCTTTGAATCCATAAAATAAAATATTCCGCCATATTCTTCGTCCCAACTGTATTCCAGAATTTTGACGATGGTCTCAGTAGCCTTATTTATTAACTCCCGGTCATTCCTTCTCACGGCAATATCGATCATAAACCACATGGCTTCTATGCCATGACCGGGATTCAGCAAACGGCCGTTAAAGCTGTCTTCCAAACTGCCATCGGGCTTTGTGAATTCGTAGATTATACCTGATTTCCCATCCAGAAATACTTCCATAACCTCTCGAACCGCAAAATCTATGGTTCGCTCCACTTCATTGGGTTCCAATATGTCTTCCAGCTCCAGAACCAAATTGGACAAGATCATGGGCAGGGCAAAACTTTTTAAAGGTCTGGCCAATGTTCCTTTTTCATATTTTCCCTTGGGGTTATCCTTTCTTAGAAGAATATTTAGATACGTTTTTTTGGCGAGTTCTTTATATTCCTGATCTTCTGCCGCTATTCCATATTGGGCAAAAGCCATGGCCGCAAAACAATGCGAAAAAATGTTATAGGGTTGTACCAAGGGTTGTCCGTTTGCGGTTAGGGAAAAATATACATTGCCTTGTGCATCCATTCCCTTATGTCTTATAAAATCGACCCCACTTTTGGCAATTTCCAACCAATTTTCCTTTGGTTCCACCTGGTTGTACAAGGTAGAGAACATCCACGCCTGTCTTCCTTGCAGCCACATAAATTTATCGGTGTCGTAAACCTTGCCTTCCCTATCCAGACAGGTAAAATAGCCGCCGTTTGTACGATCAAGGGAATGCCTTTCCCAAAAGGGGATGACGTTGTTTAGGAGATTGTCTTTATAAAGGTTGCTGTGAGGTTTCATTTGTAAAATTTAATTTTTTGGATAGCGCTTTGAAAAATGGAACATTTAAAATTTTGAAGTATAAGCCATTATTCCAAGGTCGTCTAACTCATTTTCGGCCCTTTTAAGTTCCTCAATTGAAAGTGTAACATGTGGAAATCTACTGGGGCCACAATCCACGCCCAAGACCTTCATAAAGGATTTGGCCGCCCCATTAAAACCACCTTTTGCATTTAGGGTATCCACGAACTTCATGGATTTTTCCTGAAGGGCCGCAGCCAACTTATGGTCGTTGTTTTGGAAAGCCTCTATGATGGATAAATACAAGGGCGCCAAATGGTTGTAGGTGCTACCTACCCAGCCTTCTGCTCCCAAAGGAAGACTCGCCAGTAAGATTTCATCAAAACCAAACAGAATATTATAGGCGCCATTATCAAAATCCTTACAATATTTATAGTCTATCAGGTTATTGTTGGTAAACTTGATCCCTGCAAAGTTTGGAATTTCCTGGGAGGCCAATCCCAAAAATTCGTGCATGAGGAAATTGGCACCGGTCAATACCGGTATGTGATAGTAATAAAAGGGAGTGTTGGGAGCGCAACTCGCAATCTCTTTGCAGTACTCCAACAAACTTTTTAACGAACTAAGTCTAAAGTAATAAGGGGCCAATGCTGCTATGGCATCTACCTTTTGGGCAGAATGTGTTGCCAAGGCTTTGGCTTCCTTTAAACTATTATGTCCAACGTGGTTTACCAGAAAAAAGTCGTTTGGTTTGTTCGCGGCCCATTCAGTGATAATATCTTTCCTTTCTTTAGTGGTTAAGGAAACAAAATCTCCGGTGGATCCGTTTACAAAGGCCCCTCTTACCTTGTTGTTTTTCAAAAATTGGCCGTATTCGGAGATTATACCCAAATTTATTGAGGTATCCTTATGCATAGGTGCATAAGTCGCGGCTATTAGTCCTTTCATCTATTTAATTTTTATTATGTATTACAAAATACAATTACGCACAAAGATTTCATTCTCCCAAAATAAATTAGTCAACACTTGGCAATTGGTTTAATCAATTTGGGTAATTTTTATTGGATGGTTTTAATTGTGGAATTAAAGCTTAAAAAGGATTCCAAAAAAATGGAACCCTTTTTTCAGCAAACAACTCAATTCAAACTAACTCAATATTTTAATTGTATCCCGGAGTTTGTTCCAGTAAAGGGTTTCTTCCGATCATATCGGTAGTAATGGGCAGTACCAATTTATACTCGTCACCAGGGTTTAAGAAGCTTATATTGTCCAGTACAAAGCTGTTCCCGGCCCTTCTTAAGTCCCACCATCTTTTGCCTTCACCTATAAACTCCTTATATCGCTCATCTAAGATGGCATTGGCGTTTTCTGTCGGAGATCCATTGGTGTAGGCGTGGAGGAGGGGCGCATAATTATCACCGTATGCCCTTTGGCGAATTTGGTTTATTTCTCTTGAAGGATCTTCCCCCAATAGGTTTTTGGCCTCTGCCAATAAAAGGATTACGTCCGCATATCTGTAGACTGGAACATCATTTTCAAAAATACGCTCGGACCCAATAACCTGCCCCAAAAATTTATTGAATACGGAACCGAAGTAGGCCGATTCATTATAGTTTGTATATCCAAGTCCGCCATTATCGTCCACATACAGCCTAATGAAAGTGGCATCCTTGCGACTGTCGTCATTGTCGTCCAGCAACAGTATCGTTTTTTCCGATTGTCCATATCTGTTGGCTCCTGCGATTACAAAATCGCCCATTGAGTTGCCTTTGTCATTAAAAGTTGGGTTTATTTCGGTACTTCTTCCGGTAAGGCTATTGTAAAAGTTGGAAGCTTCATCCTGCTTGTACTGTATGGCAAAAATAAACTCGCTATTTCCTTCATTTCCAACACCCCATAAGTCCGAGATGTTCGGCTCCAATGCCACCCCGAAGGAAGCAACCTGCTGTAAGGCTGTTTTTGCGGCCTCAAAATCCGAAGCACCACCGCCCATTACGTTGCCCGACCAAATATAAACATCGCCTTTAAGGGCCAATGTTGCCGCCTTGGACCAGAAGTTTCTATTGCCTTCCCAGAAATTGTTTGATGATGCAAAAGTGTTCAAGGAGGTTTCAATATCAGCTTTGATCTGGGTCATAACCTCTGCTTGGGTTGCTCTGGCTTTGCTCAAACTAGCGGGATCCACATCGGTTATGGGTTCCAAAATGATAGGTACTCCTCCCCAGGTCTTTAGAAGGGTGTAATAGTATAAAGCCCTTAAACCGTAGGCTTGTGCCAGTAAATGGTTTTTATCCTCTTCGTTTACAAAGCTAACATCTGGGGCGTTGGCCAGAAAATCGTTGATACGGTGTATTCTGGTGTACAGACCTGCCCAGCCACCAAAGGGTGCCGTGGCAACGGTAATGTCCGATCTTATCAGGGATTCATTGTTGGGCGATTCAAAGGTTCTGCCACCCCAAATATCACTTCGTATTTCACCTAATAGCCATAAGTCATCCGCAGAAGATCTTAAATTGGCATATAGGCCCGTATGGGCGGTTCTAACCCCTTCTTCTGTATCCCAAAAGCCGGCTGTGGTCAATTCACTGGGGCTGGTGAGTTCCAACTCACTTTCGCAAGCGCCCATGGTAAAGGCTATTAATAGTATGGAAATATATTTCTTCATCGTTCTAATTTTAAAAAGTTAGGTTTAATCCAATGGTAACGGTTTTTGGGACGGGAAATGCTCCGTACTGAACACCCCCTATTTCCGGAGTTTCTCCAGTGAAACTTTTGAAGTAATGTAGGTTACTTCCCGTTACAAAAATGTTCAGTCTCTTAATGACATCATTGA
This sequence comes from Arenibacter algicola, assembly GCF_000733925.1. Lineage (NCBI taxonomy): Bacteria > Pseudomonadati > Bacteroidota > Flavobacteriia > Flavobacteriales > Flavobacteriaceae > Arenibacter > Arenibacter algicola. The sequence continues at coordinate 424,569 of NZ_JPOO01000001.1, forward strand.
AATATTCGGAGGGGACGTCATAACTGAAGGTTACTTCCCTTAGGGCCAAATAATCCCCTTTTTCCCAAAACTGACTATTACCTGCATTTAAAAGGCTGGAACTATCCCCTGAGCTTGCTCCTTCATTCCCTCTCCAAACATTTTTGGTTCCGTTTACGAAAACAAAACGTGGCCAGTCGGTATCCGTATTGGTCGGTGTCCATGAATCCAAGACTTCAGTAGGCTGGTTCAAGTTACCTTGTGTTTGTCCATAACCTTTGTTCCGGATATGGTTCCACACCAAATGTCCCGTAGCAAAATCGGTTTTTACGAACAGGTTAAAGTTCTTGTATCTAAGACTGGTGGTTAAGCCTCCCAAGAAGTCTGGAGTAGTACGTCCTATCACTTTTCTGTCCAAGGTGTTGATGATTCCATCGCCGTTTTGATCTTTCCATTTTACATCTCCTGCAAAATGTGTGTTTTTATCTCCAGGCAGGAAGTCGTCCTGAATGTTGCTGTCGGCTTCGGCTTCGGCCTGACTAGCATAGATACCTTCCTGCTCATAGGCAATAACGAGGTCGTTGCCTACGCGCTGGCCTTCCTGAAGACCTCCTACCCACTCTTCTTCCCCTGTCTTGGCATTCCAGATCAACTGTCCGTCCTGTCTGTTGAGATCGTTGGCATTTTCCGGAAGTTTCTCTACGTAATTCCTATTGGAAGTAATGGTGGCGCCAACATTCCAGGTAAGGTTTTGGTTTTGAATTATATCTCCATTGACCTGCAGTTCAAATCCTTTGTTCCTAATGGTTCCATTGTTGGTAAGAATACTGCTAAAACCGGTGTAATAGGGAAGGGTAAGATTTGCGAGTTTGTCCTTTATATCCCTGGAGTAGACATCTGTGATAAAGGTAAGTCTATCCTTAAAAAATGAAATGTCCAAACCGGCATTTAGGGTGGTCGACTTTTCCCATTGTAGATCCAAGGTAGGTAATCCTGAGTTGGCATAACCGGTTTGTCCGTTATATACCCCTTGGCTGCCATAGGCCCCAAAAACACCATAATTGCTCAATACCTCCTGATTACCGTTTACACCATAGCTCAATCTCGGCTTTATCCTGGATATAGTATTGACTATATTGGAATTGGCAAAGAAATTCTCATTGTGCAGGTTCCAGCCCAAGGATACTCCTGGGAAAAAGTCACTCTTGTTATTCCCGAGCCTAGAGGAGCCGTCATTTCTAAAGGTAAACCCAAATAGGTATTTGTTGTCATAATCATATAGTAACCTTCCAAAAGCAGAGGCAAGCACATATTCAGTTTCAAAGCTAGAAGGTATGCCATTGGCTTCCGCTCCCGCATTCAAGGTCTCTATCAGGTCTGTGGGGGAATTTCTGGTTCCAGCAGAGGTGGTAAAGTAATTGTCCTTGAAATATTCTGCACCAATCAGGGCATTAAGATTATGACTGCCTATACTCTTGATATAATTTAGAGTACCGGTCAGCTGATTTCTCAAGGTCCTATCCAGACTTACCGACGCTTCCCTGCCCGTTCTTAACGGACCGGTTGTACTGCCAACTCTATAGGCTCTATTAAAGCTTTCGTTGTGGTTGTTAATGGTAAAATGGCTTCCATCTACGGATAGGATTAGGTTGTCCAATATGCTCCAGTCGATACCCACTGAGGCCGATAACCTTTGTTCCAAATTTTTTCTGACAAATTTATCCTGATAGTATAAAGGATTGCCAAATCCTTGGTTTTGTCCTACCGCATATATGTTGGACCAAGTGCCATCAGGGTTGTTGTCGTAGGTCCTGGAGGTAGGGGCCTGGCTCTGAAATCTCCTGAATACCGTGTCATCGCCACCCAATGGACTCAAACTTAGGTTGGAATGGGAGTACAATACATTGGAGTTTACCTTTAGGTTGTCCGTAATTCTGTAGGATCCCGTAAACTTTCCAGAGTACCTTTTAAAACCCGATCCCAGAATTAAACCGTCGTTATCCAAAAGTCCCAGGCCTAAATAATAAGAACCTTTTTCATTTCCGCCGTCAAAGGAAAGGTAGTGGTCTTTGGTGGCACTATTTTGGTAAATTCGATCGCCAACAGTCTTATTGTCATAAAACAAAATGTCTTGACTTGGATTCAGGATATCCGGGATTGTGCTCCAGCCTGGTTGATTCAACAAATATTGATTGTCCGCGGTTAACAATTGCGTGGTGAAAGGGGAGCTAATGGCATCACCGCCTGTTCCCATACTGTTGGCCCCGTCCAAAAAGGCACCAAAGGATCCAGGGTTATTAATGGCCTCGCGATACCAGGCAATTGATTGTCTGTTGTAATTTATGAAGTCGGCCGCACCAATATATTTTTGGTCATTTCTTTCTTCATTCATACTATACTTATATTTATAGTTGATCGAGGACTTTCCTGGTTTACCGGATTTGGTTGTCACCAATATTACGCCATTGGCAGATCTGGCCCCGTATATGGCTGTAGCCGCCGCATCTTTCAGGACTTCGATAGATTCGATATCATCGGAGTTTAGAGCATAAAAGCTGCCTGGTATCCCATCTATCAAAATTAATGGTGACCCTGTACCGTCAAAGTTGGTACCTCCGCGCAAAACTATTTGCGGGGTAGCTCCGGGTTGCCCAGTGGTGTTGGTTACCCTTAATCCGGCAATGGTACCTTGCAAGGCTGTTGCTGCGTTGGACCTAGTGGAGATTTCTAGGATTTGGGTGTCCAGTTTTGAGACCGAGGTGGTCAAGGTGGCCCTGGTTTGGGATCCGTAGCCGGTAACGACCACTTCGTCCAGGAGGGCAGCGTCTTCTTGTAGGACTGCATTTATTGTGGATTGATCGCCTACGGTAATAGATTGTGATGTGAATCCTAAATAGCTGAATATTAGAACATCGCCTGTACTCGCCATAATGATGTAGTTGCCATCAAAATCACTTTGGGTCCCTGTTGAGGTCCCCTTGACCAAGACATTGGCTCCGGGTAGCGGTTGTCCGCTTCCATCGGATATGGTTCCTGTTATTTCTTTTTGCTGTGCAAAGGTTAAGCCAAAGGTCAGTAAAAGAATTAAACTGAATACCAAAGAAGGGGACTTGGTAGTTTTTTTGTTTTGAACGGACTTGGTGGTAGGTCCATTTCCTGTCCATGGTTTTTTAAGATGCTTCATAAAAAGGATGTGTTTGAGTTATCATATCTGTTAGATTTTGGGCAATATATAAATTATATATTATTATGTTATACATAAGGCATATAAAAATTACAATTTTAACACATAAAAATGATTTTTATGCTATTTTATTTTAAAATATAATTTTAAGGCATAAATAATATATAATTATGTTTATGTAATAGGGGTCCTTGTTTTGCCAAGGTTGAGTTGGCTGGGTTTTGGGAGAGCATGATAATTGTAATTTATAGGTGTCGTGGGGGTATTGAGTATACGCAGATTCTAAACCTTGGCATACTGCGGGGCCGGATAATGAGCATTCCCACAACCTTTTTTGTAGGTTTTACAACAAAAATATGGTCTAGAATAAAGAAGATTCTAGATTTATGCCAAACCAAAATAAAAACCAACATTTATGAAAAAAGTACTTGTAACCCTTGTTTTTGCACTTTTAGGAATGGGATTGTTTGCCCAAAAGGGGTTGAAATTGGGAATTCACGGGGGGCTGCCCTTGGATGAGTTTCAAGATGAGCTTAGTCTTGTTGCCGGAGTGGATCTGGGATATAGATGGGGATTAAGTGAAATTATAGACCTTGGGGTTATGGTAGGTTTTGTAAATGGATTTCCGGAAAAATATGATAGGGAGCTCTTCGCAGAGGATTTGCCCAACATTCAATTTGTGCCACTCGCCGCATCTGTTAGATTTTGGACATCCAATTCGTTCTCCATTGGGGGCGATGTTGGTCAGGCCATAGGAATAAATGATGGCAATGACGGTGGATTGTACTATAGGCCCACAATTGCTTATTTGATGGGTGCCCAAACTGAAGTCAATTTATCTTATACCGGTATTGCCTTGGATGGTGCTACATGGTCCACTATTAATGTGGGGGTGCTCTATACTTTCGATTTTTAAAGGCATATCTTTATAGAAGGCTCAAAGGGATTATATTTTCTTTCAGAAAACTTGTCGGTTATTCATCAAGGTCATTTTTTGGTCTGTATACTACATGGAATTATTCCTTAATTGCTCGAGCTAAATTTACTCTGGACACTTTAAAACTCATCATAATAACTAGGTAGGGATACTTTAATGTTAAGTTAGGGTTACCGGAATACAAAAGTGATCAACAGTTGCCTCATGTAAATTGCAATCAATGTTTTTCTTTAGTAAACATCACTGTAAATACCATAGAATGAATTAAATAGTGGTAAAAATTTTAAATTTTTTCCTCCTCCTCTAGTGTAAATTCAATCTTTCCTATACCTATATATGTTGCTCTTAAGTAATGTAGGTGCAATAAAACCAAGTCCCTGTTATTAAACTGTAAAGCCAAGGTAAAATCATAAAACCGCTTCATTTTCGTACGTGCATTTATATAGTTTTGCCGTGAATAACCAAGCATTTATTAATCGGTAGCGTAGTTGTGGGTCTTTGACAATGAGGTCTTATATTTTTTTCCTGGACGAAGTAAGTAGTATGATCTTTATTAAAACCATAGTTTTGGGTTTGCTTAATATTTATTAATGTGGCTTCATAGTGGGCTGTATTAAACTAGGAAAACTGAATTTTGACTAAGGCATATTTGTTTGTAAGAAATTTCGGCCTTACTTCTGAAATGCAAACCTTTGCATAGTTTTTAAAGTCCTGAAAATTCCGATATCGTTAATTATGTGTTAAATTGGTTATGACAAAACTAATTTAAACCATAAAAATATGAAGAAACTGAAATTTTTGATGTTTGTCTTTGTGATAGGCACATCCATGACATCATGGGCACAGACCACTGTTACCGGTACGGTGTCCGATGAACAGAATGTTCCCTTGCCAGGTGCAACCGTGCTGGAAAAAGGAACTTCCAATGGAACTACGACCGATTTTGATGGTAATTTCACCATACAAGTATCGGATGAAAGCGCGATTCTCGCGATATCCTTTTTAGGCTATGCTACCAAGGAGTATCCACTCAACGGTCAAACTAATGTGAGTGCTGTCTTGCAGGAAGACTCATCATTATTGGACGAGGTGGTCGTTGTAGGTTATGGAACCCAAAGAATTAAGGACGTAACTGGTGCGGTGAAACGGGTTACCAGCGAAGACTTTAATAAGGGAGTCGTTAATAATGCGGGCCAACTTATACAGGGTAAGGCTGCGGGTGTAAATGTTACCTCCTCAAGTGGTGAGCCTGGAAGTGGTCAGCGTATTGTGATCCGTGGACAAGGAACTATTCGTTCGGGATCTGGGCCGTTATTTGTATTGGATGGATTTCCATTGGGCTTGGCAGGTACAGGTTCAGGGGAAAGCCCTTTGAATTTTATCAATCCAGATGATATAGAATCCATCGATGTATTGAAGGATGCCTCGGCAACTGCTATTTATGGTTCAAGAGGAGCCAACGGTGTTGTAATCATTACCACGAAAAATGGAAAGGCCGGTGTTTCAAAAATATCGCTTTCTACCAATGTAGGCGTCTCTACATTGGCTCGTAAACTGGATGTTTTCACCGCTGATGAATTCCGTAGGGAAGTGGCTGCAATTCCAGGGAGTGAACTTATTGATGGAGGAGGTTCCACCGATTGGCAGGATGAATTGACCCGGGCTGCCATTACTCAAAACCACAACTTGGTTTTATCAGGGGGTACCGAAAAGGTCAATTACTATGCTTCCTTAGGTTTGCAAGATCAGGAAGGGATTGTTTATAACTCAGGTCTCAAAAGGACAAGTGCAAGGATTAATGTGACCCAAAAATTGTTGCAAGATCGATTGAAAATTGATTACAATTTAAATACTACAATTACCGAGCAATCCAGAAATAATAATCTGGGGTATTCTACCAACCCTACCTTTGATGCCTATACGGCTGATGGGGAAATTAACAACCCTCTTAATTGGAACAATCCATTGTTGTCCAATAAATATAACGGTGACTTTTCGGAATCTAGAAGGATTTTAATCAATATTGCACCTTCCTTTGAAATTTTGGATGGTCTGGTGTATAAATTAAACGTAGGTTATGAGAATAGATCATCGGATAGGGATCAACAAACGATTGCCAATAGTGATCGGAACGATTTAGGTTTTTTAAGACAGTCTTTTGGGAAGTATGAAAATAATCTAATTGAAAACTACTTGACCTATACCTTTGATGTTGGAGACCACAACCTAAGTATTTTAGGGGGTCATTCCTATCAAAAAACATTTTCAAGAAGTAGTAGTTGGTCTATTGATGAATTTCCGGCCGACACTGGTATAGATCCTCGTAATAACCCTGGTTTGGGTGGGGATACCAATATAGTTGACCATAGACCTTCGGGCAGTACATATGAAGACGAGTTGCAATCCTATTTTGGTAGGGCCAACTGGAGCTTTAAAGATCGTTACCTGTTTACTGCAACGGTTAGGGCCGATGGTTCCTCTAAATTCGGGGGAAACAACAAATATGGTGTGTTCTCTTCCTTTGCAGGGTCTTGGAGGATCATAGAAGAGGACTTCATGGAGGGGTCTATTTTTAGCGATTTAAAATTAAGGGCGGGCTGGGGCCAGACCGGTAACCAGGAAATTCCCGGAAAAATCACGAAAGCCTCTTTTAGGGTTAGTAACTCCAGCAATGTGAGTTATCCAATTGATCAGAATGGTCCTTATCCCGTGGGATCCGAGTATACCCGTTTTGCCAACCCGGACATTCAATGGGAGGTTTCTACCCAATCCAATGTGGGTGTTGATTTTGGATTATTCGATGGAAGTCTAACAGGTACCTTGGATTATTTTCATAAAGTATCCGATAATATCTTATTGGAGGTTACACCTGTAGATCCAATTGTACCGGCTCCTACCTATTGGACAAATGTTCCTGGCATGACAATTACCAACAAAGGGCTTGAAGTTGCGTTGGATTATTCCAAGCAGAACCCTGACGGTCTTTCCTACGGCTTTGGAGTAAATGCCACATTTATAGATAATTTAGTGGAAGATTCTCCTTTTACCATTGTAACAACTGGATCCGCTTCTGGTCAGGGGCTTACAGATGCTACCATTAACGGATTTGTTAGTGGAGAGGCTATCGGGGCCTTTTACATGCAGACATTCACAGGAATTGGTCCTGATGGTCTTTCGCAATTTGCGGACAATGACGGGGACGGTGAGATTACCGAAAAGGATAGAACCATTGTTGGAAGTGCTTTGCCCGACATGACCTATAATTTTTATCTAAACTTGAAGTACAGAAGGTTTGATCTTAATGCCAATTTTAACGGGGTATCCGGAAATGAAATATATGACCATACCGCTATGGGGAGTTTTTACAAAACCTTGTTGAGCAAATCTAACAACACAACAGCAGCTGCCATAGAGTATCCTGAAGAAAGTATCATAAATTCGGCAGCCGTTTCCACACGTTATTTAAAGGATGGTTCTTATTTGAGATTAAATAATTTAACCTTTGGATACTCTTTCGATACAAAATCCATGTCATGGGCTTCAAATTGGCTCCAGGAATTTAGATTGAGCTTTACTGGTCAAAATCTATTCGTTATTACGGATTATGACGGTTATGATCCAGAAGTGAATACGGATAGTTCTACCAATGGGATTCAATCCTTTGGTATTGATAAGTTCGCCTACCCTAAGGCAAGAACATTTGTTTTTGGTTTGAATGTATCCTTTTAATAAAAAATAAAAATAGATATGAAAAACAATATAAAATTAACACTGTTGTTAGGCAGCATGTTACTGAATTGGAATTGTACGGATCTTGAGGAGAATATATTGGACGAATCTTTGAATCCCAGTACAGAAGGAATTGATGAAGCTGTGGCAGCTATTGCCCCGGTTTATGCAAATGCAAATAACAATATTTGGAGGCATACGAATTATTTTTCTATGCAGGAAATCTCTACGGATGAAGCTATATTGCCCTACAGAGGTGGTACCGATTGGGGTGATGGAGGTAAATTTTCAGATTTGTATCGTCATGCCATGACTCCTGGTAATCGTATTATGAGCGATGTATGGAACGGGGTTACCAGGCATATAGCAAGATCGGTTAGTGCCATAAATGCTCTGGAACCCCTGGCAGAAACAAATCCCCAAGCAGTTGTCTACTTAGCGGAAGCCAAGGCCATGAGGGCACTGTTTAACCATATTTTATTGGACGCATTTGGTTTGGTGTTCGTTAAGGATAATATTGATGATCAGTCAGTTATACTAAGAGGTAGTGAGGCAGTGGATTATTTAATAAGTGAATTGAAAGCAGCTGAACCCGATTTATCTACAACGACTGCCGTTGGACCGGGTAGAATGACAAAGACAGGTGTTCAGGCATTGTTGGCGAGAATATATCTGAATGCGGCCGTATATAGGGATCCTTATGGGACACCTAATTTTACCGCAGCAGATATGGATGCGGTTATCCAATATACCAACCAGGTAATTAATTCAGGCGAGCATGCTCTATCTGCAGAATATTTTGAGATTTTTGATGATGAAAACCATACCAATAAAGAGTTGATTTTTGCTATAGATCAACGTCCAGATTTGGATGGTCACAATCGTATGGCCTATTTCTCTATGTCTGGAGATTTTTACCCCTTGCCAGAATTTCCTAGTGCCAATGGTACCGATGCCGCGGCAATTACTCCAGATTTCTATCAGACCTGGGTAGATGCTTATGGTGATGTAGATCCGGCAGATGCAGATCCCAGATTCCATAAGGATAATTTGATCAATGAACCCGGATGTGTGAGTGCCGAAGATTTTGAAGTGGACAGGGGTATTTATAGAGGCCTATTGTATGGCTTGCAACACGATCAGGGCGGAGATCCCTTTGAGCGATGCGATGGTGACAATTACGTAGTGGACCTGGTTGTAAACCGTAGGTCCGAGGTAGGGGATCCTGTTTTTCATTCCTTGGAAATCGATTTTACTACCAATAGTTCGCATAGTAATGGATATAGGGTATTGAAGTATGAGTTCAGTAAGACTTCGGACTCTGGAAGAAACAAAGGACAGGCAGATCTTGTAGTTTTGCGCTTGGCCGATATGTACCTGATGCGTGCGGAGGCAGCATTAAGAAAGGGAGATGCTGGTGCCGCTCTTGCCGATGTTAATTTTGTTAGAGCTTCTAGAACCGCTAGGCATACGGCTCCTGCACTTGATGAAATGAACCTGGATTTACTGTATAGAGAGCGTGGATTTGAGTTTTATTGGGAATTCCAAAGACGTACGGATATGATACGTTTTGGAAAATATGAGGACTCTTATACCGAAAAAACAAATTCAGATCCTCAGAAACGCCTTTTTCCAATACCACAAAGTGCCGTTGATGGAGCCTCTATCCTTGATGGGTACTTGGTTCAAAACGCAGGATACTAGGAAGATTAAAAGGAATTGACTTTTGAAAAGGGTGGGCAAATATTTGCCCACCCTTTTTTTTGTGCTTGCCGGCCGTTACCTCAAGTAGTTGTAGTGTATTTTGTTTACAAGTTCCAATTGCCTAATTTCGGAATATAATTGCCTAAATAATAATTAGTAGGTTCTAAGGGTCCGCATCGTGTAATAAATTGGAAAATGAAAAGGGAAATTAGGATTGTAAATAGGGACTTTTTATGAAGAAGGGCCGCGTTACCATTAAGGACATTGCACGGGAGCTCAATATAGCTCCCTCTACTGTTTCCAGAGCCTTGAACGATCACCCGGCCATAAAAAAAGAGACCAAGGATGCCGTTAAGGCACTTGCGGAAGCATTGGATTATCAACCCAATCTTTTAGCGTTGAACTTACTGCAAAAAAAATCCAATACCATTGGAGTGATAGTGCCAGAAATTACGGGCCACTTTTTTTCCGCAATAATTACTGGGATACAGGACGTAATTGTTGATTCCGAATACAATATTATGATCTGTTTGTCCAATGAATCCTATGAGGAAGAGTTGACCATTGTAAAGAGGTTGTCCAAGATCCAGATAGACGGGGTCTTGGTGGCACCCTCATCCGAGACCAAGAATTTTGATCATTTCCGCAGGCTTCAGAAAAGCGGTATTCCCGTTGTGGTTTTTGATAGGGACTGTCCGGGACTGGAGGCAGATAAGGTGTTGGTAGATGATTATTTCGGGGCATTCCAGGCAGTGGATTACCTCATTGGCACAGGCTGTAAAAATATAGCCCACCTAGGAGGTCCTTTAAACCTTAGTACTACAGAACAAAGGCTTCAAGGGTACCTGGATGCTCTTGAAAAAAATAAGGTTTCCATAAAGAGAGATCATATTGTACATGTTCCCGGGTTTTCGCATAAAGACGCTGTAAAGGCCACAAAAAGATTATTGGAACTTACTGAGCGTCCGGACGCAATATTTGCCTACAACGATAAAATAGCCATTTCGGCCATGCACATCGCTAAAAAAACGGGTTTGCAAATACCCGATGAAGTCTCCGTCATAGGGTTCGATGATGAGCCTCATTCTTCTTTTATTACTCCCTCTTTATCTACTGTTTGGCAACCGGTTTATAGTATGGGAATGCTCTCCGCAAGAATTTTATTGAGTCATTTAAAGAACCAGAATACTGCATTGGATTTTCGAAAGGAAGTCTTTAAGCCAGAACTGGTTATCAGGGCTTCTTCCAAGGAGAAATAAGGAATTGTAATGGAATGGTAGGGCCGTTTCCTAATGCAAACCTTTGCATAGACTTTTAATGCGAAATTCTTCGAAACATTAATTATTTATTGTTATTTGTATAAAATATTAAGGCTATAAATAGTTATATTCAAATTTTACATGCAAGTCTCGCCTAAAATTTTTTATGAACATTGTTATGGCAGGTATGCCATTCCAGCCGTCAATGTTTTTACGATGGAACAGGTGCTCGGACTTTTTAGTTCAGGGGAAAAGGCCAATGCACCTTTTATAGTGCAAATTACACCGGCCGCAAGGAATTATGCCGGGCCAGAAATGCTGATTGCCATGATTAAGGCAGCTGCCAAAATATTTCCCAAAGCGGTGTATGCAGTTCATATGGATCATGGGAACGAGGAACATGCTTTTGATGCGATTTTGTCCAACGATTATCAATCTGTTATGATCGATGCCTCCCATGACAGTTTTAAAGATAACGTAAAAAGAACCAAGGCCGTAGTGGAGGAGGCACATAAAAAAAATATAGTTGTAGAGGCAGAATTGGGGGTGTTAAGCGGAGTTGAAGATGATTTGTCCATAGACGAAAAATATGCCAAATACACCCAGCCTTCGGAGGTGCAGGAATTTGTGGAGCTCACCGGATGCGATAGCTTGGCGGTCGCGGTAGGTACCAGCCATGGGGCCTACAAATTTTCCGGAGGAGATGGTATTCAGTTTAGTATTTTGGAAGAAATCCAAAACCGATTGCCTCAATTCCCTATAGTGCTGCACGGTGGCTCTGCCGTTAATCTGGAAGAAATAGAGCGGATCAATAAGGCTGGGGGGCAATTGAACGAGGGGGCATCTGGGGTTTCCCCTGAAGAGATTGTGAAATCCATAGCGTATGGGGTGTGCAAGATCAATATTGCTACAGATACGCGATTGTTATGGACACGGGTACACAGGGAATTTTTTAGGGATACTCCCGAGCTTTTCGATCCTGTGATCCCAGGGAAGACCTATGTAGCGGAATACGAAAAATTTATGCTGCAAAAGTTCGATCTTTTAGGGGCCACTGGGAAGGTGAGGGACATGAAAATTTAAAATAAAATATTATGGAGCATAATTCACATTTACAAATAAAACCAAAATCCAAAACGGGAATATACCATCAGATCACCACCAAATCGGCTCAGTGGGAATACCTCAATTTTGAAGCCAGGCTAATGTCCAAGGGCGAAACCTGGGAACATGATACCCAGGGTAACGAAATGGTGATAGTGCTTTTGAGCGGTAACTTTAAAGTAGAAAGCAATCAGGGGAGTTGGGAGACCAAAAATGGCCGAAAAGATGTTTTTAGTGGAGTGGCACATACACTATACTTATCTCGCAACAGCAAATTTAGCTTGACCGCATTGAGCGATTCCTTGGATATTGGTTATGGATGGTGCAAGGTAGAGGAGGATTTTCCTGCCAAGTTTGTGACGCCTGAAGATACCCCTGTAGTTATTTTTGGTGGGGATAATGCTACCCGGCAGTTTAATGACCTAGTCCCTCCAGGGTTTGGTTGCAGTAAAATAGTAGTCCGGGAGGTATATACTCCTTCAGGTAATTGGAGCTCCTTTCCGGCCCATAAACATGACGAAAGAATAGTGGATGCAAAAGGGACTGTTTTGGAACCAATACAAGAGGAAACTTATTTTTATAAATTTCAAAAGCCGGAGGCTTACGCCATACAACAGGTCTATACCAAAGATAGGTCGCTGGACGAGATTGTAAGGCCCAGACATAACGATGTTGTGTTGATACCCAAAGGCTTCCATCCGGTGGTAGCCGAGCATGGCTTTCATTGCTACTATCTAAATTTCCTGGCCGGTACCGATCAATGCTTGGCCAATACCACAGACCCCGATCATGAATGGATATACAATTCATGGACTTCAAAAGACAAAAGATTGCCATTGGTAACTGCGGAAATGAATAATCAATAATTGGAAATGAGCACTAAAAAATTTGATGTAATCACGTTTGGAAGATCCAGTATCGATCTTTATTCACAGAATATTGGTTCGCCATTTAATGATATTAAAGGGTTTGATGCCTTTGTGGGAGGGTCTCCGCTAAATATAGCCGTGGGCTGTGCAAGATTGGGGGTAAATGCCAGTCTGTTGACAGCGGTAGGGAACGACAAAGTGGGCGAGTTTATTCTCAATTTCTTGAACGGGGAGGGGGTCAATACCCATTGTATCCCAGTAAAAAATGGCAGTAGGAGTAGTGCAGTGGTGCTGGGAATTGAACCTCCGGATAAATTTCCCTTGGTCTATTACAGGGATAATGCAGCAGATAGTCAAGTGGATATAGATGATGTTGACAAGGCCAATATTCCGGACTATAAAATATTATTGATCAACGGTACCGCATTAAATATAGAACCCACTAGGAGTGCTACTTTTTATGCTACCGAAATAGCCAATAGAAATGAGGTGGACGTTGTGCTCGATCTGGATTTTAGGGCAGACCAATGGCACGATTATAGAGCTTTTGGATTAACCGTAAGGGCCATACTCCCAAGAGTGAAGATGGCGATTGGTACGGAAGAGGAAATACTGGCCGCTACCCTTACCGATTCCTCACAGGTGACCATTAAGGAACAGCAAATTTCAGCCCCAGAAATAAAGGGCAATATTGATGAATCCATTTCACAATTGCTTTCTTCCGGGATAGAGACCCTAATCGTGAAGCGGGGGGAGAAAGGGGCTAGTATATACCAAAAGGATGGCTCCAGAGAGGATGTTCCCGGATTTCCAGTAACAGTTTTAAATGTACTTGGAGCCGGAGATGCCTTCGCCAGCGGGTTTTTATATGGCGTCCTTCAAGGCTGGGATTTAAAAAAGGCATGTAGAATGGGCAATGCCAGTGGAGCTCAAGTAGTGACGAAAAAGGGCTGTGCCAACTTCATGCCAACCTTGGAAGAATCCATGGACTTTATAAATCAAAAGGGCGGATTTTAATTCTAAAAGAGATGAAAACAAAAAAACTTACAGTGGCACAGGCCACGATTGCCTATCTAAAGAACCAATACGTAGAACGGGATGGGGTTCAGAACAAATTTTTTGCCGGTTGTCTTGGTATTTTAGGACATGGGAACGTAGCAGGAATAGGACAGGCATTGCACCAAAATCTGGATTTCCCTTACTATGTAGCCAGGAACGAACAGGGTATGGTACATACGGCTGCGGCCTTTGCCAGAGTTAAGAACAGGTTGCAGACTTTTGTCTGTACATCCTCCATAGGCCCCGGAGCTACCAATATGCTCACCGGAGCGGCAGCGGCCACCATCAACAGGATTCCTGTACTTCTGATTCCAGGGGATATATTTGCTACCAGACAGGTTGCCCCCGTATTGCAGCAGTTGGAATCCAATTTAAGTCAGGATATATCTGTGAATGATTGTTTTAAGCCAGTTTCCAAATATTGGGACAGGATCAATAGACCCGAACAATTGATTACCTCCCTCCCGGAAGTAATGCGTGTATTGACTTCCCAAGCGGAAACAGGAACGGTTACTCTGAGTATTCCGCAGGACGTTCAGGCGGAGGCCTATGATTTTCCTGTGGAAATGTTCCAGAAACGCGTTTGGTATGTAGGCAGGACTATGCCCGATAAAACACTTTTGTCTAGGGCAATCCAACAGATAAAGGACAGTAAAAGACCCATGATTATTGCGGGAGGTGGTACCATTTATAGCGATGCAACCGGAATATTGAAAAAATTGGTCAATAGAACGGGAATCCCCGTTGCCGAAACCTTTGCGGGAAAAGGGTCTTTGGGTTATAACGAACCTCAGAACTTGGGAGCTGCAGGGGTAACCGGAACCCCTGGGGCCATAGAAATTGCGAAGGAGGCCGATCTGGTTATAGGGATAGGTACCAGATATAGCGATTTTACGACCATCTCCAAATCGGCCTTCCAAAATCCTAATGTGCGTTTTATCAATATAAATATTACGGAGTTCGATTCCTTTAAACATGGGGCACTGCCATTGGTAGGGGATGCCAAGGCCATTTTGGAGAGTATGGACAAGGAACTGTCCAATTTTGAGGTGGATGCAGACTATCGCAAAAAAGCGGAAAACTATAATAAGAGCTGGGACCAATTTGTGGAGGATATCTATGCGGAAAAGAATGAGGTGCCTGCATTTCAAGGAGAGGTTATCGGAGCTGTAAATTCCTTTTCCAAGCCTGAAGATATTGTGCTTTGTGCAGCAGGTAGTCTGCCGGGAGACCTACATAAATTGTGGCGTACCCGAAACCCGAAAGGCTTCCATCTGGAATACGGTTATTCCTGTATGGGTTATGAGATTGCCGGTGGCCTAGGGGCAAAAATGGCACGCCCAGATAGCGAGATATATGTAATGGTCGGTGACGGAAGTTATTTAATGATGTCCCAAGAGATTGTAACATCGATCCAAGAAAAACAGAAAATGACCATTATTTTATTGAACAATGATGGTTATTCCAGTATAGGAAGTTTGTCCAGTTCCCTTGGAAGCGAGGGCTTTGGAACATACTACCGATATAGAAATGAGGAGACAGACCAATTGGACGGAGGAAAGTTGCCCATAGATTATGCAGCCAATGCCGCGAGTATGGGTGCCCATGTAATTAAAGCTGCCAATGTAAAGGAACTGAATTCGGCACTTGAAAAAGCCAAAACCATAGACAAGACTACCGTGATCTATATTGAAGTGGACCGTAAAAAAGCGGTACCCGGATTTGCCTGGTGGGATGTGGCAGTAGCCGAAGTATCCGAGAAGGATGCCGTGAAGGATTCATTGAAGACCTCTCTGGAAAATAAAAAGACCCAGAAGTATTACTTATAGACCATAACCAACCAAACTTATGAATTCCGAACTCATCATCATTTTAACTTCGTTCCTGATTTTTACGGGAGGGGTTGCCTTTTTTACATGGTATAGTCTTAGAAAAACAAACTTAACATCCTCCGATGGCTATTTCTTGGGAGGTAGAAGTCTTACCGGAATCGTTATTGCAGGTTCCATGTTATTGACAAACATTTCTTCGGAACACCTTATTGGGATGAACGGTAATTCCTATGTAAATGGTTTTATTGTTATAGCCTGGGAAGTTACCTCTTCGATTGCATTGGTAATCGCGGCCATTTTCTTTGTCCCCAAATATTTAAAAATGGGATTGACCACCATACCGCAGTTTTTGGAAAGTAGGTTTGATGGGATGACAAGGACCATGGTAGCCGCTATCCTCATCTTTTCTTTTGTGGTTACCTTGCTGCCAATCGTATTGTATTCCGGCGCCATAGGCATAGAAAGCCTCTTTGGTGTTTCGGAGGCCTTAGGGGTCAGTAAATCTGAAGGATTATGGATTACAGTGGTCATTATTGGGGTCATAGGGTCTATATATGCCATTTTTGGAGGATTAAAGGCTGTGGCCTATTCCGATACCATTAATGGATTTGGACTTTTATTGGGAGGTTTGTTGATACCAATATTGGCGCTACTAGCCATAGGAGATAACAACATCTGGGACGGATTGGTGAAGGTATATGATTATGCCCCTGAGAAATTTAATGTGGTAGGGGCAAGGGATTCGGTGTTGCCGTTTGAAGTGTTGTTTACAGGATTGATTATTAATCAGTTATATTTCTGGGGAATGAACCAGACGATTATCCAAAGGGCCTTGGGGGCGAAAAATTTGAAGGAGGCCCAAAAGGGACTTTTGATAACCGGTCTTTTTAAGATCTTGATTCCCTTAATAATTGTGCTTCCAGGGGTAATATGTTACTATTATTTTCAGGACACCTACTTTGACCAACAGGACACGGTTTATCCTCAATTGGTCAAAAAGGTATTACCCGTTTGGTTGATAGGCTTTTTTGCAGCCGTAATCATGGGAGCGGTATTGAGTACCTTTAATTCTGTGTTGAATTCGGTGGCCACCTTGTTCAGTATGGACATTTATAAAAAGCATATTGCCAAAAATGTCAGCGATGTTAAACTGGTAAAGATTGGAAAAGTCACTTCCGCAGTTTTGGCGGTAGCGGCCATTTTCGCGGCCCCAATGGTAGCCAATGCCTCGGACGGACTCTATCAATTGCTGCAAGAGCTTAACGGAATATTTTTTATTCCCATTGCCTCCATTCTATTGGCGGGCTTCTTTATGAAGAAAGTCTCTGCAACCGGGGCTAAAGTTGCCCTAATATTTGGACTCTGTTTTTATATTTTCATGACCTGGGGCTACACTAGCCACGGTATACATTTTGTACATCTATGGGGTATAGAATTCTTGCTGAATGTGGCCATAATGTATTCAGTGTCCTATTTCTATCCCAACGGGAATTTGTATGAAATTACCGATGTTGGCGCTGTAAACCTGAAAGCTTGGAAATACACCATTCCCATGTCCATTGGTTTGTGCGCCGTTACTATATTAATATATGTATTGCTCTGGAACAACCAGTAGTACTGCTATGATCAAAATTATTAAATAATTAAAAAATGGAAACTCTAAAAAATTATATCGATGGAGCTTGGACACCGAGCACATCCAAAGAAACAATAGACATTGTAAATCCGGCCACACAGGAAGTTTTGGCCAAGGTTCCCTATGGTAAGGACACACAAAAGGATGTTGATTTGGCCGTAGCTTCGGCATCCAAAGCATATCAGGAATGGAGTAAGGTTCCGGTGCTAAAACGGGTTCAGGTGTTATATCGTTTAAAATCCCTAATGGAGGAAAATACCGAAGTGCTTGCGGAAATTATTACCAAGGAGTGCGGGAAAACTTATGGGGAGTCTGTTGGAGAAATCCAAAGGGCAATCGAAAATATTGAAGTGGCATGTGGAACGCCCATGCTAATGGCTGGAGATGTTATTGAGGACATTGCTACTGGTATAGACGAGATGATGATCAGGCAGCCATTGGGTGTGGCCGCTTGCATTACCCCCTTTAACTTTCCAAGTATGATCGTTTTTTGGTTCTTGCCCTATGCCATTGCTACTGGTAACGCCTTTGTGGTGAAGCCATCCGAGAAGGTGCCCATGACCATGATGAAGATTTTTGAGTTTTTGGACCAATTGGATATCCCAAAGGGACTTGTTAGCCTAGTGCACGGTGGTAAGGATTCTGTAGATGCTATTTTGGAACACCCTGCCATTAAAGCGGTGAGTTTTGTGGGAAGTACCCCGGTGGCCAGATATATTTATTCCAAGGGTACCGCCAATGGTAAGAGGGTGCAGGCCCAAGGGGGTGCCAAGAACCCGGTGGTGATCCTGCCGGATGCAGATATAGAAATGTCCACGAAAATCATAGCGGATTCCGTTTATGGATGTGCAGGCCAAAGATGTTTGGCCGCTTCCACAATAATCACTGTGGATGATCAAAAAAGACAGATCAAGGATGCCCTTTATGAAACCGTTAAATCCCGAACAACTGGTTACGGTCTGGACAGGGAAGTTAATATGGGGCCTGTTATTACTTCGGAAAGTAAGGCAAGAATTACAGGCCTGATCCAGAAAGGAATAGATGAAGGCGCCAAAGTGCTTTTGGACGGCCGAAATGCTTCCATTTCAGGCTATGAGAAAGGAAACTTCCTAAATCCTACCATTTTGGAGGATGTAGCCTTGGATAAGGAATTGATTAAAACAGAGATTTTTGGTCCGGTGATGAGTCTTATATCTATGAAAAATATAGATGATGCCCTAAAATTTGTCAATAGTGGAAATTATGGAAATATGGCATGTTTGTTTACCGGTAGCGGTGCCAATGCCAGAAGGTTTAGAAATGAGGCCGATGCCGGAAATATCGGAATCAATATAGGGGTGGCGGCCCCCATGGCCCAATTCCCGTTTAGTGGTTGGAAGGATAGCTTCTTTGGCGACCTGCACGGTCAGGGCAAACATGCTATAGAATTCTTTACGCAGACCAAGGTAATTATTGAGAGATGGCCGAATATTTGGTCAAGAAAATTTTAATGAAATTATAAAATGATGAAAATCGCAAATGCTCCATGCTCATGGGGCGCCTTGGAATTTGACCTGGAAGAAAAATCCGAAGAGATAGGATTTGAACAGGTGCTGGACGAAATAAAGGAAACCGGATATATAGGCACCGAATTGGGGGACTGGGGCTATATGCCCACCTCCCCAAGCCTGCTAAAAGCAGAGTTGGAAAAAAGACATTTGGATCTTTTGGGCGCCTTTGTGCCCGTTGCATTGGCAAAAGCTGCCAACCATGATGCAGGTGTTGTTTCTGCCTTAAAAGTAGCGGAACTTATGTTCAATGCCGGCTACAGGAATTCTTTTATTGTTTTGGCAGATGACAATGGTTCTGTTCCGGAACGTACCAAAAATGCGGGAAGAATTACCCCTGCCATGGGACTCTCGGAAGACCAATGGAAAGTATATGCCTCAGGTGCAGAAAAGATAGTGAAGGCAGTGAAGGATGCCTACGGCATAAGAACAGTGTTCCACCATCATTGTGCAGGATATGTAGAAACCCCTGAAGAAATAGATAAACTCATGGCCCTGACCGATCCGGAATTGTTGGGGTTGTGTTTGGATATGGGGCATTATGCCTTTGGAGGAGGTGATCCTGTAAAGGCCCTGAAAAAGTATGGCAAAAGAATTTGGCATGTGCATTTTAAGGATTATAGCCCTGAAGCGGCCAAAGCGTCCCGGGAGGCCAACGGGGATTATTTTGATGCCATTAAAAGGGGGGTATTCTGTGAACTGGGGAAAGGTGCGGTAGATTTTCAATCCATTGTAAAAATATTGGAAGAAATGAAATATAACGATTGGATAGTAGTGGAGCAGGACATTCTACCGGGCATGGGAAATCCCAAAATATGTGCACAGGCCAATAGGGACTACATAAAATCCTTAGGGTTATAGACAAATCAAAATTTACGAAACAATTTTAAAGAAATATACATCAATGACTAAAGTTAAATTCGCGGTAGCAGGGTTGGGAAGGATAGGAAAGATCCATTTGGAAAACCTGCTTCAAATGGATCAGGTGGAAGTGGTGGCCGTAATGGATCCCATGGAAGAATGTAGGGAATATGCGCGGGAAAGGAAGATACCCCATATTGTCAATACTTATGATGAACTATTGGTTGTTGCTCCTTTCGATTCTGTAGTCATCTGCTCCCCGACAGATACCCATGCCAATTATGTTGAAATGGCGGCCAAAGCCGGTATCCATGTGTTCTGCGAAAAACCTTTGGATCTATCCATGCAAAGGGTTGTAGAGGTTTTAAAAGTGGTAAAAGAAGCCAATATTAAATTGATGTTGGGTTTTAATCGCCGGTTCGATAAGGAGTTTAGAAAAGTTCATGATTTGGTAAAGCAGGGTGCCGTTGGGCAGCCCCACTTGGTAAAAATTACCAGTCGGGATCCAGGAGCACCACCGGTAAGCTATATTAAACAATCCGGAGGTCTCTTTTTGGACATGACCATACACGACTTTGATATGGCCAGATTTGTAGTGGGCAAGGAAATCGAAGAGGTCTATGCCAAAGGAGCAGTCCTTGTGGATCCTGCTATAGGTGAGGCCGGGGATATAGATACTGCTGTGGTTACCTTGACCTATACGGACGGTACCATGGCCGTTATAGACAATAGTAGGGAAGCCGCTTATGGCTATGACCAAAGAATAGAGGTGTTCGGATCCAAGGGAATGGCCCAGGCAGACAATAATTATGAGGATTCACATCGACTGTATACCGGCAAGGGAATACAAGGATCACTACCGTTGCACTTCTTCTTGGAAAGGTATGCGGCGGCTTACAAATCCGAAATGGCCAGTTATGTAACAAGTCTAAAAAATGGAGATACCATGGAGGTAGATGGCACCGACGGACTGCGGTCACTTCAAATTGGCCTAGCTGCCATAAAATCATTACGGGAAAAAAGACCTGTAAAAATTGAGGAAATAGGCAATTAGCATCCGTAAAACTACGAAAATCCAAAATCAATTTTTATAGGCAGAGTAAAGAAATTTGATTCTTGGTTAAAATATAATTTTTTGCTAAATTGTGGTGATTTTGTATTTATCAATGGCAGGGATGCCACTTGGAAAAGGAAGCGAATACGATGGCATTACCTATAAGTTTAGTACGATCTTGATGTTGAAGGGGAAAATTTAGTTGGATCAGTATGCCATATTAATAGGAAGAAGTTGCTTTCTAGGTTGGTAAATTCTTGGAGCCGGATATTTAAACCCAATTATAAGTTGAAAAAAGGTCAGCCTAATATCAACAATGAGCTTTTTCTTTCCCTTTTGGAAAAGGGAGAGAAGTGTGCATTTGAGACCTTGTTCAGACTCTACTTCCCCAAACTCGTACAAATTGCAAAAGGATACCTAGTCTACCAACAGGAGGCAGAAAGTATAGTACAGAACGTATTTCTTAAAATATGGGAAAATAAAGAATCTCTGGGCGATGTGTCCAATATCAATAATTATTTATATACCATGACCAAGAATTTGTGCCTGGACCAATTGAGGCACGAAAAGGTTAAGAGGAACTACATAGATAATAGTTTTCGCATAAAATCCGAAATTCAATATAAATTTATTCAGGATGAAGCAGCCTCATTGTTGCTTGAAAACGAATTGGAAAGCAAAATTATTCAGAGTATAGAATTGTTGCCTGAAAAATGTAAAAATATTTTCAAGAAGAGCCGACTAGAGGGTTTGAAGCATAGTGAAATAGCAGCACAGATGGGTGTTTCCCACAAAACGGTAGATAACCATATTGCCACTGCCCTGAGGCATATGAGGTTTCATTTAAGGGAATTTATCTCAATTTCATAATAAATTTATTATCCGCACTAGGTGTAAATCTTTTCTGAATCGTCTATTAAAGGTAACTCATGACGATGCTGGATCAAAAAATATACAAATACTTAAGGGGTACTGCGACTTCAAAGGAGGAAAAGGAAGTTCAGGAATGGATTGTTTCTTCGGATCAAAATGCCAAAAGATTCCTTGAGATCAAGGCCAAATATGTGGCATCCACCTTGGATGCAACGGATGTGGGTTTAGATGCTTCCTTCCAAGGTATTGTCAATGCCAAAAAACCAAGCTCCAGAAACGGACGTCGCCTTCCACTTGCTATTTTGAAATCTGCTGCTATTTTGGCAATTCTAGTAGGGCTTGGTTTTATATTTAGGAATACTATTGTTGATTCCCGTACTGCGCCCGTTATTCCTGGGGATGCCATTATATTACAATTGGAGAATGGAAATATTGAGGTAATCTCAGAAGGGGGAGAGGCCAAGGTTGTAGATTCTGAAGGCAATGTATTGGGTGCCCAACAAGGGGCACAGTTAGTCTACAAGAACAATGGGACTTCACAAGAGGAGATAACCTACAATACGCTTACTGTTCCCTATGGTAAGAGATTTGATCTATTGCTTTCCGATGGAACCCAGATAACTCTTAATTCTGGAACATCCCTCAAATATCCAGTGCAATTCTTAAAAACAAAAAACAGGCAGGTCTTTCTGGATGGGGAAGCTTTTTTTAATGTAGCCAAGGATTCGGTAAATCCCTTTATAGTAAATACCAATGGGCTTAATGTGCGTGTATTGGGGACAAAATTTAATTTATCCTCCTATCCGGAAGATCAATATGTCAATACTACGCTTTTGGAAGGTTCGGTTTCCGTTTACAATAAACAGGACACTTTTGATTCTTCCAATGCTTCTTTACTGGAACCTGGATTTAAAGCGGAATGGAACAAATACAATAAACAAATTTCAGTAGAAGAAGCGGATATAGCTATGCACACCGATTGGTTGAATGGGAAAATCATATTGAGACATGTGCCCTTTAAGAACATAGTAAAGAAATTGGAACGGCACTATAATGTAGAGATCGTGAACAATAATCCCGAACTTGATGAAGAATTGTTTACGGCAAGTTTTGATGTCGAAACCATAGATCAAGTCTTTAAGACCTTCAACTTCACCTACGAAATGGAATACAAGATCAACGACAGACAAATAATTATAAACTAACTAACTAAGCAAAAACAACTGCCAATGAATTAGACTTTCTAAAATTTAGAAACTGTTTAAATTTTGTTTTTGGAATATTTTATAGTGTATTTTTTCGTCAGGCGAAGGTATTTTAAGGTGCATAGCCATAGCTACGGACCGAAAAATAGCTGAAGCATGGTAGAAAAAGACGCCTAAAAGAACCAAAGAATAAAACTTAAACAGTTTCTTGGACAGATCACAATATTTGCGGGACCCTAATATTATAAGTCTCAAAGGCAAAAAAAAATCGGAAAGTGCGCCAACACTTCCCGATCTAACGTGATTAAATTAATTAACCACTTAAAAAACACTGCAAAAATATGAAAAACCTGATCATGCCGGGGAGGAAATTCCGTTTTCGGCTACAATATGATTTGAAGATGAAACTTACTACATTATTATTGATTGTTTCGCTTTTTCAAATTCATGCCAACGAAACTTATGGTCAAAAGACCAAAATTACCTTGAACCTCGAAAATGTAAGTATCGAAAGTGTATTGAACAGAATTGAGTCGCTTACAGAATTCAAATTCATGTATAATGATAAGGAGGTAGATTATAAAAAAATTGTCTCTGTGAGCGCTGATAAAGAATTGGTAACTACAATTCTTGATAGAATTTTTTCTAAGATGCACATTACCTATGAGGTATTGGATAAACAGATAGTGCTTAAACCGGAAAAAAATGTTCCCCCCCCAACTAGGGACAAAGAAGAAAAGGTTGAGTTGTATCAGCCGTTTAAGGTAAATGGTACTATTTTGGACAGTGATGGTAGCCCATTGCCTGGAGCCAACGTACTGGAAAAAGGAACTACCAACGGTACCCAGTCCGATTTTGATGGTAATTTTTCCATTGATGTTAGCGGGCCAAATGCAGTTCTAGTAGTTTCTTATATAGGGTTTACTACCTCGGAAATGGCAATAAATGGGCAGACCAATGTTTCTATTACCTTGGAAGAGAGCGCTACCGGTCTAAGTGAAGTGGTAGTAACGGCCTTGGGGATTAAACGGGAAAAGAAGTCCTTGGGATACGCGTCCCAAGAGCTTGATGGCGAGCAGGTATCCGCGGCCAGGGAGCCCAATCTTTTGAACGGCATTTCGGGAAAGGTGGCCGGGCTACAGATTACCAACAGCCCCTCGGGCCTTGGAGGTTCCGCCAGGGTATCCATAAGGGGCGATGCTTCCCTGAACATCAATGGCAACTCGCCTTTGTTCATTGTGGACGGTACCCCCATCAGTAATGAAATTGTAGGGTCGAGCGGTTCCGGGACACAGGATGTGGATTATGGAAATGGGGCTTCGGAAATTAATCCTGAGAATATAGAATCCATCAACGTGTTGAAAGGTCCTGCCGCCGCGGCATTATATGGGGCCAGGGCGGCTAACGGGGCCATTATTATAACCACCAAGAAGGGAACTTCCAAAAAGGGCCAATTGGGGATTACCGTCAATTCTGGAATTACTATGGAAAACGTTCTGTTGTTGCCGGACTGGCAAAACGAATACGGCCAGGGGAACAACCAGCAGTTTGCATTCGTTGACGGAAGTGGGAGCGGTATCGCCGATGGTGTTGACGAAAGTTGGGGCCCCAGATTGGATACCGGGCTAATGATCCCACAGTTCGATTCGCCACGGGAGGACGGTACCAGGGGAGGGGACTATTTGGTAAGCAATTCCCCTATAATTCCAACGCCATGGGTTTCCAATCCGGACAATACCTTGGATTTCTTTAATACTGGATACACAAAGACGAATAGCATTGCCATTTCCAAATCGGGGGACTTGGGCAATATCAGGTTCTCCTATCAAAATCTGGATCAGGAGGGCATAGTGCCCAATACGGACCTTAGGCGAAATACCTTTAATCTGAATACAGGCCTTGACCTGACGGATAAACTGACGATCAATACCAATGTAAATTATATAAAATCCGATAGTGACAATAGGCCTTCCCTGAGCTATGGTACGGAAAGTATCATGTACCTCTTTATCTGGTACGGTAGGCAATTGAACACCAACAGTATGCGGGATTATTGGATGCCCGGCAGGGAAGATCTGCAGCAGTTCAACTATAATTACAACTATCACGACAACCCTTTCTTCAACGTATATGAGAATACCAACTCCCAGAACAAGGACAGGGTATATGGAAACATTAGTGCCAATTACACCATAAACGACAATTGGAGCTTAATGGTAAGGACCGGAAGGGATTTCTATCGCGATCTAAGGACCAAGAAAAGGGCGTTCAGCACACAGCGTTTCCCCCTTGGTTACTACAGGGAGGACAATGTGTTCTTTGAAGAGTCCAATACGGATTTCCTTTTGTCCTATGATAAGACCTTCAACGGGAAATGGAACGTAAATATATCCGCCGGCGGCAACCAATTTCGCCAGAAACAGGAGTATACCCAGACCGTTGCGCCACAGTTGATCAACCCGGGCGTGTATTCCTTCAACAACACCAGGAGGCCGCTGGAGGTATATACCAACAACGAACAGAAGAGGATCAACAGTCTCTATGGTTTTGCCAGGTTTGCCTATGATAATCTGCTTTTCCTGGATGTAACCGGACGTAACGATTGGTCCAGTACCCTGCCTACGGACAATAATTCCTATTTCTATCCTTCGATTACCTTGAGTGCCATTGCCAGTGACATGTTCAAAATGCCGGAATTTGTGTCCTTTGCAAAATTAAGGGCGGCATATGCCGAGGTAGGTAATGATACGGATCCCTATAAGTTGTCCAGTTTCTTTACCAACGAAACGCCTTTTGGGGATAACCCGATTTTGACGGAATCCTCCTTGATCCCCAATGCGGACCTGAAGCCCGAGATTACATCATCCTATGAGATCGGTGCCGATATCCGTTTGTTCCAAAGTAGGCTTAATTTGGATGCCACCTATTATGACGGTCGCACCAAGAACCAGATCATACCTATAAGTACGGATATTTCCAGCGGGTATACCAGTAAGCTTATCAACGCCGGTGAGGTGAGGAACTATGGGTTCGAGGCCATGTTGAACGTTGTGCCCGTCAGGACGGAAAACTTTACATGGAACACCATGTTCAACTATTCCAGGAACAGGAGCGAGGTCACCGATCTGGGAGGTATAGATTATACCCTTACCGAGAGGAACAGTGTCTTTATCCAGGCCAGGGAAGGCGGTTCCATCAGTGCCATTTACGGTAGGGGATTCCAACGTGTAGAGGACGAGAACAGTGAGTATTACGGGCAAATGATCGTAAATAACAGCGGTATCCCCATCAGGACGGACGATCTGGTGTACCAGGGCGATTATGCCCCCGATTATACCTTGGGGATACTGAACAGTTTTAAGTACAAGTCGTTGGATTTTGGATTTATGTTCGATATCAGACAAGGTGGGATAGTAGTATCCAGGACCAAAACGATAGGTTCCACTTCCGGGCAGTTAAAGGAGACTTTGGAAGGAAGGGAGACCGGAATCGTTGCAGAAGGTGTATTGGAGACCTCTCCCGGAGTATATACGCCCAACACAATAAACGTGGACGTAAGGACCTTCAATAACCGCTACTACGAGCGTGACAACGTGGAGGCGGCCAAATACGATGCCTCCTACACCAAATTGCGCGAGGTTACCTTGGGCTATAGCCTTTCAAAGAAAATTATAGACAGGCTTCCCATCAGCAAGGCAAGATTGTCTTTAACGGGAAGGAATTTGGCGCTATGGACGGACAACCCCCATTTTGATCCGGAAACGGTCTCGGTGGCCGGAGGCACCCTGCAGCCCGGTATAGAGAATATGTCCTATCCCAGTACCAAAACATACACTCTGAATTTACAAATCGATTTTTAATTGCATAAAAGATGAAAAACATACATAATATAAAAAAGGGTTTCTTCGCGATGTTTCTTTTGGCAGCTTTTATGGGTTGTACGGAAGATTTTGAAGAAATAAATCAAAACCCCAACTTTCCCGAGCAGGCTTCCTCGGAACTGCTTTTGCCCGGGGTTTTAAGACAGATGGCCTATAATTGGGGAAACCAGGGATGGGAAGAAGGCTTTACCGTGGTTCAATATGGTGCCCGATTGCAGTTTACCTCCGGGGATATATACCAGTGGTCCCCGACCAGTGACCCTTATAACGACGCCTATGACGGGCTGCGCGATATTGAGAATATTATCCGCGATAACAGGGAAAACCCGGATCGCCAAAATTATTATGGCGTTGGGCTTATCGTTAAATCGTGGATCTATTCCTATCTAACGGATGCTTATGGCGATGTTCCCTACACCGATGCCGTAAAGGGGATCAGCGATGATAATATTACGCCTGAGTTTACGCCCCAACAGGAAATTTATGACGGACTTCTGGCCGACCTAAAAGCCGCCAACGCGGCATTGACAGGTACACAGAATATATCCGGGGATATATTGTACGGTGGCGATGTACTGAAATGGAGGAAGTTTGCCAATTCGCTACGGCTTCGTCTCCTGATGAGGATCAGTGATGTGGACCAGGCCAAGGCTACGGCCGGTATGGCGGAGATCATGGGGGACCCGACCACATATCCCATATTCGAGGGCAATGGGGATGCGGCACTGTTGCAATGGAATTCCGATAATCCACAGCCCAAATACAATACCCGGTCCGGTAGTTTTGACGAGGTCAGGCTGAGCCTTACCCTGGAGACCAGATTGAAGGACCTGAACGATAGAAGGCTTATCGTCTTTGCCCAGCCCACTTCCAATTCCGGAAAAGGGATCTATTCCGACAACTTGGATGATTATGTAGGTATGCCAAACGGCCTGGACGATGAGGCCGCCCTAGGCTACAGCCCTACCGGTAATCCCAATGAGGTGGGGTCCAATTTCATCTCCAGAATAGGGATCCTATTGGCTTGCAGGGCCTGTAACGTGGAGCTTGCCTCCCCAACAGCTTCCCAGACCATCATTATGGATTATTCAGAACTCCAGTTTATCCTTGCCGAGGCCAGGGAAAGAAATTTCATAAGCGTGGGCGATGCCGCCACTTATTATGAAAATGGAATAAGAGCTTCCTTTTCGTATTATTTGGACAGGATAATTGCCGGGGGCTGGAACGAGATCGCTGCGGATCTACAGGCCTTTGACCTGGACGGCTATATTGCACAGGCGGCGGTGGCCTATACGGGGACAACGGCCGAAAAGCTGGAAAAAGTGGCCCTTCAAAAATGGATAGCCCTGTTTTATACCGGTTTTGAGGCCTGGTCGGATTGGAGGCGTACCGGAATGCCTGAAGTTATACCAGGTCCGGATGCCGTAAACGATAAGAAGGTCCCGGTAAGGTTTCAGTATCCCAATTCCGTGAAATCAACAAATAATGCCAACTACCAGCAGGCGGTGACCCGTATGGGAGGGGACGACCTCAACACCAGACTTTGGTGGGATGTTACCAGTAACAATTAAATGTGCAGTTAATATAAAACTTATTATGAATCTTACGGACCATGGGGATTCCTCCCCATGGTCTTTTTTATTCGCAAAATAAATCCTTCAAGTTTAGAGAGTGATATTTTTCTTATTTCATGGTATATTAGTTACCAGCTTAGAAATACATAATCAAACCAAAAACCAAGAGAATAGATATGGGCAAGGGCGTTAAGTACAAAAAAATGGATAAATCCTATTTTGAATCTAGGGAACTGAAACGCCATGCAGGGGTTTGGTCTTTATGGGCCTTGGGTGTTGGAGCTGTGATTTCAGGACATTTTTCAGGGTGGAATCTGGGCTTGGCTTCTGGAGGGTGGGGCGGTATGTTCGTCGCCACTTGTATCGTAGCTATAATGTATGTTGGACTCACCCAAAGTGTAGCAGAAATGTCTCCGGCCCTACCACATACCGGAGGCGCATATTCATTTGCCAGATCGGCCATGGGACCTTGGGGTGGCTTCTTTACAGGCTTGGTAGAAAACTTGGAATTTATACTTACCCCGGCCGTTATTGTTTTTTTTCTAAGTAATTATATGCAGGGCATCTTTGAAACGGCACCGGAAATGTTGCCTTTTTGGTGGTTCGGATTTTATACCATCTTTACCCTTTTGAATATCGTAGGGGTAGAGCTGTCTTTTCGCTTTACCGTGGCCTTAACCTTATTGGCTTTGGGATGTTTGGGCATATTTTGGCTGTCATCTATTGGAAGTGCTGATTTTATGACTTATGCCTTGGATATTAAGGCTGGCCCCGATGGTAGTGCAGAACATTTGGATGGTGGCGGAGGTTCCCTTTTCCCAATGGGATGGGAAGGAGCGCTTAAAGCAATGCCATTTGCAGTTTGGTTGTTTTTGGCCATTGAGCAGTTGCCCTTGGCGGCGGAGGAATCCGTAGATCCCAAAAATGATATGCCCAAGGGGTTGACCTATGGGATAATTACTTTGATTATATCGGCCTTTTTAATTTTATGGCTCAATGCCTCTATACCTTTGGGGTCCTATGCCCTTTCCCAATCCGGGGAACCCTTATTGGACGGATTTAAGGTGCTGTACGGGGACAATATAGCCAAGCTATTGGCCTTGGTGGCGTCAATTGGCCTGTTGGCATCTTTCCATACCATAATTTTTGCGTTTGGCAGACAGATTTATTCCTTGTCCAGGGCAGGGTATTTCCCTGTAATATTATCCTTGACCCATAGCAAAAGAAAAACACCATATACTGCTTTGATTCTTGGTTCTCTTATTGGGTTTACGGTTTTGATGGTCACCAAATTTTTGGCCGGAAATGAAAGTGAGGTATTTGTTGGGGGGGCTTTATTGAACATTGCCGTTTTTAGTGCCATGCTCTCCTATATATTGCAATGTGGCTCCTTTTTATTGCTGAGGAAGGATAAACCGGATTTGGAAAGACCTTATGTTAGTCCGTTCGGGAAATTCGGTGCCTGGACCACTATATTTTTGGCCAGTATAATTATATATTTTCAGTTACAGGATCAATCTTATAGGACGGCAGTTTTTATATCCATAGGGTATCTAATTATCGGGTTGGTATACTTTGGGCTAAAAGGTAGGCATAGATTGATACTGTCGCCGGAAGAAGAGTTTGCTTTGGAACACGAGGCAAAAAAGGAATTGGCAAAAAACTGATTTTTACGATTATAGGTGGGCATTATTCAATAATTTTATGGAGCATTTTTATCAAGGGATTGCAATAATGTAAACAGGGATATGTGACCGTTAATATATTTTCAACTATATCTAAAGCATATCACTAATAGCGGAATAAGAATAGAATAATGAACCAAAATAGCACAAAAATGTAATCTTAATGTCCATGGCTAGGGACTTATAGGTTAATAGTTAATAATAAAAATATACCAATGAAAAAGGAAGCACCAAAAATGACCGTAGAATCGGTTAGAAGTTATATACAGGAACATCAAATTGAAAATATAAAGTTGGCCGTTGTTGATGTTGATGGAGTTCTCCGCGGGAAATACGTTAATTCCAAAAAGTTCCTATCCGCTTTGGACAAGGGATTTGGTTTTTGCAGTGTAATCTTTGGTTGGGATTCCAATGATGTACTATATAAGAATGATTCCTTTACTGGCTGGGCAGATGGTTTTACCGATGCCAACGCTACGATAGATGCATCCAGTATGCGAATGTTGCCAACGGAAGATTTCAAGTCCGTTATTTTTTTGGTTGATTTTTCCGAGAGCAGTGCAGCAAGTGTTTGTCCAAGATCTATTCTGCGGAAAACCTTGGATAGATTGGGAAACTTGGGGCTTAAGGCAAGTGCCTCTTTTGAGTTCGAATTTTTCCTTTTCAATGAATCCCCGAAATCCGTTCGCGATAAGAATTATCATAATCTGGAACCAATGACGCCAGGTAACTTTGGGTATTCCATTTTGCGCAGTTCTACCCATGCCAGTTTTTATCACGAAATAATGGAACTCTCCAAGGAGATGGACATGCCTTTGGAAGGGCTGCATACAGAGACTGGTGCAGGGGTGCTGGAAGGGGCCCTTGAATATTCCGAAGCCTTGAGGGCAGCCGATAATGGAGCTTTATTTAAAAATTTTATTAAGGTTTGGGCGCAACAAAACAATTTAATGGCCTGCTTTATGGCCAAATGGTCTTCCAATTATCCAGGACAATCCGGTCATATCCATATTTCCTTGCAAAATACGGATGGTTCCTCTGCTTTCTTCGATAAAGATAAAACCGATGGCATGTCCGATGTAATGCGATGGTTTATTGGAGGACAGCAAAAGTTAATGCCCGAGTTTTTGGCCATGGTGGCTTCTACCTGCAACAGCTATACCAGACTCATTCCTGGTTTTTGGGCCCCCACCGCTGCCTCTTGGGGTATAGATAATAGAACATGTGCCCTCAGGGCCATTCCTGGTTCAGAAAAGTCGCAAAGAGTGGAATATAGGGTTTCCGCAGCCGATATTAATCCATATTTGGCACTGGCAGCCGCCATTGGTTCAGGATTGTGGGGGATTGAGAATAAAATTGAACCTACAAAAGCGGTAGACGGGAACGCCTACGATGTAGACTTTTCACAGGAGCTTCAGTTGCCCAGGACCTTGTCCCAAGCGGCCGAAAAATTTAAGAATTCAACAATTGCACGGGACCTGTTTGGTGATATATTTGTGGATCATTATGCTTATACCAGACTATGGGAAGACCAACAACAACTTGGAGCTATAACCGACTGGCAATTAAAACGTTATTTCGAAATAATTTAAAAAAATGATAAATACCATATCACCTATAGACGGCACTATTTATTTCACTGCCGAAGAACATGGCACAAAAGATATTGAACAGGCCTTACATCAGGCGAAAAGTGCTTTTCCACTTTGGTCCAATCTTTCCATTACCGAGCGTGCTAAATTTATTACAGGCTTTGTTGAAGCCATTGTTGAGGATAAAAATTATATCGCCCTCGAAATAACCTGGCAAATGGGGAGGCCCTTGGGACAATCCCCTGGAGAGATAAAGGGCTTTGCAGACCGTGCCCATTATATGATAGGAATAGCGGAAGAGTCTTTGGGCGACTATAAAGTTGTAGATGCTGCGAATCCGGATAAAAGATGGGTAGAGCGTGTTCCAATAGGTGTGGTTAGCGTGCTGAGTCCTTGGAACTATCCATTCTTGACCTCAGTAAATGCTATTGTTCCCGCCTTAATGGCAGGAAATGTGGTTATTTTAAAGCATTCTTTCCAGACACCATTGGTGGCGGAACGTTATGCCAAGGCAGCTGCCAAGGCCGGACTGCCAAAAGGGGTATTTCAGATACTGCACCTGAACCATAAAAATACGGCCCAGTTAATTGGTGATAATCGAATAGACGGGGTGTACTTTACGGGTTCTGTACAGGGTGGAGTAGCCGTTCAGAATTCCTTGACAAACAAATTTATACCCTGTGGTTTGGAATTGGGAGGAAAGGATCCTGCCTATGTCATGGCCGATGCCAATTTGGAAAATAGTGTGGAAAATTTGGTGGATGGGGCTTTTTTTAACAGTGGGCAGTCCTGTTGTGGTATTGAAAGAATTTATGTTCATGAAAAGCTTTACGACAAGTTTGTTGATGGATTTGTAGCACTTACCAAGCAGTACAAATTAGGGAATCCGTTGGATGCAGAAACCAATTTGGGGCCTATGGTGAAGACCGATGCGGCCAATTATGTAAGAAAACAAATAGAGCAAGCCTTGGGTAAGGGGGCAAAATCTTTGGTGTCAGAATCTTTATTCAAAGCGTCCAAAAAAGATACGCCTTATTTATCTCCGCATGTGCTGGTCAATGTGGATCACAGTATGGAGGTAATGACCGAGGAGAGTTTTGGACCCGTAGTTGGGATTATGAAGGTGGAGAACGATGAGGAGGCATTAAGGTTAATGAATGATTCCCAGTATGGACTTACCGCTTCCCTTTGGGCAAACGATATGGATAGGGCTATTGATCTGGGTAGGAAAATTGAGACCGGTACCGTTTTTATGAACCGTTGCGATTATTTAGATCCTGCACTGGCTTGGACGGGCGTTAAAAATTCCGGCAAGGGCGTTACATTGTCAAAAATGGGATACGACCATGTTACCCGGGTTAAATCATTCAATTTTAGAAAAGGGAAGTAAAAAATTTTAGATCAGTTTATAGAATTTAAAAAATAAGAATTAATGCAATTAGCAAATACAAATTGGAATTATCCTACCACCATCTGGTTTGGAAATGGTAGAATAAACGAACTATCGCAGGCATGCAAAAAATTGGGAATCAATAACCCTTTATTTGTTACCGATGAAGGCTTGGTAAAACTGGATATAGTTGGGAAGACCATAAACATTCTAAAAAGGGATGGGTTGAATTTCACGGTCTATAGTGACGTACAGGGAAATCCAACAGAAAAAAATGTGGTTGATGGGGTGGCCCATTATTTAAAGAACAAACATGATGGGGTCATTGCCTTTGGAGGTGGATCTGCCATTGATGCGGCCAAGACCATCGCATTTATGTCCGGCCAAACAAGGTCCTTATGGGATTTTGAAGATGTGGGAGATAATTGGAGTTATGCAGATCCTGCCGGAATTGCACCTATTGTAGCCATCCCTACCACAGCAGGTACAGGTTCGGAGGTAGGTAGGGCTTCGGTAATATTGGATGAAAAACAGCATACCAAGAAAATCATTTTTCACCCAAGAATGTTACCGGCAATCGTGATATCGGATCCGGAACTAACCTTGGGCCTGCCACCACATATAACGGCTTGGACCGGTGTAGATGCTATGGTACATGCCATTGAGGCCTATTGTGCTCCAGGGTACCACCCTATGGCCGATGGTATTGCCATTGAGGCTATCCGAATTATTGCCAAGTATTTACCAATAGCAGTTAAGGACGGGAAAAATTTGGAAGCTAGGGGCCAAATGTTGGTAGCGGCATCCATGGGTGCAACGGCCTTTCAAAAAGGACTTGGATCCGTGCATTCCGTGGCCCATCAATTGGGCGCTATTTACAACAAACAGCATGGTTTGTTAAACGCTATAATATTGCCCTATGCCCTAAAACAGAACAAATCGGCAATAGAGGAAAGAATGGTGCATTTAAGTAAGGTGTTGGGTCTGGAAAAGGAGGGTGCCGATGCTATTATCAATTATATAATCGGTTTGAGAAAAGAATTGAATATCCCGCATACTTTAAAGGAAATAGACATTAATTTGGATAATGCACAGGAAATTGGGGAAATGGCCTATAAGGATCCTTCCACTCCTTCAAATGCCAAACCTGTTAACGCGAAGGATATGGAGCAGCTTTTTAGAGCCGCGGTATCTGGAGATATAAACGGACTGTAAGTGTGAAACTATTAATTGTAGAAGGTAATAACGAACAAACACGTTTACAGCGGGGAGCTTTTGGGATAAAGCCCTATCATCTTACGTTTCAGGTTATGCTTAAGGAATTGGTTCCAAAGGCACAGACAGATTTTGCTTTTCCTGCAGATGGTACAGGCGGATTACCAACAGTTGCGGAATTGAAGCAGTATGACGGTGTTTTATGGACAGGAAGTTCCTTAAGTGTTCTTGATGATATTCCGGATGTTCATGGGCAACTGAATTTTGCCGATGAGGTTTTTGAAAGCGGCGTGCCGTTCTACGGCAGCTGTTGGGGGATGCAGGTGGCCACCTTAGTGGCCGGGGGAAAGGTGGCATTAAGTCCTAATGGATTGGAGTTTGGGATATCCAAGCCCATTGAAGTAACAGCTTCTGGAAAGGAAAGCCCATTTTTTAAACATCGAAAAACGCCGTTTACGGCCCTGTGTATCCATTATGACGAGGTGACAGAAGCACCTGAAAATGCTATAATTTTGGCCAGTAATGCACATTCCAAGGTGCAGGGCATGACTTTCGACTATAAGAATGGATCATTTTTTGGGGTACAATACCATCCTGAATTCAATACTTCGGAAATGGCTTTGATAGCTTCATTTTTATCCGAAAAACTAGTCAAAAGCACAGCTTTTGAATCCTTGAAAGAAGTTCAGGATTTTTGTTCGCAATTGAGGGAGCAAAAAGGCCTTCCGTCGGAAATAAACGATTATCATCTCCATACCCAAGAAATAATGGCTTGGTTAAGATACATATCTGGAGAATAAAAGACATAGTTTATAAAATTTAAAGAGGATGGTTTTAAAATGTGGAAACCATCCCCTTTGTTCTTTTTGGAATAACCAAAAACTTAAAACAAGGCTACCTTCGTTTCTAATTGTTTTTAAAGGCAGTTGGGTTTGGACTGTTTCCCATTTCAAATTCGAGGACATTGCCGTTCATTATTTGGGTATAGGTAATAAAGGGTTCCTCCACCAACTTTCCATCCAAAGTAAGCGATTGAATGTATTTATTGGTTTCGGACAGGTTGTTGGCAATTATTTTAAAGGATTTTGGTGCTCCATCCTTGAGTAATCTGAGGGTGAACTCGGGAAATTGTGGTGCTCCAATGGCAAAAATTTCGGTTCCGGGGGTAACTGGATAAAATCCCATAACTCCAAAAACATACCAGGCCGACATTTGTCCGCAATCATCGTTTCCGTTGATTCCTAGAGGATGATTCCTATAATTAATGGTTGAGGTGTGCTTACGTATAAGCTCTTGGGTTTTCCAGGGTTGCCCGGCATAGTTAAATAGGTAGGCATAGTGGTGCCCAGGTTCGTTATCGTGCCTGTAGTGCTGCCCATCAAAGTTTTCATTTAATTTGGCGGCAAACTTTTCCTTTCCGCCAAAGAGTTCAATGCTTCCTTCAATGTCGTGCATGGCACCGAATAAATAGGTCCATCTCCCACCTTCCGTAAATCCTTCCTGTTCGTTTTTGTCCCAATTGCCGTTGTACAGTCGGGCATTGAGGAATCCCGTTTCCTTGTTGTAGAGGTTTTTGTAATTCTTGCTCCATCCCATTAATCGCTCATAGTCTTCCATTTTACCCATATCCTTGGCCATCTGGGCAATGCTATAATCGTCTATACCGAACTCTACGGTCCTGGTTACGGATTCCCTAGTCTTGTCAGAAGCTACATATCCCAGTGAGTGGTAATAGGTGAGTCCGCCCCTGGCTTCGTACAAAGTGCCTTCATCCCTATCGCCCCAAGCTTTTTCGGTGTCCCTGTAAGGCGGGTGCATTGCATTTTTTCTTATGGCTTCATAGGCTAGATCCAGGTCGTAATCCCTAAATCCTTTTACATAGGCATCCGCAATTACGGCATCTGCATGAGTGCCGGTCATGATATTGGTATAGGTTGGATTGGGCCATTTTGGCAACCAGCCTCCTTCTTGGTACATCTGCAACAAGGACTGAACCATGGGGCTTACCCTTTCGGGATGTGTAAAATGCAGTAGGGGGTGCAGGGCTCTAAAAGTATCCCAAAGGGAGTAGTCGTTATACGAAACCCCTTCATGGACCTTGTCGTCGAACGGACTGTAGTAACGTCCGTACTCCGAAAATTCCCTAGGGAACAACATGGTGTGGAACAAGGCGGTATAGAAAATACTTTTTTGATCTTCGGTAGCCCCATCTACCTTAATTCTGGAAAGGTTTTCCTGCCAGATATCTCCTGTATTTTCCACCACTTTGTCAAAATCCCAATGCGGTATTTCCTTGGATAGGTTTTCCCGGGCCTGTTCCAAACTTATAAAGGAAGTGGCAATTTTAACTTTGACCTTTTCATTTTTTTCCGTTTTGAAGCTTATGTATCCACCCATTCTTGCACCTGTCTGTTCCCTGCCCATTTCATTGATATCGGGCTCTGTTCTAAAAGAATTCCATGTTCCAAATCGCTCAAAGGATTTATCGAATTGAATTATAAAATAACCTTTAAAGTTTTTAAGTTCCGGACCCAAATGGGAAGACATTCGCTCAGGGTTATACCCGGTAATCTCCCTTTTGTTTTCATCTATGCGTATATAGCCATGAAACGCCTTCTTGTTCTCGGTAATATTAATGCCCTGAATAATGATATGCGATTCATCCGATTTTGGAAAGGTAAATTGAAAGATGCCACAGCGGGAGGCAGCGGCTATTTCCCCTTTAATTTTTTGTCCTTTATCCCCCATGGAAACGCTGTAGTAATTGGGTTTCGAAATCTCTTCCTTATGGGTAAACGGTAAGGCCCTGTCTTTAGGAAGAAGCTTTAGCTTACCTACCTGTGGCATTACGGATACGTAGCCGTAATCTCCCATCCAGACCGTGGGCTGGTGTGTTGCCATAAAACCCTGAATGGTATTGTCCTCATAAAAGTATGGCATTTCACTGATCTTATTTTCACGCGTCTGGGCCACAAAATTGGTCATGGCAAAAGGGGTGCCCACACAGGGCATGGTACCACCGCCATCCCTACCTTCCATAAATCCAGAAGAGGGGGTTCCAATTAGCGGATTTACATAATCAACTTCCATTTTATTTTGGGCAGATAGAACTGTTATCCAGAAGAAAGGTAGAACTAGGGGGTACAAGAATTTTTTATTCGTTTTCATGTGATAAACAAGCTTAAGCCATTGAAAAATCATAACTGATAATAGAAGAGCGTATTAATCAAAAAAACGATAAAATATTGATAATACGAAAGATAGGGGGAAGTTTATTGTGCAAAGGTTTGCATGGTTTTGGCAATAGCCAGGCACCCCAATATAAGTCCCATCATTTCATGATGACAATTGTTAAGACGCAATTATAGACCTATTTTGCTTTAAATGGGTCCAAACTAAAAAGAGCCTTACCGGTCAGGCAAAGCTCTTTTACGAGAACACTATATGAAAATGAAAAAATTACTTTTTAATTATTACAATGTAAATGTACCTTATGGCCCTGCGTTGTAAAAAATATTGTTGTCAAGTGCATTGATTTTGAGGTGTCCACATTAAATTTTGATGTTTGACCCATAATTCCTCCTTCAAATCTAAAAATATACCGATATTTAATGTTTGAAATTCGTGTTCCTAAATTATAGGGAGCATGATTATGTAGAATGTAATTATAGACGTATGCTTCAATCAGAGAGATTAGACGAATTTAAAAAATCGGTCCAGAACAAGTTCAATATTTATAATAGCTTGTTTCTTAATTTGCCGTACCAGAATATTGAAAATGTTGGGATGTTGATTCCTTTGTTACTGCATCAGGCAGAAACAGGATTGAAATCAGGTAAAAATCCCCAAGAAATATTGGATGCTTTTTTTCAAAATTATGCAAATATTGATTCGGAAAGGGACAGGATAGATTTTATGTTCCGGATAATACAGTATGTGGAAAGACAGGTGGTGTTGTATGATAGTGTTGAAGATGCTGCTTTTCCGAAGCTTCAGAAGCACAGTAGTTCCCTGACCATTGGGGATTATTTTCAATTGGTAGACAAAAACAAAAGTTGGGACCAGATATCTGAAAAACTGTCGACATTTAGTGCGCGTAT
Source organism: Arenibacter algicola (assembly GCF_000733925.1). Lineage (NCBI taxonomy): Bacteria > Pseudomonadati > Bacteroidota > Flavobacteriia > Flavobacteriales > Flavobacteriaceae > Arenibacter > Arenibacter algicola. Next base: position 462,838 of record NZ_JPOO01000001.1, read on the forward strand.
CGTTTTAACTGCACACCCTACGCAGTTTTATACTCCTGCAGTCTTGGATATCATAGGTAATTTACGGAGTCTTATTTTGGAAAACAAAATAAATGATATTGATCTGGTGCTTCAGCAATTGGGACTAACTTCCTTGATAAATGCCAAAAAGCCTACACCCTTGGATGAGGCAAAAAACATAATTTATATTCTAAGAAATGTATATTATGATGCCGTAGGGGAACTCTATGCTTACATCAAGGACAATATTGGTGACATGGATTTCAACAATCACAATATCATGAAATTGGGGTTTTGGCCAGGAGGGGATAGGGATGGGAATCCTTTTGTAACATCCAATATCACTAAAGATGTCGCCGATGAGTTGCGTATTACTTTAATGAAATGCTATTATCATGATATAAAAAAGTTACAGCAAAAACTGACCTTTAGGGATCTTCAGGATATAATTTCCAATTTAAGGGGTCGTTTGTACAATACCATGTTCGATACCAGCAAGGTTATGCGCTATGATGAAATTATTGAACCCCTTCTTGAAATAAGGTCGGTGCTAATTGAAAAATACCATAAGCTATACCTAAAGGATTTGGATTATCTTATAGATAAAGTGAAGATTTTTAAGACACATTTTGCCACCTTGGATATTAGGCAGGACCATAGCGTTCATACCCAGGTTGTAGAAGCCATTCTTAAAACTAATGGATTAATTTCCGAGAATATCGGGGAATTGAATAAGCAGGAATTAATAGATATTTTAATCCATAAGGATATTGATCTTCAAGTGCAGAATTACGAAGAGGATATTGTTAAAGAAACAATACAAAATATTCTACAATTAAGGGGGATTCAGGAGAAAAATGGCGAGGAGGGTTGTAATCGATATGTTATAAGTAATTCCGAGAGTGTTTTTTCGGTACTATTTGTATATGGGCTTTTTAGATGGTGCGGTTGGGAGTCGGATAAGATTACCTTCGATATTATTCCGTTGTTTGAAACCATGAAAGGCATGGAAAGTTCTGAAAATACAATGAATGAATTGTTTGATCTTCCAGAGTATAAAAAACATTTGGCCCAACGCCATAATAAGCAGACTATAATGCTCGGGTTTTCCGATGGCACCAAGGATGGTGGATATGTGAAAGCAAATTGGGAAATTTTCAAAACCAAGGAAAAATTGTCTGCCGTTTGTGATAGGAACGATATAAAGGCCATATTTTTTGACGGGCGCGGTGGTCCACCGGCCAGAGGAGGAGGAAAGACCCATAGATTTTATGCCGCTCAGACCAAGGACATTGCCAATAATGAAATTCAATTAACCATTCAGGGGCAGACCATTACGAGTACCTATGGCACAAAGGAGCAGTTTATTCATAATTCTGAACAATTATTAACGGCTGGACTATCGAATAACTTTTTTGGCAAGGAAAATGTTATTTCCAAGGAATCAAGACAATTGTTGGAGGAGTTGTCCGATCTGAGTTTTGAGAAATACGATGCATTAAAGAATCATGATAAGTTTATTGCTTATTTGGAAAACAAGAGTACTTTAAAATACTACCAAAAAGCAAATATAGGGAGTAGGCCAGGTAAAAGAGGCCATAAGAAAAAACTTGAACTCACAGATTTGAGGGCCATTTCCTTTGTAGGTTCCTGGAGTCAGCTTAAACAGAACGTCCCAGGTTATTTTGGAATCGGAACGGCTATTAAGATTTTAAAGGACCAAGGAAAATTGGAGGATCTGAAAAAATTATTCAAAGAAGTTCCGTTGTTTAAGGCATTGATGCTCAATAGTATGATGTCCTTGGCCAAGTGTTATTTTGAACTTACCAGTTATATGAAGGATGATGAGGAATATGGTGAATTCTGGAACATCCTGAATGAGGAGTATTTGCTTTCCAAAGAAATGCTGTTACTTATTTCTGAATCCAAGATTTTAATGGAAAAAGAATCGGTTTCACGTGAATCGGTTAAAATTCGTGAAAATATAGTGTTGCCTCTATTGGTAATCCAACAATTTGCCCTTCAGCAAATGAGCAAGGAAACAGAATATAAAGAATTGTATGAGAAAATAGTTATTAGGTCTCTGTACGGTAACATTAACGCAAGTAGGAATTCCGCCTAAGAGTAAATAATACATCAAGGAATGCGCACGGGCCAAGGCTAAATAAGTGGGAAATTCCTAGATATAATGCCTTTCCGTTGTTTCTTAAGCGGAAAGGCCATTCATACGTAACTTCTTATTGCTAGGCTATCCCATCATGTATTCCTGGTTCTTCTACCTATACTATTCCTAGGGAATTTATGTGATTGGGTTATGTTCCTGATTTTTATTGTTCTAGGGATGTCGATTTTTTTGGATATAAATTCTTTTGTAAAATGGCAGGTATTCCTATTGTTGGCCAAAATCTCCTGTAGCATGTAATTTGTTCGTTTTGCAATCGTTAAGGTACTAACGTTAACTTTGCTTATCTTTGACCATAATTGGTTAAAGCGCAATAATAGTAATTTGCCAATGCAATAGGGAATCTGTTACGACTACAAGGTACTCCCCCCTCTCCTTTCAAGTAGTAAATTAATGTCGCTAAAAATGTAACCAACAAGGCTGTGCATTGTTAGCTATAGTGTGGATTATAATAATTCATTGGGTTTCTGTGCAAGATATAAATTGAAATTCCATCTCTCTTGTAATGGTTAGGGAATTTTACGTATTATTTTAAGGAATATTTTATGCCAAAAAACAACAGCACTGCACTAGAAAAAACATTTAATGATCTATTAAAAAAGGAAAATGATTTTTTCAATTTTGCTGGAGAAAGTTTAATGGACGGCCTATGGTGCTGGAATTCGGTACATCCTGAAAGTGGATATATTAATGGTAAGTTTGCGCAATTGCTCGGTTATTCTCCGCACCCAAATACCTCCGTACAGATAGATTTTTTATCCTTGGTTCATACAGAGGATTTAGAGGGGGTCCAAAGTGCTTTTCAAGGCCTATTATCCAATTCCCCTAATAATTCATTGAATATTGATGTACGGTTCAACCTCGTGGACGGACATTATATTTGGTTAAACCTCAGGGGCAAACTGGTTGTTGACGAATCCAAAGACTGCCAAGGCCTTATTGGTACAGCGCTATGTATAGATAGGTACATGGAAAGTGAAAGGCAATTACAGATCAACAAGGATTATTACGAAAATGTAATCAAAGGTGCCAATATCGGGGTCTGGGAGGGCAATCTTTTAACAGGGAAGGTTATTTGTAATGAAAGATGGGCAGATATGATCGGATATACCTTGGCCGAATTGGAACCATTAACCTATGATGCCTTTTTAAATCTGGTTCATCCAGAGGATGTTGAGAGGATAGATGTTTCCTTGGAAAATCATATAAAAGAAAGTGGTATTTATGAGGTAGAATTTAGAATGCTTCATAAAATGGGGCATTGGGTTTGGGTCTTAAGTCGCGGAGAGGTTACCAAATACGGTGCGGACGGTCTTCCAGAAATCGTATCGGGCATTCATTTCGATATAAGTAATCGTAAATTCAATGAAATTTTATTGGAGAAGTATAAGAATCTTTTTGAGAGGTCCAGTGAAATTGCGAAAATTGGCTATTGGGAAGTGGATGAAGAGGAAAACACTGTTTTTTGGAGCAAGGTGAATAAGCAAATACACGGGGTGTCGAAAGATTATACGCCAACAGTGGAAGCTGGTTTGGATTTCTATTTGGAAGGTGAAAATCGTGAACGCATAAAGAAGGTTGTTTCAGAATCCTTTGAAAAACCGATGGAGTTTGATGAGCAGTTGCAAATAAAAACCCAGAAAGGCAAATTGAAATGGGTAAGGGTAATAGGTGCTTCCGAATACAGGGGGAATAAGTCTTTAAGGTTGTATGGGCTAATTCAGGATATTGATGAAATTAAAAAGGTACAGCTGGAAATTAAGTTTAGAGAGGAGCAATTTAGGCAGACCTTTAACCACTCTGCCATGGGAATGGCCTTAATTAATATTGAAAATAAACTATTAAAGGCAAACAAAAGTTTATGCCATATTTTAGGTTACACCGAGGAAGAATTGCAAAAGATTGACCTGGCCAACATGGCGCATCCGGAGGACTTAAAATTGAACAGAAAGTATATAGAAGAATTATTCCAGGGCAAGCATAAAAATATAAAACTAGAACATCGGTTTATACATAAGGACGGTTCTGTTATTTGGGCCAACATTTCTATGTCCGCTATTCATAACGATCAAGGACAGGTAATACATTATGTTTCCCAGGTGCAGGATATAACGGAGCGTAAGCACAATGAATTGTTGCTGGCCCATAATGCCCAGGTAATGCAGCGCATTAACGATGCAGTGCGTATTGGGATTTGGGAGCTGGATTTGGTTTCAAATTCTGTTTATTGGAGTCCTACCATAAAAAAAATGGTAGAGGTGTCAGAGGATTATAAACCTACATTGGAGGAAGTGTATCCTTTTTTTCAGGAAGGGGAGCATAGGGAAATCCTAATAGAGGCATTAAGAAGAGCTGTTGAACAGGGGGAGGGATTTGATCTTGAACTAAAGGTAGTTACAACTGCCCAAAGGGTATTTTGGTCCAGAACTATAGGAATTCCAGAAATGGTGGATGGGGTCTGTACCAGATTATATGGTTTTTTTCATGATATTGATGAAAAGACAAGGGCCACAAAGGATTTAGCGGTCAAGGAAGAGGAGATGAGGCAGACCTTTGAACATGCCCAGCATGGTATGGCCTTTATTGATTTGAACGGAAATTTGCAGAAGTCCAACAGTAGTCTTAGCCGTATTATTGGCTATTCTGAGGCGGAATTGCGTAAATTGACCTTAGTAAATATTACTTATCCCGACGATTATGCAAAATCTCAGGCCTTAATGTTCGAGGTTTTGGAGCGGAAAAGGGATTCTTATAAGGTAGAAAAGAGGTTTGTACATAAAGATGGGGATATCATTTGGGTTAATCACTCCTTATCGGCCATTAAAAACGATAAGGGGGAATATATGCATCTATTGTCCCAGGTTGAGGACATTACCGATCGTAAGAAAAGTGAATTATTACTTATAGAAAATAAAAATCTCTTGGAGCGTTCCCATGAAATAGGGAAGATAGGTTCGTGGGTATATTTACCTCAGGAGAATAAGGTGACCTGGAGTGAGAATCTCATAAAAATGTTGGAGGCCGATAACTATAAGCCGCATAAGCTGGAATTTTCAATTGCCAATTACGCTCTTAAAAAGGATCAAGATCGAATTATGGAAATTTTGAATTTGGCTGTAGCGGAAGGTAAAAGTTTCGATTTTGAATCTGAAATTTTAAGTAAGTCGAAAGGAGTATTTTGGGCACGTCATATCGGAGTGCCAGAATTTAAAAATGGGAAATGTATTCGGATATCTGGGCTTATGCAGGATATTGACCGTGAAAAGCGATTAAAATTGGAACTTGCTTTTAGCGAAGAAATATTTAGAACAACTTTTGAGCATGCCGCTATAGGTATGGTTGTTATAGATTTAAAGGGAAGACTGCAAAAGGCCAACCCGAAAATCTGTGAGATATTGGGCTATGGGGAAAAGGAGATTCTTGAAAGAACGGTATTCGATTTTATTCACCCTGAGGATGTGGAGTCAGCAAAAGATCTATTTGAAAGGACTATTGTTACCCTAGATGGGTTTAAAATGGAAAAGCGCTGCAGACATAGGAATGGAAATTATATTTGGATTTATGAGGCAGTAGCGGCGGTAAAGAACGATAAGGGGGAGCTCATGCATTTCGTGGCCCAAATCCAAGATATTTCTGACAAAAAACAAATGACCGAAAATCTAACGGAGCATAACAACCGACTCACCAATTTTGCTCATATCGTTTCGCATAACTTAAGATCGCATACCAGCAATATTTCCATGCTCTTGGATCTGGCAGTGCAAGATGATCCAAAAGTACTTGAAAATGAATACTACCGTAACGTTAAGGTGGTTTCGGATAATATGAACGAAACCATTCGCCAGTTAAGCGAGATTGTAGAGATAAATTCACAAGTGAGCTCCACCTTAACTTCTCAAAATTTATCGAAAAGAGTCCATAAGGCCATGAAGACTGTTGATCCCGTGGTCAAGAAAAACAAAGCTACAATTCTTGCCGAGGTGGATGTCAATATTAATGTACTGGCAGTACATGCCTATTTGGAGAGTATTATTCTAAATCTAATTACCAATGCTATAAAATATAGATCTCCAGAGCGACTTCCAGAATTGAAAATTACCAGTGGAAAAAAAGGGGAATATGCCTTTTTGAGTTTTGAGGATAATGGACTTGGAATCGATTTGGACCGGCATGGTTCCAAGCTTTTTGGGATGTACAAAACATTTCATAGTCACCCTGAAGCACGTGGTATCGGACTTTTTATCAGTAAGAATCAGATAGAGGCCATGGGAGGTAAGATAGAGGTAGAAAGTGAGTTGAATAAGGGTACTAAGTTCACCGCATATTTTCGAATTGCTTTGTAAAATATGACCAATTTCAATATTTGCGGATAGTGATGGTAATGAGGCATAAAAGCTGTTTTGTAAATTTTATAACAATTTGTTAATAAACATTAGAGGTCCTATTTGGCGAAAATAAATTATATTAGTAACGAACAAATTCTATAGGGTAACAAGAAATGTATTTTTTAAATGCATAAGTAAACAATATTTACAAGAATGACGATTAATACCATATGCATAATTGATGATGATCCTATATTTGTTTTTGGCTCCAAGATACTTTTAAGGAACAATAGTTTCGCTTCGGATTATCTGATCTGTCAAAATGGGAAAGAGGCTTTGGATGTAATAACGCCTTTAATAGAATCTGAAGAGAGCTTGCCGGAGGTTATTTTTTTGGACTTGAACATGCCCATTATGGATGGGTGGGAGTTCTTGGACGAGTTTGGTAAATTATCCGAGGAAAATAATATTAGGATATATATTTTAAGTTCTTCTGTAGATTCTAGGGATATAGAGCGCGCCAAGAATTATGGTATGGTCAATGGTTTTATAGCCAAGCCACTGACAGATGCCAAAATTAAGGAATTGGCTCAGGAAATTGAAGGGTAGCGATTCTTATTGACTTCTAGTTTTGCTGCACTATAACGGCATGGCTCATTTTGCGTGGTCTTAACTTTTGGCCTGTTCCTGTTGACGTTAATGCTGGAATATCCTCCAAATATATAAAGTACTGTTATGTTGGTCTGTTTTTTGCCAAATAAATATTAATCCATTAGTATTTTAAATACCTCTGTATTAATTTAGTGGCCTTGTCAAAATTTCAGAATACAAACCACCAATATTAATGAGATTATCATTTTGTTTATTCTTTTCTCTTTCGCTTATCGTTTTTTCATGTAAACCGTCTTTCAATGAGCCCCAGATTTCACTGGAGGATTATAGGGTAGAAGAAGGTTTTGAATTGGAGATGGTGGCTTCCGAACCCCTTTTGACGGCTCCGGTAGCTATAGATTTCGATACTAAAGGACGCATATGGGTCGCTGAAATGGCGGGATTTATGGTTAATTTGGAAGGTGATGATGAGGATTTGCCCAGCGGGTCCATTAAAATTCTGGAAGATCTTAATAATGATGGTATTATGGACCATGCCAAGACATTTTTGGATAGTTTGGTAATGCCAAGGGCTTTGGCGCTCGTTTATGGCGGGTTGCTTTACGCAGAATCCCCTAATCTTTGGTTTGTTGAGATTGAGGATGATAAACCGGTAAATAGGGTGTTGGTAGATTCTCTTTATGCTACTGTGGGCAACCCTGAACATCAACCCAATGGCTTAATGATGAATTTGGATAATTGGATCTATAATGCCAAATCCAATTTCAGATACCAACGTAAAGACGGAGTGTGGAAAAAGGAACCTACAACCAACAGAGGGCAATGGGGTATTTCCCATGATAATTTTGGAAGGCTTTATTACAACAATAATTCTACCCAACTTTTGGGCGATCATATACTTCCCAATAGATTGGTCCGCAATAAATATTTTATTCCCAGAAAGGGGGTCGATGAAACCTTGACCAAGGATAATCGGGTTTATCCCTTGCATGCGGCATCTGTGAATCGAGGATATGAAGAGGGGGTTTTAAACCAGGACAGTCTCTTGGTCAATGTTACGGCGGCCTGTGGGCCATTGGTCTACAGGGGAGGAATGTTCCCGGCCGATTATGATCAAAATGTCTTTGTTTGTGTTCCTGAGGCCAATCTGATAAAAAGAAATATCCTATCCTTTTATGGAGATCGTGTTGAGGCCAAACAAGCCTGGCAGGGAAAAGAATTTTTGGCATCTACGGATGAAGGTTTCCGGCCTGTGAATTTGTCCAACGGGCCCGATGGTAATATGTATGTGGTAGATATGCACAGAGGTGTAATTCAACATTATGCATTTTTGAGCCCTTATTTAAAGAAGATATCGGCAGAGAAGAAATTGGATACCATTCTAGATTATGGAAGGATATTACGGGTTCGGTCTAAGGACAAGCTGGCAAGGGAAATTCCTGACCTGGAGACTTTACCTGCACCCCGATTGTTGGATTTTTTGAAGGATTCCAATGGTTGGATACGGGATAGGGCCCAACAATATCTGATTCATAAAAATGATAAAGGCGTTTTGCCCGGACTCAAAGAAATGGCTTTGGACAACAAAAGCCCTTTGGCACAATTACACGCGCTTTATGTCTTAAAAGGCCTTAATGTACTATCTTTCGACTTCCTGCAGCAATTGGCCATAAGTGGTGGTCCCGAAGCTACAGCGCATGCTTTGGTCCTAATGGAGGATTATGCCTCTGAAAAAAATGTTCCCAAAGCAAAAGATCTTTTTGCCGAACTGTTGAACAGGAATGAACCCATGTTGGATCTATATCTGTCCACAACGTTGGGCATCTGGGCCAAATATGATCAAGAAGTGTTTTTTTCTTTTATTTATGATCTGTCCTCTAAATATAAAGATAATGTTATAGTTCAAGAAGCTATACTAAGTGGTTCCGAAGGAGTTATGTCGGCTTTGAAGTTAAAGTTGGAGGAGAAGGACAATTTGAAGAATATGGACCTTGATGTATTGGCGGCGGCAAGTTTGGAAAGGCAAGAAAACAATAGACCTAATTACATTTATTCAACCCAGATTGCACGGGCAGATTCTAGAACCAATGGAGCCATACTTTTTCGACAAATATGTGCCTCCTGCCATTCCAGTAGTGGTGAAGGTATCCGTGGATTGGCACCGCCATTGGTTGGGTCCGAGTATATTTCCAACCATTTGGAACAATTAGGGCTTATTATTCTTCACGGACTAAAGGGGCCATTGCTTATCAATGGGGAGGTATATGATAACAACCATCAAATGCCAGGCCTGAAGTACAATAAAAGTCTTTCGGATAAGGATATTTCGGATATAATATCCTATGTGACCAATGCATTTTCGGTTAACCCAAAAGGATTGAAGCCGGAAAAAATAAAGGAATTAAGAGGTGTTTCCTCTAAAGATGGTATGGAATATACCGAAAAGGAATTGTTCGAACAGATTGGAAAATAACCTAAGGGATTTTATCTGTTTTCTTGAACAAAGAAAGTGTTAGGGTAAAATAAAATTTAAATTAAATTCGGTAGTAAGATGAAGACTTTTATTAATGATGATTTTCTATTGCAGAGCGACTTTGCCAAAACCTTGTATCACAATTATGCAAAGGAATTGCCCATAATTGATTATCACAATCACTTGCCGCCCCAGGAGATTGATGGGAACCGGATTTTTGAAAACATCAGTCAAGCTTGGTTGGCAGGGGATCATTATAAATGGCGTGCCATGCGGGCTTTTGGGATAGATGAACGCTATATCACCGGTAATGCTACGGACAAGGACAAGTTTCTTAAATGGGCCGAAACAGTGCCTTATACCGTAAGAAACCCTTTGTACCATTGGACCCATTTGGAACTTCAGCGCTATTTTGGGGTACAGGAGTTGTTGGGGCCAGAGAATGCGGAGGAAATATATGAGCGTACTTCGGCAATGTTACAGCAAAGTTCCCACAATACCGTGGGATTATTGCAACAGCAAAAAGTAGAGTCCCTGTGTACTACAGACGAATCTATAGATTCCCTTCAATTTCATAAAAACATTAAGCAAAAAGGGATTTCGCCTAAAGTATTTCCAACCTTCCGCCCGGATAAGACGTTTGCCATAGAACAGGGTAGTACCTATGTTGCCTATATGGAAAAATTGGGTCAGGCTGCGAACGTTAATATTACTTCGTATAAGGATTTGTTGGCAGCTTTAGAAAAACGAGTTGACTATTTTCATGAACAGGGTGGTAGGCTTGCGGATCATGGATTGGAACAACTCTATTATTTTAAGGAAGGTACCTATAATGCCGAAAGTTTGTTTAAAAAAGCTTTGGATGGTAAAACTCTTGTTGTGGAAGAAGTCCAATATTTCAAGGCACAGGTGTTGCTATTTTTAGGAAGATGTTATCACAAAAAAGGATGGGTGCAGCAATTCCATATTGGGGCTATCCGTGATAATAACAAAAGGCTATTGTCCAAATTGGGCCCGGATACCGGTTTCGATTCTATAGGCGATTTTTCACAGGCACGTGCATTGAGTGGTTTCTTGAACGAACTGGACGGGACGGATCAATTGGCAAAAACCATAATCTATAACCTTAATCCTGCCGATAATGAAGTAATAGCTTCTATGGTAGGTAATTTTAATGACGGAACCGTTAAGGGAAAGGTGCAGTTCGGTTCAGGTTGGTGGTTTCTGGATCAGAAAGACGGAATGGAAAAACAAATGAATGCCCTATCCAATATGGGCCTTTTAAGCTGTTTTGTGGGAATGCTGACCGATTCCAGGAGCTTTTTATCCTTTCCAAGACACGAATATTTTAGAAGGATCTTATGCAATCTAATTGGCAATGATGTTGTAAATGGCGAGTTGCCGACAGATGAAAAGTTATTGGGTAAAATTGTGTCCGATATATCCTATTACAACGCCAAGAACTACTTCGATTTTAATAAGCCGTAAGCAATAGATATTAGATGCTAGATATTAGACTAGATATTAGAATTGAGATATTAGAAATGAGATGCTAGATGCTGGATTCTAGAAGTTAGATATAGATTCTTGACGTTAGACTTTAGATACTAGAATTTAGCATTAGACTCACTTTAAACTTTATGACTTTCAACATTAAACCTGAAACTTTTTCCCTGCCAACTGCCACTGCCTACTGAATACTCTTCAATCTCAATACTCAATACTATGTACTCAATACTAAGCTGAACTTTCAACATTATGACTTTCAACTTTTAACAAGTTCCTGCCCACTAATTTACCCCGATTGGGCTATCGTCACATATCAGATCACCTACCACATATTGCATGCCATCCAAGAAGAACTGAAGCAATTCCGGATTGTCCATACTTTGGGCATTGTGGGATGGAGAGGTGTAAAATACCCTGCCTTTACCATGCCTCTTGATCCAGGAAACATATATGGTATTGTCACTGACTGCCTTCTTAACCCCTTCCAGTTTGTCCGCTTCAATGTACAGTAGCGGTCTAAAATTATAATCGGAATAAGCATTGTTGAAGAAATAGGGCTCGTCCACATGGGTAAATCCATTTCCTTTAAAGGCCTGTACCATAGGGTGGTTTGGATTAACCTCTTTTAAGTGCATTTCCTGTTGCTTGGGGTGGTAGTCAAAGCTGCCCCCTGTCATTTTGCTAAATTCCTTGGAGTTGTTCTGTACGGTAATGGCTCCATGAAGGATCATTAAACCGCCTCCCTTGGCCACATAATCCATCAAATTATTTTCGTATTCTGCGGCCTTTATGGCAATGGAATTGTCGTCCAGGCTACTATTCTTCTTTAACAAATCCCAGAACAGGTCCCTTTTTGGCCCTGCCGGATTTGAGTTGTTCAAGATTATGGCATCGTATTGCTTTAAGTTCTTCTTCTCAAAACTGTCAATGTCCCTTGCAATGGTAACCTCAAAGGCCCCGGATTTTGTAGCCAAAATTTTCAGCATTTCGTCATTGTGGGGAATGGTCCAATGGTAAAATCCTGTATGCTGTGAAAAGACCAATATTTTTTTTACATCGGCCTTGACCCTCGGCGCGGACGGTGCCAAAGATTCTATTTTGGAAAGCCATTGGTCGGTTATTGGAAATTCTTCTAGTCCTTGGGCGAAAATTGTGCCAACATAAAGAAAAGTTAGTAAGGTGTAAACTGCTTTGTTCATTGTAAATAATTAATTAAATGTGGATTCTCTCTTTATTAATTTATGTCTAAGGGTAATGGAATTGGCGGGCTGCAAGTTGATACTGCCGTTCAACTGACTTATTACACTTTGTCCCGCCAAAATTCCCATTTCGTATCCAGGGTAATTTACGGTGGTTAAAGTAGGGGTAACCAAATCCGATATAGGGTCATTGTTAAAGCCGACTATTTTTACGTCCTGTGGAATTTTATAATTCTCTCTTTTTAATGCTTTGATGATATGGGCGGCAAAATTATCACTGGACACAAAAAGTCCGTCTACCGCATTTTTCATACTTTTTATATAATTAATCACGGAATCCACGTCATCAGGACTTAGATCGGTTTCCAAGAAATGGGTCTGGTCAAAATCAAGTTGGTGTTTCTCCATAGCGTCCTTAAACCCTTCCAGCCTGTCCAAATATACGTTACGTTTTATATTTCCGCCAACGTAAAGTAAGTTTTTGCAGCCTAATGATATCAAATGTTCCGTAGCTTCAAATCCGGCCAACCTGTTATTGATGATTATCGTGGAACAATTAGGTAAATTGTGTACCCTATCAATAAATATAAGGGGGATTTTGTTGCGGATGTAATGCGCAAAATGGTCAAAATTGGAAGTGTCGTAGGCCAACGAAACCAAAAGGGCGTCTACGCCGCTATCATATAAGGTTTTTGCGTTTATTTTTTCCTTTTCCATGGATTCCAAGGATTGACTTATGATCAAATTATAACCGGCCTCGTTCGCTATTTTTTCGATCCCCGCCAATACGGTGGACATAAATATGGAATTTAATTTAGGAACGATGACCCCTATGGTATTGGATTTCTGTTTGCTGAGGTTTACTGCAAATTTATTGGTCTTATAGCCCAGCTCATTGGCCATTGAGATAACCCTTTCCTTGGTTTTCATACTTATTGATGGATGGTCGTTAAGACTTCGACTTACCGTTCCGGCCGAAACACCTAGCGTTTTGGCCAGATCGTATATGGTTATTTTCTTGCTCATGGGTTCATCCCTGAAAATTGTTGCACAGGTTTCGAAACAATATTACATAATAAAATGTATTAATTAAAACAACAACGATAATTTCGTATAAAAATATAGAATAAGTAATATATGTATATAAAAATTACACATTTGTGAGGTTAGTTGTGAAATAAAGTAATATTTATTACGCAATCGGTTGCGTAATAAAATGCAATTAATTAGATTTGTTCGCAATGAAGCTGTGATTTGACTCATCACGGTGCGACTTAAATTCAATAACTACCAACTTTAAAAAATTATGTATGAGAAATTTATTTAAAAAAGTTAGGTGCAGCGCTCTAATACTTATGATGCTGTTGTGCACCTTATTTTCAGCTTCTGTCTATGGACAAGATGGCTTCATGGTTTCGGGAACCGTGATTGATGATCTGGGCCTTCCCTTGCCTGGTGCATCCATTGTTGAAAAGGGAACGACCAACGGCGTAGTTTCCGATTTTGATGGAAACTTTAGCTTTGAGGTGGCCAATCCGAACGCCACATTGACCATTAGCTATGTTGGTTTCGAAACTCAGGAAGTGCCCATAAATGGTAATTCTGTATTAAATGTCACCATGCAAGCCACGGCTTCTACCTTGGACGAGGTGGTTTTGGTGGGTTACGGTGCGGTGAAAAAGAAAGATCTTACCGGAGCAATTTCACAAGTGGATGCCGATGCACTTTCCGATCAATCTACGAACTCGGTTACCGATGTGTTGAGAGGTAATGTAGCTGGTCTTAGTATCGGACTTTCTGCCTCTCCAAAAGGCACCAGTCAAATTAGGATTCGTGGTAACAATAGTCTTAGTGCCGGGTCTAGTCCTTTGATAGTTGTGGACGGAATGATATATAATGGAGACTTGTCCGATATAGCTCCCGCAGATATTGATAAACTGGATGTTATGAAAGATGCCAGTTCTGCTGCCGTTTATGGGGCCAGAGGAGCCAGCGGCGTAATTTTGGTCACCACCAAAAGAGGTACTAGCGATAAGCCAACTATTAATATTAATACCAGTGTTGGGATAGCAACGGATGCCTATAAGGAAAGACCTTATGATGCCCAGGGTTACGCAGACTGGAGAACAGATGTATTTAAAAGTATTAACCCGCAGAACACCATTGACGATCCAGGAAGATATGATAATCCCAATAACTTGCCGGCCGGGGTAACCTTGGATCAATGGCTGGCCTATGATGGGTCTGCCGGAGACCCTACAAGGGCTTGGCTGAACAGGATAGGATTTCAGGATGTGGAAATAGAAAACTATTTGGCCGGTAACAGCATTAACTGGTACGACCGAATTATGCAGACTGGATTTCGTAACGATATCAACACTAGTATCTCCGGACGAAATGGTGGGTTGAACTACTATTGGTCCATTGGCCGTACTTCCAACGAGGGTATAGTAAACGGTGAAAAGTTTGAGGCTCTACGTTCGCGCTTAAATTTGGATGCTAAAATTACGGATTGGTTAACCGTAGGTATGAATACCCAATTTGCCAAGCGTAATGAAGGTTTTATTGCGGCAGATAGAGGTCAAATTGAAAGATCTTCACCTTGGGGTTCTGAATTTGACGATGAGGGAAATATCCGTCTAAGCCCTCAGGATGACAATGGAGCAGGGGCGGTTAACGCATTTTTGGCTCAAAAATTTAATGATCGCATAGACTTGGATCATACATTTAATTCAAGGGTGTATGCCAAGATTAAGTTGCCATTGGGCTTTTCATATGAAGTGGGGTATACCAACCGCTTGGAATTTCAAGAATATTACAACCATGCCATGGCAGCTAGTCCACAAAACGTAGTAGGTTCGGCAGAGAGACAAGTGACCAAGATCAATGAATGGCAATTGGACAACATTTTGCGTTGGGATAAGACCATTGACAAGCATTCTTTTAATTTGATGTTTTTGGTGTACGGCGAAAAATATCAAAGTTATTTCACCCGGGCCAGGGCAAACACCTTTGAGCCCAGTGATGCCCTAGGTTATAGTGCTTTGGAATTGGGTACGGTGCAGACGGTGGATAGTGAAGATGAAACAAGTACTGGCGATGCGGTAATGACTCGTTTGAATTACAATTACGATTCCCGTTATCTTCTTACCCTGACAATGCGTAGGGATGGTTACTCTGCCTTTGGAGAAACCAATAAGAGGGCATATTTTCCATCAATAGCCGGGGCTTGGACCATTTCCAATGAATCTTTTTTTAATTCGGAATTTGTTAACTTCCTTAAACTTAGATTGTCTTACGGGGAGAATGGGAACCGTGATATTGGTAGGTTTACAGCCTTATCTAGGTTAAATGCCAATAAATATCTAAATGTTGATGCCGGTGGAAATGTTATAACCGTACCAACTTTTGATAACGGAACCCAAGAAAATACCGAGTTAAGATGGGAACGTACCAAGGCGACCAATTTAGGATTGGACTTTAGTTTGGCCAACGGAATTGTTGAAGGTTCCATTGAGGCCTACCAGAATATTACCAACGATCTTATTGTTACCAGGCAGTTACCGAATATTATAGGTTTTAATAATGTGACCACCAATTTAGGTGAGATAGAAAACAAAGGGTTGGAGTTTACCTTGGCCACGCAAAATATCAATAGGGAGAATTTTCAATGGAATACCAATTTCAATTTCTCATTGAACAGGAATAAGATCAGGAAATTGTACGGTGATCTGGACGAAAATGGGGAGGAACTGGATGATATTACAAACCAACGCTTTATAGGGCAGGCCACAGACGTTATTTGGGGTCAGGAAGCCATAGGTATCTGGCAGACAAATGAGGCTGCTGAAGCCGCCGAATATGGTGTTTTCCCGGGGGATTGGAAAATAAATGATGTGGATAATAGTGGGGACTTCACCGTGGAGGATAATGTTTTCCAGGGTCATAGATCACCGCGATTCAGTTGGGCCATGTCCAACAGGTTTACCATGTTGAAGAATTTCGATTTTTCCTTTGAGGTGTATTCCAATTGGGGGCAAAAGAGGGTATTTAATGAGGCAAAAAACAGAAACGGTTTTATCGATAGGACCAATTCCATACAAACACCTTACTGGACGCCTGAAAACCCTATAAATGATTATGCCAGATTGTTTTCCAGTGATGGTAGTTCCAATTTTTCGATCTGGAGAGATGCTTCATTTATTCGATTAAGTAATATTACCATTGCGTATAGATTTCCAAAACCCTTTCTTGAAAAGTTGTCTTTACAGAGTCTTAGGTTATATGCCAACGCTAGAAATGTTGCGGTTTATGCGCCTCATTGGGATTTTTACGATCCAGAACCCACTAATATTGATGGAAGAAATTCTGACGGTACCAACGATTCGAGTTTGCCGACACCCAGGTTTTTCACCTTTGGAATTGATTTAAGCCTTTAATAAAAAAATAATAGCAATGAGAAATATAATATACAACTATCGAAAAGCCTTCTTAAGCTTTACCCTAATTGTTGCCATAACCTTCACGGGTTGTGAGGAAGAATTTTTGGATGCCGATCCGCAATCGTTCTTTACACCAAGTAACGCCTTGGATACTCCGGAAGGATTAAATAGTCTTTTGTCCCAAGCCATGAGGAATTTAAGGGCAGAGTACTATGGAGATGGGGCTCCAATGATTACTGAGAATATCTTTTCCGAAGTATCGGTAGAAGGTACAACGGATAAATCAGGTCCGGCGCAGGATTTAAATCTTTTAATACTACCTGATGCCAATCTAAACTCTGCCAATTTTAATCGAATTGGATGGTTTTGGGAGGAATTCTACAAAGGCATAAAGTATGCCAATACCGTAATAGGAAGATTGGACGATGCTACCTTTGAAAGTGATGCTCAAAAGAATGATATTTTAGGTCGTGCCCTTTTTCATAGAGCTTACCGATACTATAGATTGACCCAGCAGTTTGGAGATATTCCTTTGATATTGGAGGAGATTACCTCGGCTAGGTTAGACTTTGTTACTACGGCCAGGGAGACCATCCTAATAAAAATGCAGGAAGATCTTAATATAGCCGTCCCCTTGGTAAATGAAGTGGCAAACAATGGGGATATTAATAGGGATGCAGTTTTACATTTGTTGACCAAGGTTAATCTTGCGTTGGGCGATTTTGATGCTGCAATAGCATCTTCTTCCCAGATAATCAATGGTAGCACCCATACTTTAACGACGGATCGCTTTGGGATAGATGCCGGTAACGCATCAAAGGATGTTACTTGGGATTTGCACCGTGTGGAAAACAAAAGTATCCCTGGAAATACTGAAGGAATATTGGTGGTTATAGACAGGTTGGGATATGAGGATAATGGTGATTATGCTGGTGGTACAAGTATCCAAAGACAAGCGGTGCCCCTTTGGTGGCGCTTTATCAACACACCAGATGGTCAGAACGGAATGTCCGATGCCCCTGGAATAGATATAGATCAGGTGACTGCCATTGGCAGGGGAATAGGTAGAAATAGAGGTACGCATTACAGCACCAAAGAGATATGGAAAAATTCCAATAACGATCAACGTCACAAATTGGGCAATTGGTATGATATGGAGGATTTGGTTTATAATGCACCTAGCTTACAAAATTCCGGAAATTCCTATTATGGGAAAAATCTGGAGCTTTATTTGCCCAATGGGACTCCGCTATGTTCGGATACTATAAGAAACTGGTATGGTTTTCCACATTACAAATTTTTTGTTCCGGATCCCCTGAATGTAAAACCGGCCGGAGGGCATGGCGATTGGTATGTGTACCGTATAGCTGAAACCTATTTGTTAAGGGCTGAGGCATACTTTTGGAAAGGAAATTTAGGGCTTGCCGCTGAGGATATTAATGTGGTTAGAAGAAGGGCAGAGGCCGATGAGATTACGGCTGCGGATGTGGATATAGACTACATTTTGGACGAACGTGCACGGGAATTGTATTATGAGGAGAATAGGAAAACAGAACTGACGCGCATTGCTTACATTTTTGCAAAGACTGGTAAAACAGCCTATAATGGTAAGACCTATAGTCTGGCTAATTTTTCTACGGATAATTTTTGGTACGATCGGATAATGGAGGTTACGGACTTTTATAACCTAGGCGTTAAGACAATTCATGGGGATGAATATACCATGAGTCCATATCACGTGCTATGGCCAATTCCTGCCTCAGCGATCAATGCCAATACCCAGGGAATAATAAATCAGAATGAAGGGTACCCGGGAGCAGAGAATAATATTCCGCCATTGACGACCATACCCGAAGAATAATAGTTGTATTGAGTTAATTAGTTTTTTGTAAATTTCATCATCCAAACCTATTTTAATGAGACATATTCTCCTCGCTTGTTTTTTAGTTTTCCTATTATCCTGTAATGATAACGAGAAGTATAGTTTCAAAATAGTGGAGGATGATGGAATTTTTCAATCTTCGCCAATTTCATTAAAAGTGGAAGCCATAGGGCTCGAAGATACGAACGGCCAAGATAATTTGGCGTTGACCTCTAACGGGGAACAAATTCCATTTCAATTTGACAAGGATAAAAAACATATATGGTTTGTTCATGATTCAGGCAACAAAGGTTCTTATGAAATAGTAAGTAAAGCGAGTGTCAACGAGGGCTCGGGTGGCATAAAAATGGAAAAGAACAATGGGGATCTACAATTGATCAAAGGTTCTATACCCTTACTTACATATAGATATGGAATGACCTATCCTCCAGAAGGGGTGGATTCCATTTTCAAAAAATCCGGGTATATTCACCCTTTACTTTCTCCTTCCGGTGATACCATTAGCCGTATTCAACCCCCTGATCACTATCATCATTATGGTATTTGGGGACCATGGACACATACCCAGATAGAAGGTGAAAGGGTAGATTTTTGGAATTTGGTGGAGGGACAGGGAACGGTCCTTTTTAAGGATTTTAACGACACTAATTCTGGAGCTGTATATGGGGGCTTTAGTGCGCGCCAAGAGCATATCAACCTAAAAGCTTCCGCGGATAAGCGCATAGCGTTGAACGAGGAATTGGAGGTGAAGGTGTGGGACCTGGACCGCCCAGATAGGTATATGGTAGATTATACATCCAATTTTAATTCGCCACTGGAAAACGGTATTCTTTTTGAAGCGTATCGATATGGAGGTGGTCTTGGGATGCGGTTTACCGAACGTTGGCACAAGGATAATTGTACAGTGCTTACCTCCGAAGGCAACGATCGCCTTACTGCCGATGGGACCAACGCCCGTTGGTGTATGGTTACCGGGGAATCGGCCGACGGCAAGGGAACCAATGGTGTTTTGTTTTTAAGTTATCCTGAGAATAGAGCTCATCCGGAACCAATGCGTGTTTGGCCTATTGATGGTAATGGGGGAAGAGGCGATATGTTTTTCGAGTTTTGCCCAATTCGGCATGAGGAATGGAAAATAGAGCCTAATAAAGATTATCGATTAAAATATAGGATGGTGGTATTCGATGGCAAACTAACTGCCGAGGAAGCCGAATCTTATTGGAAGAGTTTTGCAGAAATGCCTAGAATTGTAATAGAATAAACCCGAGGACAAGGGTTAATGCCCAGGTTTTCAGCCAAATAATTTGTAAATTAAAATCAAAAAAGATGCAAAGAAGAAAGTTTATCAACAACTCCTTATTGACTACTGCAGCTGTTGTTGGATTTCCAACTATAGTACCAGCAAGCGTATTTGGGAAAAATGCACCGAGCAATAAGATCAATATCGGGCAAATTGGTTGCGGAAGAATAGCCCGTGATCATGATATTCACGATACCATTAGATTTGACCAATCCCGTTATGTTGCAGTATGTGATCTGGATTCCAATAGGGCTGCCGATGCAAAGGTATTGGTAGACAAGTTCTATAAGGAGAAGACAGGTAAGGATAAATATATGGACACCAAAATCTACGACGACTATCGCGAAATGTTACTTAATAAGGACATTGATGCGGTGGTTATTAGTACCCCGGACCACTGGCATTCGCAACCAGCTATGGAAGCTGCCTTGGCCGGAAAGGATATATACCTTCAGAAGCCAACCTCCCTTACGGTAAGGGAAGGCCAGCAGTTACGTGATGCAGTTCAGAAAACGGGCGTTATTCTGCAGGTAGGAACCCAACAAAGGGCTATGCCCCAGTTTAGAGTAGCTGCGGAGTTGGTCAGAAATGGCCGTATAGGTAAAATCCATACGGTGAAAATTGGGCTTCCAGGGGATCCGGCAGGACCTGAAGCACCAGCAATGCCGGTTCCTAAAAATTTAAACTTTGACATGTGGTTGGGATCAACACCAGAAGTTCCCTATACCGAAATAGGTGTTCATCCGCAGCAGGGCTATAGTAGGCCGGGTTGGCTTCGTCTTAGAAGCTATGGAGCAGGTATGATAACAGGTTGGGGACAGCACCATTATGATTCCGCAGCATGGGGAATGGATACTGAACTAACAGGGCCAAAATCCGTAGAGGCTTTGGCAGAGTTTCCAAAATCGGGTCTGTGGAACGTGCATGGTGATTTCTTTGTGAAACACGAATATGACAACGGAATTACAGTTTATACCAGTGGAGGTTATACCAACGGAATACGTTATGAGGGTACGGACGGATGGATTTTTGTGTCCCGAGGGGCCTATCAAGCTTCAGCCTCAGATCCTGTGGATCAGGAAAAGAGTGCCAAAGCCCTTAATGCCTCTGATCCTAAAATATTGGAATCGGTAATCGGTGATAACGAGACCCATTTGGAGAAGATCGATGATCAACACGGTAACTGGTTGGATTGTATTAAAACAAGGAAAGCTCCGATTTCACCCATTGAAAAAGGACACAAGGCCTGCGTAACTTGTTTGATCAGTGATATCGCCATGCAATTTGATAGAAAATTGGAGTGGGACAATGAGAAGGAAATGTTTATTAACGATGATGAAGCCAATGCCATGTTGCACAGGGAACAAAGAAAGCCTTATGGTACCGACTTTGTGAAAGTTTAGTAAACATGTTATATATTTAACAATGCAAAAAATAATCCCTCCTTTGGTCAAAAACAGGTTGAACAATGGAGGGCTTATTGTTATCCGTAATAAATCCGATAAATGAAGTATAATGTTTTAGCCCTATTGGCAATCTTATGTCTAGGTTGCGGGGAAAGTAAAAAAGAAGTGAAACCCACTATGGACGATAATCCAGGGCAAGTTAGACTAATGACCTTGGACCCAGGGCATTTTCATGCTGCTCTGGTTCAAAAAACGATGTATGAGGGGGTAGATTCCACCATCTATGTTTTTGCACCCGAAGGACCGGAAGTAAACGATTTTTTAAACAAAATCAAGTCCTACAATACAAGGACTGAAAACCCCACACATTGGAAGGTAGACAGTTATTTTGGAAACGATTATTTAGAAAAAATGATTTCCCAAAAACCGGGCAATGTCATGGTTGTGGCAGGGAAAAACTCTAAAAAAATAGACTATATTTTGGCAGCTGTAAAGGCCGGGTTGAACGTTTATGCGGATAAACCATTGGTGATCAACCCAGAGGGATTCCAGAAATTGGAGGAGGCCTTCAAAATAGCAAATGAAAAAGGGGTCATGATCTATGATATTATGACAGAGCGTTTTGAGGTTACGACCGGAATGCAAAGGCAGTTTTCCATGTTGCCGGAGGTCTTTGGTCAAGTATTGGAGGGAAGTAAGGAAGAACCGGCCATCATAAAGGAAAGTGTGCATCATTTCTTCAAGTATGTTTCAGGACAGCCATTGGTTAGACCTGCGTGGTTTTTTGATGTTAATGAAGAGGGTGAGGGTATTGTAGATGTAACCACCCACTTGGTAGATTTAGTGCAATGGGAACTTTTTCCGGACGAGATTATTGAACGCGCGGATATTGAAATGGTGGAGGCAAAGCGTTGGCCAACAATCTTGACATTGGAGGAATTTAAAAGGGTTACCGGCTTGGAGAATTATCCGGATTACCTGCAGAAAGACTTAGAGGGCGATAAACTTAAGGTGTTCTGCAATGGGGAAATGTTGTATAAAATTAAAGGAAAATATGCCAAGGTTTCTGTGATATGGAATTATGAAGCTCCTGAAGGCACAGGGGATACCCATTATAGTATTATGAGGGGGACTAAAAGCGACCTTATCATTAAACAGGGAGCGGAAGAAAATTATAAGCCTACCTTATATATCAAATCCAAGGGAGGGGAAAATTTTGATAATGTCATAGCTGAGGCAATAGAACAGCATATAAATTCCAAATTTGCGGGAACTAAAGCGGAAAAAGTATCAGAAGACATGTGGAAGATCAATATTCCAGATGAATTTAAAATTGGTCATGAGGCACATTTTGGCCAAGTGACGCAGAATTATCTGCGTTATCTGGAAAATGGTAAATTGCCCAACTGGGAGGTACCCAATATGATTACCAAGTATTACACGACCATTGAAGCATATAAAATGGCCAAAGAGTAAGGTTGTATATTTTACATAGAGACTTAGGGGGGACTTTTTGAACTATGAAAACCTTTGGTAATTGGCCTAGGGTAAATATTGGATATTATGTTAAATATTGTGCCCTTGTGTTATATTTGGGTTTTTTAAAATAGAATTATAAAAACAAAATTGATGAGTAAACTTTTTTCGATTGAAAATAAAATTTATGCCTTATCCGGTGCAACAGGTACTTTAGGAGGGTCAATTGCCAAGTATCTTGTAGAAAACGGAGCCAAGGTATTGCTCTTGGGCAGGTCCCTGGATAAACTGGAGGAAAAGTGCAAGGAATTGGATGCAATTGCTCCCAACAGTGCACATTTATTCGTTTTGGATGTGATGGATGAAAAGCAATTAACCGAGTTGAAGAATACTATAACAACCAAGTTTAAGAGATTGGACGGACTAGTAAATTTGGCCGGAGGAAACATCCCTGGGGCTACTTTAAAACCGGACCAGACAATTTATGATATTGAGTTGGCCGATACTCAAAAAGTAGTGGACATAAATTTGTTCGGCACCGTAATTCCAACCATTGTACTAAGTGAAATTATGGCAAAACAAGGCTTTGGATCCATAGTGAATATATCTTCAATGGCGGCCAAACAGACCATTTCACGTGTGTTGGGTTATTCCATGGCCAAGGCAGGAGTGGATATCTTCACTAAGTGGATGGCCAATGAACTGGCTTCTAAGTTTAGTGATAAGATAAGGGTGAATGCCATTGCACCAGGTTTTTTCATAGGAAATCAGAATAGAAGGCTATTGACCAATGAAGACGGTTCCTTTACGGACAGGGGTGAAAAAATTATTACCAATACTCCAATGGGCCGTTTTGGGGATGCCTCAGAACTTAACGGAATGGTACATTATCTGCTAAGTGATGCTTCCTCTTTTGTGACAGGGACCATTTATGATATCGACGGAGGTTTTAGTTCCTTCTCTGGAGTATAATTTTTGCAACTTAAATAACACAACACTATATAATTCGAAGGGAGATCAAATTCCCCTCTTAATAGAGCCTCTCCCGCTTTTTAGCGGGAGGGTAGCCTGCCTGCCGTAGGTAGGGGCTGTGTATTCGCAGATGTAGGGATGGCCATGAGTTTTGTGTGTTATGTTAAGTGCATTGCAAATACTGTCCGCAAGTCCTCATTATTACAAAGTAATAACATTTTAATAGCGCATATTATTGAAAAATTTAAAAAAAACCCTGAGGTGGTTCGGGCCCAGTTTTGGAGTATCTCTAAAGGATATCAGGGAATTGGGAGTGGATGGCGTGGTCACGGCATGCCACCAGGTATCCATTGGAGAAATTTGGTCTTCTGAAGTTATAAGGGCGGTCCAAAAGGAAATAGAGTCCAATGGCTTGGAATGGTCCGTAGTGGAAAGTGTTAATATACACAAAGCTATTAAATATGGTCTTCCGGAAAGGGACTTTTATATCCGGAACTATATTGAGACTCTCCGTAATTTGGCGGAAAACAACATTAAGGTGGTCTGCTATAATTTTATGCAATTGATAGATTGGACCCGTACCAATTTAAATTATGTACTTCCAACAGGGGCTATAAGTTTATTGTACGACCCTGTGGCAATTGCTGCTTTTGATTTGTATATCCTGCAAAGGGATGGGGCAGCTCAGGTCTATAATGATGAAATCATTCATAAGGCTGAAAATTATTATAATGACTTAGACCAGCAGGGACGTGAGCTGCTAAAAAGTGCTATATTGGCTGGGATGCCTGGCTCCAAGGATGCCATTCCCCTTTCCGATTTTAGGGACACTCTCGAGGAAGTCAGTAAGATTGAAAAATCGGTCCTTAGGGAAAATCTGGCATATTTTTTAAAAGCGATTATTCCGGAGGCCGAAAAGCTGGGTATAAAAATGGCCCTGCATCCGGATGATCCACCATTTCCCGTTTTTGGAATTCCCCGTATAGCCTCTACCTACGAGGATTTGGAATTTATTTTGGATTGCGTTCCTTCACCCAGCAATGGATTAACCTTTTGCTCTGGTTCCTTGGGAGCGGTGGACTCCAATGACCTTCTTAAAATTATTCGGGATTTTGGGCCACAAATTCATTTTTTACACCTAAGAAATGTATCTAGGGAAGAAGACGGTAGATTCTATGAAGCCGCCCATTTGGATGGATCCATTCCCATGTCCAAGATAATGCTGGAAATTGTTAAGGAGCAATTAAGTAGACATGAAAGTGGATATGGGGAGGTGGCAATACCCATCAGGCCGGATCACGGACATGTTTTGTTGGATGATAAAAAAAGAAAAGACGAATTCTATTCGGGGTATTCGCTAATAGGGAGGGCTATTGGTATGGCAGAGCTCTATGGCCTGGAAAAGGGCATTAGGGAAATGTTGTTCAAACCAGATTAGTAAATATGTAAAACAGAGGTGTTATTGTTGATGAAGATGCAACTAAATTGCTATTATTGTAATGAATTGTTGTTAAATTTTAAAAAAAGAGTATTTTTAAGGTTTGGAATTAAAATATATAAGTCAATTGCGTTAACGTTAACGTCCAATTTAAAAAATGTCTATGCAAGTTTATAAATCCCTAATGAGAAAATTAGTTGTTACAATTGGTGTTTTGGTATGTTTAGGCTTGTATTCTTGTTCAGATATTACGGATCACAAAACCTTGTTCTTTGCACACTCCCTACCAATAACCCATCCAGTCCATAAAGGTATTCTGGCCATGAAAGAAGCCCTTAATGAAAAATCGGGCGGAAAATTGCAGATTAAGGTTTTTCCCGATGGCCAGTTGGGTACAGAAAGGGAGGTCTTGGAATTATTGCAGATAGGAAGCGTGGCCATGACCAAGGTAAGTGCTGCCGCCATGTCCAGTTTTGCGCCGGAATATAGGGTTCTGGGAGTACCTTATTTGTTTAGGGACAGCGAACATATGTTCAATGTCCTGGAGGGTAAAGTAGGGCAGGAGCTTCTGGAAGGAGGCAGCGAATATTTGCTACGCGGCCTCTGTTTTTATGATGCCGGGAGTAGAAGCTTCTATACCTTGGACGGATTTATAAAGACACCGGAGGATTTAAAGGGCAAAAAAATCAGGGTAATGAACGACCAAATGGCGGTTAATATGGTAAACGACCTAGGTGGTTCTGCTACCCCTATGGCCTATGGTGAGCTTTATACTGCTCTTCAACAGCGAGTAGTGGATGGTGCAGAAAACAATGTTCCTTCCTTTGTAACCTCCAATCACTACGAGGTGTGCAAATTTTATACCTTGGACGAACATAGTATGGTACCGGATGTAGTGGTGGTAGGCACCAAATTTTGGGATACCCTGAGCGATACTGAAAAAGGATGGTTGCAGGATGCGGCAGTTGAAAGCGTGAAAAAACAAAAAGTCTATTGGAAGGAAAACGTAGAGGAGGGTATGAAGGTCCTAAAAGAGGCAAATGTAGAAATCTATTATCCGGATAAGACTCCCTTTGTTGAAAAGACCAAGCCCATTTTGGAGGAATTGATCAAGGATCCAAAGATGAAAAAAATAATCGACCAAATTAACAATCAATAATGCAAACGACGTACAGAATATTGAATAAGGCCATTGAAGGGTTGTTGGTAATAATATTTAGTTTATTGGTGCTGGATGTGGTGTGGCAGGTAGTCTCCCGATATGTGGTGGGACAATCCAGCTCCTTTACCGAGGAATTTGCTAGATTTTCGTTGATCTGGCTAACCGTTTTGGGTGCCGCTTATATCAACGGACAAAAGGAAGGACATCTGTCCATGGATTTTTTATTATCCAAACTTCCAGTAGACAAACAAAAAAGGAGACATAGAATAATACAGGTAGTGATGGCTGTTTTCGCCTTGGTCATTATGGTTATTGGTGGAGGTAATTTAGTTTACACTACTTTAAAGTTGGGACAATTGTCCCCTGCTTTATTGGTGCCACTTGGCTATGTGTACGCCATTGTGCCTATTAGTGGGCTAATGATCATTTTCTTTTCCGTTTATCATATTAAAATAACCTTTAACGCCAACAACAATGAGTATTGAAACCATAAGTATCCTAGTATTGTTTATTAGTTTTATGGGTTTGTTGGCCTACGGAGTACCAGTGGCTTATGCCATTGGGATTTCAACAACGATAACATTATTGATCAATATAGCATTCATGCCTTCCATCACAACGGTAAGTCAAAGGATGACGACAGGTATCGATAATTTTGCCTTATTGGCCATTCCCTTCTTTATTTTGGCAGGGGAAATTATGAATCGGGGAGGTATTGCGAATCGTTTGATAGACTTTGCAAAATCGCTTATCGGTAGTTTGCCCGGTGGATTGGCATATGTTAATATAATTTCCGCCATGTTGTTTGGGGCCATATCAGGATCGGCCATTGCAGCTGCATCGGCCATTGGAAGTACTTTGACGGAAAAGATGGCTAAAGACGGTTATCCAAGGGAATTTAGTGCAGCCGTTAATATTAGTGCATCAACAACAGGACTATTGATCCCGCCGAGTAACGTTTTAATAATCTTTGCGTTGGCCAGTGGAGGAACCGCATCGGTAGCCGCTCTGTTTATTGCTGGGTATATACCCGGTATTTTGGTAGGTCTGGCCATTATGATGATGGTGTATTTTTATGCTAGAAAAAAAGGCTTGCCCAAGGAAGAAAGGGTGGGTTTTAAAAAGCTGTTCCGCGATTTTAGGAATGCTTTTTTAAGTTTAACCTTATTGGTTATAGTCGTGGGAGGTATTGTAGTCGGTATTTTTACCGCTACGGAAGCAGCGGCTATTGCTGTAGTCTATGCCATGTTACTTGGTTTTGTAAATAGGGAACTTAAGTTTGCAGATTTTAGGCCTATCCTTCTTCGAAGCGCCAAAACTACTGCAATAGTGATGTTCTTAATTGCTACTTCCATGGCCATGTCCTGGTTATTCTCTTTCGAGTCCATTCCGCAGTCATTAACGGGCTTCCTTTTGGAATCGGTTAAAAACCCCTTATTGGTATTGCTTTTTATAAATATCACCTTACTGGTAGTAGGTACATTTATGGATATGACCCCGGCAGTACTTATTTTTACACCTATTTTTTTGCCAGTAGTTATGGCCTTGGGGATGCACCCGGTGCAATTTGGGATGGTAATCGTTCTCAATTTGTGTATAGGGGTATGTACCCCTCCAGTAGGTACGCTGCTGTTTGTGGGTAGTGGTGTTGCCAAAGTGCCTGTTACAAAAGTGATAAAACCGTTATTGCCCCTATTGGCGGCAATGACTGCCGTATTGTTGATATTGACTTATGTTCCAGAACTTTCCTTGTGGCTGCCCAGAGCTTTTGGGTTGATAGATTAATAATTTTACAACTACAAAATTTTGTAAGTCCCTATTTCTTAAATGAAATAGGGATTTTTGTTTGGACCTTGTTGGTCCATGGCTTCCATATTTTTATTTGAAAAAAACTTATTTTAACGTGAGCGATATGAACTACGTGCAAGACATTGATTTCGTGTAAATTAAAAAATTGCTACAGTCCCCTCGAGACTGCCTAGTCGGAAAGACAGGCGGAGTCGAGAGGTTATTGAACTGTAACGCTTTTATAATGAGGTCTCGACCCTCGCTACCATTGACAACTTTACTAAACATTTTATAACCAATGTTTTGATATGATATCGTTTTAGCGGCCGAAAGTTATTTCAATTCTAATTTGGAGACAACGCTAGCCACTTCGACAGAGTCCCTTTTCGGGACGACGAGAAGTCGCACATACTGGATGAGAGCTAGATGTCTGATTTCTCATATACATTCGAAATGATAACCTCCAAATCTTCGACTTATAAGCTAAAACTGCCACTATCCCACAACCATGGTCGTCTTTATTAGGTGCCTCCAAATCAAATTTTTGAAAAAATGTCATTTTAGCAGCTTGAAAAATAAAATTTCTTGGGTCTCGACCGGATAGATATTATTTAAACAACGGATTTTAAATAAAATATATATCTAATTCACGTTATTTTATATAATTAATTTAGTGTTTAGCTAACGCTATAATAATCTAAAATTAGCTGTTTTACTTCATATTAGGTTGATTTTTGTAGGACAATCATACTCCTTCCTTCCCTAGCTATATAGCATTTATTTTTTGTGACTAAAATTATCCTATTAGTAAATATTTTGTACTTTAGTGCAAAATTAATGAGAAACTCAAAGACTTTTTAAAACATGAATATTAACGACAGAAATTACCCTAAGCAAAAGCAGACCATTATTGGAATATGTATGGATGGAACCTCTTATCCCTATTATGAAGGGGCCAAGGAGGTAATGCCCAATTTGCAAAGGTTTATTAAGGAAGGTTCCATGGGAATGGTAAAAAGTGTTATTCCATCCTTTACCAATCCGAACAATATGGCGATTGTTACAGGGGTTACACCCAAGGTGAACGGAATTTGTGGGAATTTTTATTGGGATACCGACCTTCAGGAAGAGGTAATGATGAACGATCCTAAGTATCTGAAGGTGCCAACCATTTTATCAGAGTTAAGTAAAAACGGTAGAAAAGTGGCTGTGGTTACCGCCAAGGATAAGTTGCGAAAAATGCTTGCCCACAATTTGGATGGTATCTGCTTTTCGGCAGAATTTGCCAATCAGGCTACTATGGAGGAAAACGGTATTGAAAACGTAGAGCAAGGATTAATGGGCAAGGAAAGACCAGGTATCTATGATCCATATATTTCCGTGTATTGTATAGAGGCCGGTGCCAAATTGTTAAAGCGCGAACATTTTGATGTTATGTATTTAACAACAACCGATTTTGTGCAGCATAAATATGCTCCCGGAAGTCCGGATGCAAACGATTTCTTATCAAAAATAGACCTTTGGCTGGGGGAACTGGACAAGTTGGGAGCCATTATCGGAGTAACCGCCGATCATGGTATGCAGGCCAAGACCAATGCGGATGGAAGTCCAAAAGTGCAGTTTATAGAACAACTTTTGGATGCCCAAAATATTAAATCGAGGGTAATATTGCCTATCACGGATCCCTATGTTGTGCATCACGGGGCCTTGGGAGGTTATGGTACCTTGTATTTGGAAGATAAATCCCAGTTACAGGCGGCCAAGGACTATTTGTTGTCCCTGGACGGAATAGAAAAGGTACTTACCAATGCCGAGGCGGTTGAGGAATATGAACTTCCCGGCGATAGAATAGGTGACCTGGTAGTATTGGCAGATTCGGCCACTACCATTGGTAGAACCCCTGATTGGCACGAATTGGATAAGGTTAAGGAAGGCTTGCGTTCACATGGGGGAGAACACTGTCAAGTGGTGCCCATGATATTTAACAAGAAATTGAACGCCGAATACAGTGAAAAATTGGCGTCCGGGGCTAGTAGGAACTTCGACTTGTTCCATTTTTTGAGCAACGGATTCGCTAACTAAACCATTTAAAACAATACTATGATCGAGTTTGGAAGTATAATTAATGGAAAGCAGGTTACAAGTGGGGAATGGATAGATATTTATAACCCATACACCAAAAAGCAGGTGGGCAGGGTAGCTTCCTTGGATACAAAAACCTTGGATAAGGTGTTGACTGATACCAAGAACACTAAAATTAACCTTACCCGTTATGAACGGTACGATATACTGAATAAAATTGCAAATGCTTTGGAAGAGCGGGTTGATGAGGTAAGTAAAATGATTACCGATGAGACCGGACTTTGTTTAAAGGATACCCGTTATGAAGCCAGTAGAGTTTCGGATGTGCTGCGATTTTCTGCCATGAAGGCTTTGGATGATGACTCCCAGGTATTTCCCTGTGATGTTTCAAAAAATGGTAAACCAAGAAGGATATACACCACTCGTGTTCCCTTGGGACTCATTAGTTGTATAACGCCTTTCAACCATCCTATGAACCAAGTGGTTCACAAAATAGCCCCGGCAATTGCCACCAACAATACTGTGGTCTTGAAACCATCTGAGAAAACTCCCTTATCGGCTTATTATTTTGCACAATTGGCCTTGGACTGTGGTCTGCCGCCCAATATGTTGAACGTAATAAATGGTGCAGATGTGCAGGCTACGGCAGAGATGATGACCATACATCCAGAAATTACCATGGTATCCTTTACAGGGGGTAGTAAGGTTGGGAAAATAATAGCCTCCAAAGCAGGATATAAAAAATTGGTTTTGGAGTTGGGAGGTAGTTCCGCATTGTTGGTGCTTGAAGATGCCGATATAGATGAGGCGGTAGAGGTTACCATGTCCGGAACCTTCAAAAATTCCGCCCAGCGTTGTACCGCTATTAGAAGAATTTTGGTGCATGAGAGTATAGCGGATGATTATGCCGCTAAATTAACTGCTCGGGTTGAAGCTTTAAAATATGGGGATCCATATGATGCTGAAAATGATATGGGTACTGTTATTACCGAGGAATCCGCCAAGGAAATGGAATTGCGTGTCCAAGATGCTATTGATAATGGAGCAATTTTATTGGCTGGACATAAAAGGGATGGTGCCCTGTATGCCCCTACCGTTTTGGATCATGTGCAAAATGCCCATGAAGTTGTGGCCAAGGAGACCTTTGGGCCTGTTGCGCCAATAATCCGCTTTAAAACTTTGGACGAGGCCATCGATATTGCCAACGACACCCCTTACGGCCTGTCTGGCGGAGTAGTAAGTAATCACTGGCCATCCATTCAGAGAGTTATTACCGAATTGGATACCGGTACGGTAAACGTAAACGAAGCACCAAGTTACCGATTGGAATGGACACCCTTTGGAGGGGTGAAAGATTCCGGCTTGGGGTACAAGGAAGGGGTTATCGAGACCATGAAAGGGTATACCTATGTCAAGACCTATTCCCTGCCTTGGGATATAGCCTAATGTAAGTATCTATAATTTTTAATAAAATTTAAGTAATTCAAAAATCTTAATCGAAAATACGAAATGCAAATAAAAAGAAATGTGTTGCTCAATCCTGGTCCGGCAACTACCACTGATTCCGTAAAATTGGCCCAGGTCGTTACCGATATTTGTCCAAGGGAAAAGGAATTCGGAGACCTAATGGAATACTGTGCCACTGAGATCACCAAATTTGTGGGAGACCCTAAGGAATATGCCACTGTTTTGTTCGGGGGTTCAGGAACGGCCACCGTAGAGGCTATCTTGAGTTCCGTTGTACCCGAAAACGGACGCATTCTTATAATAGATAATGGTGCTTATGGCAAGCGCATGTGCCAGATAACCAAAATTTATAAATTGGATACGGTAGTTTTTGAATCGTCGTCCATAGAGCCAATTGATCTAAAAGCTCTTGAAGAGGTAATAAAAGGAGAAAAGGGGTTAACGCACTTGGCCATGATACATCATGAAACCACTACAGGTTTGTTAAATGATATTTCTGCCGTAGGGAAATTATGTGCCAACTATGATATCAGTTTTATAGTGGACTCCATGAGTGGTTTTGCTGCTATTCCAGTAGATATGAAGACCATGAATATTGATTATTTGGCAGCCAGTTCCAATAAAAATATTCAAGGAATGGCGGGAATTGGTTTTGCCATATGTAATAAGAAAGCATTGTTGGCAACAGAATCCATTCCCATGCGGAACCTCTATTTAAACTTATATGCACAGTATGCCTATTTTGAAAAAACACATCAAACCAGGTTTACTCCTCCTGTACAAACCTTCTATGCATTAAAGCAGGCCATTATAGAGACCAAAGAAGAAACCATTGTAAAGCGTTATGACAGATATGCCAAGTCATGGGAAACATTACTAAGCGGGATAGAGGAAATGGGATTGGAATATTTAATAGATAGGGAACATCACTCTAAAATTATAACCTCTATCATTGAGCCCAAGAATGATAAATATGATTTTGATGAAATGCACGATTATTTCTTTGAAAGAGGGTTTACCATATACCCGGGGAAGGTAAATAACTATGATACGTTCAGGATTTCCAATATAGGACAGATCGATTATAAGGATATGGAAGACTTTCTAAAAGTATTGAAGGAATACCTTGTTCAAATAGGGTTTTTGGAAGATTGATTTGAAGCGAACAGCAGACGAGAACCTAATAGTGAAAGTTGCTTTTTGTTTTTAATCTAAATGCAGTGGTAACTGAATAAATGTTCCACAATATCAATAAAATGCCGCCACCTGTTCAGAATTATCAGAATTACAGGTGGTGCGCACCTTCTAACCATTTTCTTAGTCATGTGATCTCAAATTTTAAGAAATATAAATAACCAATACCAAACATGAGTTTAACCGTAGATCAAAAATATTGGAGGAAGAGAATATTTGTTCTTACTTGGCTCGCCTATGCGGGCTTTTATTTTGGAAGGAAGAACTTATCGGTTACATGGAGTTCCATGGAGCAGGATTTGGGACTCGACAATTCTGACTACGCTTCCATCATTTTTGTATATAGTTTGATATATACCATTGGGCAATTTGTTAATGGGTACCTGTCCGATACTTTTGGACCCAGAAAGGTGGTAACGGTTGGGTTGTTACTAGCCGCAATTGGAAACTTATTTCTTGGAATGACATTTTCTGCTGGCGTAATTGTTTTTCTTATAGCGGTTAATGGCTATGGGCAATCTACGGGTTGGAGCGGATTAATAAAAAATATGACCCCTTGGTTCAGAAGAACGGAGCGAGGTATAGTTATGTCATGGTGGTCTACCTGTTACGTTACCGGGGGCTTTCTGGCTACTATATTTGCTACCTATGCGGCTTTTGATATGGAGTTCCTTTCAGAGCTTGGTTGGAAAAGGGGTTTCATATTTCCGTCGGTGATTCTTTTTGTTATTGCCATCTTATACCTTCTGTTTACCAGAAACAATCCTGAAGATGTTGGCCTGCCCAAAATCGTTGAAAACAAGTACGAATTTGAAGGAGGGGCCAAGGCCGAGAAGCTTAAAATATTGGGTCTGTTACTGAGGAATAGTTCCCTATGGATCTATTCCAGCTGCTATATGATCCTAAAGATGACCAGATATGCCTTTCTTTTTTGGTTGCCTGTCTATTTGGAGAAAGCGCTGCACTATGATGTCAGCGATGCAGGTTATATGTCTTCGGTATATGAGCTTATAGGTTTTTTTGGTGTCATCCTAGCGGGTTACAGTTCGGATAAGATCTTTAAATCCAATAGATTTAGTACAGTTGCTATAATGATGATCGGATTGGGTCTTGCCTGCCTAGCCCACCCCTATATGGTTCCTTATGGAAAAATAGCTACAATAATCAGTATAGCCCTTATAGGGATAGCCACTTATGGGCCGGATTCACTTATCTGTACAGCCGGCTCCATGGATGTTGGGGGTACCAAGGGAGCGGCAATGGCTGCTGGCATTATTAATGGGATGGGGTCTATTGGGCAAATGTTTTCAGGTTTTATTGTAGTAGCCATTAATGAGTATTACGGCTGGGACAATCTATTTTACTTTTTTGTTGTCATGTCGTTCATTGGAGGAGGATTAGCGGCCATAAAGTGGAATTTAAAAAGTACGGATTAAACCAAGAAAAAGCTATATCATCTGTTATTTCCAATATCATTTTAATCCAAGTACAAAGGTGAATAAAAATGATTTGGCTACTAAAAATATGCAATAAAAGAAATACGATTCGATGGAAAAGACCGATTTGGTAATAATTGGAGGCGGCATATTTGGTTGTGCCATTGCCTATTATTTCAGTAAAAACAATCCAGGAAAACAGCTAATGCTCTTGGAGCGTAACGAGCTTAATAATGCTGCCACAAGTAGGGCAGCGGCCCTTATGACCATGGTAAGATCCAAGCGCTCCTATATTCCGCTGACCATAGAGACTTTTAAAGTCGCCAAGGAAATGGAAGGGGAACTAGGAGAAACTTTGGACTTTAAGGTGGTGGGTATGATGCATGTAGCAGCAAGCGAAGCCAAGGTAAGGGATCTGGAAGTGTTAATGGGCATTGCCAGGGAATACGATCAGGAAGCATATTACATTAGTAAGGAAGAGGCCAAGGAAAAAGCACCTTGGCTAAAGGTGGACGAGGCGTTGAAAATAGGATTTGTTCCCAATGAAGCCTATTGCGACCCTTATATGTTAGGGACTTTTTTTGCCAGATGTGCCAAAAACCGGGGAACTAAAATTCGCCAAGGGGTAGAGGTAGTTGGTTTAATACATGAGGCCGGTACGGTGAAGGGCGTAAAGACTACTGAAGGGGACATCCTTGCAGAGACCGTTGTGGATGCGGCTGGTGTTTGGGCACCTCTGTTGGCCGAGGAGGTGGGGGCGGGCCTTCCTATGGCCCCAGTGCGAAGTCAGTATTGGATAACGGAACGCTGCGATCTGTTTCCCACTAATTCGCCCATGGTCCTTTTACCGGATGCCCAAGCCTATGCCCGACCCGAAGGGGGAGGCCTGTTGTTTGGGATTCGCGAGGGAAAATCGTTGGTAACTTCACCTCAAGATGTTCCGAAGGATATTACCGATTTCGTTTTCAGTGTCGATGGAGGGATGGACGATCTTTTTGAGAATGGGGAGCGACTTGCCCGTTTTTTTCCTGCTTTTTACGATATGGGAATCAAATATTATGTGGCCGGATTTTCGGGCTATACGCCAGACTCCCAATTGGTAGTAGGAGAGGTACCGGGCGTAAAAGGATTCTTTGTGGCCTCGGGGTGTTGTGGTGCAGGGATTTCCGTTGCAGGCGGGGTAGGGCTCGGCATTGCTGAAATGGCAGCGGGAAGGCCAAACCCCCTCGATTTTTCGGAATTTCAAATTTCTAGATTTGGCAAAATAGATCCCTTTGGGGAAGAATGGCTGAACAAGTGTGCCGCCGCCAGATCCAATAAGGTAAGTGGTTAAACAATTAAGAAAGTACATCATGCAAAATCAAGAAAAAGGACGTCGTAAGTTCATGGCCAAGATGGGCTTGGGAACTTTGGCTTTGGGGATGGGTAATGTTGGGGCTTACGCCTTTGCACCTAAAAATGAGATCACTAAAAAAAACAAGGTCAATATTGGTTTTATTACCGATGTCCATCACGGCTTTTGTGCAGACGGGCTTGAGCGTTTGCAGGTATTTATAAAGGAGGCATCTTCCCGAAAATTGGATTTTATTATTCAAGGAGGCGATTTTTGCTTTGCAACGGAAGAAGCCCAGGAGTGTATGGATCTTTGGAACACCTACAAGGGTGAAAAGTATCATGTGCTGGGTAACCATGATATGGACAAGGTTACCAAGAAGGAAGCCATGGATTTTTTCGGGATGGAGAGTAATTATTATTCCTTTGATAAGGGCGACTTTCATTTTGTGGTAATGGATGGAAATTATATACTGAAAGATGGGAAATATGAAGATTATGGCAATGCCAATTTTTATATTGATCAACAGAATAGAAGTTTGGTAAACCCGAAACAAATTGAATGGCTAAGGAAGGATTTGGAAAAAACGGATAAGCAGACCATAATTATTTCCCATCAGGCCTTTGACGAAATTTGGGATGGTTGGTCCTCTCCCAGTAGGTTTGAGGTTAGAAAAGTTATTGATGATGCCAACAATAGAACGGATTATCAAAAGGTTATTGCCTGTTTCTGTGGCCACCATCATGTAGACGATCACAGTTATATAAACAATGTGCACTATTTCCAGATGAACAGCGCCTCTTATTTTTATGTTGGAGAAGGCTATGGCTCCGATGGCAGTAGGGCCATGTACGAGGATTCCATTTTTGCCTTTTTAACCCTGGATCCCAGTGGTAAAATTTCAATTGAAGGACGCAAAAGTCAATTCGTACGTCCAACCCCTATGGAAAAAGGCCACCCCGATGCGCCAAGACTTTCCGCATCCATTAGTGATAGGAGTGTTGGCTTTAAGAAGAAAGTATAAAATGAGATCTAATTGTAAAATCAGCACTGTAAATGAATCAAGTTTTTTGTAAGTCGTTCCAAAGTAGAGAGATACTACTGTTCAATTATAAATTAAGGTCATTGACACACGGCCTAAGAGTGCTATTTAGTAGAATTGTTAAGTTCGCTCCCATTCTTATCATTTTGCTGATCTGCCAATTGGCAATGTCGCAACAAGCTGTTTTTCAAATGGATTTTGATGACAATAGCTTCGAGGAAAAAATCATTTCTAAAGACCATGCTATTTATATGGTAGATCTTCAGCAGTCCCAATTTGCAGAGGGCTTGTCCGGTTATGCTCTTGATCTTTCAGCAAACGCCTCATTGAGGAGACCAGTAAAATTAAATAAAGGCAGCTTTCCTGTTCTTACCGAACAATCGTCTTTTAGTGTTCAAATCTGGGTAAAAACCTTGGCCAATGCCAAAATGGGGGCCGTTATTGCTGGAAATAAAAATACCGATAAGCTTTCTAACAGTGGGTGGCAAATATATACCCAGGAGAATGGAGCCTGGGCCTTAAATCTCAGCGATGGGAAGAATAGATATGACTATAGGCCCACTGCGGAAAGACAAGGAATTAACGATGGACGTTGGCATCAGATTTTATTAAGTATCGATCGTGATAAAGATGAACTTTGGGTGTATTTTGATGGCAAGAACGTGGCCATATACAATATGCCGGAGTTAAAAGTCTTGGAATCCGAATTGGCCACAGTTATAGGAGGTTCCGATGAAAAATGGGAATATGGGTCCTATGGGCAATGGAATGCCTTTAATGGCTTTTTGGATGAAATAAAGGTATGGGATTCGGCCATTGATGCCGAAACCGTTGAAAAGTTGTACTCCCAATATTACCCAATTTCGGAAAATAATCCATTAGTATTGGACGCCCGACATTTAAAGGTGTTGACCTGGAACATTTGGCATGGAGGAAATAGATATGGCAAAGAGGTAGGAGTACAAAGGGTCATCGAAACCATTAAGGCTACCAATGCGGATATTGTTGGACTTATAGAAACTTATGGCTCGGGGGAAATAATTGCTGATTCCTTGGGCTATTACTTTTATCTGATAAGTTCCAATTTATCTATAATGAGTCGTTATCCGATTACTGAAACCATTAAGATTTTTAAGCCATTTAATTTTGGTGGGGTTAAATTAAATATGGGCCCTTCCAAAGAATTAATCTTTTTTGATACCTGGCTGCATTATTTGCCGGATTATAGCAAGAGCATCATAACAGAGAATAAAAGTCCAAAAGCCTTGATAGCGGATGAGGAAAATACACGCCAAGGGGAAATAAAGGAAATTTTAAAAGGCATAACACCGTATCTAAAAAATACAGATGAAACCCCTGTAATTATGGTGGGCGATTTTAATATGGGGTCACATCTTGATTGGACAAAGGAAACCAAGGATATCCATTACGGAAAAATAGTGGAATGGCCAGAGAGTAAGGAAATGTACCTTGCCGGATTTATAGACAGTTATCGTGAATTGCATATTGATCCTTTGTTGGATCCCGGGTTTACATGGACTCCAAGAGCTGCCACCTCTTCGGACAAATACGGACTCAGGGACAGAATCGACTATATCTATTATAAAGGAAAAAGTTTGAATGTTTTGGAATCCAAAGTAATCGATTACCACCCTGTTATGTTCCCTTCGGATCACGCAGCTGTTTTTAGTGTTTTTCAATTGAATTAATTGTCTATTTTTGCTATATTAAATGTCATTGTGGCAAATTCATGCCTGCAAATGACCAATAGTAGCTAAATGGATGACATTCTAATAAACATAGGTAGGCAATTAAAATTGGCCCGCCAGAAGAGGGATTTGACCTTGCAACAGGTGGCAAAAAGAACTGGTGTTAGCGCCGGACTTATTTCTAAGATTGAAAATTTAAGAACCACGCCATCTTTACCAGTGCTATTAAAAATAATGCAGACGCTTAGTATAGATCTGTCAGAATTGGACCTGTCATCCAGTGTTACGGGAGATTATATCGTTATCAAAAATGGAACGGGGACCAAAGAAGAACGGGAAGATTCCGTTAACCTGGAATATACGCACCTTTTGTCCAGTCCTTCTTCGGATAGTAGTATAAGGGTGTATATTGTTAGTGTTGCTGCTGGAGCATATCGAAAGCCAATCTCAACCAACGCCAATGAACTAATTTATGTGCTGGGAGGAAAGGTAAATTATTTGCTTAAAAAGGACAAGGTGCTATTGGAAAAAGGAGATCTGCTTTATTTTGATGGCTCTATTCCACATGGCGTTTCCAATGAGTTCAATGAACAGGCAACCATGTTGAAAATTTACTTTTTACATTAAGGAAGGGTAAATTTATATCCTTAATTTATTACCTCCCGACAGTTTTTCTGTAACCTGATAGGACTGATTTATTTCCGTAACCCATATAAGGGGTCATTTTCCTGCAATTGTTATTATTGATAAGGGTGGACTGCCATGCTTATTATTTGCCAATTCTTACATGCAGACACCATTTTTGTCAGGTTTTGCAATTATATTTTCTAGGCTAGAAGGCCTTGAAACAAAAATTTTCGAATCCTCTTTAAAAATCGAATTGCGCTAATAGTAAAGGCTAAGGGCGATGTATAGGTTTTATCTATGGTAAAATCATATCAACAGTTAAACTCTATATGGAATAATGGGGTATCGCATGGTTATTGTGCAAATAGGGTTGTAAATTAACGTATTAACATAAAAACAATACATGAAAGTATTAGTAATTGGGGCAGGGAATATGGGATTGACCTACGCGGAATCCATGTCAAAATCAAAACTGTTAAAGAAAAGAAATTTAATGATTTTGGACAGTTCCCAAGAAAAGACCTTGTCCTTAAAAAAGATTTTACATTTTGAAGTACATGAAAATTTGGAGGATTGTGTGCCCAAGGCAGACTTAATCTTTATTGCGGTAAAACCTTTCCATAGCGAGGATTTATTTAAGAAGATGAAAGACCTGGTTAAAGAGGGACAGATTGTTATATCAATTATGGCAGGAGTGACTATAAAGTCCATGCAAGATCAATTGGGACTTCAGAAAATTGTCCGTGCCATGCCAAATTTACCTGCCCAAATTGGGAAAGGGGTAACTTCATATACGGCTTCTAAGGAAGTCTCAAGAATAGAATTGTTGACCATAGAAAATTTATTGGATACTACAGGGAAGTCTATTTTGGTAAGCTCCGAGAAGTTTATAGATGCCTCCACAGGTATTTCTGGGAGTGGTCCGGCCTACGTTTTCTATTTTATGCAGAGCATGATGGAAGCTGCTTTAAAAATGGGCTTTTCGGGCAATGACAGTAAGATGTTGGTTAGTCACACCTTTGAAGGCGCCGTAGAGTTGTTTAATCAATCCGATCTTTCTCCCAATTCTTGGATGGAAAGGGTAGCCTCCAAAGGGGGCACTACCAGGGCGGCATTGGATTCCATGGAAGACAATAATGTAAAGGAGCTTATTAAAGAGGCTGCTTACTCCGCTTTTAATCGCGCTGTAGAACTAGGACAAGATAAATAGGATATGTATAAACAGAGAGTAGTTATAAAAGTAGGTACCAATGTAATGACCAATAAGGATAACAGGATAGTAAAACCTGTCCTTGATCATTTGGTACAACAAATAGCAGAATTGTACGAACGCAATATCATGTCTGTTTTGGTTTCTTCGGGATCGGTTATAGCGGGCATGGAGGTAATGGGGGAGAGTCAGATTACGGACAAGGCCACAAGGCGACAAGTGTATTCGGCCATTGGACAACCAAGGATGATGCGCCATTACTATAATATATTTCAAGATTATGGAATGAAGTGTGCCCAAGTGTTGGCAACCAAAAGGGATTTTAACCCTGGGAGCCATCGAGATAATATGATCAATTGTTATGAAGGCTTATTGGCAGAAGGCGTGGTGCCCATTGCCAATGAGGATGATGCCGTTTCCTTGACCAATTCCATGTTCTCGGACAATGATGAGTTGGCAAGTCTGGTAGCGGAACTTACGAAAGCGGATAAGTTGATTATCCTTACCGATACGGACGGATTATTTACAGGACACCCTGATGATAAGGATACCGAAGTAATACAGAATGTAAGCGTGGACCAGAATGTGGAGAAATATATAAAGACCATAGATAAAGGTGAAGCAGAAGGTAGGGGAGGTATGGGCTCCAAGTTGAACATCGCCAAACAGACTGCTTCCAAGAATATCCCGACCTATATTGCCAATGGGAAAAGAAAGCGGGTTATTCTGGATATTGTGGAAGGAAAGAGCGTGGGTACCAAGATTTCGGTATAACTGAAGCTAACGAAAAATAAAACGAATGATATTATTAAATACAGATATTAAGAATAAAGTATTGCAATCCATGATGAAGATTTTGGATAGCAAAAGGAACGAAATAATAGCCGCCAATCAAAAAGATCTTGATCTTTTTGATAAGGCGGATAGGGCCATGTACGATAGGCTTATAGTGGATGATAAAAAGGTAGACGGAATGATTGCAGCTATACAAGAGGTGCTGCAACAGCAAGATCCGGTAGGCAAAATAAAATCGGAACAAGCCCTTGAAAACGGATTGAAAATTGAGAATAAAACGGCGCCTTTTGGGACCATAATGATTATTTACGAATCCAGACCGGATGTTACCATAGAAGCTGCGGTTTTGGCCTTTAAAGCCAACAATAAAATTTTGTTGAAGGGCGGAAAAGAGGCCGTAAACAGCAATATTGTTTTAGAGAAATGTTGGCATTTGGCGCTAGAGGAAAATGGTTTGGATACCCAATGGATCCAACTTCTTCATATGAATAGGGAGGAGACCCAGGAGTTTTTGAGGAATCCTACTGAAAAGTTGGACTTAATCGTGCCCAGAGGCGGTGAGCGGTTGATCGCTTTTGTTAAAGAGCACGCCAAATGTGCAGTATTGGTCAGCGGAAGGGGAAATAATTTTCTGTTTGTAGATAAGGATGCGGATTGGGCACAAAGTTTAGAGGTAATCCTCAATGCAAAGACCCAAAAGATATCGGCCTGTAATGCCTTGGATAAAATCCTGGTCGATGTTAATATCGATGATTATTCCAACAAGATAAAGGAGCTCAATGCTATCTTAAAGGAGCAGGGAGTCTCAGTTGTAGTAGATAGCAAGGTGGCCGAGCTGCTACCTGAAAATACCGTTGTGAAAGAAGACTCTATTTGGTATGAAGAATTCTTGGCCATGAAGTGTGTGGTTGGGGCAGTAGTGGATTTGGAAGAAGCTGTTCAAAAAATCAACAATTTTTCAGGAGGGCATTCCGCAACCATTATGACTCGAAATAAGCAACTGGCCATGGAGTTCATGGATCAGGTGGATAGTGCTGCCGTATACCACAACGCCTCTACCAGATTTACGGATGGTGGACAAATGGGTGTTGGTGCGGAACTGGCAATCAGTACGGACAAACTGCACCATAGGGGTCCACTGGGACTGGAGCAGTTGGTAACCAACAAATATTACGTTTATGGGGATGGGCAGGTAAGAATGTCCTAAAACTTCCATAGCCCTTTAAAGGGTACAAATATCGGTGCGGCGGTCCTAAGGCAATTTCTTGCTTCTTAAAAGGGCCGCCGCTTTTGATTTGGAGAAGTTTATAAATTTTATAAAACCTACTCTAATAACGTGAGTTCGATTTATATTTAATTGTTAATGAGTTATTTATGATAATTTTGTCCGGTCGAGACCCAAGAAATTTTATTTTCAAGCGGTAATAATGACGTAAATTGGATCATAATCTACCGAATTGCAAAATAATCGTAGTCGGAATAGTGTTATTTACCTGTGTTCGAGCATGATTTTCAAAAATTTGGAAAGCGAATCTGGTACTCAATTTCTATAATTGATGTCCGTATGGTAGTCTTGCAAGCTTGTTTTTTTTGAAGGCAATTTGGTTTTATAATCATATAGCTATGAAAAAGATCAGAACCCATGCTGCAGGTATCGACATTGGGGCAAAAAAAGTGTATGTGAGTATCGAGGACCTGCCTGTAAAAAGCTTCGATACCTTTACCCAGGACCTGGAGGCTCTGGGCGTTTATCTGGTGGCCCATGGCATAGAAACTGTGGCCATGGAGGCTACGGGCGTCTATTGGGTCATTTTGTACGATATACTGGTGTCCCAAGGTCTGGATGTTTGGCTGGTCGATGGAGCGGGCACCAAACAGGTTCCCGGCAGAAAGACCGACGTAAAGGATTGCCAATGGATACAGCAATTACATAGTTATGGGCTGCTGAACAAATGTTTCGTGCCCGATATCCGGGTACAGGAACTGCGCGCCTATCAACGCCTTCGCGAGGACCACATCCGTAGTGGTGCGATGCACATCGGCCATATGCAAAAGGCATTGATACTGATGAATATCCGGCTGAAGGAAGTAATAAGCCAGATCCACGGGACAAGTGGGATGCGGATTGTCCGCGCTATCCTATCAGGCGAAAGGAATGCCGAAAAACTGGCATTGCTATGTGATCAAAGGATACTTAAAACAAAAAAGGAATGGGTGATAAGATCATTAAAGGGGCATTATTCGGAAGCCGCATTGTTCGAACTGGGCCAAGCCGTGGCCTGTTATGATTTCTATGGGGAACAAATTGCCATGTGCGACATAAAGCTGGAAGAGGTGTTGAAGAAGATGGACCTGGACGGTACACCAAAGCCAAGGTCCAAGGGAACAAGAAAAGCAATCCGTCACAATAGACCGGATATAGAGAATATGGGAGGACACTTGTTGGGGATCTTTGAGGGAAAGGATGCTACCGTCCTGCCCGGAATTACGGATTATAACTGGATGCAACTGCTGTCGGAGGTGGGCACCGATCTTGGGAAATGGAAATCGGAAAAACATTTCACCTCTTGGTTGGGACTTGCCCCAAAACAACACAATTCGGGAAAAATGAAACGCAATTACAAACCCAAGGGAGCCCCAAGGGCAGGTCTGATCTTCAAACAGGCAGCAGTAGGCCTGCTCAACAGCAAGCACATTGCATTGGGCGCTTTCGGCAGAAAGATACGGGCCAAAAAGGGAGGATTGGTGGCCATAAAGGCAGTGGCCAGGAAATTGGCCGAACTGTACTGGAAATTGTTTGTAAAGGGACTGGAGTATGTGGAGAACGGTATCCAAAAATACCAAGAGAAAA
Source organism: Arenibacter algicola (assembly GCF_000733925.1). Classification (NCBI taxonomy): domain Bacteria; kingdom Pseudomonadati; phylum Bacteroidota; class Flavobacteriia; order Flavobacteriales; family Flavobacteriaceae; genus Arenibacter; species Arenibacter algicola. The sequence goes on from NZ_JPOO01000001.1 coordinate 506,750, forward strand.
TGCTCTTGAACAAACAAAGGGCGGTAACAAGAATGGCACAAGAACTAGGGTTGGGGATAACTCCATTGAAAATACAAAGTGCTGATTAACAGTTTTCTATGATAGACGTCAATGGTAGCCTGCCTCGTCTGCAGACAGTCCTGCCCGGCGGCAGACGGGCGAAGTCGAGACCTCATTGTAAAAGCATTACAGTAAAATAACCTCTCGACTCCGCCTGCCTTCCGCCTTTAGATTTGTATTATAAATATAATCTATAATAATGTTGAAAAGAGGGGGTCCGGGGGAGACTCATAACTTTTAAAATGTTCATAAATTTAATGTAAAACAAAAAAGAACGGGGTGAACTTTCCTGCCGCAAAGGTTTGTGACCTATTGCCTGTATCAGTCCCCGTTCTTCTAACCGGTTGCCAAGAACCATATAGGATTTCAGCCAGATCTTTTAAAGGTCTTAGTTTAGGCAACCATATTAAAACATTATAAAATTATGAAAATAAAAGATGTAATCGGTATCGATGCCAGTAAATTGACACTGGATTGTTGCCTTCACAAAAGTGGGGCCCAAGAGGTTTTTGAAAATACTCCCGAAGCTATCGTGTTTTTGGTGGATTGGTCTATAAAAATTAGTGGCCTGGCCAAAAATGAGCTTTTGTTCGTTTTTGAGCACACGGGCCTTTACACCCATCAACTTGTCCGTTATCTGAGCGAACAGGGCTATTACTTTCTCTTGGTCCCTGGGCTGGAGATCAAACGGTCCCTGGGCATTGCCAGGGGGAAGGATGATAGAGCGGATGCAAAACGTATCGCCCTTTACGGATATCGCATCCGGGAAGAGGCAAGGCCCTATCAAATGCCAAAGGAATCTTTGATAAGCCTGAAACGGTTGATGTCCATGCGCAGAAAACTGGTTTCACAGCGCGCAGGGCATATTGCCACTCTAGGGGAACAAATAAGAGTGCTGAACAATGATCTGGGGCCCATATTGCTACAGGTACAGCGCGATATTATCGGGGTACTGGATGTGCAGATAACCAAAATAGAAAAAGAACTCGATAGGCTTATCGAGCAGGATCCAGAACTGCAGATTATATATCGGTTATTGGTCAGTATCAAGGGCATCGGAGCGGTAACGGCCCGGTTCATGATCGTTCATACCGTTGGCTTCACAGCTTTTAAATCGTGGAGGAAATTCGCCTCCTATTGTGGCATTGCCCCTTTTCCCAACAGATCGGGGACCAGTATAAGGGGAAGGACCAAGGTAAGCCAACTGGCCAATAAGGAAGGCAAGACATTGCTGAATCTTTGCGCCGGCTCCGCCATTCAATGTAATCCAGAGATGAAGGCCTATTATACCCGAAGAATAGATGCGGGAAAAAATAAAATGAGTACCCTGAATATAATAAGAAACAAATTATTGGCCAGGGCATTTGCAGTAGTGGTAAGAGGGACACCGTATGTCAACACCATGGGGTATATATCCTGAACTATAGAAAAAATTTATGAGAAAAAATTTGTTTTAACCATAGGATACAGGCAGGCTCGAGGAGACAATAGCAATTTTTAAATTTGCACGAAATCAATGTCTTGAAATTATTTTTATGTCGAACTCACGTTAATAGTTCTTATTTTTCATTGGAAAGTGAAAAAGGAAAATCCTCAGTTTTAGTTCCCCTAGTCTTGTTAGGAATGTCCGACATTTTAAAATCCAAAACAGCCCCCTGCATCAATTCCTTGTGGCTCAACCAGTTTTTGGAATAGGTCTTTCCGTTTAGGGTGAGTTCGTCCACATATTTGTTGGTATCACTGTTCTTGGGGGCGTTAATGCTGATTTCTTTCCCATTCTGAAGCCTAAGCGTTGTTTTTTGGAACAATGGGGCTCCCAATACATATTGATCTGTTCCTGGGCAAACCGGATAGAATCCCATGGCAGAGAATACATACCAGGCTGAGGTTTGTCCATTGTCCTCATCCCCGCAATAGCCGTCCGGTGCCGGGGTGTACATCCTATCCATGGTTTCCCTAACCCAATATTGGGTCTTCCATGGCTGTCCCGCAAAATTATATAAATAGGGCATGTGCTGTATTGGTTGGTTACCATGGGCATATTGTCCCATATTTGCCACCTGCATTTCCCGTATCTCATGAATTACAAAGCCGTAATAACTCTCGTCAAAAACTGGAGGCAGGGAAAATACTTCATCCAACTTGGCGGCAAAGGCTTCGTTTCCACCCATTAAATTTGCCAAGCCCTGAATGTCGTGAAAAACGGACCAGGTGTAATGCCAGCTATTGCCTTCGGTAAAGGCGTCCCCCCATTTAAAAGGATTAAAGGGGGCCATAAATTCACCGTTCTTATTCTTTCCACGCATTAATTTGGTTTCCGGGTCGAACAAGTTTTTATAATTTAGACTTCGCTTTTTATATAGGTTGATTTCCTTTTTAGGTTTGTTCAAGGCTTTTGCCAACTGATAAATGGTGAAATCGTCATAGGCGTATTCCAAGGTTCTGGCTGCATTTTCATTGATTTCCACATCATAGGGGACATAGCCGAGTTTATTGTAATAATCCACTCCGGCCCGTCCAACTGCTGTCAGTGGACCTGCGTTATTGGCACCATGGATCAAGGCTTCGTACAATGTGGCAATGTCATAATTTTGATTGTTTCCAATTTTTAAATAGGCATCCGCTACAACGGAAGCGGAATTGTTGCCCACCATCACATTTCTTAGGCCTGGACTACCCCATTCGGGTAACCAGCCACCTTCTTTATAGGCATTGGCAAGGCCTTCCTGTATCTGTGAGTTAAGTTCTGGGTACATGAGGTTTAGAAAGGGGAAAAGGGCCCTAAAAGTATCCCAAAACCCAGTGTCGGTAAACATATAGCCGGGAAGTACTTGGCCATTATAAGGACTGTAATGCACTACATTTCCGTTAGCATCATATTCATAGAACTTTCTAGGGAACAACAAGGATCTATATAGACAGGAATAAAAAGTCCTAAATTGATCTACACTTCCGCCTTCTACCTTAATTCTTCCCAGTTCCTTGTTCCAAGCTTTCCTTCCATTTTGTTTTATGGTATCAAAATTATCGGTGCCAAGCTCCTTTAGATTCAATTCGGCCTGGTCATAGCCAATAAAAGAGGAGGCTACTTTGGCGATAACGACCTCGCCTCTGTTTGTTTTAAAGCTGACAATGGCACCGGCGTGGTCGGTTTCAATCTCCATGCCTTCCAAAAGTTGCTCCCCGCTAAAAGTCTTGGTGGATTCGAAATCCTTATCAAAGACCATCACAAAGTAGTTTTTAAAATTTTCTGGTACCCCGCCGCTATTCTTGGTGGTATATCCTATTATTTTGCGTTCGCTTGGAATAATTTTTACATAGGAGCCTTTGTCCAAGGCATCGAGTACCACATGTGAATTTTCATTTTCTGGAAAGGTGAACCTGAACATGGCAGCTCTTTCAGTGGGGGTAATTTCGGTGGTTATATCATGATCGGCCAAATATACACTGTAGTAATGTGGCTTTACGATTTCTGATTTATGCGAATACCAACTGGCCCTATCGTCTTCCGTGAAGCGTAATTTTCCCGTAAGTGGCATAATGGCAAACTGACCATAATCGTTCATCCATGGGGAAGGTTGATGGGTTTGTTTAAAACCCCTTAATTTATCCGCAGCATAGGTATATGCCCAGCCATCGCCCATTTTCCCCGTTTGTGGGGTCCAAAAGTTCATTCCCCATGGCATGGCTATGGCAGGATAGGTGTTTCCGTTGGACATGCTGGGCTTAGAATCTGTGCCCACTAAGGGATTAACGTAGTCCACTGGTTCTTGTCCGCTTAATATCCAAGTACATAGAAATAAAAGGGATAAAATTAAATTTTTCATAGGTTTGTAATCGATCATAATCTAGGAGTTGGAATGTACATGGAACTGGCCATGAATTTTTATTTTGATTAAAGCAAAAATAATATTATTCGATGCATTTATTTTATAGAATTCGAAAGTAGCACTTTTGTCTTACCCATTAAAAAAAAATCAAAGTATATTCCCATCAATTATCAAGAGACATCTGCCGGGTTGTAAAATGCTTTTAAAATATGGAATGGACTTGGATTTTGTGTCTTATCTTTGAATGACTTGGATTTTTGCTTGTTTAATTTGGTATGATCGGCAAAAGCCATGACCTCTCAACCGCGACGGTCTACCTCAGTTAGGCTGGAGTAGACGTATTGGAATTAAACAAATTTTGAACGGTCGGGCTCAGTGGAGTCCTTAATAAAGCTTATCGAATGAAAATACCAAATTTTAGAGAGACCCTTACGTTAAAGGAGGTTTGGAATCCTTGTCAAACAAATGGAGTACTCTAATAGATGATTTAATAAACAAACTTATAAATAACACGGAGGGAAATATGGAAAGGAATGAATTGTACCCTGTTTTTTTAAAGGTATCACAGCTTAATGTCCTTATTGTGGGAGGGGGTAACGTTGGTCTGGAAAAACTGACTTTTATGCTCAAATCCAGTCCTAACGCCAAAGTAGAAATGGTGGCACCGGAATTTTTGGAGGCAACATTGGAACTTGCCAAAAAACATCAGGTTAAGATAACCAAGGATGTGTATGACAAAAGCTATTTGGAAGGACGCCATTTGGTTATTGCCACTACCGATAAAGTCGATGTAAACGAACAGGTATATCACGATTGCCGGGAAAGGCATATCCTTGTGAACGTTGCCGATAATCCACCTTTTTGTGATTTTTACATGGGCGGGATCGTAACCAAGGGCAATGTAAAGGTGGCCATCTCCACCAATGGCAAATCGCCCACTACGGCTAAACGCCTACGACAGTTTTTTGAGGATGTAATTCCAGAAAATATTGATGATTTGGTAAAAAACCTAAACGAATTCCGAAAAACAATAAAAGGGGATTTTGAGGAAAAAGTGGAGACCTTGAACGAGTTTACAAAAGGATTGGTGAATAAGAAAAAGGATTAAGTTGAACCCCGTGGTACTGGCTAAATAGACACGTCTAAATTTTATGGCCGCTTGATGTAAGAGCCAAATTCTACGAAAGCGTTTTCGAAAAGTTTCGTAATGTCACGATAATTTTATAAATAGCTTATTCACAATTACTTACGCTAATAAATGGATCAATAGCTATAGACTGCGCTATTTACTTTTATTTAGGCCGTGTGCCTCAATATGCTTGTCGTTATAGAGATTTTAATATATTTGAATGGTTCTTCAAGAATTTTCATTTTAGGAATTTAATCCATAAAATTTTAAGACATATGTATTATTTGGGATTGGATATTGGCAGCTCTTCAATTAAAGTGGCTTTAGTAGAGGTGGCTACTGGAAAAAGTGTTGGGGTGGTACAGGAACCGGAAACGGAAATGGAAATGCTGGCCTTGAAAAATGGTTGGGCAGAACAAGACCCGAAGGAATGGTGGGGATATATTTGTCAGGGCATAAAAAAAATAAAGCAGAAGTTTGCTGTTGATCAAGATCAAATCAAGGGGGTAGGAATTGCCTACCAGATGCATGGTTTGGTATTGGTGGACAAGCAGGGAGAGCCGGTAAGGAAATCCATAATTTGGTGCGATAGTCGTGCCGTGGAAATAGGACGGAAGGCTTATGGCGATATCGGGGAGGACAACTGTAAGGCTCATTTATTGAATTCCCCTGCAAACTTTACCGCTTCTAAATTAAAATGGGTAAAGGAAAACGAACCAGAACTATATAAGATGGCAGACAAACTAATGCTGCCGGGAGATTATATAGCTTTTCGTTTTTCCAATGTTATCAATACCACTATTTCCGGATTATCGGAGGGTATCCTTTGGGATTTCAAAGAAGATGCGGTAGCAGATCTGCTTTTGGAGCATTATGGTATTCCCAAGTCCTTTATCCCGGATATTGTGGATACTTTTGGGCTTCAATCCAAAGTGGATGCCATAGGGGCCCAAGAAAGTGGTTTGGCAGTAGGCACACCTATACTATACAGGGCAGGGGATCAACCCAATAATGCCTTGGCCCTTAATGTGTTCAATCCAGGTGAAGTTGCGGCCACGGGAGGTACCTCCGGAGTGGTCTATGCGGTTACCGATAGTCTATCGGGAAAGGAAAGCACCAGGGTGAATAATTTTGCCCACGTCAACTACAGCAAGCAGAATCCAAGAGTAGGGAAATTACTGAATATCAATGGTGCTGGAATTCAGTACCGCTGGCTTTTGAACAATCTGGATGTGGATTCTTACGAGGAAATGAACTCCTTGGCTTCAGAAATTCCAGTGGGTTCGGACGGCGTATGTCTCATTCCGTTTGGAAACGGAGCAGAGCGTATGCTCAACAATAAGGATATTGGAACCAGACTGGTCAACATCAACCTTAATAATCACACCAAGGCACATGTTTGTAGGGCGGCTTTGGAAGGTATAGCCTTTTCCTTTGTATATGGTATGGAAATCCTGAAATCGGACGGCATTTCCATTGAGGTAATGCGTGCCGGGAATGATAATTTGTTTAGGTCGGAGATTTTTTCCGATACTATATCCACCCTAGTGTCTCAGGACATTGAAATTTATAATACCACTGGGGCCATTGGTGCGGCTAGGGCAGCTGGAATCAATGAAGGAGGTTTTGAAAAATTTGGAACCTATATAACCAATAACGACCATGTAAAGACTTTTAAGCCTTTGGGGGACAAAAGTACTTATCAAAGAGCCTATGAAAATTGGAAAAAAGAATTGGAACTAATCATTAAATAATAAAAAAAGAGATGGCAATAATTGGAAACAAGGAATACTTTAAAGGAATAGGGGATATTAAATTTGAGGGCAAGGAATCTGATAATCCTTTGGCATTCAAATATTACAATCCGGACCAAGTGGTTGCGGGGAAAACCATGCGCGAGCATTTTAAGTTTGCCATAGCATATTGGCATACCTTCTGTGGGCAGGGAGCAGATCCGTTTGGTCCAGGTACCCAAAATTTTGAATGGGACCAGTCTGCCGACCCGATACAGGCGGCCAAGGACAAGGCAGATGCGGCTTTTGAGTTTATTAGTAAAATGGGCTTTGATTATTTTTGTTTCCATGATTTCGATCTTATTCAGGAAGGAGCCACTTTTGCGGAATCTGAGAAACGTTTGTCAATAATTACCGATTATTTGAAGGAAAAAAAGGCCGACTCTGGAATCAAATTATTATGGGGAACTGCCAATTGTTTCTCCAATCCACGTTATATGAACGGGGCTGCTACCAACCCTGATTTTAATGTAGTGGCAAGGGCAGGGGGCCAAATAAAATTGGCCTTGGATGCTACTATTGCCCTTGGTGGGGAGAATTATGTTTTCTGGGGAGGAAGGGAAGGTTATATGTCCCTTTTAAATACCGATATGGGACGTGAATTGGATCATATGGCACAATTCTTAGGGATGGCCAGGGATTATGCCAGGGCCCAAGGCTTTAAGGGAACCTTTTTTATAGAGCCCAAGCCAATGGAACCTTCCAAGCATCAATACGATTTTGATACGGCAACTGCTATAGGATTCCTTCGTGAATACGGCTTGGAGAAAGATTTTAAAATAAACATAGAGGTGAATCACGCCACCTTGGCCCAGCATACTTTTCAGCACGAATTGGCAGTGGCGGCCAAAGCGGGAATGTTGGGTAGTATAGATGCCAATAGGGGGGATTACCAAAATGGATGGGATACCGATCAGTTCCCCAACAATATTCAAGAAACTACCGAGGCTATGTTGGTATTCCTTAAAGCAGGCGGACTACAAGGCGGTGGAGTAAACTTTGATGCCAAAATAAGAAGGAATTCTACTGATTTGGATGATGTTTTCCATGCCCATATAGGAGGAGCAGATACTTTTGCCCGTGCTTTGCTTACTGCGGATAGGATTATTTCTTCCTCGGCCTATGAGAAGATGCTTGCGGAAAGATATAGTTCTTTCGATTCAGGAAAAGGAAAAGACTTTGAGAATGGTAAGCTTAATCTGGAAGCCCTTTACAAAATAGCCCAGGAAAATGGGGAATTGAAGTTGCAAAGCGGGAAACAGGAGTTGTTCGAGAACATCATAAACCAATATATTTAGGATTTTAGTAGCCTGGCTATGCTTTTGTGGATAGACCGGAATTGTATTAAATATCCAGGCTAGGTTCTTAATCTCCCCGTCCCGCCCGTGGCGGGACACCCCTCTTTTTAAAAGAGGGGAGCTTTTTTGGAAGGCAACCATAAAGAATAGCTATTTCCACAATTGGAAACAGCTATTTGAATGTAAAACGGATTTAAGAAGTAATTTTATAGAAAACTAAATATTGTAGTGATAACGGGCTCCTCCCTTTGGCTAAAGGGAGGTGGCTTCGCCAAAGCGAAGACGGAGGGATTGGAATTTGTTTCTTTACAAATAGCCTTTATTGTATTTGAATTTGCCAGGGTCGATTATGAAAAGGGTTTGTCTCCATAACAGGAAAGAGCTAATTGAATCGAGAAAGGATTTAAGAAGGAAGCTGACGCCTTCAGAAGCCTTTCTTTGGAAGCATCTCAGGGCAAAACAACTCGATGGTAAAAAATTTGTAAAGCAGCATAGTATTGGAAAGTATATTGTGGATTTTTATTTGGCATCTGATAAATTAATCATTGAGCTTGACGGTGAAGTGCATCAAAATCCTGTGGCTATGGAATATGATGAACAGCGCACTGCATACTTAACCGGATTAGGGTTTTCAGTCATTAGATTTGAGAATAAAATGGTGTTTGATAATCTTCAATCCGTTTTGATGGAAATAAGAGCCAATTATAAAGAAAAGTGAACATTAATGCAATAAGAAGCTCCTCCCTTTGGCTAAAGGGAGGTGGCTTCGCCAAAGCGAAGACGGAGGGATTCGTAAGCTAACTTTAAATATAAGGCTGTAAGGTCTAATCTCCCCGTCCCGCCCGTGGCGGGACACCCCTCTTTTTAAAAGAGGGGAGCTTTTTTGGAAGGCAACCATGAAGAGGGGCTGTTTCAACACCGGGTAGGAGTTAGTTGAACCTTAAAAGGATTTAAGAAGTAGTTTTAAAGAAAAGTAAATACTTACTATAATAAAAAAGCTCCTCCCTTTGGCTAAAGGGAGGTGGATTCGCCAAAGCGAAGACGGAGGAATCGCTAGCGAATATTTTTGATTAAAAACATTGACCAGGGTTAGTTAAGTTGTACTGATCTTTGGTTGGCCTTACCCTAATTTGGGCTATATTGTAGATCCATGAAAAAAATAACCCTAAAGGAGATTGCCCAATATTTTGGTGTTTCCATTTCAACGGTTTCCAAGGCCATCAACGATAGCCATGAAATTAGTGATGGACTAAAGGCTAAAATACAGCAGTTTGCCAAGGACAATAAATACAGGCCAAATAAAGTGGCCCTTAGTTTATTGCAGCGGAAGACAAAGACCATAGGAGTTGTAGTTCCCAATATTCTCAATTATTTTTTTACACAGGTATTTTCAGGGATTGAAAAAGTAGCTAACGAACGCGGGTATATTCTACTTAGCTGTATCAGCGACGAATCCTATGAAAAGGAAGTGGCGACGCTTGAATTTCTAGGAGGCGGAACGGTTGACGGATTGATAGTTTCCATGGCGGAAGAAACACAGTTTAAGAACAAACTGGAACATTTTCAAAATATTCTGGACGAGCAAATTCCTTTGGTTATGTTTGATAGGGTTTCGGATGGAATTATATGTGACAAGGTAGTGGTCGATGATTTTGAGGCCGGTTATAAAACCACCAAATATTTTATAAATATCGGTTGCAGAACGGTTGCCCTGGTTACCGCTATTGATCATTCCAGCGTGGGTAAATTGCGGGTGGAAGGATATAGGAAAGCTTTGGAAGAGGCTAATATCCCCTTTGATGATAAATTAATATTAAGGGTGGGCAAGGAGGACGATCTGGAAGTTCTGTTGACTTTTTTGTTAAATTATAAGTCTATTGAGGGTATAATGGCTTTGGATGAAATTACGGCGGTGGAGGTCCTGAGACTAATCAAGGCTAGGGGGTATAGAGTGCCGGAAGACATTTCCGTTATTGGGTTTACCAATGGCAAATTATCGCGCTACGTAAGTCCGGCTCTTACTGCGGTAAGTCAGCACGGTACTTATATAGGGGAAACGGCGGCCAAGGTCCTTATTGAAAGGATAGAGAGCAAGGAATATATGGATAGCACCACCAAGGTGATTAAAACCAGCCTAATTGTTAGGGATTCTACCAAGAGGGTTTAATCGCCTCCTTCACCCAACAAAAAATTAAACCTTAGGTGTTAGTCCCTTTTTTATTACTTGGGTCATATACCCTATTTCTTGAAGGGCTTTATTTGTAAAATCGAACAAGCTTAAACAGCGGTCCAAATTCTGGTTTTCGTATGATACCTTGTAATAGATATTGTCGTTCAAATAGTCCGTAAGGGCTCTTAAACCGTGGATGAAGGGCATAAATATTGCTCCCCAGGCCAGTAGGTCTATTTCTTCTTGGTATAAAAATGGACCGTTACTATCCAGGCCCTTAATGAAGGCTTCGAACAAAGGTCTTTCAAAAGTAATTTTGCTATGATCCTGTTCGTCTTCGGCAGCTGTATTGGCAACGGTTCTTATGGCATCACCAAAATCAAAGTAAAAATACCCCTTCATAATCGTGTCCAGGTCTATAAGGCAAAGGGCCTTACTGTCTTCTTTGGAGAAAAGGATATTGTTTAATTTCGTGTCATTGTGACAAACCCGTAAAGGCAACTTGGAATTGTCCAAAATTTTCAATTTTTCCAAGGTTTCTTTGGCAAAGCTTATAGCCTTTTTGGCCGTTTCCAATTTTTCTGTTTTCGCAGATCCAAGGGATTCCTCAAATTGCTTTTCCCTTAAGGGGAGATTGTGGAACTGCGGAATTGTATCCACGTAATTGTCCAAGGGAGCCTCTGCCAGAAGTTGATGGAATTTTCCGACCACTCTACCGGCCTCGAATGCAATGTTGGTATCCGTGGCATTGTCGTAGGCCGTGGTATTGTTGATATAGGTCATCAATCTCCAATATCCCGTTTTTTCGTCCTTAAAATAAGAATTGTCCGATTCTGTTTTTAAGAGTTCTATGGCCGTGTAATTCTGGTCCTGCAAATGTTGAAATGCGTTGGCAATATTGCCCATAAGACCATGTACGTCCTTAAAGACATTATGGTTTACCCTTTGAAGAATGTACAATGGGTAATGATTGTCCAAGACTAAATAAGTGTCATTGATATATCCCTGGTTTATTCCTTGGAACTCATAGGTTTTCCTATCTATAGAGAAGTTTTTCAACAGCTCGTTAAGCTCAGCATTTTTATTTTCAATCATGGAAAAGCTGTTCTAAACATTGTCCCAAAGAGGAGAGGTGTACCCATTATTGTCTGTCATACGTTGTAATTCTGAAACTGCCATATCTTTATCGCTGGCGTAGGTAACTCCAAACCATTGACTTGCAGAAGGAATTACATCTACATCTATCAGATTTTTGGCAATCATTTCCTTTATGGCGAAAGGTAGGTATATTTCCCCTTTGGCATGATTCTCCTTATTTCCGATAAAGTCTTTAAGGTACTCCGTGATAAATGGAAATATGGAAGGCTGACAAACCCAGAAGTTCATGCTGACCAATTCTTCCCCTGTAAATTGGGTGCCCGAATCGGAATCAATTATAACATTGTCCTGGGCTTCTATTTTGGTATGCTCGTGTATGGAAGTCAATTTTCCGCCCTCCGATTTACAAACTCCCCTGGAAACCGATCCATGCTCGGATAGAGTGTTTTTTAGTATATAGGCAATAAGACCAAATGTCTCTTTGTTACCATTGTTCTTAATAAAGTCGGCAGCACTTTCAAAAGCACTTTTGCCGTAATAATCATCCGCATTAATTATAGCGAATGGTCTGTCAATTACATTCCTTGCAGTCCAAACTGCATGTGCCGTGCCCCATGGTTTAGCTCTTTCACCGGTAAAGGTTACCCCTTCAGGAAGGTCGTTTACTTCCTGTGCCAAAACATCAAGTTTAACGTGTTTAGGTAATCTGCTGGATAAATGTTCCTTTAAGAAATCTACATTTTCCTTTTTTGTAATGGCAACTATGTGGTCAAAACCGTTTTTCAGAGCGTCATAAATACTGAATTCCATTAGGAACTCGTCTTTCGGGCCCAAGTCATCAAATTGTTTCAGTTTGCCATATCGGCTTCCACTACCGGCCGCCATTAAAAGTAATGTCATAATTGGTTATTTTTAAGTTTACAAAAATATAGTTTTTATCATAAAGGGGCTTCTAGAACGGATTATTTAAAAAATTAGTTTCTAATTGTACTGTTTTTAACGATTATTTAAATTAAAGTAGGTTTCAAAGAATCATTATTTTGGCAATTAAATGGTCAGGAATCCTTGGCCATAGTTATTGGACGATAGTGAAACCTGATAAGTGTCATATTTTTAAAGGCCGCGTCATGGTATTTTTGTGGCTATTGCAAACACAATAGCTTATGACCAATTTAGTTCAAAAATACAATATCCCCGGTCCCAGATATACCAGTTACCCTACGGTGCCCTATTGGGATTTGGAATCCTTTTCTGGCCGGAAATGGCAAAATACTTTGATCAAAAATTTTAATGAAAGCAATGGGGACGAAGGTATAAGTCTATATATCCACTTGCCCTTCTGTGAAAGTCTCTGTACTTTTTGTGGGTGTCATAAAAGAATTACCAAACGGCATGAAGTTGAAAATCCATATATCAGCGACGTCCTCACAGAGTGGAAACTTTATTGTGATTTATTTGAAACAAAACCAAGAATAAAGGAGCTTCATTTGGGGGGAGGAACCCCAACTTTCTTCTCTCCGGAAAATTTAACAAGGCTTATCAATGGTATTTTTGCCACAGCCACCCGTGCGGAGAATTACGAGTTTAGTTTTGAAGGACATCCCAATAACACCACCAAAGAACATTTAAAAGCGCTTTATGATGTTGGATTTAGAAGGGTGAGTTATGGGGTTCAGGATTATAACAAAAAGGTACAGCTTGCCATTCATAGGTGGCAGCCTTTTGAAAATGTACAAAATGTTACCCAATGGGCCAGGGAAATAGGATATACTTCCGTGGGCCATGATATTATTTTTGGCTTGCCCTTTCAAACAAAGGAAGATGTTGCCGAAACTATTTTAAAGACCAAACAATTAATGCCAGACCGTTTGGCATTCTATAGTTATGCCCATGTTCCTTGGTTAAAGGGAAATGGACAGAGAGGGTATAAGGATTCCGATTTACCATCTGCGGAGGAGAAGCGTGAGCAGTATGAGATGGGCAAGAAATTATTGGCAGAAGTAGGTTATTCGGAAATAGGAATGGATCATTTTTCACTAAAATCGGATTCGCTTTTCAAGGCTATGGAGAATGGTACCTTGCACAGGAATTTTATGGGATATACAGCCTCCAAGACCAGGGTTATGGTAGGTTTGGGGATTTCCAGTATAAGTGATAGTTGGGATAGTTTTGCGCAAAATGTAAAAAGTCTGGAAGAGTATCACCATCTGGTGGAAAGTAATATTATACCTGTTTATAGAGGACACATTTTAACCGAAGAAGACAGGGTTATTCGTAAGCATATCTTAAATTTAATGTGTAAATTTAAGACTAGCTGGGAGAATCAAAATGAAAGGTTCAACGAATTGGATGAGGTTCGGGACAAACTAAAGGAAATGGCTCTGGATGGTATTGTCGAATTTGTTTCCAATGGTATTTATGTTACCGAAAAAGGAAGGCCTTTTGTACGCAATGTGTGTATGGCGTTCGATTTGTTCCTGCACCGCAAGGCACCGGAAACCAGATTGTTTTCGATGACTATTTAAGTGCACTGGACCATTTTTTAACCTCTTGATAATAAATCAGTAAAAATAAATCTATGAAAAAAATTATTGTACCCGTCGATTTTTCAGAACAATCTGAAAATGCCCTAAAAACGGCCGCTTCCATTGCTACAAAATACGGATCTGAGATTTTTGTCCTACATATGTTGGAATTGTCGGAGGCCCTTGTTTCCGCCAATGAGCAGGCACATTATCAGCAAGCCGTCTTTTTGATAAAATTGGCTGAAAAAAGGTTTGAGACATTTTTGGAGAAGCCCTATCTAAAGGGAATCAAGGTTACTCCTATTGTCAAGCATCATAAAGTGTATAGTGAAGTTAATGAGGTTGCGGAAAAGCACCAGGCAGATCTGATTGTTATGGGCTCTCGGGGAACCGATGGAATCAAAGAAATCTTTGTAGGTTCCAATGCTGAGAAAATGGTTAGAAATTCCAATGTTCCCGTTTTGGTAATAAAGGATTATATTGAAGGTTTTGAGGTAAAGCGATTTGTTTTTGCCTGTGATTTTGAGGAGGAAAATTTGGAACCCTTTCAAAGGGCCAAGAAATTGGCAGACAAACTTGAAGCTGAATTGATTTTGGTAAATATCAATACTCCCGGAGATAATTTTCTGAGCACCAAGGATGCTTTTAAGAAAATTAATAATTTCCTGCATTTGGCCAAGGCGAGTTTGGAAGTCGAGATATATAACGATTATAGTGTAGAGAGGGGAATACTTGCTTTTAGTGAAAGCAGGAATGCCGATTTAATAGGTTTGCCTACCCACGGGAGAAAAGGGCTTTCTCACTTTCTAATGGGCAGTATTGGGGAGGATGTGGCCAATCATTCCAAAATACCCGTTATCACTTTTAAAATTTAGAGGATTTGGAAGTCAATAAGGCCAAGTACCCGACTTGGCCATCATAGTTTAGGCCAAGGATTGGTTAAATTGCTTGTAATTAGTAATGTTTAAATTGTTATATTTGAGATACATGGGGCAAATATCACGGTCTAATTCCCATGAAACTCGATATGAAAAATTACTACCACATTTTCTTATTCGTTGCTTTTATTTCTACTTCAGTAAGAGCACAGGAAGACATTCTACTTAAGGATTACGATCCAGTATCCATTTATAATACCCCTAGTAACAAGATATCCAAAGCTAAATTTCCTGCGGTGGATTTTCACTCGCATCCCTATCCAAAGTCGGAACAGGAAATAAGTGAATGGGTAAAGACAATGGACCGGGTAGGGGTTGCCAAATCTATTGTACTCACTTATCAGACGGGGAAGTCCTTTGACAGTATTGTTAATCTTTATTCCAAATACGGGGACCGTTTTGAGCTTTGGTGCGGCTTCGATTTTACAGGTTACGAAGAAAAAGGCTGGAGCAAACGTGCAGTAAAGGAATTGGAAAGATGTTTTAAGATGGGAGCAAAGGGCGTTGGAGAATTGGGCGACAAAGGTTTTGGTTTTTTTTACTCTAAGCCAACACCGGCAGAAGGCATGCATGCGGATGATGAGAGGATGAGGCCACTATGGGAAAAATGTGGTGAATTAGGAATGCCAGTTAGTATTCATGTGGCAGATCCTATGTGGATGTACGAGCCAATGGATGTTCATAATGATGGGCTGATGAATGCTTACAAATGGAGAATAGATACTACAAGGGAAGGGCTATTAACGCATGCAGAATTAATTACTACCTTGGAAAATGCCGTTAAGCAAAATCCAAAAACCACTTTTATTGCCTGTCACTTTGCCAATTGTAGCTATGATCTGGATATTATAGGGAGACTTTTGGGGACCTATGATAATATGTATGCCGATATTTCGGCGAGGTATGCGGAAACAGCGGCTGTTCCGCGATATACGAAACGTTTTTACGAAAAGTATCAGGATAAATTGGTCTATGGAACCGATATGGGTACCGACCCTGAAATGTACGAATTAACCTTTCGCATTCTTGAAAGCGAGGATGAACATTTTTATGACAAGAATATATCATCCTATCATTGGTCGTTCAATGGGCTGGGCCTTAGCGATGAGGTTTTGAAGAAAATATATAGTGAAAATGCCAAGAAAATTCTGGATTAGGCACTACTGACTTTTGTCTTAAATGGGATTATTTTTGGAGCATGGGGAAAAGTGTCCTGATCTCTTCATCTGTGGGTTGTTTGCCGTACTCACATATTTCAAAACCCTCTATATGTTTAGCGCTGTAAGCTTTGGTCCCGTACCATTTTTCTGCACATTTCAGGAGATCCTCCTTGGGAGGTTTTGATCTCCAATTGGCCAACATTTCCAATCTGCCCTGATCATCCTTGGGTACCTTGTCCAAATTTCCGGCTGTCCATGGAAGCCATTCAAAGAATTGTGATTCGTGTGCCGACATGGCATACACCTTTTGATCAAATACAGTATCGATGATCACTGCAATATCAGGTTCGAACGGGCTGGGTTTTTGAAAACTATCTTCCGAGTAAAGAAAGACTGGATTTTTTTGGAGCGGTGGTACTTCTGGGGCAACATTGGGAACTATTACCATGTAGGCGGCGTCCTGTACCAGAACCCCTGTATATCGGTGGTCCGGATGGTAATCATTGGGTCTGGGAGCAATGACCACATCGGCATTCCATTTTCTGATTTCACGTATCACCTTCAGTCGATTTTCCAAAGTAGGCATTAATTCCCCATCGTGGTTATCCAAAACCGTATATTCTACTCCAAATCTTTGACCAGCTTCCTTGGCCTCGGCTATCCTTACTTTGGCGAGCTCCCCACCGCCCATGGCATAATGGCCGGCGTCACCATTGGTCAGGGAAACAAATTTTACATTGTGCCCCATCTTGGCCAGTAAAATTGCCGTACCTCCAGTGTCTATATCGCAATCATCGGGATGTGCGCCAAAAACGATGACGTTTATTTTTTGGTTCTGTGAAAATAATAGCGTCCAATTTAAAAGGAGGAAACATAGAAGTATGATTTTCTTCATAGGAGAATGTTTAAGGTTGGTTGAATAGGCACTATGCAATAAATGGACAGGGAATCCTTGCGAAAGCTAAATCCCTATATACTTGAAATTTACATTATTTTTAGCTACACAGCAAGTTTAAAAGGCTGGTGTAATTGAAAATTAATGGCACTCAAGGGTACTGTCTACAACCTCCATGACAGGTTCGGGCGAAATATAGGGAATACCTAGTCCCATTCCCCTTAATATAAACAGTAATCCTACGAGGATTACGAATACCGGGATCAATCGCTGCACTGATTTTTTTGCCGAGCCTTTTAACATACTGCCAAAGTATACGGCAGTGGTCATTAATGGGATAGTGCCTAGTCCAAATAGGGCCATGAACAATGCGCCAAGCCATGGGTTGGCAGTAGCAATACTCCCGAAAACGGCCATATATACCAATCCACAGGGCAGTAATCCGTTTAGAAAGCCAATGGTTAGAAAGGTGTCCGGACTCTTTTTTTGCAATTCCTTCCCAAGTCTACTTTTTATTTTGGTCAAGAAGGAATAAATGGGTTTGGAGAAATTGTATTTGCCAAAAGTTTTGTAGGGAATTAGGATGATGACGATCATTAAGACTCCTATAATTATGGAAAGTCTTTGTTGTAGGCCAAAGACATAAAGCCCTTTGCCTAAAAAGCCAAAAATGAGGCCTATTAGACTGTAGGAGGTAAGCCTGCCTATATGATAAAGAAGGACCTGAAATAGTTTTTTGGCCGGTTTGTTATGATCTACAGGCAACATAAAGGCAATAGGACCGCACATTCCAACACAGTGAAAGCTTCCCATTAGACCCAAAATTACGGCAGATAACAACATAGTTTAAAGGTTTTGACCCTTTTGATATTTACATTCCTTATTTACCTTGGTGATAGGTAATTTTTTTCTTAAACAAATAGGTTTCATCACTGTATTTCCATGATACTTTAATGTCCCAGCGACCATCCAACAAACGATTGTCAGGTATGAGCAAATAGTCTTGGGATAGACTTATAGGTAAGTCAAAATCCAAGTGCTTGTTAGATGGTCTGTAAAGGGACACTGTACCTTTGATGTTTTCTGTAATCAAGTTATTTGGAAAGACCAATTTTATACCTTCATTGGTTGTTTCCAAGCTAAGGTCTACTTCTTTGGTCCTGGCATTATTTTGTGCATCAATTTCATTTTGATATCCCAATTCAGCTCCATAGTAATTTTCGGTTACCAAATCGTGATTGGCCCTATTGTCCATGCTCATTCGAACTACAAAAAATAGAATAAAACTTATAAATCCTATGAAGGCTAGTACAATTCCGGTTCCCCAATTAATTTTCATGGCTTCTTAATTTAGTTTCGATTTCCTACTGACAGGAAATTCTATTCGTTTTTTAGGTGTTTAACCTGTTTTTTTTAATTTACTTATAGCTTCTGGGAGCTAGAAATCTGGCCGTTGCCGTTTCAATTAATTTATCCCCACTATAAACTCCAATGTTCAATTTATTCTTGTCGCCTTCCAAAGCCGAATTGTTTATTTCTACAAATAGGGTGCCTTCCGCCAATCCCTGAGCAGGTACTGTAAATAGTTGATGCCTAACCAGGTTGATGGATCCTTTGTGGGACATTAGTTTAAAGCTTATGTCCGGAATATCCTTGGTGGTTTTGTTTACCAATTTATACGTATAAACGTTGCTGATAATATTGCCTTCCTTATGTTCATAAAGTTGTCCAGGAAGTCTAAGGATATTTGCTTCCACCTCATTCCTTAAAAACAGCATTCCGATCAAGATTCCGGTAAGAATCACAAGCACTGCAGAATAACCTTTTAGTCTGGGTGTAAACTTGAACTTGCTCTTTTTCTCAATATTGTCTTCGCTGGCATAACGGATAAGTCCCTTGGGTAGGTTTACCTTCTCCATTATGGTGTCGCATTCATCAATACAGGCGGTACAGTTGACACATTCCAACTGGGTTCCGTTTCTAATGTCTATTCCCGTTGGGCAGACGTTAACACATTGAAAACAATCAATACAGTCGCCATGTCCCAAGGCTTCCCTATCCTCCCCTTTTCTGAACTTTTTTCTTCCGTTTTCAGCCTCCCCACGTTTATGGTCGTAGGCCACGACTATCGACTTATTGTCCAGTAGTACGCCCTGCATCCTTCCATAGGGGCAAGCTATGATACATACTTGTTCCCTAAACCAGGCAAACACAAAATAAAACACCCCCGTAAAGATTAAAAGGGAAACCAATGTACTTACGTGTTGCAAGGGCCCATCGGTGATATATTCTATCAATCGGTCACTGCCAATTAAATATGCCAAGAATACATTGGCTATTAAAAAGGAAATAATGAAAAAAACAATCAGTTTAAGGGCGCGTTTCCTGATTTTCTCAGCGTTCCAAGGCTGTTTGCTAAGCCGTATTTGGGCGCCTCGGTCACCATCGATCCAAAATTCGATCCTTCTGAATACCATTTCCATGAAAATGGTTTGGGGGCACATCCAGCCACAAAAAATACGGCCAAAGGTGACGGTAAATAAGGCTATGAATATTACCCCGATAATCATGGAAATTACAAAAAGATGAAAATCCTGTGGCCAAAAAGGAAACCCAAAAATATTGAAACGCCTTTCCAGTACATTGAACATTAGGAACTGGTTGCCATTTACTTTTACAAAGGGAGCTAGAAAGAGAAATGCCAAAAGCACATAACTCACATACTTGCGATATTCATAAAACTTGCCACTTGGCTTTTTTGGATATATCCAAGCCCTTTTCCCCTCCTCATTAATTGTTCCTATGGAGTCCCTAAAATTGTCCTGGTCCTGTGCCATTTCTTTTTTCTACTTTATTGTAATTATGGGTAAGCGTAAAATTTTGCTCCTTAAGGTTTTAGGTGTTTACTCTTCAGTCCAGATTTCGCCTTCTGCGGCCTTTGGATTGGCAGGTGTCTTGCCGTTTATTTCCGAAAGAATAAAACTGGCTACCTGGGCTATTTCGGCTGGCTTAAGGGTCTGTTTCCACGCTATCATGCCCTTTCCGTCCCTTCCACCTTCTGAAATGGTATGGAAAACGTTTTTTACACCGCCTCCCAAGATCCAATATTCGTCGGTTAGATTTGGTCCAATACCACCACCGCCATCCGGCATGTGGCAAGCTACACAATTGGCGGTGTATATTGCCCCACCTGCTTTAATATCCGAGGCTTCCGTTAATAGTTCAACCGTGTTGGCGTCAACTAAACCTTTGGCTGTTTTTTTATACTCTTCTATGGCTATCTTGGCTTCGGCCACTTCCTGTTCATATTCCATGTCCTGGGTGTAGTCATTGAAGACATGGAAACGGGCTAAGTAAACCACACCGAAAATGATGGTGGCATAGAACATATACACCCACCAAGGTGGTAAGTTGTTGTCCAATTCACGGATTCCGTCATAATTGTGGTCCAGGATAATTTCCTTTTCTTCTTCAATAGGTTTGTTTCCGGTGATTTTTTTCCAGAAGGCTTTGCCCCATTTCCACTCCCATTGCTTGGATTTGGACTCCAAATATCGCTTTTGCGCTTCGGGGGATAGGGTTTGGAACATTACATTTTCCACTGATTTTAGGATCAATTCAATACCCACCAATATGAACAACACTACCAACATAAACACAAGTGTGATAGGGTATTCAATAAATGCGGGTTTGTCCCCGGAGTCAATAAAATACTCCATCAATCCGAAGATTAGGAAAAAGATTAAGGGGACTCTTATCCACCAAGGTGACATATTTCTCATAACGATTCTTCTTTAGGTTGGTTATCTGTTTCTAATGGTAATTCGCTAACTTCCTTAATATGCTCTTTAGAGGCGGTAAATACCCACCAGAAAAGAATGGTAAAAAACACAAAGAAGATTAACAGTGATATCATGGGATAGGTGGCAACGCCATCTATACTTTCCATATAACCTTTTACAAATTTTAGCATGACTTATTTGTTTTGTGAAATTATTTCGTCCGTTTCCTTAATTTTTATATCTGTTCCCAGTCGTTGCAGATAGGCTATCATAGCTACAATTTCCCTGTCCTTCATTTCTATGAATTCTTCCCCGTTTTCAGCAGCATATTTCTTGTCTTCCTCATATCCCTTGGCAAAATCAGGATCGGAGTATAGATTTTTTTCTATTTTGGTGGCCTGCTCGTCCATAGATTGTTCGGCATTGGCTATCTCATCATCGGAATAAGGTACTCCCAGGGTAACCATGGTTTCCATTTTTGACTGAATGTTACTTCTGTCGTGCCTATTGCGTACCAGCCATGAATAGGAAGGCATAATAGATCCGGAAGAGGTACTTTGTGGGTCGTACATATGGTTCAAGTGCCAGTTGTCCGAATATTTGCCGCCTACCCTTAAAAGATCGGGTCCGGTACGTTTACTTCCCCAAAGGAAAGGGTGGTCGTACACATACTCTCCTGCTTTGGAGTACTCGCCATAGCGTTCCACCTCACTTCGGAATGGCCTTACCATTTGGGAGTGACAACCAACACAGCCTTCCCTTATATATAAATCCCTACCTTCCAATTCCAGAGGGGTATATGGTTTGACACTGGTTATAGTTGGAATGTTCGACTTTACCAAAATAGTGGGAACAATTTGGATTATCCCTCCAATTAAGATGGCAATGGTAGCCAAGATGGTCAATTGAATAGGCTTGCGCTCCAACCAAGTATGGAAAGTTTCTCCAGCGGTTCTTTTCTTGGAAACGGTAGTCAATGCTGCCGCCTCTGCCAATTCATCCTCTACTTTTGTGCCCTGCTTAATGGTAACAACTACGTTATAGATCATGACAATTGCCCCGACGATATACATGGTACCACCAATGGCCCTCATCCAGTACATTGGAATAATTTCATTTACGGTCTCCAAAAAGTTACCATAGGCCAGGGTTCCATCTGGGTTGAATTCTTTCCACATTAAGGCCTGGGTAAAACCGGCAACATACATGGGAAGTGCGTAAAGTATGATTCCTAAGGTGCCGATCCAGAAATGGAAGTTGGCCATGGGAAGGGAGTGTAATCTGGTCTTGAACATTTTTGGAACCAACCAATAGATCATACCAAAAGTCAGGAATCCGTTCCATGCCAAGGCTCCTACGTGTACGTGTGCAATAATCCAATCGCTAAAATGCGCTATGGCGTTTACATTTTTTAGTGAAAGCATCGGACCTTCAAAAGTGGCCATACCGTAACCGGTAATTGCGACTACCATAAATTTCAAAACAGGGTCGGTCCTTACCTTGTCCCAAGCTCCACGCAAAGTTAGAAGTCCGTTGATCATACCTCCCCAAGATGGAGCAATCAGCATAATGGAGAATGCCACCCCTAAGTTTTGGGCCCATTCGGGTAAAGTTGAATATAAGAGATGGTGGGGTCCGGCCCAGATATAGATAAATATCAATGACCAAAAGTGTACAATAGATAATCTATAGGAATATACAGGCCTATTGGCTGCCTTTGGCACAAAGTAGTACATTAATCCCAAGAAAGGTGTGGTAAGGAAGAAGGCAACGGCGTTGTGCCCGTACCACCACTGTACCAGTGCATCCTGTACCCCGGCGTATACCGAGTAACTTTTAAAAGCGCTAACAGGTAGAGCCAGGCTATTAAAGATATGGAGTACCGCCACGGTTACAAATGTGGCCAGGTAGAACCATATGGCTACATACAAATGACGCTGTCTTCTTTTGAACATGGTTCCGATCAGGTTCCATCCAAAGGCTACCCAGACTACGGCAATGGCCAAATCTATGGGCCATTCCAATTCTGCATATTCTTTGGATGAGGTGTACCCCAGGGGTAAGGTAATTGCCGCTGCCACAATAATGGCCTGCCATCCCCAGAAATTGAAATTACTTAATCCATCACTGAACATTCTCGCCTTTAACAAGCGCTGGGTAGAATAATAGACCCCGGCAAAAATGGCATTACCTACAAAGGCGAAAATAACCGCGTTGGTGTGCAAAGGTCTTAGCCGACCAAAACTCAACCAGGATATTCCATCGGTTAAATTTGGAAAAAGAAACATGAAGGCAAGCAATAAACCTACCGACATTCCCACAATTCCCCAAAACATAGTTGCATAAAGGAATTTTTTTACGATTTTGTTATCGTAATAAAACTGTTGTACTTCCATAATTACAATTTTTGACTTTCACTTTTTTGGTTAGATATTTCTTCGGTCTTCTCGGGAGCACTTTTTACAAGTTCATCTTCAAAGAGCATACGAACGGATGGGGTATAGGAATCATCATATTGACCACTCTTGGTAGCAATAATAAAAGCCGCAAAAAAAATGACGGCTACAACAATACTCAAAGTCAACAATAAATAAATAACACTCATACCTACCTGAATCAGGGCGTAAAACTAAACATGGGGGCTGTGGAATAATATGACATTTATCAGCTTTTGATAAAATATTGCAAGTTCTTCTCCCTGAGAACATTTTTAAAGTGCCCTCCTTTCAGATATCCTAATTATTAATCTGAAATGCTCATTCGTAACCATAAAAAAATAAAGGTTTCAATTAAGATTGTGTAGTCCACTAATAATGGGAATTCATCTAAAATAATGTGTTCCAACCCTTAATAATTCAATTTAATCATGGATTTATGGGAAAGATTTTTAGTTTTGCCGCTACTTTGTTGAAAATCCGGTAAACCTTAACTGGTTTTTCTACCCTAGGGTGTAATTTTAAATTTTAATGGAATTGAATATGTTTAAAAAGGCAGGATTAATTTTATTTTCAAGTATTGTATTTTTTAGTTGTAAGCAAGGGGAGGTCACATGTACCCCTAGTACCGAGGCAATAAATTATCCTTCCAGTGATTCTTTGGCCCAGGTCCTGAATTGGCCCGAAGATTTGGATATAACTGGATTTTCAGGTCCTGACTTAACGCCAAGTCCCGCCTGTATGGCCGTTGCTGCAACTGGGGAGGTCTTTGTTGGGGTAGATATGATGGGTTCCCTAGGGAAGGAGATGAACAAAGGTTTTATAAAACGTTTGGTAGATTGTAATCACGATGGAATAATGGATTCCTATACCGAATTTGCCCAAGTGGATAACCCAAGGGGAATTTTGGCCATTGGGAATGAGGTGTTTGTGTTGCATACTACTTTTTCACCCGAAACGGGAAAGGCCTTTAATATGGACTTGGTGGTATTTGAAGATAAGGACAAGGATGGAGTAGCCGACGGACCTGCCAAGGTTTTAATAAAGAATTTGAGCAATTCCAAATACCTGGCGGAGAGAGGTACCGATCATGCAACCAATGGCATTCAGATGGGTATAGACGGGTGGATATACATAGCCGTGGGCGACTTTGGCTTCCACAATGCCACAGATAGCGATGGAAAACAATTGACCATGTTGGGCGGTGGGGTATTGCGTGTACGTCCGGACGGAACCGAAATGGAAGTGTATACCCATGGGTTGCGGAATATTTACGACGTGGCCATTGACCCTTTTATGAATATTTACACTAGGGGAAATACCAATGATGGTGGGGGCTGGAACATCAGATTTATTCATCAGATACAATCAGGCGAATATGGATATCCTGTGCTGTTCAAGCATTTTACGGAAGAGATCCTTCCTGCCTTGGTAGATGTTGGAGGGGGCTCTGGAACAGGGTCACTTTATATGAACGACAACCGTTGGCCTGAAAAATACAATAATGTTCCCATGATGGCCGATTGGGGTAGAAGCTACCTTTATTTTCACAGGCTTACTGAAAATAAGGCCAGTTTTATACAGGATGAGGAAGAGTTTATACAGTTGCCACAGATAACCGATGTGGACGTGGATGCAGCCGGTGCCATGTATCTTTCCGCTTGGGATGGTGCAGGCTATTCGGGAAGCCCTGATAAAGGATATGTGGTTAGGGTTTTACCAAAAAACTTTATTTATGAGCCATTCCCCGACCCACAGGATTTATACTGGACCGGTAGTTTAGTGGATCTCCTAAAGGCAGGTAATGCCAAGACCCGTTTAAGTGCCCAGTATGAATTGATAAAAAGAGGGAAAGGGGCCGATAAAGTTTGGCAAATGGCGCAGGATAGCTCTTTGCCATTGGAGGTACGCGCTACTGCTATATTCACTTTTGCCCAATTGGCCGGGGAAGGTGGAATTGATCGCCTTGTTTCACTAACTGAAGATCCACAAGTTCAAGAATTTGCCTTAAGGGCCTTGTCTGACCGTTTGGGAACATTGGAAAAAGTACCTACAGAACCATTTGTAAATGCACTAAAGTCCGACTCAGACCGTGTAAAGGCAGCTGCAATTATAGGTTTGGGCAGATTGGGCAAGAAGGAAGTGGCCAATGACTTATTGGAGATTCCGGTTCCAAATTCATTTACAGCTCCAGAAATGGGTGCTGAAGGGCTCCATGCCAGACCAAATGCCGATATAGTTGTTCCACATTTAGCGGTCAAGGCATTGGTTAAATTGGATGCTGTGGACGCTTGCGTAAGTGCCTTGGGTACCGATCAGAGGGATATGGCCCTTTGGGCAATGCGATATATGCATAGCCCAAAGGTGGTTGATGGAATGATAAAGGCTTATGAAAATACCGAAGATGACGTTTTTAAGGATAAAATAATCCATACCTTGGCGCGTATATATCACCAAGAAGCACCCTATGATACCTCATGGTGGTGGAGTACACGTCCGGATACGCATGGCCCTTACTATAAAACGGTAGAATGGGATTACACCCCTGTGATTCGTTCATTTTTAAGGGGGGGATGGGAAAAATCTTCGGAAGATGAAAAGGAATTGTACGCAGAATTGAACAGTAAGTTCCGATTGGCAATCGATGATTTTGGTACCGTGGAAATTACGGCACCCAAGGAGGATATGCCAACAGTTGACCTAGAAAAGATTAAGAACAAAAAAGGACAGATCGGGGAGGCTTCCATTGAGGATATTATGATCGCCTTAAAAAGTATAAAGGGGGATCCTGAAAAAGGAAAGGAAATTTTTAAGACCCAAGCTTGTTTTACCTGTCACAGTGTATCCTCCAGTGAAGTAATGAAAGGTCCGTTTATGGGGCAAATAGGTTCCATTATGAACAGGGAGCAGATCGCTGAGTCTATCTTGAAACCCAATGCCTCCATTTCCCAAGGATTTTCAACTGTACAGATACAGACCAAGGGAGGGGATAATTATGTTGGTTTTGTTACCCAGGAATCGGCCACTGACCTGACCATAAGAAATATAGCAGGTATAGCTACCCAATTAAAAAAATCCGATATCGCCGAAAGAAAGGAGTTGGAGACATCAATGATGCCCTCCGGTCTGGTGAATGCCCTGAGTTATGAGGAAATGGCTTCCTTGGTAGCGTATTTGGAGCAACAGAAATAGGGAAAGGTCCTTCCTTAACTTAAATTAGTTATTACATGAATAAAAGGCAACCGTTGCAAAACAGTTGCCTTTTTAATTAGTGCTTTATTCCTATCTCCAAAAGTTATTCTTGGGATGATTATTTCTGCGCTAGTTTTCTGCCCAGAAGGTTTGTAGCTACAGTAGTGAATATAACAATACTGATAGAACTTAAGGGCATTAGGATGGCCGCAATAACTGGCTGCAATTGTCCTGTTACCGCGAAATACAATCCCACTACGTTATACATTAAGGAAAGTATGAAACTTAGTTTTATAATTTTAATGGCTTTTCTTGAGGCCAGAATATACTGGTATAGCGATTTGAAATTTTTGGCATCCAGAATGCCGTCACAGGCAGGGGAAAAAACGTTTACGTTTTCTGAAATGGCTATACCCACATTACTTTGTGCCAGAGCTCCGGCATCATTTAGTCCGTCCCCTACCATCATTACCTTTTTGTTTTGATCTTGGAGCGACTTTATAAATCGGAGCTTCTTGTCCGGTTTTTGATTAAAATACAGCGGTGTTCCCACCGGCAACAACTTGGTAAGGTTGGCTCTTTCCCCGGAGTTATCCCCTGACAGGATTGCCAATTCCATGTCTCGCGACATTGTTTCGAAGGTTTCTCCGACCCCCTCCCGGTATTGGTTCTGAAAAATAAAACAACCCTTGTATTGTTCGTTGGAGCTTAGGTGGACCGAGGTACTGTCCCTATTGTTTATTTCGGAATTGCCAACAAAGGCGGCAGAGCCAATTTTAACACTGTCAGTAACCGTTGAACCTTTGATTCCTTGGCCCAAATATTCCTCGTATTCCTCTAGTGGTACAATATTTTGCTCCGCCAACATATCATAGAGTTTTCTGCTCAATGGGTGATTGGAGGAACGCAAGGTGTTTTTTAACAAAGACTCCTCTTCGCTGGTCAATTCGAGACCTTCATAGTACACGTTTCCCTTTTCGGCCGTGGTAATCGTACCTGTCTTATCGAATATAGCGGTGTCTATCTGAGCCAATTGTTCTATGGTCTGGGTGTCACGTAGGTAAAATCCGTGGCGTCCAAAAATTCGTAACATATTGCCTAGAGTAAAAGGGGCTGCCAGGGCAATTGCACAAGGACAGGCAATTATGAGTACAGCTGTAAAGACATTGATAGTTTTACTAGGGTCTATTATTAACCATATTATGGCAGAGACGAAAGCGATGGTCAGGACGGCAACGGTAAACCTTTTGCCAATACTATCCGTTAAGGTTTGAAAGCTTCCCGATTTGTCCTGTTGGAAGACTGCATTGCTCCAAAGTTGTGTAAGATAGCTTTGGGAAACAGATTTTATGGCTTCAATTTCTATGGCACTACTGATCTGTCTTCCGCCGGCATAAACTTTGTCTCCCGATTTCTTGTCCACCGGTTCCGATTCGCCCGTTACAAAACTATAGTCTATCTTGGCATTTCCGTTGATCAGTATAGCATCCACAGGAATTAGTTCCCCATTTCTTATTAGGAGCCTATCCCCAGCTTTAATATCGTATACTTGAGTGTTCTCCTCGGTGTTTTTACTTGTTATTCTGGTGACGGCAATAGGGAAGTAGGATTTATAATCCCGTTCAAAAGACAAATAGGAATATGTTTTTTGCTGAAAGAATTTACCCAACAATAAAAAGAAAACCAAGCCTGTAAGGCTGTCGAAAAAGCCAGATCCCCAATCGAAAATGATTTCTACGGTGCTCCGAAGGAATAAAACCAAAATACCCAGGGCAATTGGGATGTCTATATTTAAGAACCTAGATCTTAATCCCTTGTACGCCGAAATAAAATAATCTTGGGCCGCGTAAAAAACCACGGGTAGGGAAAAGCCAAACATAAGCCATCTAAAAACCCCTTTAAATTGTTCCAGCCAAAATTCCCCTACCTCAAAATATTCGGGGAAGGAAAGAAACATGACATTTCCGAAGGCAAAACCGGCAATACCCAATTTATAGGATAAACTGCGGTCTGTTCCTTTTTTGGTCTTGTCATAATCGTCCAAGGATATATAAGGTTCATAACCAATCCTGGCCATTAGCACTACCAACTCTTTAAGAGAAATCTTGTTGGAGTTAAAAGTGACCCTCACGGTCTTTTTAGGAAAATCTACTTGGGAACTGCTTATGCCCTTGTTTAGTTTGTTCAGGTTTTCCAATATCCAAATACAGGAACTGCAATGAATATGGGGAATGTATAGATTTATTATTTGGGTGCCGTTATCATTAAACTCGATCAGTTTTTCTACAATGCTTTGGGATTCAAGAAAGTCATATTTGCCCTCCACTTCCACAGGGGAGGCACCTGCGGCAGACTGCAGGTCATAATAGTAGGACAGGTCGTTGCTGGAGAAAATCTCATAAACG
This sequence comes from Arenibacter algicola, assembly GCF_000733925.1. Lineage (NCBI taxonomy): Bacteria > Pseudomonadati > Bacteroidota > Flavobacteriia > Flavobacteriales > Flavobacteriaceae > Arenibacter > Arenibacter algicola. The sequence continues at coordinate 535,460 of NZ_JPOO01000001.1, forward strand.
GTTTTACATCCAACACAACAAAAATTTTTGTCGTTATGATTTATGGGATTGTTCCCGCAATCGTCACCACAATGATAGCACGTTGCCTTATCCATAGATTATTTGCTTAATACCTGAGTGCAAAGATGCTCATCATTGCTATTTATAAACATGATAATTGTCAGTTTTTCCTCAGTTAATAACCTTTAAATTTGCCATATCAGGCAATTTTTTAGTTATGGGCAGATGTGAAAATTGTATTATTCGTCAATTCAATTCCTTGCGGGCAATGAGCAAGGAGGAGTTGAAAAGGGTTTCAGATACCAAGATTACCAAATTAGTAAAAAAAGGGGAAACCATTTTTGGCGAAGGAGACAAACTCAATGGTGTTTTTTGTGTAAGGGAAGGTGTCTCCAAGTTATCCAAATTAAGTCCAAACGGCAAGGATCAAATAGTAAAACTGGCAACTCAAGGTGCTGTCTTGGGACAGCGTTCCGTAATTACAGAAGAAGTGGCCAACCTAAGTGCAATTGCAGTAAACGATATGGAGGTATGTTTTGTTCCCAAAGATGCCATAATGGATAGCCTTAATAGCAATCCCAATTTTGCTGTGGAAGTTTTGAGGCATATAGCACATGATTTAAAGGAGGCCGATGACGTAATTGTGAATATGTCGCAAAAGACTGTGAAGCAGAGGATAGCCGAGGCATTTATTTATTTGGAGAAAAATTTTGGAAAGGATAAGAACGGCTATTTGGCCTTAACGCTATCCCGGGAAGATATTGCCAATGTAGTAGGTACGGCTACGGAATCTGCCATTAGGATTATTTCAGATTTCAAAAAATTGGGGTTGATAAAAGCTTCTGGAAAAAAAGTGGCCATAGCGGACAGAAATGGCCTTAATGAAGTTGCAAAGGGATCCTGATCCCAGAGTTTCCGTTTCTTCTTTTTTCTATTGTAGCCTGCAGTGCTCTGTTCAATAATTCCCACCTATAGTTATAACTTCTATTTCTTCATTTTTGCGGATAAGGGTAATAACAACCTTCCAGAATCGGCTACTGCCGAAGTTTTTGCGTTCTAAAATATCAACCCTAAAAGCTGATAAATGTCATAGTTCAGGTTTCTGACTTCCCATAATTTTACCCCATGGTTTTAACCTCTGAGCGGGGTTCTTATAAATATAAAATAGTTTGAAAAAGATATTATTACCTACAGATTTTTCTCCCAATGCTTGGAATGCAACCAAATATGCAATTTCCCTTTATAAGTATGAAGAGTGCGAGTTTTATATTTTAAATACATATACTCCTACCATTGCCCATAGCAGGTTTATGGCAACAGGTGCGGGCGGCAAAGCTTGTGAGGATGTGGTGAAGCATAATTCCGAAAAAGGCTTGGACCAGCTCTTGTCAAAGATCCAGGAAAAGTACCATAATCCGAAACATAAGTTTATTACCATTTCTTCCTTTAGTCTCTTGGTAGATGAAATAAAGAACATTATAGAGACACATCAAATTGGTTTGGTGATTACGGGAACAAAAGGTGCATCAGGATTGGAGGAGGTGTTTATGGGGAGCAATACCGTTAGAATAATAAAGTCCATAAAGAACTGCCCGGTACTGGCCATTCCTCAACATTTTAAATTTAAAACTCCTTCCGAAATAGCTTTTGCAACAGATTTTAATAGGTTTTACACGACTTCCGAATTGAAGCCCCTGTTGGAAATGGCAAAATCCTTTAAGGCGGCCATTAGGATAGTACATGTGCAATACGAAATTAAATCGCTTACTGAAGTCCAGCAATTCAACCTTAATATGTTAAGGAAGTACATAGGTGAGGTAGAGCATTATGTACATACCGTTTCAGAATTGAATTCGGTTTCCCAGACCTTGGAGGTCTTTGCAAACGAATTGGACATTCACCTATTGGCCATGCTCAATTATCAGCACAGCTATATGGAAAAAATGACACGGGAACCAGTAATTAAACGATTGGCATTTCACACTCAAATCCCCTTATTGGTAATCCCGGAATTGGGTATGGGAACTCCTCCAAATAGCAAAAAAGGCAAGGAAATATCGGCCTCTAGTTAATTTCACCCCTTAAAGGACAATCCTCATAGAAATCCTTGAAGGTCTTGTCTGTAGTGTAGTTGTCCGTAAGCACTCTGAAAACCATATATACGAGCATTATTTGCCCTAAAACGGTAACGTAAAAAACCCAATTAAAAGGAAAGTTCATAGCCGCCATTATGGTCAAGGAAATTAGGACCAAAGTCGTTGCGGCTACCCAGAACATGGCTGTATTTTTCATCTTTTTTTATTACAAGTTATTCAAAATGAAGGAGGTTTAGTGTTAAATGACTGCTAAATGTGTTGGGGGAAATTGTAGGTAATTGGACGAAAATAGAAAGTTGGATTTGGCCATTGCTACAAATTTTTATTGCTTATAAATGGGTTTAGGGTTATAAAATTTGGGCTTTTGATGATTTGATATATATTTTTGATATTTTAGTGCATTATAGTTTAAATGACGGCCTTGGAGAATAATAGCCCTTATATTGCGCAGCCCAAAATACTTGTGGCAACAGATTGTATTGTTTTTGGTTTTGATGAGGGGATTTTGAAGCTCTTGGTCTTTAGAAGGAGAATAGATCCTCTTAAAGGGGAGTGGTCCCTGATCGGCAGTTTTGTAAATGAAGAGGAGAGTGTCCCAGATGCTGCCCGCCGGGTTCTTTTACAGTTTACAGGCCTTGAGAATATTTTTTTAGAGGAACTAAGGGTTTATAGCGATGTGGAGAGGGATTCCGGTGCAAGATGTATTTCCATTGCCCAATATGCACTGATCAGAATCAATGATTATGATAGGGAACAGGTAGAATTACATGGCGCCAAATGGTTTGCCTTAGAAGATATTCCACAATTGGTACTGGATCATAATGTTATGATTGCCGATGCCTTGGACCGACTAAGGCAGAAAACTACGCACAAGCCTATTGGGTTTGAGCTTCTTCCCGAAAAATTTACTATTCCACAGCTTCAATCATTATACGAGGCCCTTCACCAGACCAAATTGGATGATCGCAATTTCAGAAAGAAATTATTGTCCTTCGATTTGCTTATAAAATTGGACGAGAAGGATAAATCCACATCTAAAAAAGGCGCATTTTTGTACAGGTTCGATTACGGGAAGTATAAAAAATTGGAAGAATCAGGAATTAACTTTGTACTTTGATATATTTAAAATGGGACATAAAAGGATTGTCCAAATAAGCTTGTCCAAACAATGAAAATCTAAAAACCTTTACTATCTTTGCCCAGTTGTGTTGTGTCTCAATGCAAATTGAGGCAAGGTTGTTTTCGTCGATTTTTCCGGATGTAAATTTGGACCGACAAGCACCGATGAAAGGCTTTCCATTTTGGGAGGCTTTTTTTGTTTGTATTGTCTTGCCTGTTCATTAACAAGGACAACTGTATTCTCTAGGATCATTCCCGAAAATTGTGTGTGCACTAAATGAAAAGCTGGAACAATCCGTTTGACATTTGATGTTTTGTTCATTTTTTGCATCGCCCAAAAACGACCAGGGCCGATAAACTAAGGTACAGTGTGCCTTGGTTTAGAGGAGCCAGCTGTAGCCAAGGCCACCTTTTTACACAGAACTACTTCCCGATGTGAAAACCCCTTGATTTGCTACGAAAATAAAAATAGGCCGAAAACCAAAACGAGAAGCTTATCGATTGTTTTCCTGATCCGCAGAATAGGGTTCAAAAGCTCCGAGATCCAGCTTTTTTGTTTTTGAAAAAAGCGCGGAGTTTTGAAACCGGTTTTTAGACATGGTCTAAAAAATTCCTCGGAGAAGGTGTCTTTTCTTTTGTTTCGTTTTCTTTGGACAAGCAAAGAAAATGAAAGAAGATCCAATTTATGGACCTCCTTCGTCGGTTGCTATAATAAAAAGCTGTTTTTATGATTTTTCAAAGGAATTAATGAAATCTTCCTTTAACTCAATGAAAATACTGAATTCCATTAGTTGGCAAGATTTAGATATGCAAAGAAATTGTAGATGGATCTAAGTTGATAATATATACTAAGTAATACTATGTACTACTGGTAATAAATTACATAAACACAATGAGTTTTGATCCGTTGTCTAAGCCACTAATATTGATAAGCACTCTTCATATTGCTTAACAGCTCCTTAATTAAAGTGGATTCTTGTGGATAATCCTTATTTTATCGTATTTTTAAAAAGGAATCATTAATAAGGATATAGCTATGCCCGTGTATCATAAATTAGGTAAAATTCCCCCCAAAAGACATACTATTTTTAAGAAACAGGACGGAAGCCTGCATTACGAGCAATTGTTTGGAACCATCGGTTTTGATGGTATGTCGTCTCTAATGTACCACCTGCATAGACCAACGATGGTAAAGGAAGTGGGGAAGTCCTTCGATGTTTCCCCCAAAGCCCTGGTGTCACATAATATCAAGTCCAGATTGCTAAAAGGTTTCGAAGTGAAGCCAATGAACGATTATTTGGAAAGTAGAAGTGTAATGTTGTTCAATTCCGATGTTCATATCTCGCTTGCGGCACCCAAAAATTCCCTGACAGATTATTTTTATAAAAATGCCGATGCGGATGAATTGTTGTTCGTCCACAAAGGTACGGGGGTGTTAAAAACGATGTTGGGAGAAATTAGATTTGAATACGGGGATTATCTTGTTATTCCGCGTGGAATGATCTACCAGATTACTTTTGATACCGAGGAGAACAGATTGCTGATTGCGGAATCATATCATCCCATTTATACCCCAAAAAGATATAGAAATTGGTTTGGACAGCATTTGGAGCATTCCCCGTTTTGCGAGCGCGATTTTAAATTGCCGCAGAACCTACAGACCTATGATGAGTTGGGCGATTTTGTGATCAAAGTTAAAAAACAAGGTCAATTGCACCATTTGGTGTATGCTTCCCACCCATTTGATGTGGTAGGATGGGATGGTTACAATTATCCCTATGGCTTTTCCATACATAATTTTGAACCCATTACCGGGCGGGTTCACCAACCACCTCCAGTGCATCAGACTTTTGAGACTTCAGCCTTTGTGGTCTGCTCCTTTGTGCCTCGTTTATATGACTATCATCCCCAATCCATACCTGCCCCTTACAATCATTCCAATATAGATTCAGACGAGGTGTTGTATTATGTTGATGGCGACTTTATGAGCAGAAAGAATATAGACAAGGGATATATTTCCTTACATCCTGCTGGAATCCCTCATGGCCCTCATCCGGGTACTTATGAGGCTAGTATTGGAAAATCCAAAACTGAAGAGTTGGCTGTGATGATAGATACATTTAGGCCCTTGCAGCTTACAAAGGCCGCCATGGATATTGATGATGGCAAGTATTACAAATCTTGGTTGGAATAGGGTTTTTTTCCCTTGATGGGATTAGAAATGGGTTATAAGTGGTTCAATATTATTGGCTTTGGTGAATCACAAAATGAATAAGGGAAGCGGCCAATTTTGCCGTTTGATGGTCAATATCATAAGTCGGATTCATTTCGGCGATATCGAAGCTTATCATTTTTTTTGATGCAATTATAATCTTTAAGCATTCCAGGACAATTTCCGGGGAGAAACCCATTGGAGAGGCAGCACTTACACCAGGCGCGTAGGCCGAGGAAAATCCATCCAGATCAATAGTAGTGTAGATATAATCCACCTCCTTGGCAAATTGAGCTATTTTATCTTTTATGGTATTAAAATGCAGGAGGTTGAAATTGGTTTTGTCAACATAGGAAACACCTAGGTCCTTTGCGGTGCCATAAAGGCTACTGTTATTGGCATCCTCACGGATTCCCAAACACATATAGCGGAATTTTGATTGGTCCAGTTTACACTCTTGTGCAATTTGATAAAAGGGTGTGCCAGAATTGTTATTGGTTTGGTTACTTCGTAAATCAAAATGGGCGTCAAAATTAATGATGCCAACGGATTTATTAATGCCTTCCGTGGCTAGATATCTTTTTATTCCGTTATAATGGCCATAAGCAATGTCATGTCCTCCTCCCAAAAGGATGGGGAAAGCGTGTTGCTGAAGCAGTTGGGTGACGGTACGCGACAAAACGGTCTGTGTTTTTTTTAAATCGCCGTCCTGGCAATCCACAGTTCCTGTGTCCAAAACTAAGGTGTTTTCCCTAAGGTGGTTTGGGAGTTTGGCGAGTTGCTTGCGGATGGCATCGGGTCCTAAGGCTGCACCTATTCTGCCTTCATTCCTTTTAACGCCCTCGTCGCAAGCATATCCCAGTATTGCCCAGGACCGCCCATTAGTAATGGGGACTTGCTCGGAATTAAGATCAACGCAAATCACCTTTTCGTGAAGATAAAGCTGTTGGCCAGACTTGCGTCCTGTCCACAGTATAGGGTCTGTTTTGGAATAGGTGTGCATTTTTACTGAATTTTATAGGTTGATGGCTTAGTTGGCCAATTCATGGATGCTCTGAAATTTGAACAAAATAGTTCAAAAACTTCTTCGCTATCCTAGAAAATCCCTATATCAATATTAGTGTTTTTCCCTTGGACATTAGCAGCTGTACCTCAATATTTTTTGCAAAGAAGTTTAGGGTCTTTTATTGCGCTTTTGGGGCATTTATTATGTCGTATTGGATGGCCTGAAGGATAAGCTGAAAGCCCAATATGATAGATAGGGTAACAATCATAATGGTACCTGTTGGGGCAAAGGTGTTTATGGAGGCGTAGTAAATCCATTCTATAATACCAAAAATGATTCCGAACATAAACAGTGGAAATCCAAATAATAGGTATACTGAGCCAATATTGAAATCGTATAAAAAATACTCCTTAACAATACGCTTTATAAAGGTGTTGGTTAGCCTGGTCCCAAAGACAAAAGGCATTTGCCATATTTTCATGCTCGATTTTTCTTCGCCGTATATGGCGGGCATGGCAATATCCTTAATAGCCGCCTTTTCAAAGTACAGTTGCGACAAAAGGGAGGTTTCAAAATAATAGCGGTTGGCCAGATTATTAAAATTCAACTTTTTAACAACATCGGCTTTAAGGGCCAAAAATCCATTGGTGGGATCAAAATTGTGCCAATAACCTGTAGCCGCTTTTATAAGGAATGATAAGCCTAGATTGCCAATTCTGCGTATAAGGGGCATGGCTCTTAAAGCCTTTAGGTCCCTAAATCTGTTGCCTTTCGCAACATCGCACTTGTTTGCAATTAGTGGATCCAGTAAGTCGGGAAGGTAAGTAAGATCCATCTGGTCATCGGCATCTACCTTGATTATTATTTCTGCCCCAATTCCAATTGCTTCTTCAAATCCTCTTTTGGTGGCGCCACCTACCCCTAAATTTATTGTATTTTCTAAAAAGTAAACCGCTGCTTTGGAAGGTGCTAGTTTTTCAATATCCGCTTTTGGGAGGGGAGTGGGACTTTGGTCGTCCACAATAATAACACTATGAATATAATCCGGTAATTTGGAAACGACGAGCAATATTTCATTGGAGGCATTGTAAAATGGGATTACAACAGCGATTTTAATAGCACTATATTTCTGCGTTTCCATGGTTGCCGGGTTAGTTGCGATTCTTTTTTGTATTAGCTTTGATTTCTATTCTAAAAGTTCCTGGCCTGTTGTTCGGCGTAATTTAGATTGCCTTTGGCCAACTTGGAACCAGCGTCTAGTTTTAACGCTTCATTACATGCGGCTATTGCCTTCTGATATTTTTTGAGTTGGTTGAAGGAAGAACAAATGTTGTTATAAGCAATGGCATTGGGTATAATTGCGTTCGACTTCCTTGCTGCGGCTATACAGCTTTGATATTTTTCCTTTTTGTAAAATTCAAGACTAAGATTTATATAATAAGCAGATGCTTCCTTATCCGATAAACTTGAAGTAGCGTTGGCCAAATCTTTCTTTTTGTCCTCGGCATTTGCCAAATTGTTTTTCGCCAATTGATAGGACGGGTTCAATTCAAGTGCTTTTTGGTAGGCTTCAATGGCCTGGTCATAGTTCAAGAGATAAAAATGGCCTATACCTATATTGTTGTAGGCATCGGCGTATTCCGGATTTAATTCCACTGCTTTCCCTGCTACTCGGATACAATCTTCGTAGTTACCTTCATTAAAATATTGCAAACTCAAATTTAGGTATTTTTCTGGGCTGGGAGAATCGGAGACCTCTTCTTCCAAAACTGTCAATACTGATTTTTTGTTCAAGGCAATATCCAAATATTTTTTTGAAGTGTCATCTTTTGGCCAGTTGGCCAAAACTTCATTGCTAAAGCTTTTCATATTGTCCCAATCCTTAAGTTTATGATAGGATTTGAAGATATAGTCGTTTGTGTCAAGATAATTGGGAACACTTTGGTTTACGTGTTTAAATTGGTCTATAGCCTCATCAAATTTATTGTTTTGAAATAAATATCGACCATAGAAGTATTTGGTTTTATGGTTTGCATCATTAAGGGATAAGGATTTTTGGAAATATTTATCTGCACTTTCCTTATCCCCTATGGCATTTTTCAGGATACCCATATTAGTGTAAATACTGGAGTAATATGGAACATATTCCAAGGCATTGTTAAACGATATTTCGGCATTGCTATAATCGCCTTGGGCCATTAGAGCTAGGCCATAATTCATATGTCCGCGACCATTTTTTGGACTTTTTATGGTTACATCCTTCCAGAGACTAATTTCATCTTTCCATACTTTGTTTCGCTGGTGCACGCCATAGGCATTGGCGAACAGGAAAAAGATTATGAACAGGGATATTATGGACATACCTTTTTTTGAGGTGAATATTTTGGGAAAATATGTTTCGAGAAAATATTTGGAACCAAAAACAAAAGCTATAGTGAGTCCCATATATGGGATAAAGCTTCGGTGGTCATTAAGCACCTCTGCAAAGGGAAGTACGGAGGAAGAGGGTAGTAGAGAGATAAAGAACCAGAGTAGGCCAAAGGAAAATAATTTAGTTTCCCTCTTTTTCGATGTTTTTAACGCTAAGAAAATCAATGCCCCTATTCCAACAATGCCCAAAATGGCCCTGTAATCCATAATAGATTCAAAAGCTACCCAATCCGTATCTGCAGATAGGTTATAGGGAATAAAATAGGTTAGTATATAGTGGCACATGACCAGGGGCTGGGTAATCAAATAATTATAACGATCAACACCTCCGGGTGCAAAGGTATCCGGAAGCATGGAGAAATAGAATACCAAAAAGGCCACGGTAAGAATAAATGACGGGAACACTTTAACAAAGGAGCGGATACATTTTTTAAATTCCGTTGCCCGGTAGAACCGCAATAGATCTACGTCCTCTTCAAAAATTAAAAAATATAGGAACAGCAGCGGTGAAAACACCAAAGCCATTTCTTTGGAAAAGAAACCTATAAATGGGAAAATAAGATAAAGATGCCATTTCCTCCATTTCCCGCCACTCAAAAATGCAACAAACCCCAATAGCACATAGAAGCCGGCTACAATTTCCGATCGCTGAATAATATAGTTGACCGTTTCTGCATTGGCACATAATAAACCGAAAGCGGCAGCTATCAGGAGGCCCCAAAACTGGTTGTATTGGGAGAATTCCAACCTATCCAGTAGTTTTTTAACAAAAAGGCAAAGTGCGGCACAGGTTAAAATAAAGAATACAAAAATGTGGATATGAAATGCAAGTGGGTCCAGTCCACCTCCAAGTTTGTAGTCAATGGCATTTTCAAGAGTGGTGTAGGGCCGGTAGGACCTATTGCTGGGGAGTGTACTAAATGTTGTTACATCCTTAAAAAATGCCGTTGCGTTTACTTCGGTAATGGCCTTGTTCTCTTCTATGGTATGGCTATCGTCAAAATGAAAGCCATTTTGAAAATGATTGGAGTAAGCCGCAAGGAGCGTCAATAATAGAAAGATGCAAAGTAGTATAAATATCGGATTTCTAAAGGAGTTGTTGTTATCGCCAGTAAATCCGGTAAACTTGTTTATCGAGTTTTTAATTTTCAGTAATATTGCAATCATCGAGTTTGGTGATTTTATACTTCTTGGCGTTTTAACAGCTAGGAATCAAATGAATCTAAACTGCCCATTCGTAATAATTAACAAACTAAATTAACATTTTAACGATATTTGATTTTAAATGTTGTTTTGAAGAAACTACATTTTTTATGCTCAATTACCTTTTTCTAAATATAAAACAACGGGTGTCCGGGAAAATTTGTAAAAATGGAAACAAAAGAAACACTCCAATTTTAGTTGCTATTTTCGCCAGAGTTCCTTGTTGGTTATCCTGTTCTATCCTATCTGATATTTCAGATAAATTAATGGTTTTTAAAGGAAATGATTCAACTGCTTCAAAATTGTTGTCCAGGGCCAATTTAATCAAGGTTGGTTTGGTAAAGTAACTCAAATGTGGGCTGTGAAAATTAAATTGCCACATTCTATCCATTAAGGATTTTACCCCGAATAGATAAGCCATTTTGGAAATGAAATATATTAAACCACTTTGTTGAGGTAAATTAACGATCAATAGTCCTTCCGGATTAAGTAAACCGTAATTGGCTTCCATAATTCCCTTAAGATCGGGCAGGTGTTCCAAAACATCATTATAGGCAATAAAATCAAAATGTGATTCTTCTTGTAGATCTTGTGGAAAAAAACCATTCTTTACTTGCAAGCCTTCCTTTTGGTAGTGTTCATTGAAGCGGGTTTCCGGTTCAATGCCCAAGCAACTAATCCCATGGTCCCTGCAGACCTCCAAAAACCAACCATATCCCGGACCTACCTCGAGCCCCTTGGATTTAATTTCCTTGTTTTTCTTAATGGAGGCTATGATATGTTGGAAATTCTCTTTCCTTAAATTGATAAGTGCTTTTTCACGGGTTTCTTCATTTAAATCAGAAACCAAACTTTTGTTGAAAGTGGCATCGGGACAAAATTGAAAACCGCAATTAGTACATTGATGCACATTAAATTTAAGCTGGTATTTTAATTTGGTTTTGGGGTGGTTACAGATTGGACAGGGAATCATTATTTAAAAAACTAATTTATAGTATGTTTATTCCAACAAAAGGGGGAACAATCCTTAAAGCAATGTCTATTTATTTGGTTGAGGAACTGTTTAGTGAATAAAAATAGATGATTCCAAGTAATATTTAAAATTTTCGATATTTATTTTGCCCTAAACGTAGTGGCCGGTAGGATTTTGATTACGACTAAGGCTTGTGAGGCATATGTGGCTATCGAAAAAGAATTGAAATATATTTTTATGGAAACAAAATATCCAGTAATTCATCCTCAACTATATTTGGCAAGGTAACCTTTAATTCCGGTGTTCGGGCCATTTCCCGTTTTATTGCAAACAAGGCTTCTTTGTTTCTGGCCCAACTTCTTCTAGATATTCCATTATTTACATCATAAAACAACATGTTTTTTAGACGTTCAGCGGCATCGTCTGAACCATCCAACACTAAACCGAAACCACCGTTGATGACTTCTCCCCAACCTATACCTCCACCGTTGTGAATGGATACCCAAGTGGCGCCCCTAAAGCTATCTCCAATTACATTGTGGATGGCCATGTCTGCAGTATACTTGCTGCCATCATAAATATTGCTCGTTTCCCTAAAGGGCGAGTCTGTACCGCCCACGTCATGGTGATCCCGTCCCAAAACAATGGGTGCACTGATTTCTCCGGATTTAATGGCATTGTTGAAGGCCATAGCAATTTTGGCCCTTCCTTCAGCATCCGCATATAGGATGCGGGCCTGTGAGCCTACTACCATTTTGTTGGATAAAGCTTCCCTGATCCACTTTATATTGTCCTCTATTTGCTGTTGGATCTCAGAGGGTGCGTTAATCTTAATTTCTTCTAAAGTTTGGAGTGCAATATCATCCGTTTTTTGCAAATCCATTGGGTCTCCCGAGGTGCATACCCATCTAAAGGGTCCAAATCCATAATCAAAACACATTGGGCCTAAAATATCCTGAACGTAAGATGGATATCTAAATTCCAGACCATTTTCAGCCATTATTTGGGCTCCTGCTCTGGATGCCTCCAATAAAAAGGCATTGCCATAATCAAAAAAATAGGTGCCTTTGGCCGTATGTTTGTTAATAGCGGTTACCTGTCTTCTTAACGAAGCCTGTACTTTTTGTTTAAAAGCTTCTGGATTGGTCCTCATAAGCTGATTGGATTCTTCAAAAGAAAGGCCTACAGGATAATAGCCCCCTGACCATGGGTTGTGAAGGGAGGTCTGGTCGGAACCCAAATGGATGAATATATTTTCCTGGTAGAACTTTTCCCATACATCCACTATATTTCCAATATAGGCCAAGGAGACAACTTCCTTTTGTTGTATTGCCATTCTGGCCCGCTCTACCAATTGTTCCAAATCTTCCAAAAGCTCATCTACCCAGCCTTGTTGATGTCTTTTCTGAGCAGCAGCCTTGTTTACCTCTGCACATATGGTAATACAGCCGGCAATATTTCCCGCCTTGGGCTGGGCTCCACTCATACCCCCTAAGCCGGAAGTGAGAAATATTTTTCCTTTAGCGGATTCCTCTTTTTGTAGGACTTTTCTAAAGGCGTTCAAAACAGTAATCGTGGTGCCATGAACTATGCCTTGTGGCCCAATATACATATAGGATCCTGCCGTCATTTGTCCGTATTGGGTAACACCTAGGGCATTATACTTCTCCCAATCATCCTGTTTGGAATAGTTGGGAATCATCATCCCATTGGTGACCACCACTCTTGGAGCCTCTTTTGAAGAGGGAAATAGCCCCATGGGATGCCCTGAATATATGTGCAGGGTTTGTTCGTTGGTCATATTCGCCAGGTACTGCATGGTCAAAAGATACTGTGCCCAATTCTGAAATACGGCACCATTGCCCCCATAGGTTATTAGTTCTTCTGGATGTTGTGCTACCTGGGGGTCTAAATTGTTTTGTATCATCAGCATTATACTGGCCGCCTGTTTACTTTTTGCGGGATAATGATCAATTGGTCTTGCATATAGAGGGTAATCCGGCTTAAAGCGATACATATAGATTCTGCCCAAAGTATTTAATTCTTGGGCAAATTCTCTTCCAAGGATTTGGTGCCAATCGGATGGAAAATAGCGCAAGGCATTGCGTATGGCCAATTTTTTCTCATCTAAGGATAGTATATCCTTGCGTTTTGGGGCTCTATTTGCATTATTGGGATAGTCTTTTTTATTGGGCATTTCCTTTGGAATGCCTTGGAGTATTTGAGCTTTAAAATTTTCTTCCGTCATCGTTCGGGTCTTTTTTAGTTATTACCGACTACCAATTTTCCCTTTATGCATACAAGGGAAGGCAGCATCATACCTTGTTGATAAAGTATTTCTTTGTAATCGTTGGTTGGGAATGCAATAAGATCTGCCAATAATCCGGTTTTCAATGTACCGCGATCCTCTAAGTTTAAAGCTGCCGCAGCCCTAAATGTAATCCCAGCCAACACCTCGGTATTTGTGAGTTTCTCAAATGTTCCGAGTACGGCTGCCTGAACCAATAAATTACCCATTGGGGCGGAACCGGGATTCCAATCGCTGGCTATGGCCAAGGCTGCTCCTGCATCCAATAATCGGCGCGCCGGGGTATAGCTACATCCCAATCCCATAGAGGCACCGGGCAAGGCAGTTGCTACAGTATTGCTTTTGGCGAGTAGCTGAATTTCTTTTTCTGTACTTGCTTCCAAGTGATCGGCACTTACTGCCTTATATTTAACAGCAACATCACTACCTCCGGTTGAAAATTGGTCGGCATGTACAGTGATATCGAATCCCATGGCCTTCGCATTGTCAAAATATGCTGCGATTGAAACGGGAGAAAAGGCCCCTTCCTCCACGAAGGCATCAATTCTATTGGCTAACTTTTCTTTTTTTAAAATTGGAAATAGTAAAGTGCTTATTTCCAAAAGATAATCGGCTGGACTTCCCTGACAATCTTTGGGGACCATATGTGCCGCCAAACATGTGGGAATTAGGTGGGGATGACATTGTTTATCGGCTTGCGCAATGGCGCTTAACATTTTTAGTTCCTCTTCAACCGAAAGTCCGTAGCCGCTTTTTACTTCTATGGTGGTCACACCATGGGCCAAATGTCTGTCCGCTCTTTTTTTTACACCCTCTATCAAGGAGGATGTGGTGGCCTTTCTAGTCTCGGTAACCGTATCCCAAATTCCACCTCCAGCTTTGGCAATTTCGAGATAGGTTTTACCTGAATTGCGTAGGGCATAGTCTTTGGCCCTGCTTCCTCCAAAACAAATATGGGTATGGGCATCAATTAATCCGGGAAGGCATACCATGTTGGATTGGATAGGTATATTTTGCGCATTTAGGTGGTTTGCTTTTGTCTGAATTTCAGGATAAGATCCTATGGCGTGAATTATGTCATCCACCATAATAATACCCCCATTTTCCAATATCGGTAATTGCTCGTCAGATAGTGGGCCTTTTAGCGGTAGACCTGTCATCGTCAAGATTTGCTTAAAGGGGCCTATAAGGGTGTATTTTTTCATGTTTGTTCAATGTCTGAATTGTGCTTGGGGTACTTAATATTTTGCAATTGCCTAATATTTTTCAAATTCGGCTTCAAATGGACTTTCCATTTTAAGATTGTTGCGCTTCATAGTTTTTTGTACCGAATGTATTATGGTGCGGCCTTTGATCATTTCAATGCCTTTTTCAATATCATCGGAAAAAACCCTGTCCTTATCGGCAAAGGCTACTTTTTTGCGAATAGTTTTATGTACTTCATCCAGTAAGACGCCAGATTTCATGGGTTTTCTAAACTCAAAAGCCTGTGCTGCGGTCAGAAGTTCAATGGCCAATATTTTTTCTACATTTTCCAATACTTGAAGGGCTTTTCTACCGCTGATGGATCCCATACTTACATGGTCTTCCTGCCCTAGGGATGTAGGGATGCTATCGGCACTGGCAGGGAAGCACAAACCTTTGTTTTCACTGGCCAAAGCGGCAGTGGTGTATTGTAAGATCATATAGCCGGAATTGATTCCGGTATCCTTCATCAACAATTTAGGCACCCCGGGACTGTTGCCTTCCAGAGCCAAATAAATACGGCGGTCCGAGATATTTCCAAGCTCGGAAGCGGCCAAACATACATAGTCCAGTGCCATGGCCAATGGTTGTCCATGAAAATTGCCCCCACTTATCGTTAATTCCTCATTAATAATGATTGGGTTGTCCGTAACCGAGTTCAATTCTATCTCCAATAATTCTTTTAAATGCAGCCAAGCGTTTCTGGAGGCTCCATGTACTTGGGGAATACATCTTAGTGAATAGGGGTCTTGTACCCGTTCACAATCTATGTGGTCCTGCATAATTTCTGAATCTTCCAAAAGGAAACGGATTCTTGAAGCTACGTGACTATTGCCTTTAAAGGGGCGTAGCTCATGCAGTTCTTTATAAAAGGGTTTTACGCTACCCTGTAAACCTTCGATCATCATGGCCCCAATGATGTCCGCATGAGTAGTGCAGGCGTGCATTTTGTCTATGACCATTACGGCATGGGCAGCAATAAATTGGGTGCCGTTTATTAGGGCCAGTCCCTCTTTGGGACCCAATTCCAAGGGCTCAAGCTCATAAATTCTGTGGAGTTGGGCTGTGGTGATCGTTTTTCTTATGTATCTTACTTTTCCCAATCCAACTAGAGGTAAAAATAAATGGGATAGGGGGGCAAGGTCACCGGACGCCCCCACAGAACCTTGGGAGGGTACTATTGGAATAGCATCGTTATCTATATGCCATATTATTCGGTCCAGGGTGGCTTCTGCAATACCAGAAAAACCTTTGGCCAGGGAATGTGCCTTTAAAACGAGCATCAATTTGGCCATTTCCGTTTCTATTGGTGGTCCAACCCCCACACTATGACTTTGAAGTATATTGTTTTGTAATATTTTGGTTTCAGTTTTGGAAATTTTGGTGGTACACAAGGGACCGAATCCGGTATTGATTCCGTAAACAGGTTGCCCCATCTCTACAATACGTAAAACGGTTTGGTGGCTTTCACGAATTTTTTTTCTTGCTGGTTCAGAGATTTGCCCTATGATCGTTCCCCTTACAAGGCTCAAAGCCAGGCCTGCAGTAAGATGATCTTCCCCGAAAAAAAAGATTTTTTTTGAAGTAGCCATGGGATTATTTTTATCAATATAAATTTATTGATTATGTTTGATAATCACCAATACTATTAATGTACACACTTAATAACTATGGGTTATCAAATAGAACTCAGACATTTCAATTATTTTTTGGCAGTGGCCGAAGAGTTGCACTATAGAAAGGCAGCGGAAAAGCTTTGTATTTCCCAACCAGGATTAAGTCGACAAATTAAACAAATGGAAGAGATTCTGGAGGTAAAGCTTTTTGTCCGGACAAAGAAAAAGGTAAGCCTTACTGCAGCCGGGGAATATCTCAAAAGTGAAATAGAGTTTATCTTAAACCATTTGGAAGTCACCAAAAAGCAGTTGAGACATATTAGGGATGGCAATTTTGGGGAGGTCCGAATAGGGTTTTTGGGTTCGGCCATGCAGGAAGTGATACCTAACCTTCTGATCAAGTTAAAGGATAAATTCCCTGGCATCCAGACCAATTTGGAGGAATTGTCCAACAATGCCCAGGTCAATGCCATCTTGAAGGATAAATTGGATATGGGCTTTGTACGAACGGCCAGAGTGCCTGAAGGCCTAAATATTCAACCGGTATATACCGACACTTTTTCCGTGGTTTTGCCAGAATTATATCCTTTATTGACCAGGGAATTTACAGATGTAGGGCAATTGGCGGCGGAGAATTTTATTTTGTTCGCCCAGGATTATAGTCCGTTGTACTTTGACACGGTTATGAGCATATGTGAGGATTCGGGTTTTACTCCCAAGGTTTCCCATAAATCCGTGCATGCCCAGACCATTTTTAAGCTGGTGGAGAATAATTTGGGGATAGCTATCATACCCACTTCCTTGCAATATGGCTTTCAGATGAAGGTGAAATTTATTGAACTCAAGAACATTCCGCAAAGGGCAGTACTATCCGTTTGTTGGAAGGAAGACAATAGAAACCCGGCTTTGCGACATTGTATTAATTTATTGTTAAACGAATCTATATAGGGAATTTAAAAACCTTAGTTTGTAATATTTAAATTGAGAAAGTATGATTTTTGATATAATTAAGAGGCGTCGGTCTATTTTTCCTGCCCAATATAATGATGAACCTATAAGTAGGGAGAACATTGAAAAGGTATTGGAGGCTGCCAATTTTGCGCCTACCCATAAGAAAACGGAACCTTGGCGATTTAAAGTACTACAAGGGGAGGCCAAGGAAAAATTGGGCTTATTCCTGTCATTGAAATACATGGAAACGGACCCAAAGCCTAAGCAGTTCAAGGTGGAAAAGTTGATTCAGAATCCAAAAAAGGCTGCCGCAGTCATAGCCATTTGTATGCAACGTGATCTCCAAGAAAGTGTGCCGGAATGGGAAGAGGTGGCAGCAACGGCAATGGCGGTACAAAATATGTGGCTCTGTTGTACAGAGTTGGGTATAGGGAGCTATTGGAGTTCTCCTGGCCTGATTAAATATATGGGCGATTTTTTTGAGTTGAATACAGGCGAAGTATGTTTGGGCTTTTTCTATATGGGGTATACTGATGAAGAAATTCCAGTTGTCAGCAAAGGCCCATGGCAAGAAAAAGTTACATGGATGTAGAAATATGGATTAACTAAAGAAGGGAAATAAGTCTGACTTATATTCCCAAGCCTTATATATAAATAGGCCCAGATAAATTATGGTAACCATAAATTTCAGGAAGGTTCCGGTTAAAAAGCCTAAAAATGAACCAAAGGCGGCCTTTAGGGCCGTTTTTTGATCGGCCCTGTTGATCAGTTCCCCTACCAAAGCGCCCAAAAAAGGCCAGATTATGATTCCAAAAAATCCAAGAACTGGAAATATAAGGGCTACTATGAGTCCAATGGTAGTACCGATCATTCCCCACTTGCTTCCCCCGAATTTCTTGGTTCCCCAAACGGGAATAATGTAGTCCAGGGCAAAAACTAGTATGGCTACGGCCAAGGTAATACCCAAAAAAATCCAATCATCTGGAATGGCTTTGGTAAGATAGAGCAGTAGCAAGCCTACCCAGCTTATAGGTGTTCCCGGGAGTACTGGAAGAAAACTACCCAATACGCCGACGAACATTAAAATAAACCCGATAATCAATAACACAATATCCATAGGAATCTTTTGAATACTTAGTTTGACGAAGATATGAAGGATTTGTTACAGGGATGGGGAAAGGACTGGTACTAGTCACTTCGACATGAGGCAATTTCAGTGACGATCCAAACCTAAGTTGTCAATTGGAAATTATGTGCTTTTCCAAGGACTTGGGCTTACAATCCCTTCCGTCTCCTCGGCCGATAGCCGAGGATCCACCTTCCCTTATCCAAGGGAAGGAGCTTACGATGATTATACTTATGGTTTTATGTTACACAATGAAATGCTTAGAAAATGCTCCTTCCTCTAATCAGGGGAAGGTGGCTTCGACAAAGGAGAAGGCGGAAGGGGTGAGAAACGCAGACCATTCCGAGTAATGAAGAGAATGCTTCGTAGCCATACCTCGTCGCAGGCGCAAGAGTCACGCTCGTGCCTATTTAGAATTCAGATTAAAAAAATTCTAGTATGAGTTTGACGCTAGGGATAACTTCAAATCAACTTTTTAACTAAAAAATTAGTTTAAACTAAATATTTAGTTATATTTGTTATAGTGTTCAACTAAAAAGTTAGTTAAATGAAACAATTAACCAAGGCAGAGGAGGAAGTAATGCAGGTTCTATGGCAGTTGCAGAAATGTAATGTGGCCGCAATTATTGATGAACTTCCAGAACCCAAACCGGCGTACAATACAGTTTCCACTATTGTACGCATTTTGGAAAGTAAAGGATTCGTAGACCACGAACAAGAGGGTAGGGGGTATCTTTATTTTCCGTTGATCAAGAAATCGGATTACGGCAACCAGTCCATCAACAAATTGGTGGACGGTTATTTTCAGGGTTCTTTTAAGAGTATGGTCTCGTTCTTTATGAAAAAGAACGATATGAGCCTATCCGAATTGGAATCTATACTCAAGGACATTAAAAAAGAGAAGGAATGATACGGTTTATTTTAGAATGCATGGCATTCCAGCTATTATTTTTGATCGTTTACGATCTATTCCTTAAGCGGGAAACCTTTTTTCAGTGGAACAGGGTATACCTGATCGGGACATTTGTACTTTCCCTTTTGCTGCCTTGGATAAAGATAGAGGCTTTTAAGACCACTGTATCCTTTCGCTGGCGCGAGCGTCACGCTCGTGCCTACATGTGTTCAGTAGAGGAAGGCGGCAGTTCGAGTGCTACGCTCTTACTAGATTTAGGATTTTCCTAATCTAAGTTTTCTAATGGAAATTATGTTCTTTCCCAGGACTTGGAACCCCAATCCCTTCCGTCTCCTCGGCTGCTGGCCGAGTATCCACCTTCCCTTATCCAAGGGAAGGAGCCTATTGTTATTATTAAACTCAAAGTTTTATTGTCACACATTGCAATGCTAAAAAAATGCTCCTTCCCCTAATCAGGGGAAGGTGGCTTCGACAAAGGAGAAGGCGGAAGGGGTGAGAAACGCAGACCATTCCGTGTAAAGAAGAGAATGATGCCCAGCCATAGCTCCCACGCGTCATTTAGGATGACGCTTCATAAAAGAAAGAAAACTAATCTTACGTTTAATCCAATATTCCCCTCTTGAGAGGGGTTAGGGGTGTGTTTTCCTCTTTCTGGACCGCGCAATAATTTCAATTCAATTTTTTAACTAAAAAATTAGTTTAAACTAAATATTTAGTTATATTTGTTATAGTGTTCAACTAAAAAGTTAGTTAAATGAAACAATTGACCAAAGCGGAGGAGGAGGTAATGCAGGTATTATGGCAGTTGCAGAAATGCAACGTTGCCGCAATTATTGACGAATTGCCGGAGCCCAAACCTGCCTATAATACAGTTTCCACTATTGTACGTATTCTGGAGAGCAAGGGTTTTGTGGACCACGAACAGGAGGGAAGGGGTTATCTTTATTTTCCATTGATCAAGAAATCGGATTACGGCAATCAGTCCATCAACAAACTGGTGGACGGTTATTTTCAGGGTTCTTTTAAAAGTATGGTCTCTTTCTTTATGAAAAAGAACGATATGAGCCTATCGGAGTTGGAATCCATACTGAAGGAAATTAAAAAGGAGAAGGAATGATACGGTATATTTTAGAATGCATGGCATTCCAGCTATTGTTTTTGATCGTTTACGATCTGTTTCTTAAACGGGAGACCTTTTTTCAATGGAACAGGGTGTACCTGATCGGGACATTTGTACTTTCCCTTTTGCTGCCTTGGATAAAGATCGAGGCTTTTAGGACTTCAGTTTCTCCAGAATATTTTGTGTATCCAGAATATTTGTGGGGTATGGACATGTCAGAGGGAGTGGTTGTTGCTCGAGAAAACGATGCTTCTTTTGATTTTTCTGCGATCGAAATAATTTTTTACGGAGGAATGTTAATTGCAGCCTTGCTTTTTGTCTATAAGCTATATCAAATAGACCGACTAAAACGTCAAGGTGAAATCCGGTATTTTGAAAATTTTACCCGAGTGGTGGTACGGAACAGTGAAATGGCTTTTTCCTTTTTTAGGTCCATCTTTTTGGGCGACAAAGTATTGGAAAAGGACCATGAGAGTATCATTCAGCACGAGCTGGTGCATATAGAGCAGCGGCATAGCTGGGATCTGCTGCTTTTTGAACTGATGCGGATTGTAAGTTGGTTCAATCCCTTGGTCTACGTTTATCAAAATAGGGTTTCCGAATTGCACGAGTTCATCGCCGATGCAAGAGTGGCCAAGACCCATAAGTCTGAACAGTATCAGTTGCTGTTGTCACAGGTCTTTCAGACCCAACATATTTCTTTTATCAATCAATTTTTTAAATCATCATTAATCAAAAAACGAATCGTCATGTTACAAAAATCAAAATCAAAAAGAGTTTGGCAACTTAAGTATTTATTGTTGGTGCCATTGGTAGTAGGGATGCTGTTATATACTTCCCTGGAGGCCCAAGAAAATGGCATTTCTGGCGAAGAACAATCTACTGGCGAAGAACAGTTAGAAAAAGAAAACCAATTGCCTCAACTTAGTAATCCTAATCAAGACGTCGTTGACGTTCCCTTTGCAGAAGTGGAGAAGGTGCCCGTTTTTCCCGGTTGTGAAGACGCAGATAACGAAAGGGATTGTTTTCAACAACAAATCCAGAAACATATTGGTAAGAATTTTAATTATCCCCAAGAGGCCATAGAAAAGGGAATTGAAGGCCGGGTCAACATCATGTTTGTTATTCAAAAAGATGGAAGTATTGGAAATGTAAGGATGCGCTCCCCAGATAAGATTTTGGAAGCGGAAGCAGCCCGTATCATTTCCTTGCTTCCGAAAATGGCCCCAGGGGAACACAAGGGGAAAAAAGTGAGGGTTGCTTATTCTATTCCGATCACATTTAAGTTGGAGGGAAAAGAGGAATTTGGTACAAGGAAGAATGATGATGGAACAGTAGATATAGCCTTCGCCATAATAGATAAAGTCCCGGTTTTTCCTGGTTGTGAGGATGCAGAAAATAAAAGGGATTGTTTTAATGCCAGTTTGCAGAAACACATTAGCAAAAATTTCAGGTATCCCAAAGAAGCCCAAGAAAAGCGTATTGAGGGGCGGGTAAATTTGTTGTTCATTATTCAAGAAGATGGAAGCATAGGAAATCTTCGTATGCGCGGACCTGATAAGATTTTGGAAGATGAGGCAGCCCGTATTATTTCTTTGTTGCCGCAAATGATACCTGGGGAACACCGTGGTGAAAAAGTACGGGTGCCTTTTTCGATTCCGATTACATTCAGGCTTCAGGGCCCAGAAGAAAATGGTTCATCACAATCGCCAGAATTAACGTCAGTTGCGAATACAATGTCTGTTATGGCATATGTTAAAAAGGTTGATGGTAAGGAATATCTTCGATGTATGGTTACGGATGGAACCAAAGGGTTGCCCGGAGTTGATGTTTCCATACAAGGAAAAAATGAGGTTGTGGTTACCGACTTTGATGGGCTAATTGAGATTGAAGCCCAAAAAGGGGATGTCTTAACTTTTAAGTACAAAGGATTGCCCACTACTATGCTTGTCGTTACGGACCAACAGAAATACCATATTACCAATAAGTAAACACTACTATTTCTTTCCAAGAGGTGACCATTGTACTATTCCGAAGTTTATTTCATGAAAATTGTAGGCCATAGGATAAGACTATTGAGGAGGAAATTGACAGCTACAGCCCTTAAATTGATCAAAAAATTGTAATTTCCGCCCAGAATCTGGCATACATGAGGAAAGTTGCGGTTTTGGCTTGTTTTTGTCTTTTTACCTCTTGCGACTGGTTTACTTCCAAAGAAGAAAAAACCCAAGAATTGGTAAACGAGGAAATGCGCAATATAAATTTTAATGAGGTTGATAAGTACCCCTTATTTGACAACTGCGATGAAATGTTGGACAAGACGGGGCAGTTGGATTGTTTTCAAAATACACTATTGGAACAATATACTGCGACTTTGGAGGATTTTGAATTTCAATTTGTGTCCGATATCAACACCTCTATATACGTGGATTTTTTGGTGGACTACAAAGGGGAAATTTCGGTATTGGAAGTGCAGCGCAACCAGGATATTGAAAATCAGATCCCCGAATTTCGTAGCATCATCACTCAAAGCCTAAAAGGCCTGCCTCCATTATCGCCTGCCTTAAAACGAGGGGTGCCGGTATCCTCAAAATTTAGGATTCCCATTATAGTGAATTCCAACTGAAATATAAATCTAGAATCTAAACAATTCCTTCCTTGGCAAATGAAAAGATAATATTGGGTATCGATCCTGGAACCACCATTATGGGTTTTGGCATAATTAAGGTGGTGAATAAGAAAATGGAGTTTCTTCAGATGAACGAACTCCTGCTTCAAAAATACGATGACCCCTATACCAAGCTAAAACTTATTTTTGAACGCACCATAGAGCTTATCGATACTTACCACCCGGACGAAATTGCTATTGAGGCCCCTTTTTTTGGAAAGAATGTGCAATCCATGCTCAAGTTGGGCAGGGCCCAGGGCGTGGCCATGGCTGCAGGCCTATCGCGCCAAATTCCCATCACGGAATACCTCCCAAAAAAGATTAAAATGGCCATTACAGGAAACGGTAACGCCAGTAAGGAACAGGTGGCCAAAATGCTGCAAAGCGTGTTGGGATTAAAGTCGCTCCCTAAAAACCTGGACAGTACCGATGGTCTTGCCGCTGCAGTCTGTCATTTTTATAACGAAGGCCGAATAGAAGTAGGCAAAAGCTATAGTGGCTGGGATGCTTTTGTGAAACAGAACGATGGTAGGGTGAAGAAGTGAAGATTGGCGGTTATATAGTGAACAGTAATCAGTAAAAAGTAAACAGTTTGGTTTGAGCCAAATGGGACTTGGATCAGATTTATATACCAATTCTTTAAAAAACATAATTTAGATCTATTGAACAGCAATCAGTAACTATGAGATTTCAGGACTTATTGGCTTATAAAAAATCTTTTACTTTGGCGATGAGGATTTTTGAGATTTCCAAATCCTTTCCTAAGGAAGAAAGATATTCTTTGACCGATCAGATAAGAAGATCCTCCAGAAGTGTTTCGGCAAATATTGCCGAATCTTATGCTAAGCGTCTTTATCCAAAATATTTCATTAATAAATTAACAGATAGTGATGCCGAGAATCTAGAAACTCAAGTATGGTTAGAGTATGCGAAGGAGTGCCAATATATTGATAAGAAAATATTCGATGAGTTGATTGGCGAAAGCAAGGAAATAGGTAAGCTAATTTATTACATGATTAATAACCCTGACAAGTTTGGTTCCAAATAGATATTTTTACTAACCACTAACCACTAACCACTGACCACTGACCACTGACCACTGACCACTGACCACTGTTTACTGATTACTGAAAAAATGAGCGGCATTTACATCCATATCCCTTTCTGCAAGCAGGCCTGTCACTATTGCGATTTTCATTTTTCCACCAATATGGGGAAGAAGGAGGCCATGGTACTGGCATTGATCAAGGAATTGGAACTTAGGAAGGATGAGTTTAAGGAGGAGGAGGTGCAAACAATTTACTTTGGGGGTGGAACTCCATCGGTTTTGAACACAGCAGAAATCAACCAGATAATTGGGTCGGTTTATAGTAATTATACTGTGGTAAGTGCACCCGAGATCACTTTGGAGGCCAACCCCGATGATCTGTCCGAAGAAAAGATAGAAGAATTGGCCAAATCACCAATCAATAGGTTAAGTATCGGAATCCAATCTTTTTTTGAGGAGGATTTAAAGATGATGAACAGGGCGCATAATTCCATGGAAGCGGAAGACTGCATCGTACTGGCCAAGAATTATTTTGATAATATTTCCATCGATCTTATATATGGTATTCCCGGGATGACCAATGAACGATGGGTTGCCAATATAGAAAAGGCATTGGCCTTCGGGGTGCCCCATATTTCCAGTTACGCCCTTACTGTGGAGCCCAAAACGGCCTTAAAATCGTTTATAGAAAAAGGGCTTATCCCTCCTGTGGATGATGAATTGGCTGAGGTACATTTTCATATTCTGGTACGTAAATTGGAAGCTGCAGGCTTTATTAACTACGAAATTTCCAATTTTGGAAAACCAGGTTACTTTTCCCGGAACAACACGGCCTATTGGCAGGGGAAAAAATACTTGGGCATTGGTCCCTCCGCCCATTCCTATGACGGAATTAGAAGGGGCTGGAATGTAAACAATAATACCAAGTACCTAAAAGCGATTTCTCAAAATGAATTGCCTATGGAAGCAGAGGTGCTGTCCAAAACCGATCGTTACAACGAATATATTATGACCGGGTTACGAACTATATGGGGAGTTTCCTTGGAGAGGATAAAAGAGGAATTTGGCGGGGAATTCCATTCGTATTTATTGAGGCAGGCCAGTAAAAAAATCGAAGATGGCCTGCTTTATATGGAAAAAGAACACTTATTCGTCTCCCCTAAAGGTAAATTTTTGAGTGATGGGATTGCTGCCGATTTATTTTTGGTTAACTTGTCCTGAGCACGATTAAGAAGTTCAACATACATGAAAACCATAATAAAACACAACACTAAAAACTACACCATAGATTTATCCCAACCCTTGGATATTTCCATACCTATAACCGGAAAGAGTACCAATGTAAATGCATGGTATGTGGACCCACCAAAAATTGAACCCCATACCGAAGGGGAATTTATTGGCAAGGTCACAGAAGGGGCTTCGACCAATTTTAACGATATCAATTTTAATCCTCATGCCCATGGTACCCATACCGAATGCATTGGTCATATAACGGAAGAGTTTTATTCCGTTAATAAAAGTCTTTCCAAATTCTTTTTTATGACCGAGGTGATTACCATAGCTCCGGAAAAAATAAATGGCGATTTTGTAATCTCCAAAAAGCAATTACAGTATGCCTTGGGCAATAAAAATAGGGAGGCAGTGGTCATTAGGACCATCCCAAACCTAAGGGACAAAATGACCAGGCAATACGCCAATACAAATCCCCCATATTTATTGGAATCGGCAGCACAATTGCTGGTGGACAAGGGTGTGGAGCATTTGCTGATAGATCTTCCTTCCGTGGATAAGGAAAAGGATGAAGGAGCTCTTTTGGCCCATAAGACCTTTTGGAATTTCGATGGAAAACGTCGACTACAGGCTACTATAACAGAGTTTGTTTTTGTAGCGAATACCATAAAGGATGGGAA
Source organism: Arenibacter algicola (assembly GCF_000733925.1). Lineage (NCBI taxonomy): Bacteria > Pseudomonadati > Bacteroidota > Flavobacteriia > Flavobacteriales > Flavobacteriaceae > Arenibacter > Arenibacter algicola. The sequence continues at coordinate 561,407 of NZ_JPOO01000001.1, forward strand.
GTATTTTTTAAACCTTCAACTGGCTGCCTTCGAAAATGATGCCAGTCCCAGTAGACCGGTTCTATATTTAGTAGAGGAATCATAAACGGTGCTATGCGGTTACTTATAAGAGCTGAGGAGTTATTAATGTTCTGTTTGGGATTATATCTCTTTAGTTTGTTGGATTATAGCTGGTGGTGGTTTGTTGGGCTAATTTTGGCACCAGATATTGGAATGCTTGGCTACCTTATGGGGAATAAGGTTGGTGCCATTGGGTACAATCTGTTCCATCATAAAGGCTTGGCCATAGCGATTTATTTCCTCGGGATTTATCTTTCATTACCTTTGTGTCAGTTAATAGGAATCATCCTATTTTCACATGCTTCCATGGATAGAATATTTGGATATGGACTTAAATATAACAAGGGGTTTAAATACACCCATTTAGGAGAAATAGGTAAGGCAAATGAGTGATATATTGGAACTTTTTTTGGGTCTTATTCTCGGGGCCATTGCAATGTACTGGGTGTTTTCTTTTTTTCGAAAAAAAAGGAGCAAAGAGCTTACGGAACATCAGTCGGCCATACTGTTGGATAAGATAAAAAGCGTTTGTAAATTAATAACGGTGGAAGGTGATTTTGCCGAGATTTATCGATACGAAAACACCAAGGAGCGTTTTCTAAGTTTGGTAAGTAGCAAAAAGAAGGCCTTGATCATCATCAATGCCAAGGCGCATATTGGTTTTGATCTAAAAAAGTTGCAAATGTATGCCGATAACGATAAGAAAAGAATTATCCTTACCAATTTTCCGCAACCTGAAATTTTATCAATTTCCCCGGAACTACAGTTTTACGATATACAAAACGGACTATTCAACACTTTTACTCCAACAGATCTTACCTCCTTGAATATGGAGGCAAAGCAACATATTAGGGATAAAATTCCTCAAAGTGGTTTAATGGATACCGCCAATAAGGAAGCTCTTGAAGCTGTACTTTTAATTGAAAAAATTGTAGAGACCATAGGATGGAAATTGGACTATTCCGCCTTGGAAATGAACAATCGAAAGAAGCAGATCATGGAGAAGTAATATCCTTTTTCCAATGCTCCCAAATTGGAACCAATTTTTTTTATTTTAGCGGGATGTTGGGTAATCTCTATAAAGCATACTTTTGTGTAATTTCCAAAACAAAATATATAATGAAAACTTTATTTTATACTGTATTATTTTTAACGATGACCGTAACAAGTTATGGTCAAAACAAAGAAGATATGAAGAACTTTGATTCCAATTTTGTACACACCGTTTTTTTCTGGTTGAAGAATCCTGATAATGTTGAGGATAGGAAGGCTTTTGAGACATCCATCTTGAAATTTATGCGGGATTCCAAATATGCCAAGACCAACTTTGTGGGCGTGCCGCCAAAGGCCACCCGCGATGTTGTAGATGGTTCCTTTACCTATTCTCTGGTAGTTTCTTTTGAATCTGCCGAGGCACAGGCAAAGTATCAGACTGAGGAAGCCCATAACCTTTTTGTTGCGGAATCCAGCAATTTATGGACCAAGGTAATAGTGTACGACTCCCAAGGGATTTAGACATATTTTATGGTGACTTACAGGCAAGCCAATGCCGGTGATTATTTGGAAATTGCCAAATTGCATGTAAAAAGTTGGCAACAAAATTACAGGGGTGATTTTAGTGATCATTTTCTGGATACCGAGGCTACCGCTGAGCGTGAAGGTGTTTGGCAGAATAGGTTAAATAATCCAATGCCTAACCAATTTTGCTGGGTAGCGGAGCTGGAAGGGGAAATTTGTGGTTTTGCCTGCGCCTTTCTTGGGGATGATGCCAAATACGGCACATTATTGGACAATTTGCATGTGTTGGGTACAACCAAGGGAAAAGGAATTGGCAGACAATTGATGAGGTTGGTGGCCCAGGAGGTACTAAAGAATGATCCGGGTGGAAAATTGTATTTATGGGTGCTAAAGAACAATACCAGTGCTATGGCCTTTTATGGGCGTTTGGGAGGAGCTAATTGTGAAACCGTGGTAGGAAACGATATTGGCGATCAGCAAGTGCTTAAATGCAGAATAGTATGGGATAGTTTAAAGGAGCTGGCCCACTAGTGATTCAACATAAGTGACGCTATGAATATAGAGGAATTTAGGGAGCATTGTATTCTTAAAAATGGGGTTACGGAAGAATTTCCCTTCGATGCCGGCACCTTGGTGTTCAAGGTAATGGGAAAAATGTTTGCCCTGGTGCCTCTGGAGCGTATTCCGTCCCAGGCCAATTTAAAATGCGATCCGGAAAGGGCCATAGAATTGCGGGAGACATACGATGGAAAAATAACTGCTGGGTACCATATGAGCAAAGTACATTGGAATACCCTTTATCTTGAGACTTTGTCACCCTCTTTGGTCCGGGAATTGATAGACCATTCCTATGAACTGGTAGTTGCCGGTCTAACAAAAAAGTTACAGGCCCAACTTAAGGCCTTGGATTAACTACATTTGCATAAATTACATTTCAAATTCCTAAATGGATAACCTAATCGCATTTTATAAACATAGAGTAGAACTCCATGCCGGAGTACTTGGACAGGTAAAAAGACAACTGGCCATTTCCAGTACTATCAGATTGATCGTTTTTGTTCTCGCAGCCAGTTTTATCTACCTTTTTTTTGGGGATACTAAATTGGTCCTAGGAACGATTATAGTGGCTATAGGCCTATTTCTGTATCTGGTTTCCAAACATACCGACTTACAATACAAGAGGGACAAACTTTTGGCCCTTATTAAAATTAATGAAACGGAAATAAAGGTGTTGGTGCGTAATTTTCATCACCTTCCCGATGGTTCGGAGTATAAGGATCCCAATCATTTTTTTGCCCAGGACATTGACCTGTTCGGAAAAGGTTCCTATTATCAGTATAGCAATCGTACCGCCTTGGTCCAAGGTAGTGATATGCTGGTGGAAATGCTATTGGCGAACGATTTGGAGAATATTGCGGGCAAGCAAAAGGCCGTGGAAGAATTATCCAAATTACCCGATTGGAGACAGGAATTTTCTGCAATAGCTACCCTGGTAAAAACGGATACTACAACCAAAACCATAGTTTCATGGCTTGCTGGTTACAAAGCATACGTTCCCAAATCCATGCGTTATGTATCCTATACTTTTTCTTTGGTTTCCCTTATTTTGATTGGAGGATACTTGTTGGGGACATTACCAGGTTTCCCTATTTTTATTATTCTTTTGGCCGGTTTGTTATTGAGTGGTTTTTTTCTAAAAAGCACTTCTAAACTGGCTTCGGATGCCAACAGGGTTCAAAGCACCTTTCAGCAGTATCAAAAATTGATCTTAAAAATAGAGGAACAGGAATTTGCCTCCGATCTTTTAAAGGAAAAGAAGAATTCTGTGGTTTCCCAGAAAGAGCTGGCCTCAAAGGTTTTAAAGGAATTCTCGGAAATTCTAGGTGCGCTGGACCAAAGGAACAATATGTTTTTTGCCTTGTTGGGGAACGGATTTTTTCTTTGGGATTTGTTACAGGCCTACAGGATAGAACGGTGGATAGGTAAACACGGGCCAAAGGTGGAGAAGTGGTTTAATGCCATAGCCTTTTTTGACGCTTTTAATAGTCTTGGGAATTTTTCCCATAACCACCCGGCCTATAATTACCCCCGTTTGGTAGATAATGGGGTAATACTAAAATCGGTCAATGCGTCCCATCCTTTATTGGATCCTAAAAAAGCGGTGCCCAATGATATAACCATCCTTAAGGAGCAATTTTTTATTGTCACCGGAGCCAATATGGCTGGGAAAAGTACCTTTTTAAGAACGGTATCCCTGCAAATTGTCATGGCCAATGTGGGCTTGCCCCTATGCGCTTCGGCGGCCGAGTATTCTCCGATCAAGTTAATAACCAGTATGCGCACTACGGACTCACTTACGGACGATGAGTCTTATTTTTTCTCCGAACTGAAAAGGTTGAAGTTTATAGTGGATGAAATACAAAAGGACAAGTATTTTATTGTTTTGGATGAAATCCTCAAAGGGACCAACAGTTTGGACAAAGCCATAGGTTCACGTAAGTTTGTTGAAAAATTGGTGGCTTCAAAGTCTACCGGGATTATTGCCACCCATGATTTAAGTTTATGTGAAGTTTCGGAAGAATTGCCCCAGGTTAAGAACTATTATTTTGACGCCGAAATTATTAACAATGAACTTAATTTCGATTACACTTTTAAAACCGGGGTTTGTAAAAATATGAATGCCTCCTTCTTGTTAAAAAAGATGGAAATAGTGGAATAATCGCAATAGTCCGGGTCGGGAATTGTAAATTTTTGGTACCCTCTGGAGAAATGAGGGCTTGGCCTTTTTTTGAATAAATAATAAGGATGGATTCGCTAACGCAGATAGTATTGGGTGCCGCAGTGGGAGAGGCGGTTTTAGGTAAGAAAGTGGGCAACAAGGCCATGTTCTATGGGGCTATTGCCGGCACCATTCCGGATTTGGATGTTTTGGCCAATTATGTTGCCGATACGGTCACTGCTATAGAGTGGCATAGGGGGTTTACCCACTCTATCTTCTTTTCCATAATTTTTGCCCCTATCTTCGGTTGGCTGATTTTTAAATTGGAACGCAAGGGACCTGCCACATGGAAGGAATGGTCTTTATTGATGTTCTGCGGACTTTTCACCCATCCCATTTTGGATGCCTTTACCACATGGGGGACCCAACTTTTTTGGCCCTTTGATCTACGGATAGCTTTTCAGAACATCTTCGTTATCGATCCCTTGTACACCCTGCCATTTTTGCTGTTTCTTATTCTTGCTATGCGCCAAAAGCGCGATTTGGCGCTGCGGTGGCGCTATAATATGTATGGGTTGAGCATCAGCAGTTTATATTTGGGACTTAGCTTGGTACTCAAAGGAGTTGCCCATAAAAAGATTACCGATAGTTTGGACGCACAGGGAATAGCTTATACAGAAATAGACACTAGGCCTTCTCCGTTTAATACTGTTCTATGGTCTGCCAATGTTGATGCCGGCGACGCTTACCTCATTGGTAATTACTCTTTTTTCGATAATAAGCCCGTTCAGTTTAGTCGCTATCCAAAAAACCACGAATTACTGGGTGATTTGGCCCAAAGTGATAAGGTTCAACGGCTGAAAAAAATTACTGAAGGTTGGTATACCATAAATGAGGTAAACGGACAGTTATTTTTTAATGACCTGCGATTCGGGTTGATGAGTTTGGACCCGGATGAATCCCAATTTGCCTTTAATTATAAGTTGATTCCCAAGGATGGGGAGCTGTCGGTAGAAGAAAGCCCAAAATTAAAGAGGGATGCCAAAAAACTCCTTTTGGCCCTATGGGTAAGAATGTGGGGGAATTAGCTAGGAATTGCCCTAGGCCTCAGATATTACTGGTAAAGGGTTTCGACAGCGCTCAATTGGACAGCCGGGATAATTGGGTTTTTTAATTGACTAATAACCTATCAAAATGTTCTTATTTAATCTATAGACTTTTCACTTGGCCTTCATGAAATGCATTGGCCTGTAGCCTTAACAATTCCTCGGCCTTTTGTTTTTTGTATTTGTAGATTTCCTCTTCCTCGGCAATTTCACTGTAGATCTTATTGTTTAGAAGGGTGTCTGTTTCCAGCACTTTTTCACGTTGGCCAACCTTTTGTGTCACCCATGTCCTAACGGCACTTTCTTGGTCTTCCAGCTTATAATCGTAGGCACCTTTTGGGGATAGTAGCTTTGCTATTATTGGTGATGTCTCAATGGCCAGGAACAAAAGAAAAATAAAAAATGAGGGCAACCAGGGCAATTTATCCAAGGCATTTATACGAGCCATGAGTCCGTCGAAACCGTCAATTATCGGTTGGGTATTGGTAACTTGATCTACATATTCCAGATCCAAGGCCGCAATCTGTGCCTCTAAGGTTGAAATTCTTTCGGCGTTCGTTTGTTTTAGGGACTGTAATTCGGCCAGGGCAGCATCGTGTTTGTCCCTTTTTTCCTTGTATACTGGCCCTTTGCCCAATAATTTGGTGCCTGCAGTACCTTCTGCCTCGGAGATGTAGGTATCGTAAAGCGCGTTGGTTTCGACTTCTTTAGTCGCTATTTCATTTTTTAGACCCAAAATATCAGCCTTCAGTTGTTCCGTTTTTGGGGTGTATTGTGTGGCAATTTGCTCTTTGTTGGCAAGTGTCATAGTGTTTTTCTCCTCCAAAAGCACTTGGTTGATTTCCTTTTCAAAAATTTTCATTTCCAAAGGTTTGGAAATAACAATTGCGATAATGACGGCCAATATTATTCGCGGTGTAGCTTGTAGTAATTCGCTCTTAAAACTATCGCTCTTTTTTATAGTGGAGACTATAAATCGATCCAGATTAAATATGAGAAGCCCCCAAATAAGGCCGAAGAAAATGGAGGAATATATATTGTCGAATACTGTATAGAGGGCATAGGCACTGGCTATAAATGCCATGACGGCGGTAAAGAAAACTGTGGCGCCTATTCCGGCGTATTTGTTTTGTTCTCCCTTGGAGCAAGTTTTGAGAATATCGGTATCTGCCCCGGAGCAGAGCATAAAAAAGTGCTGTAACATAGTGTTCTGATTTTGATTGATGTTCCTATAGACTGTTAGAACGTAGAAACCTATGATTTGTTACAGAAAATTATCATAAATATGGGGTGTAATCATAAAGCTTTTCAATATTGATGCTTAGTGGATGTGCCTATTCAGATAAATTCCAGATGGGTGGCCATTCGTATCAAATCCCTAAAGGTTTCTAAAACCTTGTAGGTATAGTGTAGGGCATAGTTATTTGTTTGGAATCCCCGGTAAGGCTGGTTCTAATCCTGTAAGGTTTTGGAAACCTTGTAGGTATGGTGCTAGAACATGGTTGTTTGTCTGGAATTCCTGGTAAGGCTTGCTTCTAATCCTGCAAGGTCTATTTTGACCTTGTAGGTATAAAGTTTATGCTGTTTGTCTGCTATATTGCCCATCCGGTTTCGTTGTGGTTCTAATCCTGCAAGGTTTTTTTGAACCTTGTAGGTATTGAGAAAGCACATGATGATTTATATTGTTGGTTAGGTTCGGGTGTAAGTCCTACAAGGTTTTGGAAACCTTGCAGGACTAACTCATGATATGTAGCGGAAGGGGGCAGCGTATGTCTTTCGGATAAGGTGAGGTGGCCTTAGGGCAATTCCAATTGGTACAGTTTTTCCACCCGCCCCGTCTTCTTTCCCAACTCGCTGTCGGTAAAGAATCCACCCCTCCCTGTCCAGGGTGGGGAGCCATTGTATTGAAAAAACTCGGCATCATCGTTAATTAATATTGCGTTGGCTGTTCCTGGGCATTTTTTTGCTTTTTTGTCACCTGTCCCTGATCCTGCAAGGTTTTGGAAACCTTGTAGGTATGGTGCTAGAACATGGTTGTTTGTCTGGAATTCGTGGTAAGGCTTGCTTCTAATCCTGCAAGGTCTTTTTTAACCTTGTAGGTATAGTGTGAGTGCATGATGTTATGTTTGGAATTCCTGGCTAGGTTGGTTCTAATCCTGCAAGGTTTTTTTGAACCTTGTAGGTATTGAGAAAGCACATGATGATTTATCTTGTTGGTTAGGTTGGGGTGTAAGTCCTACAAGGTTTTGGAAACCTTGCAGGACTAACTCATGATATGTAGGGGATGGCGGAAGGGGGCAGCGTATGTCTTTCGGATAAGGTGATGTGGCTTTAGCGCAATTCCAATTGGTACGGTCTTTCCAACCGCCCCGTCTTCTTTCCCAACTCGCTGTCGGTAAAGAATCCACCCCTCCCTGTCCAGGGTGGGGAGCCATTGTATTGAAAAAACTCGGCATCATCGTTAATTAATATTGCGTTGGCTGTTCCTGGGCATTTTTTTGCTTTTTTGTCACCTGTCCCTGATCCTGCAAGGTTTTGGAAACCTTGTAGGTATAGTGTGAGTGCATGATGTTATGTTTGGAATTCCCGGCTAGGTTGGGGTGTAAGTCCTACAAGGTTTTGGAAACCTTGCAGGACTGCTTTAAGTTTTGTTTGGAATGTGAACATCAACAACCACCCAGTTTTACGATAGGGAAATCACTTACATTAATATTTGGATCTTTACTCTTTTGGACCAATTCGATTGCTTCAATCGTTTTGTATTTATGGGGGCCAAGATAAAAGGTCGCTCCCTTTTCGGCTAATTCCTTTAAATATTTCACAGGATTCGGATGTGGCTGAGGTGGAGGCTCAGGTAAATTGTACAATTTTCCATAATATACCGAAGGCTCTTTATTAAGTTCTTGTTTTTGATTGTCACTACTTTTTAAAATTGGCGATGGAGTAATTTCTTCATCCACTTTTAGTGGAGAATTTGGTTCTCCAAATTCCCCTTTCGGGTCATTATATAATGGGACTGGATGCACATAATGATTTTCCTTATATGCCAATTTTTTATATGCATTGTATAATTGCATTACTTCAACATAGTTTTTTTTCAATTCATCGAGACTACCCTTGTGCTCGTTGTGGTAACTGGAGACTGCCGTCCTATAGCTTTTTGCTTTTCTCAAATAGTTGTAAATAGCATTTTTCAACTCTTTGGAATAATTTTCAGTATTGACATGGGTTGCAATAGTTGGAGGAGGGGGCGGTAAATCGGAAGTAACCACCGTGTCAACCTTAGTGTAATTGATTTTCTTGCCTTCTGATTCGGTAGATTTTAATGAAAGGTATACAATAGGTTGATTTACCTCAGGATATTTAGTAATCATACTGATGTTCCTATTTTTTCCTCTTTTAACCAACTCCCAAGCTTCCTCACTTGTAATTTTTTTTTCTTCAAGATAAAATATTGCATTTTTGCTCTGCATATAACTAATATGAATAAAGGGATTGGCATGATGCGATGGGCCGGACACGGATTTTTCTGTAACTAACACTTTTTGTGGTGTGCCGGAGGCTTTTGTGTCTTTGGCAGGAAAAGTGCTGCCTACATACGGTGATATATTACTGCTTTCATCTTTTGAGTCTTTTGAAGAAGGTAATCCAGAATCCTCCTTGGCCTTGGGTGGGGTGGGTTTCATAAGGTCTTCTTTTACGGCTAGTTCCACATAACTATTATATAAAACCATAGTTTCTTCGTACAAAGTTTGAAGATTGGCTAAGGTTCCCTCCCCTTTTTTTGTAAAGGCTTCAGTTGCTTTGCCGTAGGTATTGGCCTTTTTATCGAATTTTTCAAAAGACTCCAGTAGGGCCTTTGAATGCTTTTCTGCATTGGGAACGGCGTAAGGTGGGGGTGGTGGAGGAATAGTTTGATTTGGCTTTATAGTGCGTTCAGGAGCTTTTGGAGTCTGTGGAACTGTTGGACACTCAGGAAAGGGCTCTGCCTGCTCTTTTTGATCATTGGTCATGCTGCCATAAATATTCTCCAAGGTCTTTAAGTCTTTTAGGGGAATAACCCTTGATTCTTGGGGTTGTGCGTTATATTTTTTGGCTAGGGTGTTATATTCCTGCAGTTTGGATTTGGTGGCCCCAACTTGATTTGGGGATGGTGTGGGCCCTTTAATGTCAATGGTGGCTACCCCGTAGTCCATTAAAATAGCGTCCACTTGTTTTATAATATTGTTCGGAGTTTCTTTCTCAACACTAATAACGGCCCTTACGCTTTGCTCTCTTTGTTCTTTGGTAAGGCCTTGGTTGTATTTAAGGAGGTGTGATTTTAAGTCTTCAATTTTAACCAAATCAACATTGACCAACAACTGTCCTTTTTTGTTTATAGCTATGGAAATTTCCTGTGTTGGAATATTTTGATTTCTTGAATCATTTATTTTTTCCTGTTCAATATCCTCTACTATTACTTCTTGTGGATAGTGCTCCTTAATCGTAACCTTCTCAATTTTCCGAATTTCTAGAATTTCTTTGGTGCTAAAACTGTAAAGTAACAATGACATTAAAGGTATCAGCAATAAACTTCTAAGCCAAATGGCTTTTTTTGAGGTTTGTGTTTTCATGATGACGATTCGTTTTTTGATTGATGAATAATGAATGGCATTTGCCAAAGGTGGTGTTACGGCATTCCGATAGCTATCGGAAGATGAGAATGCCAATACCATTTTTTGGTAATTGGGAACACTTGCTCCTCTTTTTAAAACAGCCTGATCGGCCAAAAATTCATGGTTCAGTTTTGCCAAATGTTTTGCCCAATAGATCAATGGGTGAAACCAGAAGACAATTTGAATCAGCTCCAACAATAAGATATCCAAGCTGTGTTTTTGTCTGGCATGGGTTTCCTCGTGCCAAAAAACTTCTTGCGGAATTTTATGGGCTTCGTAATTCTTTTTGTTGAAAAAAATATAGCTAAAAAAGGTGTGCGGAGCAATTAGTTCTTGAAGCAACACGTGATGGATACGTCCCGATTTTAATTTGGGATTGCTCTTGATATTTTTGATTAATGACCTGAGGTTTCCTAAAAACTTGAGTGCGAAAATGAATGCCCCTAAAGCGTAAATACCCCATAAAATAATGGGTAACATTGGGGTAGTGTTGTTTTTGTTTTCTATGGAATAACTACTGGATTGATCAATGTACGTTGGAAGCAGGGTAGGCTCTATTGTTACGGTAACATATTGGGTAAAAGTGATTAAGGGAATGCTTAGGGAAATGATAAAAGCGGATAGTAGGTAATATCTTTTAAAATGATGAATATGGACCTTCTCCAGAACCAACTTGTAGAAGAGGAGGAGGAGTGCCAAACACGCGCTAAATTTTAAGAGATAGATCCACATGACTACTTGTTTTTTATTTCGGTATCTATCAAGTTTCTTAATTCTTCCAGTTCTTCCTTGCTCAAATCGGTTTCTTGGGCAAAGAAGGAAGCAAACTGTGAGGCGCTATCATTGAAAAAGGTTTTAATGAGTCCGTCCAAGTGCTTGGAGAAATAATCTTTTTTCTTGACCAAAGGATAATACTCCCGTGACTTACCGAATAAAGTATAACCCACAAAACCTTTGTCCGTCATCCGTTTTAACAAGGTGGCCACGGTAGTGGTGGCGGGTTTGGGTTCGGGATAGACTTCCAGCAGATCCTTCATGAAAGCTTTGTTCAGCTTCCAGAGGTGGTTCATTAATTCTTCTTCTGTTTTTGATAGTTTCATTTGTGAAAATGATTAAAGTGCTCTACAAACATAGAGCAAATATTTTAATTCTACAAATGTAGAGGTTATTTATTTGTGGGTAGATATGGGAAGCTATTGGTTTTTCAGGTTATGGAACGCAGGAATAAGGGGTTTTGCAGCTGTGCACATTAGTTTGTTTACTGACCATAGATTAACAAGCTGTGTAAATAGACCCCATTGCTGATTGCTGTTTGATCATTGTAAATTGATTTTGCGTTAGCTATTGCAGCGGCATCCTTTTTTGGCCCTTGTCCTGCAAGGTTTCCAAAACCTTGTAGGACTACAACCCAAACTGATGGGGAAAGGAAAGGGGATAGGCGTGCACTAAGACCTGCAAGGTTCAAAATAAACCTTGCAGGACTCCTTGTGATGGATATAACATGAAGCTCCTTCCCCATGCAGGGGAAGGTGGCATCCAGACTTTTTTGTCGGGATGGCGGAAGGGGTAGTCTGCACCTTCGGCTTTTGAGGTGAATTAATAGGTGCTAAGCTTGATGGGTGCAGACATTCCACCCGCCCCTTCTTCTTTCCCGACTCGCTGTCGGTAAAGAATCCACCCCTCCCTTTCCGGGGTGGGGAGCATTATATTGCCAAAACAGGGCATCAACCTTGGTTGAATTTGCGTTAGCTTTTGCAGCGGCATCCTTTTTTGGCCCGACTCCTGCAGGATTGGTGGATAGGGGCCAAAAAAGATACAGCGGAAAGAGCGGCCCGCAAGGGAAACGCCCAGAAAGGAAGAATCTAGTTTATTCCGATAGTTCTGCAAAGTATTGATAGAAATATGGAATGGTCTCTATGCCCTTTAGGTAGTTCCACACGCCAAAATGCTCGTTGGGAGAATGTATGGCATCGCTGTCCAGACCAAAGCCCATAAGGATAGTCTTGCTCTTCAATTCCTTTTCGAAAAGCGAAACAATGGGGATGCTGCCTCCGCTACGCTGAGGTATGGGGGTCTTGCCAAAGGTGGTTTCGTATGCTTTTGAAGCGGCTTTATAGGCATTATTATCTATGGGGGTTACATATCCTTGGCCACCGTGATGGGGGGTAACTTTGACCGTAACTCCGTCTGGTGCCAAACTTTCAAAGTGAGTTTTAAACAGTTCCGTTATTTCTTTCCAATCCTGATGGGGCACCAGGCGCATGGAGATTTTGGCATAGGCCTTACTGGCGATAACCGTTTTTGCGCCAGCACCAATATATCCGCCCCATATTCCGTTAACGTCCAAAGTTGGTCTAATGGAGTTGCGCTCGTTGGTGGTATAGCCCTTTTCCCCATAAACAGCCTTTATGTCCAAAGCTTTTTTGTAGTTCTCCAAGCTAAAAGGTGCCTTGGCCATTTCGGCACGTTCTTCCGTGGAGAGTTCTTCTACCTTGTCATAGAACCCAGGAATGGTAATGTGGTTGTTTTCGTCATGTAGTGCGGCAATCATTTTGGTCAACACATTGATAGGGTTGGCCACAGCACCACCGTACAGGCCTGAATGTAGGTCCCTATTGGGCCCCGTTACCTCTACTTCCACATAGCTAAGTCCGCGTAAGCCTGTGGTTATTGAAGGTACATTGTTGCCGATCATGCCCGTATCCGAGATCAAGATGATGTCGTTGGCCAACTTTTCTTTGTTTTCGGCCACAAAGGTTCCTAAATTCTCGCTGCCTACTTCCTCTTCACCTTCTATCATAAATTTTACGTTACAGGGCAATTGGTTGGTTTTTACCATGAATTCCAAAGCCTTTACGTGCATGTACATTTGTCCCTTATCATCGCAGGCGCCCCTAGCGAAGATGGCACCTTCGGGGTGGATATCGGTGGTTTTTATAACGGGCTCGAAAGGTGGGGAGTTCCAAAGGTCAATGGGGTCTGCCGGCTGTACATCATAATGGCCATATACCAATATGGTTGGCAATTCCAGGTTTATTATTTTTTCTCCGTAGACTATAGGGTATCCGTTGGTTTCGCATATTTCTGCGGTATCGCAACCGGCCTCCAAAAGTGAAGTCTTTACGGCTTCGGAAGCATTGATGACGTCCTGTGAATACGCTGGGTCGGCACTTACCGATGGTATCTTTAAGAGTTGTATCAATTCGTTAATAAAACGTTCCTTGTTTTTGACTAGGTACTCCGAAATGTCTTGCATGTTTTGGTTTAATTGAAGGCTAAATTTACAAAAAAGAACTTTTTATTGACTAAGTATTTTAAAATTGAAAAATTACTTTATATTTGCATCCCGATAATAATCGGGTTGAATGCAGGCGTGGTGGAATTGGTAGACCCGCCCGAACGTACCGCTCGGTACGGGCGGGCACGCTAGAAAGTCTAGCGTGATAAAGGGTTTACATTAAAGTTAGGTTTGTAATTTTATTGAAGTTTATGCAGGCGTGGTGGAATTGGTAGACCCGCCCGAACGTACCGCTCGGTACGGGCGGGCACGCTAGAAAGTCTAGGGTGATAGAGGGTTTACATTAAAGTTAGGTTTGTAATTTTATTGAAGTTTATGCAGGCGTGGTGGAATTGGTAGACCCGCCCGAACGTACCGCTCGGTACGGGCGGGCACGCTAGAAAGTCTAGCGTGATAAAGGGTTTACATTAAAGTTAGGTTTGTAATTTTATTGAAGTTTATGCAGGCGTGGTGGAATTGGTAGACACGCTAGACTTAGGATCTAGTGCCGCAAGGTGTGAGAGTTCGAGTCTCTCCGCCTGTACAACAAGGGAAAGCCGACTTTTAGGAGTCGGCTTTTTTATTTTTGGGTAACACATAGGTAACACAAAATAGTTTTTTTTGGATAGTAATTTTAAATGATATTATTTGATATCATTTGAGGCCAAACAATGTCATTTCTGGTATAAATTAGATAATTCAATAAATTTTATTTTCAAATTTTGAGCTTGGACCTTGCTTTTTTCTTACAGATTACATTAAATGATAATAAATTACCAAATATGTAATTTCCATTTTTAAATAATTCATTGAGGGGTCCATCCTACCCGTTTATAAGCTTCTTAAATAGAACTACATTAAGCTGAAATAGCATCATAATAGAGTTTTGTTTTAATAATATATGCGCTCAATTAATAAAGAGACTGTTTAAGGAAAGTTAAACGGTCTCTTTCTATATATAAATTAACTTTTGTTAAAGAAATCACTCTTTCTATTTAAAACACAAACTTCATGAACAGCTCATTGGTATTCTTGGCACTGGCCAGTTCGCTCCTGGTACTCACCTCATAGGCGAAGCCCAGGGTGAGTCGCTTTTGTATGCTTAGGTTTACCAGTCCGGCAAAGGCCGAATCGCTCCTATAGCTGGCCCCCAGTTCAAAATCGTTGTTAAAGGAGAGCATGGCATTAAAATCTACGGACAGTGGTGCCCCGCTCACCTGCCTCATCATGGCCGAAGGTTTTAGCATTAGGTTGCCGTTGTTGCCAAGCGGCAGATCATAGCCCACTGTGGCATAAAGGTGTGGTTTGGCCACAGTGGCCGTAGCCGTACCGTTACTGTTCTCTGCCCTGTCCGTGCTCAGCATTCTGGGCATGGCCAAGGAAAGAAACAGTGCTTCCCTTTTAAAAAGTATCCCCGCCCCAATATTGGGGTTAAAATCGGAGATGGAGGATATGCTGGGGTCCGACTGAATATTATAGGTTTCCAGCCCTGCCGTGTTCACCGAATAGGTATTGCCGCCTGCCTTGAGCCCTAGGTAGAGTTCCGACTTCTCGGACAACTGAAGCTTGTAGGAGTAGTCGATACCGATGAAGGTCTGGCTCTCTATAAAGGTCTTGTCGTTCATTACGGACACCCCAAGCCCCATCTTCTCGCCCAAACGCGTACCAAAGGAGACCACCATGGTCCTTGGCGCCTCTTCCACTCCCGTCCATTGCTGGCGGAAGCTGGAAGTAATGGCCGTCTCCCCCCCTGGGGAGACATAGGCCGGGTTATAAGCGTTCATATGGTAGCGGTAATTGGTCAACAGCCCTTCCTGTTGTGCACTTAGCGCCCCAAAGATGAGAAAGAGGGCTATGGATACTATGTTCTTTATATTCTGCATTGTATTTTATTGTATTTCTTATCTATTGTGATTATTGTTTGGCCAAAAACAGCCATCCGTTCATATCTACGTTACCGTCCCCTTCAAGGTCTATTTCGTAGTAGTAGGAACCTCCATCTGGCAGTCTACTGCTCAGGTCCTTGTAATGTCCGTCCCAGTCGTTCTGGTAGTTCCTGGCAGAGAACACTTCTGCTCCCCATCTGTTGAATACCCGCACAAAGGAGTTGGGATAGTTTTCTATGTTATAGATGGTCCAAGTATCGTTTACCCCATCGCCATTGGGCGTAAAGGCCTGGGACACCTTTAGGGAGTCCTTGTCACCATTTCCGTCACCGGAACCATCACCATCACTACCGTCGTCACCCTCTTTTTGACTATCGGAACAGCCATTGGCGTCGGCCGTTTCCCCGGCAGGGGTATTGGGACAAGTATCATTATCATCGGTTACACCATCATTATCACTGTCTTTCTGACTATTGGCACAACCGTTGGCATCCACGGCCTCATCTTCAGGGGAAATCGGACATAGGTCTTCTGCATCGCTTACCCCGTCAAAGTCACTGTCCTTCTGACTGTCGGAGCAGCCTTCGGCATCCACAGCTTCCCTAGCAGGGGTATTGGGACAAAGGTCTTCATCGTTGACAACCCCATCGCCATCTGCATCCTTTTGGCTGTCCGAACATCCATTGGCGTCGGCCGTTTCCCCGGCAGGGGTATTGGGGCAAGTATCCTTATCATCGGTTACACCATCATTATCACTGTCTTTCTGACTATTGGAACAACCGTTGGCATCCACGGCCTCGTCTTCAGGAGAATCCGGACATAGGTCATCAGCATCTCTTACCCCATCATTGTCACTGTCCTTTTGACTCTCTGAGCAGCCTTCGGCATCCACAGCTTCTCCAGCAGGGGTGTTGGAGCAAAGATCTACATCGTCTGTAATGCCATCGTTGTCATCATCACTGTCACATACATCTCCTTCTCCGTCCATATCCGTGTCTAACTGATCCCCGTTGGGTACGGTAGCACAATTATCGATAGCATCAATCACCCCGTCACCATCCGTATCAGTATCATCATCGTTAAGTGTAACTACTATTGTGTGGAACAAACCGTCAAAAGTATCGTCAGAACTATCATTAGCTACACGAATGGAAATGGTAGTAGCATCGTCACGAACCATATCGTCGTTTACCCCAGTAACGGTCACCGTCTGGGCCGTATCCCAATTGGAGGGGGTAAAGTTAAGGATGGTCTTATCCACTATAGCCTCCGTCGTTGCAGCACTCGTCATATAGAGTACTACATCGGAATCTGGGGCTACAGCCAAGACTACAGCAAAGTTGCCCGTACCTCCATTCTCGTCCAGGGTGATCGCTGTTGTACTTACCGTTAATTTTTGACCCACTGAGCATCCGCTAGGATTTACTGCATCTCCCACTGGGGTATCATCGCAGACATCATCTTTATCAGCGATCCCGTCATTATCACTATCTGGACAGTCTCCTCCCGCATCCGTAATTCTCCAACTAAAGTTACTGGCGATTTTTTGGCGGGCAGCGTCCCCATCGCAATAGGTGCTGTTACCGGCACCAAAAATCACATTGTATTGTAAAGTCAGCACACTCCAGCCGTTCAACAGTTTGTCATAGTTCTCCATAGACAGTCCGGCGTCTGCAAACATATTCCTCATGGTGGTTACTTTGGACACATCCCAGAACCCAAGATTTTGATTAAAAGCAGCGACTTTATAAAACATGCCCTCCATATTGGTCACATTACTAACATCCCAATTCCCTATATCTTGATTAAAAGCATAGGCCCTATAGAACATTTCCCGCATATTGGTCACATTACTAACATCCCAATCCCCAATATCTTGATTAAAAGTAGAGGCTTCATAAAACATTCCTATCATATTCTCCACACTACTGACCTCCCAGACCCCAATATTTTGATTAAAAGCTAACGCTCTGATAAACATGCCAACCATATTGGTCACATTACGCACATCCCAGTTCCCAATATCTTGATTAAAAGCTAAGGCTCTGCTAAACATTTGCTGCATATTGGTCACATTACTAACATCCCAATTGCCAATATCTTGATTAAAGGCAGAGGCTTTTTCAAACATCCAACTCATATTAGTCACATTACTAACATCCCAATTGCCAATATCCTGATTAAAAACAGTTGCATCAAAGAACATCTCCGCCATATTGGTTACCTTGGACACATCCCAGCCCCCAATATTCTGGTTAAAAGAGCTGGCACCATAGAACATAGCCTTCATATCACGGACATTGGAGACGTCCCAACCAATAATGTCTCCGTTAAAGGTGGCTGCACCCCTGAACATAAAACTCATATCGGTTACCTGGGAAAGATCGGGGACATCTGTCGCATTAATAACCATATTAGAACAGTTGTAAAAGCTCCACCTCATGGATTCCCAGATTTGGCTACCCCATTGTTCTACCGAAAGCAGTTTTTTATTATCCTGGAAACTCTCCCAGGGAAAATAAAGATGTGGAAAATCGCCACTGATGCTTACGGTATAGATACCCTTTGAGCCATAGGTATGGGTGGCATTGCCTGTGTACACCGTATTATCCGTAGAGCCATCCCCCCAATCCACGGTATAGGCGAAGGTGCCGTCTCCTGTGGGTATTTCGATGCTATAGAAATCGGACTTGCCAGTCTTTCCCGTATGCCAGGTTGTGATAAAAGGCTTTTGGCACTCTTCCCCGGCATCGGTAATGGTCCAATTAAAGTCATCTATAATTTTCTGGCGGGCAGTGGCCCCATCGCAATAGGCAGTGCTCCCCACATTTAATTCCACCCCGTTCTTTAAGTTCAGGGCACTCCAACCGATTAACAGCTTGTCATAGTTTTCTTTGGAAAGTCCCGCTTCTTGAAACATACCATACATTGATACCACATTGGATACGTCCCAATCGCCAATATCCTGATTAAAGGCTGGTGCTTCATAGAACATATATGTCATATCGTACACCTTGGACACATCCCAGCCCCCAATATTCTGGTTAAAAGAGCTGGCCTGGTAGAACTGCGACTCCATTTCTTCCACCTTGGATACATCCCAGCCTCCAATGTCCTGATTAAAGGAGGTTGCTCCGTAAAACATTTCGGACATTTTGGTAACATTGGAGACATCCCAATCGCTTATAGCCTGGTTAAAGGAGCTTGCTTTGTTAAATATTGCACGCATGTCGGTAACCTTGGATACGTCCCAGCCGATAATATCCTGGTTAAAAGAGCTGGCCTGTAAAAACATTCCTCTCATACTGGTTACACTGGATACCACCCAGTTACCAATATCCTGGTTAAAAGATGTGGCGCTTTGGAACATATAGTTCATCGATGTTACATTGGATACGTCCCAACCCCCAATGTTCTGGTCAAAGGCATTGGCATTTGAGAACATATTGCTCATATTGGTTACATTGGATACATCCCAACTACTGATATCATGGTTAAAGGAAGCGGCTCCTTCAAAGATTCCCCTCATGTTTGTTACATTGGATACGTCCCAACCACTGATATCTTGGTTAAAGGCATTTGCAAATGAAAACATTAGGTTCATGCTGGTCACGTTTGACAGATCGGGTACATCAGTGGCATTGATGACCATATTGGCACATCCAAAAAATGCCTGACTAAAGGATTCCCAGACCTGCCCCCCCCATTGTTCTACATAAAGTAATTTTTGATTGTCCCCTCCAAAATCAAATTTAAGATGCGGAAAATCTCCGCTGATACTTACTGTATAGGTGCCCGGGCTGGCATAGGTATGGGTCGCCGGGCCCGTATATACCGTAGTGTCGGTGAAGCCATCGCCCCAGTCTACCGTATAGGCAAAGGTGCCGTCCCCGGTGGGGATTTCAATGCTGTTGGCATCGGTCTTTCCGGGGTTGTCGGTTTTCCAAGTGGTAATAAAAGGAGGTGGGCAGTCCTCTCCGGCATCGGTGATGCTCCATCCAAAGTCATCTATAATTTTTTGACGCGCCACATCACCATCGCAATAGGTACTGTTGCCGGCATCAAAAGCCACTCCGTTCTGTAAAGTCTGGGTACTCCAACCTTCTAACAATTTATCGTAGTTGTCCGTGGAAAGTCCGGCATCTTTGAACATCTCCGTCATAGCATAAACATTGGATACGTTCCAAGCACCAATGTTCTGGTCAAAGGAAGAAGCCCCTCTAAACGTATATTCCATATAGAACACCGAGGAGACATCCCAAACCCCAATATTTTGATTAAAGGAGGATGCACCATCGAACATATTGTTCATACTACGTACATTGCTCACATTCCAACCACTGATATCTTGGTTAAAAGAGGTTGCACCAGCGAACATATTATCCATTACGGTTGCCGTGGTCACAATCCACCCACCAATATCCTGGTTGAAAGCGGAAGCGCCATCGAACATAAACGACATATATTGTACATTGGATACGTCCCAGGCTCCAATATTTTGATTAAAGGAGGTGGCACCAGCGAACATATAAAGCATTTTGTTCACATTGCTTACATCCCATGCGCTGATATCCTGGTTAAAGGATGTTGCATTCTGGAACATCGATTGGGTCGTTGCCACTTGTGTCAAATCGGGTGCGTCAGTCGCATTGATTACCAAATTGGAACAATTGTAAAAAGTCTGTTCCATAGAGCCCCAGACCTGAGTACCCCATTGTTCTAAGGATAATAGTTTTTCATTGTCCCCGTCATCAACAAATTTAAGATGAGGAAAATCCCCGCTTATGCTCACCGTATAAGTTCCCGCTGTGGCATAGGTATGGGTGGCGTCGCCTGTGTAGACCGTAGTATCGGTGGAGCCATCTCCCCAGTCTACCGTATAGGCAAAGGTGCCGTCGCCGGTGGGGATTTCAATGCTGTTGGCATCCGTCTTACCGGGGTTGTCGGTTTTCCAAGTGGTAACAAAAGGACATTCTTCCCCTGCATCGGTGATGGTCCAGCCAAAGTCATCGATAATCTTTTGGCGGGCGGCAGCCCCATTACAGTAGGTACTGTTTCCAGCATTTAAGGAAACATTGCTCTGCAGGCTTAAATCGCTCCATCCATTTAGCAGATTATCATAATTGCTCGCAGACAGGCCTGAATCGTCAAACATATACCTCATGTCAGTCACCTTGGAAACATCCCAGGAACCGATATTTTGATTAAAAGATGTAGCACCTCTAAACATACTTATCATATCGGTTACCCCTCCCACATTCCAAGAACCGATGTTTTGATCAAAGCTTTTTGCATTCAAGAACATACCCTTCATGCTGGTTACATTCCCAACATTCCAATTACCTATTGCACCGTTAAATTGAGTAGCCCCAAGAAACATATCATCCATATTGGTTACATTGGACACATCCCAGTTCCCTATATCTTGATTAAAAGCAGAGGCATTATAAAACATATAATCCATCTTGGTAACATTGCTCACATTCCAATTACTAATATCCTGATCAAAGTCTTTAAGTCCTTTGAACATAAAGAACATGTTGGTGACATTTTTAACATCCCATAAACCAATGTCTTGATTGAAATTCGTTGCGTCATAGAATAAGTATGAGAAATCGGTTACACTTCCAACGTTCCATGAACCAATATCTTGATTAAAAGAGGCAGCTTCATAAAACATAAAGCTCATATTGGTAACCTTAGATACATCCCAACCTCCAATAGCTTGATTAAAAGAAGTAGCTTGATTAAACATGGATGACATGTTAGTTACATTACTCACATTCCACCCTCCAATATTTTGGTTAAATGCGGTGGCTTTATAAAACATGGATGACATATTAGTTACATTACTCACATTCCACCCTCCTATATTTTGGTTAAATGCAGTGGCTTCATAAAACATACCTGACATGTTAGTTACTCCTGTCAGATCTGGCACATCAGTCGCATTGATGATCATATTGGAACAATAGTAAAAAGTCTGTTGCATGGAGCCCCAAACCTGATCCCCCCATTGCTCCACGGACAATAATTTGCCGTTATCCTCTCCATATTCAAATTTAAGATGCGGAAAATCGCCACTAATGCTCACCGTATAAGTATCATCCGTGGCATAGGTATGAGTGGCGTCTCCAGTATATACTGTAGTATCGTTAGAGCCATCTCCCCAGTCTACGGTATAGGCAAAAGTGCCTTCGCCGGTGGGTATGGTAATTTGATAGTCGTTGGAAGCTCCCGGATTATCGGTTTTCCAGGTGGTGATAAATGGATTCTGTGCCATGATACTGCCAAAACCGAGGCAGCAGAAGACCAAGAGCATACACTTGAGGGTACTTTTCATAAGGTTTGATTGATTAGTAATTGGTTTTATTGATTTTTTCATACTTCGGGCTAGGTCAGCATGCAGCAAAACTATCACTGGGTCATAAGACAGGTCTATCTTTTAATTCAACCTACTCACATTTAAGTATATTCCTACATGTAGTGAGCCGAAGTCTGCAAAAAAACATTAAAAAGCTGGGTTTATTATTTCTAGAACAGGCATATTGGTGTCCAAATTAAATCTTGACACCAACTTTAAAGGCACATGAATAGAAGTATGAATAAGGTGTGGTACTCTAAAATACTAGCCGTTATCTTGGAGTATTGATGCATAATCACTTGGACTATGGTCTGTTGCGTCTTTAAAGACCCTGCTAAAGGAGCTCCTGCTGGCAAAACCACATTCCCAAGCCAGGGCATCGGTGGTATTATTCTCCAAAAAACCGTCTTCGATCAGTTTTTTGGCATGTTGCATACGTAAATTGTTCTTATAGGAAGTAAAATTAAGTCCATACTGCTGCTTAATGAAATAAGACAAATGATGTGCAGGCATTTCCATCTCACGTGCACAATTGGTAACATTAAAATCTTGTTGCAAATGCAATTTCTTTTGAACGAGAAGTTTCAGCTTTCTTTTTACCCCTGCTTCATCCAATCCATACTTATTATCGAGTTCTTGGTTGGAAATCGATTGTTTTGAATCCACAGTACCTTCGATTACTTGAGGATACCCATGTAAGATGGTAGGGAAATAGATGGGAATTACCCCTATGGAGAACATAATCAAATACAATATTACCGGTACCATAGATCCCCCTTCAAAAATGTTTATCGCCAGCATATTCTCTACGGCATAAAAAATGGCAAATACGGCAAATAGGGTTAAGCCAAACCAAAAAACCAATAACCATTTGTTCAAAATAACCTTTAACCCATCAGCAGTGCCTTCCTTGATAAAGTCCAATAACTTGGGCATCACAATCAATAAGGCGCCAAGCTGCCATACATGGCGCATTAGCATGTGCTGATCCAGATCAAGGAGCCAATAACTTACATGCAGCCTATTTTTGGGGTCGGTCAAGGCATTATGTAACATTTCTTGATAAACCGCATCTGGTTGCAGATATATAAATCCTGCGTCAATAACACTTAAAACAAAAGGAAGAAACAGTAGCAAGTATCTTTTTTTCCATTTAAATTCATCAGCCATAATAGTTTCAAAATAAAAATAAATGGGCACGGCAAACAGGTTATAAAGTATAAGCGGCCATAAAAAAAACCAACTACATAATGCCAAATGCCCTCCATCTATAATATAGGCCTGCAAGGCATAGACTGAAAGCAAAAAGTAAAAGCTCCCTAGAAAAATAGTGGCTTTGGGTTGGGTGGATTTTTTTAAAAACAACAAGGTGGTTAGAACAAAACCGAAAATGGAGGCAATCAATAAAATATTATACACAATGCAATCTTTAATTATTTTAGAAACTCAGGTTAAACACCAGTAACCTTTGTGTTTGGTAAAGCCTCTTCTTATATGACAATTACTCAATATTAAACCTAATGGTTCTATCTCAGCGCCTAGTACTAACCCTTTGAATATCCGTAACACTTCTTGAGTATACCTTGGTTCACTATTTTTTATTCTAATCTAAGCTAATTACGGTTACTGTAATTAAACTTAAAACTTGGGTCTAAGGCATAGAAAATTGAACCGATATCCCAATTGAATGCGGCAAAACAAATAAAATAATAACGTAAATACAAATTTAACTTCTTTTGGCAACAAGGTTCAGTTGAAACGCGCGGTATAAGATGTCCTTTCTAATTTAAATCCTGATATCCTGATGGCCTTACAATGTAAGTTGCGGCAATTGGAATATCTTTCTGATCTATTGCACTTTGAGGTAGTATGGATTGGGAAAGGTCTTCAATAAGTTGGTCGGTTAAAAGTTAACCCTCTTGAAGTAGATCCTGTACCTCGCCGATAATTTTCTTGGTTTTTGACCATTGAGTACAGTTTGTATTTCAAATTAAAGATTAATAATAATCCTACAAAATCAAAAACGGCTTAAGTCCGCTTTGGTTTTCGCTGGGGTCATTTTTTTTTTTTTTTTTTCAATAGCATATTTAGTATAACATTTTAAAAGATACCAAATAACTGTAAATGACAATAGATGGAATTAAAGTGTTGTGAATCAGGTGTTTATGCGTTTTTAAGGCTTCTGTAGGCTTAAATTTGGATGAGATGACCTCTACTATTCTCCAGCTGTAAAATACGCTAAAATCATGCGTAAAATTCAAAATAAGACCATGTTTAAGTATAATTTTTAAAATGAAATTAAACTTGGATGGTCAATGGGCGTTTTTGAGAAAAACGCCCCCCATTTATATAAGTTTTATTTTGTTTATTTATGTTTTAAATAGTTTATATATATGTACCACTACTTGTCCACTACTTGTCCACCGCTTGTCCAGTAGTTGTCCAGTAGTTGTCCCACTAGTTGTCCCAGATTTGGTTATGTTATTTGTGTGCTCATCAAAATCAAGCAAAAGATCTCAAATAAAATGATGGTTTTTTCAAATCATAAACCTATTCCAAGATTGAAAAAGCGATTCTTCGCTTCTCTTTCCCGATACCAAAGTTGTCCGATTTCGTCTTATTCGGATTGCATAATCGGGCTCGTGCCTCGCTCCTTTTATAAATCCTCCATAAGCCAAAATCGAGTTGGAGGGGTATCGAAAAAGTGAAAAATAAGTCGTGGAGGGCAGGGAAAAATATTATAGTTTTGTTTTTGATCTATTATAAATATAGGTATTTCTTTTGGGCGTTTACGTTTTGAAACGAACCTGGGTGAGTTTAAAATGTAAAGCAAGAGGGTAACACGCCAAGGCGGTGTTACGGTTCATAAAGTGCTTAATTTTATGGCTGTGTTGATAAACTTAAATTGAAAAGTCATGACATTTTTACGGTAAAAGTGCTCGGAAATCTCGTAATAATTGAAATTTTTATAGTAAATAAATTGGATAATATTACTTTCCAGAATTACGTGGTTGGGGAATTTATTAGGTTGGGAAAACCTAAAATGTTAAATGTAACACTTAGTTAGCGGTAAATAGGCAGGGAGCTCCTCCAAAACATTGTTTACTTGAGAATTTCATGATTTCCTTGATGAACTTGCTTATGTTGTGGGTATGTGGTTTTGAATATTTCAAATCAATTTCTTCCTGCGCCTTGGTTAATTGGTGCTAATATCAATTCAACTCTTAATTTTTCTTCTCAGAAAGGCCAAGAATAAGGGACAGGTATTGGTTTTTGTTATTCTAATTATGGCTTGTATCCAACTACTTTGAAAAATTAATTATAGCGTCCAATGCTTCGTCCGCATTTTTATGAATAAAATTCCCTTGGTAGCCAATAGTTGTACTGAGATGGGTATGCCTGTATAATTTTTGAAGCATTTGGGGCGAGACCTTGTCGCCTGCTATGTTTCCGAAACTATGTCGAGATATGTGATTGGTAATTTTTTTATCTATTTTAGCAAGTCCGGCAATCATTTTTAAATTGGTATTATGTCTTTTTATAGAAGATTTAATTCTTGTGTAGATAGTCTTGGAGTCCTTGTTTGGTAAATTTTTTAAATCAGGAAAAATGTAATCTGATTTAAGTCTTTTGTCAATTTTGTAGTAGTCAAGAATTTTTATCACCTGGTCAGGAAGTTTTAGTGAATCGGCTTTGTCATTTTTGCTCATTTTGTAATATAGTCGATCTCCATTAATGTCACTCCATTCCATTCTAAGGACGTCCGATATCCTTATTCCGGCAAGATAGAAGGAAAATAAGAATATGTTTCTAGTGTGCCATGTTGGAGTTCCCTCTTCTAAATCAAGTTCCTCAATTTTCCGAATCTCGTTTTCATCTAGACCTATTTTAATGGTCTGGGGGTATTTTATCTTTATTTTGTCTTTCCCGAAAGGGTAAAACTTTCTATCCACTATCTTTTTACTAATGGCAATGTTAAAAAGTAATCGTATCAAAACCAACACGTTCATTGCAGATCGTTCAGATATTCCGGCATTACTACGAAGGTAAATTTTCAATTTTTTAAGTAATTGTTCATCTATTTCCTCAAATGTCAGGTTTCTGTTTTTAACGAATTCCTTTATGGTGTTAATTTTGCTTCTATCGGAAATTGCTCTATTATGCTTATTGGCATTGATCAGATCCCCAATGTGCTCGTTAGCAAGTTCAAAAAACGATAATTTTCGGGTATCCTTTCGAATAGAATCTATTACACCTTTAGCTGTATAATTTTGTTTAGAAGCTTCCAAGTCAAATATGATATCTTCAATTTCATCGTATTTCTTTCTAATGAGCCTATTTAGCCGTTTGTACTTTGGATGTGAAGTTTTGACTTTTTCACCACTTTCATCCCAAAACTCCGGTTTTAGCTTTTGGCCTAGATGGTAATAACTGCGTTTTCGATTTACTGTAAGGCGCAGTGCTAAACGAAATTCTTTCTTTCCTTTTTTGTCGGTTTTAGTGTGTAAAACAGTTTTTAGAGTTGCCATGTTCCAAATAGTTTTTTATAAAGATAAACAAACTGGGTAACACATGGGTAACACATTTTGTGATATTATCTGGACACAATTCTAGATATAAAATATTATAAGGCACTTATAAACAATTATTTATGTTGTTTTGATATCTTTTGATATACTGAAAATTTAGGCTTAGGATCTAGTGCCGTGAGGTGTGAGAGTTCGAGTCTCTCCGCCTGTACAACAAGGGAAAGCCGACTTTTAGGAGTCGGCTTTTTTTGTTTTGGTAAAACAATGTTAAAACAAATTGAGGTTTTGTGGGATCAAGAACAATTGTTGTGTTTATGCAAATATCGTAGTTAGCCTAAATAGGAAGAATTCTGTGTTTTTGACTCCTCTGAATTGCACACCAAAAGCTTTTATGTTTGCATTGAACGATTCTGCCGATGCATTTGTGCTTCTGTTTATAAAAACTTAGGATATATCTATAGTTGAGCGATATTGTGTTTACGATGGTGTTGAAAATGGATCAAGTACAAAACTTGGGTCTGAAGTGAATAATTTATTTCTTTGCACTTTAAATTTAATGGATGGACAAAGGAACCGATTTATCGTTATTGAGCTTATTTTTACCAGAGGGATTACTCGACTTTTTTGATATCGTCGGCTTTGAACAAAAACCTATAAAGAATCCCTTATACGACAATCGGCTGACTGTATTTCTAGAGGAGAAAAAGCAGATACCGGAGCGTTACAAAGAGCACACCTTTAAGGCCAGTGGCTTTATGGAGCCCAGGGTCATCGATGATTATCCGATCCGCAGCAATCTGGTCAGTTTGAGTCTCAAGCGCAGGCGCTGGGATGTCCTGGAGGATGAAAAATGGACCAAGACCAGCCGTGATTGGGACGAATTTATTGCACAGGGGACCCGCATGTCAAAGGAGTTCGCTGCTTTTTTAAAAGAGATCAACGGATAATACGGCCCTGAGCGGCCAACAACTTGGGTCTCTCTTCGGGGTAAATGGCAAGAAACTCCAGCGGCAGTACAGGAATTATCTGAGCGAGTTCAAGCATTGGGAGCAAAAGGGACATGCCAAACAATGGCTCGTCTTTCCCGAAAATATGGGACCTTACCTCTCCATTGACGAAACGGCACTCTCCAAGGGGGAGCTCTACACCATAATCACCAACAAAAAAGCCAAGGGTAAAAAAGGGTCTATAGTGGCCATATTCTCCGGCACCAAGGTGGGGCCCATCATGGAACAACTGATGAAAATACCCGCCAAGAAAAGGGCAACGGTCAAGGAAATCACCCTGGATATGGCGAACTCGATGAAGACCATCGCCAAAAAATGCTTCCCAAAAGCGGTACAGGTGACGGATAGGTTCCACGTACAGAAGCTGGCGCTGGAGGCCCTTCAGGATATCCGGATCAAACATAGGTGGGACGCCATAGACCGGGAGAACCAACAGATAAAGCAGGCAAAAGAAAAGAACAGGGCCTTCGTCCCAAAAGAATTCAATAACGGGGACACCAGAAAACAACTCTTGGCCAGAAGTAGGTACCTGCTTTATAAATCGCCCAACAATTGGACCCGGAACCAATCCGAAAGAAGCAGGATATTGTTCGATCAATACCCTGATATAAAGACTGCCTTTGACCTGGTCCAAGGACTCAGGAACATATTCAATACGGCAACTTCCATTCAAACGGCATATACCAAGTTGGCACATTGGTACAAAGACGTAGAGAACACGGGCTTTAGAGCCTTCAACACTATTGCAAACACGATATCGCTCAACTATAGATCGATCCTGAACTATTTTATAAATAGAAGTACAAATGCATCCGCTGAATCCTTCAACGCTAAAATAAAGGCATTCAGGGCACAGTTCAGAGGGGTTAGAAACACAGAATTCTTTCTGTTTAGATTAACTCAGTTATTTGCATAAATATCCAAATACCCAGAAATCGTACTTGATCCTTGAAAATGGATTAATGCTATGTTAATAGTATTTACATTTCCAATGTGAAACTCTGGTGTGTGATGAAGAAATTGATAATATTATAAGTTATTCAGTGTCAATTTAGGAGTTAGGAGCGTAAAAATTGTTGATATCACAAAATAAATCCCATAAAAATTTTATTTTGTAAAAATAAATATGTAATATTGAAATTCCTAAACCGCTTTAGTTAATTAGTATCGATTAGGATTTAGTTGTTGGGATTAATTAAAAGCGTAGCAAGAGTGGCTTGTAACGGTTAAATAGAGTTGGTTAAAATATATGGTTTAGCGGTAATAACTAAACCGCTTTAGGTATTGTTCGATATGAAGAAGGTTTTCTTAAAGGATATTGCAAAAAAACTGAACGTTTCCAAAACGGCAGTATCATTGGTATTGAATAACAAAGGGGATGAAAACAAAATCAGTCAGGAAACTCAGAAAAAAATTATCGATTATGCCAAGAAGCACAATTATGTGCCAAACCAACTCGCACGTGGTTTAAGTAGAGGGAAAAGTGAAACTATCGGGTTGATTATTCCTAATATTTCGGATTCCTTTTATTCTAAAATAGCCGGTTATGTGGAGTTAAAGGCGAAGAGTCTTGGGTATACCGTTCTTTTTAGTAGCTCAAGTGAGGATCCAAAGAAAGAGTCAGAATTGATTCGGTCAATGCTCAACCGACAGGTTGAAGGATTAATTATAGCCTCAACGCAGCAGAATCTAAAAGAAATTGAGTCATTGAAGGAAGATAAATTTCCTTTCGTATTGATTGATAGGCATTATCCTGAAAGTGAGACTAATTATGTAATTGTAGACAATTATAATGGATCAAAAACTGTCACAGAACATTTATTGAAATTGGGGAGGCGAAAAATTGGGTTTATTACCCTAAAGCCAGGTTTGGAGGCAATAAGGCAAAGGATGTTGGGGTATGAAAATGCGTTGAAAGACTTTGATATAGAATTTAAAAAGGAACTTATAAAGGAGTTAAGTCCTGAAAATTATGAGGATGAAATAAAATTGGCAGTAAGTGAGCTAATAAAGTTTCCCAATTCAGTAGATTCAATTGTGTTTTCAACACACTACCTAACATCTGTTGGTTTACGAGAGCTTAAAAGGTTCAATGTAAAAGTACCTCAGGAAGTAGCCATTGTTAGTTTTGATGAATTAAGCGCCTTTGATTTAGTCGATCCACCTATTACTTCGGTTATTCAACCAGTAAAGGATATTAGTAACATTGCAGTGGAGATATTAATAAATGAAATTGAGGGAATGAAAGAGAATATAGACAATACTAGAATACTAGATTCCAAATTGGAAATAAGAAAATCATGTGGGACGTTTTAATACTAGAAATTAACTAATCATTTTTTGAACCCACATAACTAAACCGATTTAGTTTAACTTCAATCTAATTTATATGAAATAAAAAAATCAAGAATCGTGCACACTTCCGGAAATTGAAAACAGTATAATAGGGCCTGAAACCGGTCGGGTAAAAATGGAGTTTAATCAATAATCAAAACCAAAATGTGAATTATGAGAAAAATGTTTCAAACCCTTTCGAAGGGAACTTGTATGCTCTTTGCCTTGGCATTTATATGTGCTATCCAAAATGCAAAAGCTGAAAAATTGACCGCTACGCCACCTGAAGCGTTTGTTGATTTGGATTTAAAAGGCAAATCGATTGACACGGATAATTACCAAGAAATTAAATTAACAGGTACAATAAAAGATAATAATGGGATAGCCTTACCAGGCGCTAGTATTGTTGAAAAAGGTACAGTAAACGGGACACAGGCCGATTTTGATGGAAATTTTAGCTTGTCTGTGGCCAATGACAATGCCATTTTAATTGTTTCCTACTTGGGATATGCCAATCAAGAAATGATGGTTAATGGTAAAAGGAATTTTGATATAGTTCTAGTAGAAAGTGCCGATAGCTTAGATGAAGTAGTAGTAGTAGGTTATGGAAGTGTAAAGCGATCGGATCTTACTAGTGCCATAGCAACTGTTTCGACAAAAGAACTGGAGTCGCGAGTTGTTGCCAATCCACTACAGGCTCTGCAAGCCAAGGTTCCTGGTCTAAACATATATAATAATAACGGTTCGCCTGGGGGAGATCTTAGTTTTAACATTAGAGGTTTCTCCTCAATTAATGGTTCAAATACACCACTAATTCTAGTTGATGGCGTTATAACCTCGAATATTTCTGGTTATCATCCTTCAGATTTCGAATCTGTTTCAGTTCTTAAAGATGCTTCAGCTACAGCTATATATGGTGCTAGAGGAAGTAATGGTGTAATATTATTCACTACCAAAAAAGCGAAGAGAGGTGGATTGAATGTAACTTATGATGGAAATATAAGTGTTGGTGTACAAGCTCGAAGAATTGAAATGCTTGATGCCGAAGGATATATGGAATTATTTAAAAGAATGTGGGAATATGATCCAGCTAGGGGGCCATATGAAACAACTATCAAACCAAGGTTACATTCTGATTATCCATTGTTGTTCGATGCTAACAATAATCCGATCTACGATACAGATTGGCAAGATGAAGCTGTAGGAACAGCATACTCTACTCATCATCACCTATCAATTACTCATGGCACTGATAAATCACAAACCGGAATATTTCTGGGATTGAATGATGAAAGAGGTCTTTTTCAAATGGATTTTCAAAAAAAGGCAACCTATCGAATTAACACCGAATATAAACTAAGCGACTGGCTGACTGTTGGGGGTGAACTTAATGGATGGTCTATAAACCAACAAATTCGCAGTAATTCTGGCACCGGTGGTTTGAACTTAGCGAGGACTTTGATAGAAACTCCCCCTATATTACCAGTACAATTTCCAGATGGAAGGTTTGCTACTTTTAGAGATTGGGGCTATAGCACCACTGGAGTTCCACAACAATATTATTCTCAAGGAAATAACCCAGTGGCACAGTCCAATAATTCATTAGGTAGCTCGCCTGTAAAATCTTCCAATTTGCGTTTTACAGGATTCGCAAATCTCAATCTTTTTGAGGGATTGGAATTTAAATCAATTTATACCAATGAGGCAATTTACAACTTAGGTTACAATTGGAATACTTTTACCAATATCGATGGAAACGGTTTAGGTAGTGCTAGTGGTAATGCAGGACGTACTTCAATATGGACCTCCGACAATTTCTTTGCGTATAACACTATTATTAATGACAAACACAGTATTAATGGAATGATCGGAGCACAATGGTCATCAACCTATAGTAATTCGTTGGGAGCATCAACATCAGGATACACAACAGATTTTTATAAATACAATAACCTCGGAGTTGGTTCGCAACCATCCAGTGCAAGTTCAGGATTTAACGCAACCTCTACAAATTCTTATTTTGGACGGTTAAATTATGTATTCGATGATAAATATCTAATTACTGCCAGTTCACGTTATGATGGATCATCCGTATTTGGTGCTGATAATAAATATGCCTTATTCCCATCAGGGGCCGTAGGTTGGATACTTTCTAACGAAAATGCCTTTGTTAATAGCAATACTTTATCCAAGGTATTCTCATTTTTTAAGCTAAGAGGTAGTTATGGTTTGACCGGTAACTCCCCAAGTCCATATTCTTCTTTGGGAACAGTCGGAAATTATACAATAAATCTTAATAATCAAGTAATAAAAGGTTCAGGTATTGGTGGCCCCCCAAATGAAGATTTAAGATGGGAGAAAACAGCGCAACTAAATATTGGAGCCGATATAAGACTGTACAACGATCGTATATCGTTGACTGCTGATTGGTATAATAAGAAAACGACGGATCTCTTGTTCAATGTACCTGTATCACTTGTATCTGGGTTTTCTTCCGTAACAACAAATATAGGCAGTGTTGAAAATAAAGGGATTGAATTGGCACTTTCGGGTGATATTATAAGAAAAAATGATATTAATTGGAACATGAGTGCTGTGTTTTCAAAAAACGAAAATAAAGTCCTTGCCTTGGGAGATACAGATGCAGATGTGATTTCTTCAGGGTTTTTAGGTGCAGCAACAATACTAAGAGTAGGAAAACCAATGGGTTCCTTTATTGGTGTTGAAAGATTGGGTACTTGGGGAACTGATGAAGCATCAGAAGCTGCCAGATATGGTAAGAAACCAGGGGATATTAAGCGACATGATGTAAACAATGATGGTCAATTCGACGATGCCGATATGAAATTTCTAGGAAGTCCCTTCGGTGATTATGATATGACACTTTCGACCTCTGTTAGATATAAAAATTGGGACATGAGTGTTGATATCCAGATTAGGCAAGGGAATAAAATAGAAAATGTTGCCGCGCTTACGGTAGAAGATAGAACCTGGTATGCTAGTGGATATGCCACTGTATTAAAAGATGCCTGGACACCGGATAATCAAAATACTATGGTGCCAGCATTGCGGATGGGATCAGATCCTTGGAATACAGATTTTGGTAGTTTTGCAGACAGCCATTGGATGGAAGATGGTTCTTTTGTTAGGGGTAGAAGCCTAAACTTAAGTTATAGTCTACCTTCAGATGTTTCAGATAAATTGGGATTAAGGACCGCGAAACTTTATTTCAATCTAGATAACTTTTTCTTGATTGCACATAATCGTGATTTTGATCCTGAAGCTTCATCTTTTGGTGGAGGGTATGCGCAACAAGGGCAAACTTTTTATGGTACCCCAAGACCTCGCACCTACACATTTGGTATTAACCTTAACTTTTAAATACAAATTGAAATGAAAAAGTATATAATTATTTTGTTTGTGATAATTGGTTTTTCATCCTGCGAAGAGTTTCTTGAAGAAGATGTGCGCAGTTTTCAAACCAATGAAAATTTCTATAAGACGGAAGCAGACCTAAATTCTGCAATTAATGCGATTTATGCATTTCTTTATAGCCCATATAATAAAAGCGGTTATGATGATATGCCAATGGCTATGTTGGAAATGATTACAGGCCAGTGGAACAATGTATCACAATGGCCTGAAACAGGATTTTATTATGATCTTACAAATTCATCTGGGAGTTCCTATACCCTCAATTTTTGGGAGAATTGTTATAAAGGTATCGAATCCGCGAATTTAGTCATTAATAGTATTCCGAATGTTGATTTTTTAAATGAAGCGGATAAAAATAGCTTATTGGGCGAAGCCAGATTTTTAAGGGCATATTACTACTACTACCTGGTAAATATTTTTGGGGATGTTCCATTGAAACTTGCCCCTACTACAGCACCTGGTAGCGATGGATTGCTTCCAAAAACATCCATTAATGAAATTTATGACACTGCAATTGTGCCGGATTTAATATATGCAAAAGGCAATATAAAGTATGCCACACCGGAAGGCAATGGAAGAGTATCGGCTGGTGCTGCCCAAACCTTGCTGGCCAAAGTATATTTAAGCATGGCAGGCCACCCAATAAATGATGGATCAGCAATGGCACTTGCAAAAGAGGAAGCTTTGGCTGTCATAAATAGTAATTCCTTTTCACTGTTCCAAAGTGATGCTAGTTTAACTTGGTTTGATAAATTGAACAACTCAGCCTATGATAATACTGAGGAACACATTTGGGATCTGAATTATAATTATCCAGATTTTCCATCAAGTTTAAACACTTATTTTCTGCCCAAAGAAGTAGTTTTTACTAATACTGGATTCTTGCAATTTGGAGGTTTTTATCCTGATTCCGATTATTTGGACAGCTTTGATCCCGCTGATTTAAGGGGTAGAAATAATATGGGATTCTTTTACAATAGTTTTACAACCAATGGTCAAACTTACAATTTTCCCTGGGCTGTATATAAATTTTTTGACAAAGATATATTGGATACTAATCCAGGAAGTGGGAAAAATTTTCCTATGCTACGATATGCCGATCTTTTGTTAACCTATGCCGAGGCACAAAATGAAACTGATGGATCGCCAAATTCTACCTCTTACCAAGCCGTGAATGATATAAGGGTAAGAGCCGGGTTGTCTACAATTTCGGGATTAAGTCAAGAAGATTTTAGGAAAGAGGTGTGGAAACAAAGATATTGGGAATTGGGTGCTGAAAATAAAACCTACTTCGATATAATTCGGACCCAACAGATTTTCGATGCAAAACAGAATGACTTTGTACCAATTGTTGGTTTCGAATTACCTAGTGGAGCAATTGTAAAGGCGGACTATTTACCATTTGCTATACCATTAAGGGAAGTTCAAATAAACCCTTTACTAGCAGAATAACTAGATTTTGGGGTTGCCTGGGAAGTTATATTCTGATGCGCAACCCCTATTTATTATTTCATGTTGGATCTATTTTTAATGAATTATTATGTTATGAGAAAGTATTTAGTATTATTTGTTTTTTGTTTGTTCACTGGGTCTTCCTTTGTACTTATGGCCCAAGGACAACGAACCTTGGCAATCCAATATGTAAAGCCATATGAGTATGTGGCCTTAGATAACAATCTGATGGCCAAAGCATATCTTTCCGGTGAGAACTCCAATTCCTATAAGACTATAGTTTTTGAAAGCGGAAGGACTCTGAAAGTTGAACAGAAGGATGGAAAGGCATGGGTTTGGCTACCTGTAATCGGGGAGCCGGAAATGATAGAAATCACGGCCAGAAATAGGAAATTGAACCAGGAACAACTCTTTACCCCTTTAGTTACCTCGGACTGGGGTTATTTCAAGGAAGGTACTTTCCATATAATTTCATCTTCCCATCAGGATATAGCCTGGATGGATACCCCGGAATATTGTATGCATGAAAGGGTTAACGAGATAATTGCCCCTGCCTTGGACATAATGAAATCTGACAAGGATTACTATTTTGGAATGGAACAAGCCTTGAATTTAAAGGAATTTGTTGAAGCACATCCAGAAAGAAAGAATGAGGTAATAGACCGTTATAAGGAAGGCAGGTTTACCTGGGGAGCAACATACAACCAGCCATATGAAGGTATGCAGATGGGTGAACAACTCATTAGGGAAATGTATTTCGGTAAGCTCTGGATCAAAGAGAATTTTGATGGTGTCGAGGAAGAAACCGCCTTTAATACAGACGTACCAGGAAGGACCCTTCAGTTTCCCCAAATTTTGGCGAAATCTGGTGTAGATAACCTTTTCGTGTCCAGAATGAGGGAAGGTTTTTATGATTGGCATTCACCGGATGGTTCTTCAGTACTTACCTACACCCCAGGGAATTATGGTTGGGCCGCCATGTTTTATAAGCTTTTTGAGGAAGATGCTATCGAGGCCCTGCACAAAATCCAAAATAGGGTTAAAATGTGGAGCGATTATTATAAGAAACACAATTTGCCCCCGCATTTTGCAATAGTATTAAGCAACGACGCTTCTGGGCCTGTAGATTACGGACATGTAGTGAAGGAATGGAATGAAATTGTAGCCAAGACAGGGGCCAATATACCTAGTTTAAGACATTCTACGGTAACCAGCTTCCTTTCAGAAATTAAACAACCGGGAGCC
The DNA here is from genome assembly GCF_000733925.1 of Arenibacter algicola. Lineage (NCBI taxonomy): Bacteria > Pseudomonadati > Bacteroidota > Flavobacteriia > Flavobacteriales > Flavobacteriaceae > Arenibacter > Arenibacter algicola. Next base: position 596,994 of record NZ_JPOO01000001.1, read on the forward strand.
AAGTTTGAGAACCTAGAGGGAGATCGCCCCAATATTTGGGCATATATACACGGCCCAGGGCATCACAAGGCTATAACAGCTTCTAGAAAGGCGGGTAGGATTCTACCTTCAGCGGAAATTTTTGGCACTGTGGATGCGTTGCTAAACAAAAGTTTTGATCAATATCCAACACAACGACTATCAAAAGCGTTTGAAGAATCTATTTATCCAGACCACGGATGGGGAGGAAAAAACGGTCACATTACCGATAGTATTTTTAAGGAAAAATTGGAGTTTGCGGCCGATGAGGCGGATAAACTGTTACAAGCATCCCTAAATTCCATTTCTGAAAAAATCAAAACAGAAAAATCCAATGGGATCGTGGTGTATAACGATCTTTCTTGGAATCGAAGTGGATTGGCTTCAGTAAAAATAGACAACGCAACTGCATATTATGTTATAGATGATAAGGGTAATGTGGTCCCTTCGCAAACAAGTACTGGGAATAGTAACGAAATACAGTTCTACGCAGCGGATATTCCTTCACTTGGATATAAAACGTTTTATTTAAGAAAGGGCAGAAAAAGTTCTAAGGTAATTAAAGCGGTTGCACCTAATTCTTTGACGAACGACTATTATACCATGCACCTTGGCAAAGGGGGAATTAGTTATTTGTTTGATCATAATTTGGGAGCTGAAATCATGAATACCACACGTTTTTCAGGTGGTGATATTTTATCTATGGGTTATAATGGCAACGGTGCCGGGGAATTTACTCAAATGACCGAACCCAATATGGAAGATTATGACAAGATGAGCAACCATATTGGTAATTGGGAAATAGTGGCAGATGGTGCAGTGTACACTGAATATGAAAATAAGGCAAAGTTTAAGCACATATCTACTGTAGCCCAAAGAATTCGGGTATTCCATCAGGAGAAAAAAATAGACTTTTTTATAGACTTCCTGAACTGGGATGGCACACACAATAGGGAGTTTAGGTTTGCAGTGCCCCTTAATATGGAAAATTCCAAGATTAAATATGAGGTGCCTTTAGCAATAGCTGAAGTAGGGAAAACCGAGATGAAGAATGCCCCGGGAGGTTGGGCATGGGGCGGAACCTACGATCAAAAGCCCGTAACAATACACCCACGTGAAGTGATGAACTTTATCGCGGCCGAGAATGAAGATTTTGCCGTAACCATGGCTACCGATGTAGCTTTGGCCGATTGGATAGACCCTACAAGAGAAGCAGTGGATTATACCGTTCTACAAGGGATTTTGATGGCTTCACATAAAAGTTGTCATGGTGAGGGCAACTGGTATCATCAGACTGGTGACCATCATTTTAAGTTTTCTTTGGCATCTCATAAGAAAGATGAAAGTACCTCTTTCCAGTTTGGAACAGCTTCTAACCACCCCTTAAGAACGGTATTGAAGCCTAAATCCAACACCAAAGGAGATCTGGCTCAAGAAATGAGTTTTTTCAATGTTTCGGACCCAATGGTTCGTATCAGCACTATTAAAAAGAGTGAGAAAAACAATGATGTAATCATGAGGTTGGTAGAAATGGAAGGGAAAGATAAAGAATCTAAGATAGAACTGGCGATGCCTTTTGAGCAGTTGATCAAAACCAATTTAATAGAAGAGGAGGAAAGTAAATTGCCTTCTTCAGGTAAAGATTTTAAGGTCAATATAGGACATAATGCCATAGATACATACAAACTAATTTTTTCCAAATAATAATCATTATGGGGCTTATTGAAAAGATTTCTAATGTAAAAGCAGGATTCCACCCTGTCTTGATAAAGGATAGTTGGCAGGTGTGCATAGCGAATTATTCCCAATATAATGAGGTGGATAGATTAGACTCCCTCATCATCAATGACAACAATAGCCTGGCCCTCTCTTTATTGACTGGAAGAGCAGTGTTGATTATTCAAAAGCCATGTGAAAGCGAGCCTTCTTTAGAAGCAATCGCCATGGTAAGGGGAACTTCGTATGTCATCCCTGAAAATGTGGGCTATAATCTTATAATGGAAAAGGGGTGCCAAGTTATTGGTGTTGAAAGGCCCAACACACACTCTGAAGGTGGTAGGAGAATACCCTTGACCACTGGGGAAATTGAGAGGTTAAAAAAAAATATAAACAAAGAATTTAAAAGTTAAGCATGGAAACAATTGCACCCTTATGGAAAAATGATGACGAGCTGTTTAAAATAGCCAAAGAAGAACTATTTGTTGCCCTGGTAGGAGATATTTTGGATACCCTAGGATACCAGCATCAATTTTTGCCTCCCAAAATTAAACCTCTAAACCCTGATTTTGTACTAATTGGGAGAGCAATGCCAGTATTGGAAGCCGATGTTTTTGAGGAAACAGTGGAACACACCAATAATCCACTGATGAAAAAGCCCTTCGGAATCATGTTCGAAGCCTTGGACGACCTTAAAAAAAATGAGGTGTATATCTGTACCGGTTCATCACCAAGGTATGCCCTTTGGGGAGGCTTGATGAGTACCAGGGCAATGAAACTTAAGGCTGCAGGAGCAGTAATGGATGGCTACTCTAGGGATACTAACGAAGTACTTAATTTAAATTTTCCCACATTTTCTTTTGGTGGTTATGCTCAAGATCAGGGACCGCGAGGCAAGGTGATCGATTATCGTGTTCCCATTGAAATTAAAGGAACGAGAATAAATCCTGGAGATATAATTTATGGGGACAGAGATGGGGTGCTGATAGTACCCAAAGAAGTTGAAATCAAAGCATTCATGGGCGCTATTGAAAAAGCCCGAGGGGAACAGATGGTTAAAATGGCCTTGGAAAAAGGAATGACCACTGTTGATGCTTTTAATAAATTCGGAATTATGTAGCCGTGCCAAAATAGGGATGCATTAATAGAAAAATAATTTATGAAAACTAAAAAATCCAACTATTTGTTGGGAATAAGCTTTGTTTCAACCATTGGAGGTTTCCTTTTTGGTTACGATACTGCGATTATATCGGGATGCAATACTTTTTTGGAA